>JBBIND010000012.1:23441-72333 GCA_037444075.1 Acidobacteriota bacterium | reverse complement strand
ACCTCGAACTGCCGGGCGTGGAAGTGGAAGACTTCGTGGCCGACGTGCGGCCGGCGTATGAACGCGCCGCCGTCGTGGTGGCGCCGCTTTTGGCGTCGGCGGGCACCAACATCAAGATCATGGAGGCGATGGCCATGGGCAAGGCCATCGTGAGCACGCCCTCCGGCGTCAACGGCTTGGATTTGGAAGACGGCAAAGAGGTGGTCATCGCCGGAACAGCCGGGAAGATGGCCGAGGCGTTGCAGAATGTGATGCGGGATGAAGGCTTGCGGGCGAGGCTCGAACGGGGAGCGCGAGCGGCTGCCGAGGCACGCTTCGATTGGGACGTCATCGGCAGAGACCAGGCAGAGCTTTACCGCAGTCTGATTAGCGCAGGCTCACTTCTCCATCTCGGCAAGTGCTGAGTCGAGTGCTGGGAGCAAATTGGGCAGATCATCGGCCACGGTCGTCCAGACGATGTTGAGGTCCACATCGAAGTAGGCGTGGATCAGCCGGTTCCGCATCGAGACGATCTTCCCGAAAGGGATAGAGGGAAGTACCACCCGAGTCGCCGGCGTTACCTTTGAGGCCGCCTCACCCAGAATCTCCAGACACCGGGTGAGGGCCATGCTCAGCATCATGTTCTGGTCGAGTTCGGAACGTGCGCGCCCGGCGGCCATCTCCAGGGCGGATGCTGTGGCCTCCCTCATGTGGCGCAGCCGGATGACGTCAGGACTCGGCATAGACGACCAGCGCGTCGCGAACCACTTCGTCGCGGAAGTGCCGGCTCAAATCCATCGGGGTACGCAGGTCGACTTTCCGGCCGCCGAGAAGCCGGCTCAACTCCTCTTCGATGTCCGCGAGCCGGAAGAAGCCTACCCGTTGCTCCGGCCGGAACTCCACCAGGACGTCGATGTCGCTCGAGTCCGAGAAGCGGCCGCTGAGTACGGAGCCAAACAGAGCAAGCTTCCGGATGCCGTTGCGCCGGCAGAGTTCGCCGATCTGGGCTTCCGGAATCTCGATCTGCGCCACCGTCATGCATCTCCATTATGGCTCAGGCCGCCGCCATCGCGGCGCGCACAGCGCGGCAGGGCACACCCGGCTCTCCCCATGCCGGGCAGCGGGAAAAGGATGCGGCTCTCAGACGGACAGTGCGGCTCTAACGTCTAAATGATGGATTTGAGTGGTGCGCCCGGCGCGATTCGAACACGCGACCTTCTGGTTCGTAGCCAGACGCTCTATCCAGCTGAGCTACGGGCGCTCCAGGGGGGTCAAACACTACTCTAGCGGCTTGAAATAAGGCCTGTCAAGCTGAGGGCAAGCCGCGCAAGGCAGTGAAAAAACAGCAGTCCGCGGCAGCTCTAAGCGCCGGTCAGCTTCTTCAAGCCTTCGAGCGTAAACCCCGGCGATTGGCAGTAGTCGATGGTGCGGCGCTCGCGCTCCACAAGCTTCCCGGCCGCTTCCGGGATGCGCGCGGCAACAGACACCGGGACCGTGTGTACGCCGTCTTGATCCGCATGGATCAGGTCCCCGGGGCGGATGGTGACCACGCCGACGCTGACCGGTTTGCCGAATTCCACCATGTGCACGTACGCGTGGCTGACCACCACATGGCGCGCTTAGAAATGGAACCCAAGCGCGCGCACTTCGTTGAGATCGCGAACGCCGCCATTGGTCACGGCGCCCACGCAGCCCAAGGCACGGTGTATGTTGCCGTTCACCTCGCCCCAGAAGCTGCCGACGGCGGGCGGGTCATCCAGGTCCTCGATCACCACCATGCGCGGTAGCGCCAGCCCCAGCGCGGCGGCCTGACCCAGAAAATCACGGCGTTGCATGTTTTCGTCCCTCCCGGTCCAGAGGGACATTGTAAGCCCATCCCTTGTAGCCAAGGCAAGGCTCGCGGGAGCCGGGCGGTCTGTTGAAAGAGCCTCCCGGTAAGTCCGGTGCGCACAAGCTGAAGTTTATGCTGCAGGGCAAACCATGGCAAACCAACCACTTGCGCGTCCACGTAGAGCGAGCTTCAGCTTGCTCAGCAGTAAGTCCGGTGCGCACAAACTGAAGTTTATGCTACCGGGCAAACCAACGGCGTGTGGGTCGCGCCGGGTGGCCTGACGCGCGGGCGAAAAATGAAAAGGCCGGGGAGCCAACCCTGATGACTCGCTCCGTCGTCATCACCTTGCCGACCATAGGCACCTTGCGGCCGTTGTGGAGATCCCACACGCCCTCCAGGTTGGTGGCGGAAACCACCCAGGCGTTCTGGTTGTCGCGCAGGCCAAGGCGCTGCGCGTCCGTGGGGTGCATCTCGATGTAGTTTTCCGGCAGGATGTCCGTCAGCCAGTAGTTCGAGATGGTGCGGGTCTTGCACTGTAGCTATGATGGTCTTTCAGACCGCGCATGCATTGGCAGTTCCCTGAAGACAGCCTTCCCATTGGCCCACAAGAGGTCCGGCAACTGGTCCAAGTCCGGTTGAGCCCCTATCTGGCCGAACTCAGCCGGTGCGGATCCTGGAAGGAACTCGAACGCCACCCTCTCTTCCCGCGCGTAGAACCCGTTTTACGCCAACTGCTGGCCACGCTCGAAACCGGCAACCATCGCGTTACGCCATCCTGCGCCCGTGACCGTTACCGTTTTCTCGCCTGGAACCTGGAGCGGGGCGCCCAACTGGACGGGCAACTGGAAGTATTGCGAACTCACCCCTACCTCAAGGATTGCGACGTGCTGCTTCTCACGGAGACTGATCTGGGAATGGCCCGGTCCGGCAACCGCGACGTGGCGGGGGAACTGGCACGGGGACTGAACTGCGAGTATGTGTTCGCACCCTGCTACCTGAATCTCACGAAGGGCGCCGGCGTGGAGCATGCCGCGGAGGGCGAAAACGACCTCGGGCTCCATGGCAACGCCATCCTGAGCCGGTATCCCATCCGCAATCCGCGAGCCGTCCCGCTGCGGAACGGAGCCGACAAGATGGCTGGGCGCGAGAAACGGCTGGGGCGTCAGGTGGCGGTGGTGGCGGACATCGAGTTCCCTAACCGGACCGTCACCGCGGTTTCCATGCATCTGGACGCCAATTCCTCGCAGCGCCACCGCCGCGATCAGATGCGGCACGTCGTCGACGCGCTCCCGGACGAGGGCGCGGTGGTCTTGGGCGGCGATTGGAACACCAACACGTTCAATTCTTCGCGGGCGTTCTACTCGATCATGGGGTACTGGCGCAGGCTGGCCATGGGCCCGGATTATGTGATCCGCAACCACTACCTGCACCCGGAACGGTATTTCGACCGCGGGATCTTCCGCCTGCTGGAGGAGCGCGGTTATAACTACCGCGACGCCAACCAGTTGGGGGTGGGAACCGTGCAATACGACGTGGGCAACCCGAAGACCTACCACGGACTCGCCGAATGGGTGCCCAATTGGTGCTTCGCTTTCATCCGGTTTGCGCTGCGCAACCACGGCGGACGCTGCCCGCTGAAGCTGGATTGGTTCGCCACGCGCGGTGTGGAAGCGGCGGACCCGGTGGTGCTGCAAGACGTAAACACCAACGCCGCCCAAAGCCTGTCTGACCACGACCCTATCGGCGTGGACATTGTCGTCTGATGTAGCCTTTGCAGCACACCGCCGGACCGGCCCGCCACTAAACGTGGGTTGGCGCCAAGTGGTGCTCACATCCTAGAGGAATCAACAGCTTGCGCCCTCAATAGCGCGGTTGTACGGTTTCTGCCACGACCGCCTGAGGGGTGCAGTATCATGTTGGCATGAGGCAGGCTCAGGAACACGGCGAAAAGAACCGGGTGGCGGCCTCCATTATGGAAACCGAGCAGCAGTTCGTGCTGCAGAACTACAGCCGCTACCCGGTAGTCATGCACCGCGGCAGAGGAATCTACCTGCAGGACGTGAATGGCAAGCGCTACATTGACATGATCACAGGCATCGGCGTGAACGCGCTGGGTCACGGCCACCCGCGGATCCTCAAGTTGCTGAAGGAGCAGGCCGGGTTGTTGATGCACTGCTCGAACCTGTATTACCACGAATATCAGGCCCCGCTGGCCAAGAAACTGGCCGAAATCAGTGGCTTACAGCGCACCTTCTGCTGCAACTCGGGCGCCGAAGCGATGGAGGGGGCCATCAAGATGGTTCGCTCCCATGGACGCCGGCTGGGGTCCGAGAAGATCGAGATAGTGTCGCTCGACAACTCCTTTCACGGGCGCACGATGGGCGCGCTTTCCTTGACCGGGCAAGCGAAGTACCGGACGGATTTTGAGCCGCTGCTGAGCGGCGTCCGCTTCGTGCCACCCGACGACTTGGCGGCTCTTGAAAAAGCCGTCGGGCCACAAACCGCCGGCATCGTGGTGGAGGGCATCCAAGGCGAGGGAGGCGTGCGTCCCGTTTCGGGCGAGTTCATTGCCCGCGCGCGGGACTTGGCGGATAAGCACAACGCCTTGCTGGTGTTCGACGAAATCCAGTGCGGCGTGGGCCGGACCGGCCAGTATTTCTCCTACCAGTTGCTGGACCCGCCCGTGCTGCCTGACATCCTGGTAGCCGCCAAGCCGTTGGCTTCCGGCCTGCCGCTGGGTGTCATTGTCGCCAACGAGAAAGCCGCCGCCACCATCGCGCCCGGCATGCATGGGTCGACGTTCGGCGGCGGCGCGCTCGCCTGCCGCATCGCCCTGGAATTCCTGGAGATGCTCGAGGAACTCCTGCCGCATATCTACCAGCTCGGCGGTTATTTCCGGATGCGGCTGGAGGAGTTCGCCCGTCATTACTGCTACATAAAGGAGGTCCGGCAAATCGGCCTGATGATCGGCGTGGAGCTGAAAATACCCGGCAAGCAACTGGTGCTGGACGCGCTGGAGAATGGCCTGCTGATCAATTGCACCAACGAGAACGTCCTGCGATTCTTGCCGCCCTTCACGATGACGGAAGTGGAGGCGGACAAAGCGCTGAAGCTGCTGGAGAAGGTGTTGAAAAAGGGCCGTGAGTACTTCGTGGAAAGCGGCGCGGCGGATGAGTTGATCCCCCCCGAGGAGAGGGCGTCAGATTAGCTTCTCGCGGCTCTGCGATTCCAGGATACGGACCAATTCGCCGACCTGCTGAGCCCGCGCCCGGTCCGCCACAAGCAGCGCGTCCGGGGTGTCGACCACAATCAGATTCTCAACTCCAAGCAGGGCCACCAGCTTGCCGGGCGCTTCCACGAAGTTGCCCTGGCTGGCGATCATGAGCGCGTCCGAACGGGTCACGTTCCCTTGGTCTCCCTGCGGCAATAACTCGTAGACGGCGTTCCAGCTGCCAAGGTCGCTCCAGCCGAAATCGCGGGCGGCTACGCCCACGACGTTGTCGGCTTCCTCCAGGATGGCGTAGTCCACTGAGATGTTGTCACAGTGCGCGTAGGTCTGCTCGAGTGCGCGCCGGAACCGCCGGTTGCCAAGAGGCGGAAGGCCCGCCAACAGCGTCATCATTTTCGGCTGCAGGCGCCGCACGGCGTCGAGGAACACGTCCGTGCGCCAGAAGAACATCCCCGCGTTCCAGAAGAAGTTGCCCGAGGCCAGATAGCGCCGCGCAACGCGCCGGTTCGGCTTTTCGCGGAACCGGCGCACCGGCCAGAAACGCTCCGCTCCGGGCGTAACCTCTTTGGGAAACTCCACATAGCCGTAGCCCGTCTCCGCCCACCTCGGGCGAACGCCGATGACGGCCAGCCGGCCCTGTTCAGCAGCATCGAGCGCGGGGCGCAAGTGCTCCAGAAAGACGCCCGGCTGCGCGATGTAGTGGTCCGCCGGGAAGACGGACATGACGGCGTCAGGGTCCTCATCGTGCAGCAGACGCGCCGCGAGCGCGAGGCAAGGCGCGGTGTTGCGCTGCGCCGGCTCGGCGATGACTCTCTCCGGAGAAAGCTGGGGCAACTGTTGAAGAACAGGCTTGCGCAGGAGTTCACTTGTCAGCACCCAGATGCGCTCCGGAGGAAACAGCGGCTTCAGGCGCTGTACGGTGGCCTGGAGCAGAGAATCCTGTTCCAGGAAGGGCAGCAGTTGCTTGGGTTTGTGCTGGCGGCTGCGCGGCCAGAAACGGGTTCCCCGCCCTCCTGCCAGGATGAGCGCGTGCTGGTTTCGCCGGGCCATGGGCAGTCCGTCTCAGGGAGCCGAATGGGCCCGCACCAGGCGGAAGCTGCGCCGCCAGCGGGTCTTCACGAAGAAGTTCTGGGCCAGGTCGATGAGATGGTCAAAACTGATGCTGGGGCTGGCCAGACGCTCCGTGGGCGCATCGTAGGACCAGTAAATGATGAGGGGCTTGCCGATGATATTCGGGCGCGGCACAAAGCCCCAGTAGCGGCTGTCCCAGGAGGAATCGCGGTTGTCCCCGAGGACAAAGTAGGAATTCGGCGGAACCACCACGTCACCCTCAACCACGTGATTCTCCAGCATGTCCTGTGCCGATTCGAACAGCCGCACATTCGGCTCGTTGGGGAAGAAGTCGCGGTACGAATCCAGGTACTCCGTCTTGTGGTACTTGTAGGGCTCGTCAATGGGCTTGCCGTTCACCAGCACCTGCTTGGCCTCGAGACGCACGCGGTCTCCGGGAAGGCCGATGACGCGCTTGACGTAGGTATGGTTGATGTCCACCGGATAACGGAAGACGACGATATCGCCCCGTTTCACCTGACTGTACGGCAGCAGGTACTTGCTTACGGGCCCGGCGGGCGCATAGGTGAGCTTGTCCACGAGGAGATGGTCGCCAATCAGCAGCGTGTCTTCCATCGATCCGGTGGGGATCACGAAAGCCTGGACGAGCGTCGTCGTGCCGAACAGGAGCAGCAGGATGGTAACGGTCCATTCGGCAATGGTGCCCCGCTGCGGGTGTTTTTCGTCCTTGGGCGTGCCGTTGGTCTTCGCGGGTGCGGCAGGCTGTTTGTCTTGCTTCAAAGGTGGCCTCTTCGATTCTGGTCCAATCTCATTCTACCTGACGCTGTGCGCCGGGAGTCGTTTCAGCGCCTGTCCGGAAAGGCTTCCAGCAGCGAAAGGTACAGGTTCACCACGCCCACGCCGCTGACGGCTCCGCGGACGTGCGGGTCCAGCCACCAGCGCTCGCTGCCGGGCAGCAAAGAAACGAAGTAGTTCACCGGCCACAGCGGAGTCCACGGCCACAGCACCAGAAACAGTCCCAGGCAGAAGCAGAAGACCGCCAGCAGCAGGCTCCAGAGCCGGCTGCGCACGGCGTCTTCCCCCTCAGCGCTGTCATAGCCGGATTCGGCGATGGGCCCGTGGGCGCCACGAACGGGTTCGGTCATTCCCCGGCCCCCGCCGCAAACAGGTTCCGCTGCAGCGCCGCCTCACGCACCGGCCGGAACGAGAGCCGATGCTGGGGACAGGGGCCGTAGATGGCCAGGGCGCGCTGATGTTCGGGGGTGGGATAGCCTTTGTGGCGCTTCAGGCCGTACTGCGGGTAGACATTATCAAAAGCCTGCATGCAATGGTCGCGGCTCACCTTGGCCAGGATGGACGCGGCGGCGATGGAGAAACACCGCGCATCTCCGCCAATGATGGACCGCTGCGGGAGCGGGCTGTCCACTTGAACGGCATCCACCAACAGGTAGTCCGGAGGCGGACTCAGTTGCTCCACAGCGCGGCGCATCGCCAGACGTGACGCTTGCAGGATGTTCAGTTCATCTATCTCGGCTGCTTCGGCGCGCCCCACGGCCCAAGCCAGGGCGGAGGCGCAAATGCCGGCCGCCAGGTTCTCGCGCTGATTGGCCGTCAGTTGCTTGCTGTCGCGCAGGCCGCGCACCGGTTTGTCCTCAGACAGAATCACGGCCGCGGCGAAAACCGGCCCGAACAGGCAGCCGCGTCCGGCCTCATCGATGCCGGCCACTCGAACGTAACCGAGCCGGTGAGCTTCGCGTTCCAGGTCACCTCGGCAACGCATGCAGTCGCATCACCCCGGGGTGGGACTAGTCGCGTTCGCGCAGGCGAGCGGCTTTGCCGCGCAAGCCTCTCAGGAAATAGAGCTTGGCGCGCCGGACGCGGCCGGTGCGAACCAGCTCGATGCGATCAATCACCGGGGCGTTGACCGGAAAAATGCGCTCCACACCATGGCCGAAACTGATCTTACGAACGGTAATGGACTCACCCAGGCCGGTGTTGTTGCGGGCAATCACCGTGCCCTCAAACGCCTGGAGACGTTCCTTCTCGCCTTCCCGGATCCTCACTTGCACGCGCACGGTGTCACCGGGGCGAAACTCCGGGATATCCTGCCGCTTGTTCTTCTCTACGATCTTCGTTAACAACGCGTTGTTCATCGCAGTACTTCCTCAGTTCATCAAACTCTTTTCCAGCAAATCCGGCCTCATTCTGGCCGTCTTCGCCAGGGCTGCCTCGCGGCGCCACCGGCGGATCTGCTCGTGGTTGCCGCTCAGCAGCAACTCCGGCACTTTCCAGCCCCGAAACTCCGCCGGGCGCGTATAGTGCGGGCAGTCCAGCGTTGTGCCGGATTCGCCTTGCTCTCCTTCGGCGGAGCTGAAGGATTCCTCCAGCGCCGAACGCTCGTTGCCCAGCACGCCGGGCAGTAAACGAACCACCGCATCGATCACCACGGCCGCCGCCCACTCACCGCCGCTCAGCACATAGTCGCCGATGGACAGTTCCTCGTCGGCCAGCCGCTCAGCCACCCGCTCGTCAACGCCCTCATAGCGCCCGCAAATCAGCAGCAATTCGGGCGCCTTGCTCAGGCGCCGCGCCTCAGCCTGCCGGAACAGGCGTCCCTGGGCAGACAACAAAATCACTCGCCGGTCCGCGGTCCTCTCGGGCCAGATCGACTCCACCGCCAGAAACACCGGCTCGGGCTTAATCACCATGCCCTCGCCACCCCCAAAGGGGCGATCGTCGACCGTCTTGTGGCGGTCAAACGTCCAATCCCGCAGGTTGTGGATGTGCACCTGCGCCTGGCCGGCTTCGATCGCCCGCCCCACGACTCCGTGGCCGAACGGGCCCGCGAAGAACTCCGGGAAAAGCGTCAGTATGTGAAACACCATCAACGATTCAGATCCAGCAAGCCTTCGGGCGGATCGACGACGATGCGCCGGGCATCCACGTCGATCTCCACGCAAATCGCTCGCGCCAGAGGGATTAACACCGGGCCACGGCTGCCTCCGGTGTCTATCTCCAGCACGGCTGTCTCTCCCTGTTCAATCAGACCGCTTACCACGCCGATCTGTTCACCGCCGGCGCGCAACACCACCCGGCAACCAACCAGATCCGAGTGGTAATACTCACCCGCGGGCAACGGCTCCAGGCTACTGCCGGGCACACAGACATGCGCGCCCCGCAACCGTTCCGCTTCGGAGATCGAATCGATCCCCTGAAACTTGAAGATCACGCGGCCAGCGTGGCGCCAAACTTCCTCAACCTGAAAACTCCCCGGCTCGAGCAGCGTGCCCTCCGGAGTGCGGAGGACCACTTCCTCCAGTTCTTCCAGGCGCTCTACTCGATGACTCATCGGCTCGGCCGCCAACTCGCCGCGATTCCCGCGGACCTTAACCAGCCGCGCCAAAACTACCAAGTGATGCTCGGCCCCGATATCAGGACCGGAACCCGGGTGTTCCCCTGAAGCCAGTTCTTACTCCAGTATTTCCAGCGTGAAACGCCGGTTCAGCTTCATCCCGGCGGCCCCCAGCAAGGTGCGGATCGAGCGTGCCGTCCTGCCCTGCTTGCCGATCACTTTGCCTAGGTCGCTCGGAGCGACGCGAAGTTCCAGGACTGTTACTTGTTCCCCCTGTACCTCGCGAACACCAACCTGTTCCGGGATGTCCACAAGCGCCTTCGCTATTTCTTCAACAAGTTCCTTCATCCCTGCCATGACGGCGCCTCCTATCCTTGTCTCGATAATACCATTAGGCGCGCTGGAGCCGTAGGCAGATCTGCGGGAAATCAGGCTGCGGTTTCAGCGGCGGGCGCGGGGTTGTTCTGCAACAAACGGGCAACCGTGTCACTGGGCTGAGCCCCCACCTTGATCCAATGCTGAATCCGCTCGGTGTCGAGTACTACCTCGGCGGGCTGAGCCACCGGGTTGTAATGCCCTACCACCTCGACGCACCGGCTGTCGCGCGCCCGACGCTTGTCAATCACCACCACCCGGTAAGTGGGCTTCTTCTTAGCGCCGAACCGGGCCAACCGAATTGCTAACATACAAACTTCTCTCCTGTGTTCACTCCCAAAGAATTTCCTACATACGGCCGGGGAGACCCGGCAAGTTGAGCTTACTGAGCCGCTTGCCCATGAACCCGCCCGAAAACGTCTTCATCATCTTACGCGCTTGCGTGTACTGCTTGAGCAACTGATTCACTTCCTGCACGGTGGTCCCGCTGCCGCGCGCAATGCGCCGCCGCCGGGAGCCGTTGATAATCATGTGGTTGCCGCGCTCCCTGGGGGTCATCGAATCGATGATGGCCACCACGCGCGTAATCTGGTCCTCGTCCACCTGGACGTTCTTGAGATCCTTCAGCGGGCCGATCTTCGGCATCATGCCCAGCAGGGATTCGAGCGGGCCGAGCTTGCGCAACTGGCGCAACTGGTCTCGGAAGTCCTCCAGCGTGAAGTCGTTTTCGAGCATCTTCTGCTGCATGCGCTCGGCCTGTTTCTGATCGATGGTTTCTTCCACCTTTTCGATCAGCGACAGCACGTCGCCCATGCCGAGAATCCGCTCGGAGACCCTGTCCGGGTGAAAAACCTCCAGAGCGTCGAACTTCTCGCCCAAACCGACAAACTTTAGTGGCTGGCCCGTCACCATGCGGATGGACAAAGCCGCGCCGCCGCGCGCATCGCCGTCCATCTTGGTAAGCACCACGCCGGTGATGCCCAAACGCTTGTGGAACTCCTCGGCGCTGCGCACGGCGTCCTGACCGGTCATGGCGTCAGCGACGAACAGCACCTCGGTGGGCGAAAGCGCGGCCTTCAACTGCGTCAGCTCTTCCATCAGCTGATCATCGATGTGCAGCCGCCCGGCGGTGTCCACCAGGACCACGTCCCTGCCGGTCTGCACGGCCTCGCGGCGCGCTCCCCGCGCCAGGGCAAGCGGCGTCTGAGCGTCGGCCTCGCCCTCGAACACCGGCATCTTCAGGCTGCGCCCGATAACGCTCAACTGCTGCCGCGCGGCGGGACGGTAGACGTCCACCGAAACCATGATCGGGCTGTGCCCGTTGCGCGAAAGCCACCGGGCCAGCTTGCCCGTGCTGGTCGTCTTGCCGGAACCCTGCAATCCCGTGATCAGAATGACGCTGGGGGGTTCGTTGGCGAGCCGGAGGCGGGAGGCGTGGCTGCCGAGGATGGCCACGAGTTCATCGCGGACAATCTTGGTCACCTGCTGTGCCGGAGAAAGGGCGGTCAGCACGTCCTGCCCCATCGCCTTCTGCCGGACACCCTCGACAATCTGCTTCACGACGCGGAAATGGACGTCGGCCTCGAGCAGCGCGAGACGAATCTCGCGCAAGGCGGCTTCCATGTTTTCGGCTGTCAGCTTGCCTTCGCCGCGCAAGTTCTTGAAAACACGCTGCAGCTTTTCAGATAAATTCTCGAACATTTCCGGGGTCCGGGTGATTCAGGTTGCCGGGGAATCTCGACACACCACTGCCCTAGCAGTTCTTTCATTATAGAGGACTTACTTTTTCAGTGCCAGTAGCTGTTCCAGTGACCCTGAGAACGGGCCAGGCCGGTCCCGGTTGAGCGGCGACCCTTCAAGGTGTCGCGGTGGCGGAGAGATCCTTCAAGACGCCGCGGCAGGCGGGCAGGCGCACCCAGAAAGTGGAGCCGACGCCCAGAGTGCTCTCCACGCCGATGCTGCCGCCCAACTCGGTGGCGATCCGGCGGCAAATTGGCAGGCCCAAGCCACTGCCGGTCCGTTTCAGGCGCCCCGATTCCGCAGGAGGAGAATCTCCAGCGGTGGGTTCAACCCGAAAGAACTCCTCAAACAACCTGGGCAACAAGTCCCCTGCAATGCCGACGCCGGTATCGCTCACCCGGATTGTAACTTCGGCGCCGAAACGCTCACCGGAGACGGTCACGCGGCCGCCTGGACGGTTGTATTTGATGGCGTTGGTAACGAGGTTGTCAATCAGGGCGCAGATGCAGTCCGGGTCTCCACTGACGCAGCAGGCATCCTCTGGTAGGCGCGATTCGAGAGTGATGCGGTCAGCCGAGGCGAGCTTTCCGTAGGTTTCGAGTAAATCTGAGATGACGCACTTCAGGTCAACCCGCTCACGCCGGACCGCCAGGCACTGGCTTTCGACCTTGGAAAGTGCCAGCCAATTACGGATCAACCTCTGCATGTCTTCCGTCCGGCGGAGGCCTCGGTTGATCCACTCGAGGCGCTGGGGGTCCACGGCCTCTTCGCAACCAACGTGCCTCAGCACGTCCAGGTATTGGTGGATCGCCACCAGCGGCGTCTGCAACTGGTGGGAAACGAAGGTCACCAAACGCCGTTTGAGCATTTCCCGCTCCTGTTCGTGCCGGTGGGATTCGAGCGCCAGGCGGCGGCGCTCGAGGCCGCGATTGACAATCAAGCGCAACGCGTCGGGCATGAACGGCTTAGGCAGGAAGTCATAGGCGCCGTTGCGCATGGCTTCCACGGCAGTGTCAATGGTCGCGTACCCGGTTATCACGACGATAACGATGTCCGCGTCGATGGCATGAACACGCGCGATGACTTCCATGCCGCCCAGGCCGGGCATCTTGAGGTCAACGACGACGAGTGAAGGCTTTAGCCTGGTCACAGCGTCAAGGCCCAACGCTCCGTTGTCGAAGCTCTCGACATGGAATCCCATCCGGAGCAGGATCTTCTCGCAGGACAGACGCATGGCGTGATCGTCATCGATCACTACGACGATTTCCCGTCCCGCCAGGTCAGTCATGGCCTCAGTGTGTTCTCCGGTGACGAGTGGGTGGTGGCCTGCGCCTCACGCCGTGGCCTGCCCGGGGCGCCGCTGCCGGGTGGCTTGGCTCAGGATGCCCAGGAATTCAGGGATGTTCAACGGCTTCGTGAGATAGATGTCCGGCCTGATCATGCCGACGTCACCCGACATGGCGAAGCGCTCATCGGGGCTCACCGGGACGGAGGAAACCATGATGATGGGCAGCGTCCGGAAGCGGGCGAGCTCTTCCTTGTGGCGAATCGCCTGACTGACACCGTAGCCGGCGAAATCATCCTCCATCATGACGTCCAGCAGGATGGCATCGGGCTCGTAGGTAGCCAGCGCGGCCAAGCCTTCACGGGCCGAATCCGCTGCAAAGACCGTGTAGCCCTGACCCTCGAGCAGCACTCTAACGGAGGCCTTGAAGTCCTCGTCGTCATCAATGATCAACACCCGGAGGGGTTTAGAATCTGCGTCTGCGGTCATTGCGTCTCCTCTCGCATGGGGGGCGGCGTGCCCCTAAAAAAAGACTCCCGTGTCCTGAACATTATATCCACCCGCCGGGCCAGTCAAGCGTCCAGGGGAGGGGCCACCGGGCGCCGCGGTCCGGCGGAGTTCAGGCCGGTTGTTGGGACAGGGCGGCGGGAATGCGGATAGTGAAGGTCGTGCCTTGGCCCAGGCTGCCGCTGGCCGTGATCATCCCGCCGTGCTTCCTGACGATGCCATACGCGATCGATAAGCCCAAACCGGTGCCTTGCCCGCTCGGCTTGGTGGTGAAGAAGGGGTCGAAGATATGGTCGATCTTCTCGGGAGGAATCCCCGGGCCAGAATCGGAAATGAGCGCTTCCACGAATCGGTTTTCTGAGCAGGGGCGCGTAGTGATCTCCAGAGAGCCCTTCTCTTCCATCGCCTGGACGGCGTTGATGATCACATTCAGGAAGACCTGCTGCAATTGAGAGCCGTCCGCCATAACGGGCGGGAGACCGGGGTGAAAGCGGCTGGTGACGATGATATTAAAGAAGTGGGCTTGGCGTGCCACCAGGGATAAGGTCTCCTGCAGGATCTTGTTGAGATCGACAGGTTCAGCGGTAATCTCAGACTCCCTGGAAAACTCAAGCAGCCCTTTGACAATATCCCGGCAACGCGCGGTTTGCTTGATCACCTCCTCCAGGTTTTCACGGTTGGGATCCTCGCGCGGCATGTCCTCGAGAGTCAGAGCGGTCAAGGCGAGGATGCCGCCGAGCGGATTGTTAACTTCGTGAGCGACGCCGGCGGCCAACATACCCAGCGACGCCAACCGTTCTGACTGGGCCACTCTGGCCTGCATCGAGATGAGTTCCTGGGTACGATGTTCCACCTTCTCTTCGAGCGTGCGGCCCCACTCTTCCAGATCAGCCTTCATTTGGCGAAGGCTGTGAAGCATGGTGTTGAAGGATTCCGCCAGCAGGCCCACCTCGCCGGGAAGCCCCGCGGGCACTTCCTGGTCGAAGCGGCCTGCGGCAATGTTGTGAGTGGCAGCCACCATCTGACCAATAGGCTGCGTGATGCTACGGATGATGTAGTAGGTGGTGGCGAGAATGAAGATGAAGCCGACCGTGGCAATGCCAAAGAAGGAGAGAATGACGCGGTCACGGATGGAGGAGTAGACGCGTTCGAGCACGCCCACTTGCAGGACTCCGACAATCCGCCCGCCAGGGTCACGGAGTGGGCTGTAGGCGCTGATATACGGTTCTCCCTCTAACAGGGCGCGGCCAAGGTAGCCTTCTCCGCGCCCAAGTGTGGCCGTATGCGCGGAGGCAGGCAGGCTGGCCGACTGTGTAGGTTCACCTGTGAGGGAGCGCGTGCTCAAGGCAATCTGGTGGTTTTGCTGGAACAGCATGACCACGCCGGTCTCCCGTCCCTCGTAGCGGTCTCCCCGAAAGAGGAGTTCCCAGATAGGATCGGCCAGGGCGCCGGGGCGGTCCAACCGGACACCGGCATAGAGCACTCCGGAGACACTACCATCCGCGGTACGGAGCGGAACGGCTGCCACGAGCGCAAGGCGGCCCTCGGCCCCCGCCTCCGTTGAAGTGTCCGGCCTTCGTTGGGCGGGCTCGTCTGCGCCGAGCAAACGCAACGGGGCGATTTCTGTGCCGGCGGCCGGCCTGCCGGACATCGCGGCGGCTACGACGCTCAGGGCGGCAGAGCCATCTTCACCTTGCAGCCGTTCCGCCGTAGCGTGCCGGATGCGGCCCTGAGCGTCCGTGAGGCCGGCAAAATCGAGCGATGATTCGCTGCTCAGCAACGCCAGGCGCGCCCTAGCCTTGGCAGCGTCCTTCTCGTCCAGCAGCCGCTCCAGGCTTGGCGTGGTGACGGCCAGATGCAACCGGTGAAGCAAGACCTGAAGTTGCTGGCCATACAGTGTCTTGGCCATCGACAAGTCCCGATCCACAGACCGCCTGGCTTGGCGCATGATAGTGGAACTGACTATCCAGGAGCCTACAATCGAGGTGACCAAGCCCCCTACTCCCAAAATGAGCAGGTAGCTGAAGATCAGGCGAACGTTCAGGTTCGACCGGGAAAACGGCATTCTAAAGGGCATGGCAATTCAGCACTTACCGGCGCGGGGATTGACGGGCGTGGGCAGTCCGGTGGCCGCGCAGGCTACGGGGCCTGTCCAGGCACAGGGGAAAAAGCGGCCGTGTGAGGTCAACCGCCGGAGGGGAGTACGAATCCGCTGGAGCAACATGGCCGATGTCACCCGTCTGCTCCCTGCTCCGGCCGGCTCGGCGCCATCAACAGGCTGACCCGAAAAACCGTTCCTTTTCCCGCCTCACTCTCCAGTTCGATCTTTCCACCCATGCTGCTGATGATCTTCTTGCAAATGGACAATCCCAACCCTGTGCCCGAACTGGAACGGGCAACGCTATCCTGCACTCGGAAAAACTCATCAAACAGCCTCCCCCGATATTGCTCCGGTATGCCAATGCCAGTATCGGCGATGGCCACAACGAATTCACTTTCGACAGGCTCCACCGACACGGTTACCTGACCACCGGGGCGGTTATACTTGATGGCGTTTACAACAAGGTTGTCCATCAACACGCCGACTGAGGTTCGGTCGCCGATCACGATGCACGGGTGCGCGGGCAAATTGGCTGAAAGGCGGATATTCTCGCGGGCGGCCACGCCTGAGTAGCCTTTCAAGATATTCCCAATCACGTCACAGAGATCAACGGGCAAACGCCGTGGGGAAAGCTGGGCCGCCTCGACGACCGCCAAGGACAGCCAGTCCTTGATCAAGCTGAGCATCTCCTCGGTGTGCGCGAGGCAGCGCTGAATACGCCCCGTCCGTTCGGCACCAGCGCCGTCGTCGCCTTCCAGACGCCGGACGTCTTCCAGACAACCGCGGATGGATTCCAGCGGCGTCTGGAGCTGTTGCGAAATGAAGGTCATGAAGCGGCCTTTTACGAGCGCCCGGTCGAGTCTGGCCCGCTCGGCTTCCAGCGCGAGGCGCCGGCGCTCGAGGCCGCGGTGTACAACCACGCGTAATTCGTCCGGGAAGAACGGCTTAGGAAGAAAATCATACGCGCCACGTTGGATGGCCTCCACCGCTGCCCCAATGGTTGGTTGCCCGGTAAAGACAACGATCGTGGTGAGCGGCTCAAGTTCGTGGAGGCGGTCGATGACCTCCATCCCGCACATGCCCGGCATCTTGAGGTCCACCAGGACGAGCGCCGGCTTCAATCTGGCTACACCCTCGAGCCCTGCGGCGCCATCTTCAAATGCCTCGGCGTGGAAACCGCTCTTGGCAAGGACCTTCAGGCAGGACAGACGCATAGCGTGATCGTCATCGATCACCACGATCGTCTCCCGTGCCAGTGTACCGCTCATGGCAGTTGCGCGCGATAGTCCTGAGGCGGCTCGAATCCGCTGCGGCCACCGGAGGGGACCGGGCTCGCGCCAAGACTCCTAGCCAGTATACCGGGGCGTGGACGTAGGGCCGGGCCAACACAGGAACGCTGAGTTGTGTATAATAAGACCTTATTATCCTGAACTCGGAGTACGCATGCAGGCTTTGACTCTTCGCAAGATGAAATTCCAGCGGGAGGCCTTGCCGCAGTGGGTTGAGCAGATCAGTGACATTCCCGGATGTGAACGGGTCTACTCGTGCATCCAGTGCGGCACATGTTCCGGCACCTGTCCGCTCTCCATTTACATGGACTTTACGCCTCGCCGCGTCATCGCCTTGGTGCGCGAGGGATTCCGCACCGAAGCGCTTACCTGCCAGACGATATGGTTGTGCGCCTCCTGCTACGCCTGCACGGCGCACTGCCCGCAAAACGTGCACATCACCGAAGTGATGTACAGCCTCAAACGAGAGGCTATCCGTCACCGGATGTATCCGCCGCGCTTCCCCATCCCGGTGCTGGCGCAGGAGTTCTACAAAAGCGTGCGCCGGCGCGGCCGGAACTCGGAATTCTGGCTGGTGCTGCGGATGGCCCTGCGATCCAATCCGTTCTTACTGCTGAAGATGATTGGCACGGGGTGGAGACTGTTGCGGACGGGGCGTCTTTCGCTAAAGCGGGAGAAGATTGAGCGCATTCAGGAGATTCAGAAGGAGTTTGCCGCTCCGCGGGAGGCGATTTCATGAAAGCTGACGATTCGGGTCTGGCGGCGCGGGGGTATCTCTATTATCCGGGATGCTCTCTGCGGGCCACGGGCGTGGCCTACGAGGAGAGTCTGCTTACGCTGTTCCGGCTGTTGGGATTGCCGCTGCGGGAACTGGAGGACTGGAACTGCTGCGGGGCTACGTCCTATATGTCGATTGACGAGGGCGCGGCGGCCCTGCTATCGGCGCGGGTGCTTTCGCTGGCGCGGCAACAAGGCGCCGAAGACCTGCTGGCGCCGTGCAGCGCCTGCTACCTGGCGCTGAGGAAGACGCAGGACAGTGTCCACCGCTATCCGCGAGTCCAGCAGGAAGTGGAGGAGTCGCTGGCCAGAGCGGGGCTGACGCTGCTCAACAGCACCAGGATCCGTCACCCACTGGAGGTGCTCTACACCGACGTGGGACTGCCGGCCATACACACGAAGACGGTACGCCGCTGGCGGGGCGGCCAGGTGGCCTGCTACTACGGCTGCCAATTGGTGCGGCCTTACGAGGGTGTGGATAAGGCCCAAAACCCGACACGCATGGAGGAACTGTTGCAGCAGGTGGGCGTTCCGGTAGTGGACTACGCGCTGAAAACGAAATGTTGCGGCGGGTCGCTGACCGGCACGCTGTCGGAAGTCGGATTGCGGCTAAACTACATCCTGCTCAAAGAAGCGGCCAGGAAGGGCGCGGAGGCGATTGTGACGGTGTGTCCCCTCTGCCAGTTCAACCTGGACGCTTACCAACGCGATATCCGGCAACAGAGCGGCGAGCGCTTCGACATCCCCATTCTGTACTTCACGCAAGTGCTGGGCTGGGCGCTGGGTGGAGGAGTGCGCGAGCTAGGTCTGCACCGGGCCGTCTCCGGCCGGAATCTGATCAAGCGCTGGTTTCAGGCCCACGAGCCGGTGGAGGCGTATGTCTGAACACAAGAGCGACATTCGGACCGGGGTGTATGTATGCCATTGCGGCACGAACATTGCTTCGGTAGTTGATGTACGCGAGGCGGCCCGGCACGCCGCCTCCCTGCCGGGCGTGGAAATCTCGCGGGAATACAAGTACCTGTGCTCGGAACCCGGGCAGGCTCTCATCCGGCAGGACATTCTCGAACGCGGACTAAACCGGATTGTCGTAGCCGCCTGTTCACCGCACTTGCACGAGGAGACCTTCCGGACGGCGGCCGCCGCCGCGCAACTGAATCCCTTCCACGTCCAGATGATCAACATCCGCGAGCACAACTCGTGGGTCCATGAAGACAAAGCCCGCGCGAGCCGGAAAGCTGAGAAGCTGATCCGGGCAGCAGTACGCCGGGTGGCGCACCACAAGCCGCTCGAAAGGGTCCGCGTGCCCATCAACCCGGCCGTCCTGGTCGTCGGCGGGGGCATTGCCGGTATCCATGCCGCGCTGACGGTAGCGAATGCGGGCAGGCAAGTCTACCTGGTGGAACGCGAGCCATCCATCGGCGGGCACATGGCGATGTTCGACAAGACCTTCCCGACACTGGACTGCGCGGCTTGCATCCTGACGCCGAAGATGTCGGCCGTGAAGGCGCACCCGAACATCAAGCTGTGGACTCATTCGGACGTGACGGACGTCCAGGGTTACGTAGGCAACTACCGGGTGAAAGTGACCCGTTGGCCGCGCATGGTGCGCGAGGAGTTGTGTTCGGGGTGCCTGGAATGCGTCGCAGCGTGCGTGTTCAAAGAGGCCAAGGTGCCCGACGAGTTCAATTTCGGACTGAGCAAACGCAAGCCCATCTACATCCCGTTCCCACAGGCGGTGCCCCAGGTGCCGCTCATCGACATGGAGAATTGCATTCAGTTCCGGACGGGCAAATGCAAGAAAGCCTGTGCCCAGGCATGTGGCGACAGGAAAGCCATCGACTTCCAGCAGGGTGAGGAGATCAAGGAAGTGGACGTGGGGACCATCATCGTCGCCACAGGGTCCAAAACCTTCGATGCCGAGAGGGCGGCCTACTACGGCTACGGAACCTACCCGAACGTCTACACATCGCTGGAAATCGAGCGGCTCGTGAATGCCTGCGGGCCCACGGCTGGCCGCGTGGTTCTTCGCAACGGCGAGACGCCGAAAAGCGTGGCTATCATCCACTGCGTGGGTTCCCGCGACGAGAACACCAACCGCTGGTGCTCGCGGGTCTGCTGCATGTACTCGTTGAAGCTCGCCCACCTGCTGAAGGAACACACGGGCGCGGAGGTCTTCAACTTCTACATCGACATGCGCACTCCGGGCAAGGGCTTCGAGGAGTTCTACCAGAAGCTGCTGAATGAAGGCGTCCACTTCGTGCGCGGCCGGGTGGCGGAGGTCACCGAATGGGCCCTGGATCAGAGCGAGGAAGGCAAACTGGTGCTGCGCGTCGAGGACACGCTGCTAGGCCTGGTGCGCCGCATCCCTGTGGACATGGTGGTGCTTTCGGTCGGCATGGAGCCGCACGCAGACGCTTCGGAGGTACGGCGCCTGTTCAACATCACCTGCTCGAGCGAAGGCTTCTTCCTGGAGCGGCACCCGAAGCTGGCGCCGGTGAATACGTTCACGGACGGGATCTTCCTGGCCGGTTCCTGTCAGGGCCCCAAGGACATTCCGGACACGGTCGCGCAAGCCGGCGCGGCAGCGGCCGAGGCATTGGCGCTGATTGGCGCCGGCTACATGGAGCAGGAGCCCAACGCCGCTTATGTCGTGGAGGACCACTGCTCCGGTTGCGGGGCCTGCTCTGCTTTGTGCCCGTACAGCGCCATTACACTGGACGCCGGAGCACGGCGGAGTTCGATCCATCCGGTGCTGTGCAAAGGTTGCGGCACGTGCGTGGCGGCCTGTCCGTCGGGAGCGATCCGGCAAAACCTGTTCGAGGATGAGCAGATATTCGAAGAGATCACGGGAGTGTTGACGCATGGCTGAGGATAAGTTTGAGCCACGCATCGTCGCGTTTTTCTGTAACTGGTGTACCTACCTGGCGGCTGATCTGGCCGGCGTCTCGCGGCTGAAATATGCGCCGAACCTCTGTGTCATCCGCGTCATGTGCTCCGGACGCGTGGATCCGCAATTCATCCTGGATGCATTGGCGAAGGGCGCCGACGGCGTCCTGATCGGCGGATGCCACCCGGGAGACTGCCATTACCAGGAGGGCAACTACAAGGCGCTGCGCCGGTTCCGCCTGCTTCAGCGGATGCTGGAGGATCTGGGCATCGAACGGCAACGCGTGAGGCTCGAGTGGATCTCGGCGGCGGAGGGGTCGCGCGTGCGAAGCGTGGTCAACAGCATGACGGAGGATTTGCGCGCGCTTGGGCCGCTGCGCTGGAACTCCCGGCAAGCCAGCCCGGCAGGGGCCGTGGAGGCGCAATGAGCAACCGGCCCAAAGTCGCGTTTTACTGGTGCGCTTCCTGCGGGGGCTGTGAGGAAGCGGTGGTGGATCTGGCCGAAGTTCTGCTGGATGTGGCCGCTGCAGTGGAAATTGTGCTCTGGCCCGTGGCTCTGGACTTCAAGCGGCATGACGTGGAAGCGATGCCGGACGGATCCATCGACCTGACCTTCCTGAACGGCGCGATTCGGACCACGGAGCAGGAGGAAATGGCCGTGCTGCTGCGCCGCAAATCGAAGCTGCTGGTGGCCTTCGGAGCTTGCGCTCAACTCGGCGGAATACCGGGTCTCGCCAATTTGTGGGACCGGCGCAGCATCTTCGATGCCGTGTATGCGGACGCACCCAGCACCGTCAATCCGGAAGGTGTACGACCGGAAACGGAGTTCCGTGAAAAGGGACGGGCAGTGGAACTGCCGGGGTTCTATGACGATGTGAAGACGCTTGCGCAGGTGGTTGACGTGGATTACC
Organism: Acidobacteriota bacterium; assembly: GCA_037444075.1. Lineage (GTDB taxonomy): Bacteria > Acidobacteriota > Terriglobia > Bryobacterales > Bryobacteraceae > JBBIND01. Next base: position 50,997 of record JBBIND010000012.1, on the reverse strand, counting down.
TGGTGCCCGGCTGCCCGCCCACGCCTGCCCTGCTGGCAAGCGCCGTCGAAGCACTGTTAAACGATCACCCCCCGCCGCGGGGTTCAGTGCTCGCGCCGGACCGCGCGCTCTGTGAGGATTGTCCGCGGCGCGAGAGCAAGCCCGAAACGCTGCTGGTGGCTGAATTCCGTCGCCCGCACCTGACGATGATTGAAGAAGAGAAGTGCCTGCTGTCGCAGGGCTTGCTTTGTTTGGGTATGGCGACGCGAGCCGGGTGTGGAGCGGCATGCATCCGCGGCAACATGCCCTGCTCCGGGTGCTTCGGCCCGACCAGCCGAGTCAAGGACCACGGCGCCAAGGCCCTTTCGGCCGTCACTTCGCTCATTGACTCCGGCAACCAGGAGGAAATCGACCGGATACTGGCCACGATCCCTGATCCCGTGGGGAGCTTCTATCGCTACGGGCTGCCGGCATCGCTGCTGCGGAGAAAGAGACTGGAGACTTGAAGGCATGAGCGCAACCTCGACTGGCACGGACGCCGCCCGGCGCCGCATCACGATCGACCCGGTGACCCGGCTCGAAGGCCACGGCAAGATCGACATCTTCCTGGGCGAAGACGGTGAAGTGGAGCGCGCCTATTTCCAGGTGCCGGAATTGAGGGGCTTCGAGAAGTTCGCAGAAGGCCGGCCCGCCGAGGATTTGCCTCAGATCACGTCGCGCATCTGCGGCGTGTGTCCGACGGCGCACCACATGGCTTCCACCAAGGCGCTCGACGACCTGTATTCAGTGGAGCCGCCTCCCGCGGCGAAGAAGATCCGGGAGATGGTCTACAACGCTTTCATGGCGGAGGACCATGCACTGCATTTCTACTTTCTGGGCGGGCCTGATTTCGTGGTGGGGCCCCGCGCCCCGGCCGCGGAGCGCAACGTGCTTGGCGTAGTCGCCAAAGTGGGCAAGGAAATCGGGCTCAAGGTCGTAACGATCCGCCGCCAACTGCGGGAATTAGTGGCACTGGCGGCAGGAAAAGTCATACATCCCGTGCTGGGCCTGCCTGGGGGTGTCGCCAAGAGCCTGAACTCAGAAGCCCGCGAGCAGTTCCGGCGAGTGGCCTCTGAAGCTGTCGAGTTTGCCGGTTTTACGCTTGACCTGTTCGACCGTGTAGTGCTGAAGAACTCGGATTTCGTGGAACTGATCCTCTCGGATATCTTCACTCATCGCACTTACTACATGGGGTTGGTGGATGAGGACAACCGCGTGAATTTCTACGACGGGAAGCTGCGCGTCGTGTCGCCGGAAGGGCAGGAGTGGACCAAGTGCGATCCCCGTTCCTACCTGGACTTGGTGGCCGAACACACCGAGCCATGGAGCTACATGAAATTCTGCTACCTGAAGCCCATCGGGTGGCACGGTTTCACCGAGGGAGCCGGAAGCGGCGTTTACTCCGTGGCTCCCCTGGCCCGCCTGAACGTGGCCGACGGCATGGCGACGCCGCTGGCGCAACAGGCCTACCTGGAATTCTTCAGGACGCTGGGCGGCAAGCCGGTTCACCACACGCTCGCGAATCACTGGGCCAGGGTCATTGAGCTCCTGTATGCCGCCGAGCGGCTGAAAGAGTTGGCCGACGACGAGGAAATCCTGGATCCGCACGTCCGAAACATCCCCACGGCCACGCCCCGCGAAGGAGTGGGCGTGGTGGAGGCTCCGCGTGGCACGTTGATCCACCACTTCCAGACGGATGAGCGCGGCTTGATTCGTAAAGCCAACCTGATTGTCGCCACGCAGAACAACGCAGCCCGCATCGCCATGAGCGTGGAGAAGGCGGCCAAGGGTTTGGTGTCGCGCGACAATCTTTCCGACGGTGTTCTCAACATGGTGGAAATGGCATTCCGCGCCTACGACCCCTGCCTCGGTTGCGCCACGCACTCGCTGCCGGGCAGCATGCCGCTGCACGTAAGACTGCGCGACGGCGCCGGCAACACGCTCGCTGCCCTGCGCCGCGATTCCGATGGCCAGATCCGCCGGCAGTAGCCAAGCGGCAGAAGACTCGGTCCTGGCAAAACGGGCGCTGGTGCTTTGTCTCGGCAACGAAATCCTCGCCGACGACGCCTTCGGGTACCGCGTGGCGGACAACTTGCGCCGGGATCCTCCGCGGGAATCGGAAACGGTGAGTTGCTCGGAATCAGGCTTCCGGTTGCTCGATCACATCCTCGGGGTGGACCGGTTGGCAGTCGTGGACACAGTGCTGACAGGCTCCGGACCACCCGGCACGATCTATGCTCTGCGCGAGGAGGAACTGACGGCCGCGCCGGGTCATTCACCGCATTCGATCGGTCTGCTGGACGTGTTGGCGCTCGCCCGTGAGTTGGACCTGCCGGCTCCCCGGGAAGTGTATATCGTGGCCGTGGAAGCCAAAGATGTGTTCACCGTCGGAGGTGTCATGGACCCCGGTGTGGAATCAGCCATTTCGAGCGTCGCCGACAAGGTCCGCACGTGGTTGGCGCAAACCTGCCGTCCTGACTGATTCCTTACGCCGGCGAAGCTGTTTGAACGCGCTGTCCTTCAGGTCAACTGGCACCCAACCTGGCCGGATCGCAGGAGGCGGGCGCGCACGGTTACAATCTCACCAGGAGAACCGGAATCTTGAATCGCCTGCTACCCTTGCTGATCATCGCGTCGCTGCTGCCCGCCTTTCTGGCAGCACAGGACCGCCCCGGGTTGTTTTTTCGCGAAGACTGGAAAGAGACACCGGCGGCACTGCCCGTGACTCAGGAACACGTGGCCAATCCGAACCTGTCCGTAACTCTCCACGGACCTGGCCGTGAAGGCCTGAAGAAGAGTAATCATGACAAACCCGCCGACGATCCTTACTACATCTGGACAGGCCAATGCGAAGGCAATTGCGCCATCAGCCTGCGGCACAACGAGCGGCTGGTGGACCTGACAGGCCAAGCCAAGATCCGCTGGCGCAGCAAGCAATCCGGCTTCCGTCAGTTGCGCATTATCCTCAAGCTGGCCGATGGCACGTGGCTGGTGGCGGACCAGGCCGATGACGCCTCAGGTGATTGGCGCGAACGCGAATTCAACGTCGCCGACCTGCGGTGGCGCCGCCTGAACATCAAGACGGTCGTCGAAGGGGCCTCGGTGGAGCGCCCCGACCTGAGCCGCGTGGAGGAGATTGGCTGGACCGACCTGATGACCGGCGGCGGCACACCGGCGTCTTCGCGGTTGGACTGGATTGAAGTGTACGGCAAACCAGCCGCCCGGGCGGGCGCCGGGACAAACCGCTAGGGCGCCGAACCGGACGGCACGCGGCGAGTACGATACCACTCGAGCGTCCGCCGCAAGCCCTCCTCGAGCGAAAAGCGAGGACTGTGGCCCAACTCACGACCGGCAGCCGTCGTGTCGGCTTGCGAGTCGCGCACATCTCCGGCGCGCGGCTGATCGTAACGCGCCGGGATGGAGACGCCTTCCAGCTTCTGCATTGCCTCCCACACCTGGTTCAGCGTGTAGCGGTTCCCATTGCCCGCGTTGTAGACTTTGCCGCTGATGCCTGCTATCACCGCGGCTCGCGCCGTAAGCGCGGCTACGTCTTCGACGTAAGTAAAGTCACGCGATTGCTCGCCATCGCCGAAAATAGTCGGCGGGCAGCGGTCCAGCAACGCGTTCAGGAACACCGAGATGACGCCGGAGTACGGGCTGCTCGGATCCTGGCGCGGACCGTACACGTTGAAGTAGCGCAGCGACACCGCTTCAATCGGATAGCAGCTGGCAAAGATGCTGGCGTAGTACTCGCCGAGCAACTTCTGCGCGGCGTAAGGAGATCTCGGACGCGGCGCCATCGTCTCCACTTTGGGGAGCGTCTCCGTGTCACCGTAGGCGCTGCTCGAGGCAGCGTAGACGATGCGCCGGACGCCGCCCTCAACGGCTGCGCGAAAGACGTTGAACGTGCCGTCGATGTTGACCTCGTGGGATGGCACGGGCTCCTGAATGGAGCGCGGAACCGAGGGAATGGCGGCCAGATGGAAAACCGTGTCGGCGCCGCTCACCAGGCCGGCGATGGACTCGTAGGAACGTATGTCCGCCCGATGAAACTCGATTGAAGAACGCTGGCCGTCGAGGTTCTCTTCCTTGCCCGTCAGCAGGTTGTCGATGACGGCGACCCGGCAGTCCCCGGAGCGAAGCAGTTCCCGCACTAGCGCGGAACCGATGAAACCGGCGCCGCCCGTGACAACGACGCGTTTCACGAGTTGAGCTTGTTGATCTGCGTCTGCAAGTAACGCAGCGACTCGCTGGCAATGCGCTCAGCGCCCGGCGAGAAGTCGAAGGCTTCGAGTGATACCCACCCTTGATACTCGCGCTTGCGCAACGTCTTCAGCAGCGGGAGGAAGTTGTAATCGCTCGTGCCGGGGTGGCGGCCATCCATTTCGTTGACATGGACGTGGCGGATCATCTCGAAATGACGGTCCACCAGGTCGCCGTGGGAAACCACCTCGTCGATGGCGTTGTGCGTGTCGAACATCGTGCGCACTGCCGGGCTGTTGATCTCGTTGACGATGCGCACGGCTTCGTCCAGCGAGAGGACGATGTCACACTGGGCGCGCGGCAGCGCCTCGACCAGAATGGTGACGCCGCGCTCCTCGGCGTGCGGAGCTACCCCGGCCAGACCCTCCACGAAATTGCGCGTCGCATCGGCGGGGCTCATGCCGCCCGTCGAGCAACGCTGCTGCGGGGAACCGAATATCATGACGCCTTTGTCCTCCTGGCTGCCAGCGAGGTCCGCGCACAAGTCGATCAGGTTACGGATGTGGAGCCAGCTTTTCTCACGCAGAGCCTTGTCGGGCGTCGTAACATGCAAGCCCTTGGGTGCAACCATGAGCCAATGGAGGCCGGCGAATTGCAGGCCCTCTGACTGAATGGTGGAAGCGTGCTCCTTGCGCTTGGCGGCTGGCAGTTTCGCCGGGTCCTCAGCGAGCGTGAACGGCGCGATTTCAATGCCTTCGTAGCCGATCGCCTTCATGGAGCGGCAAGCGTCCGCGAAGGGTTGATCCTGATAGATTTCGTTGCAGATGGAATGCCGGAAGTGGTAGCTCATGGAACCTTCAGTGTATGCACATCGGAATTGACGGTACAAGCCGCCTGGTCAGCCCCGTGCCGGGGACGCTCGGCCACAAGTACCAGAGTGAGTCCCCCCCATGGCAGCAGCCGGTCCAGGCGCCGCCATAGCCAGACCGTCTTGTCAAAGATCTTCAGCGCAAGTTTGCTGATGCGGCGCCGGTGGAGCAGGCGCGCGTGCAACCACCAGACGGGCGTCGAAATGCGATTGAGATGGCGGATACTGACCACTCGCAACCCCTGCCGTTCGGCCAGCGATCGAAGAGCGTCGGCCGAATAGCGGCGGCGGTGACCCATGGCCCGGTCGACGCGCCCGTACAGTCCTTCTCCCCTGGGCGCCAGCAGCACTAGTTTGCCGCCCGGGCGGAGCAAACGGCTGAGTTCGGCCACGGTCGATTCGGGTTCGTCCAGGTATTCAACGACGTTGAGGCAGAGGGCCGTATCGAAGCCGCCGTCCGAGCCTGCCAAACCGCTGAGAGCGGCTTGGTCCAAAGGCTCGACCTCCACATTGGGGGTCCTCAGGAAACGGTTTCTGAGCGCGTGCAGGTAGAGAGGATCGCTCTCGGCGGCAACGTAGCGCAAACGCCTGCTCATCAGACGCCCGGTGAAGATGCCTAACCCGGCTCCGATTTCGAGGACGGTGTCCCCCAAATGCGGCCGCACCGGTGTAGGGAGTCCCGGGCGGAAGGTATCCGTGATCCAGTTGACGTATTGGGGGGTGCCCGTCAGGTTGTTCAGCACGCCGCGTCCGTAGGGTTCGACGTAAAGGTCATCAATCAACCAGAAGTGGAAGATGACGCCGAGCGCTTTCACTCCGTCCCACCAGCCGATCTTCTTGCCTTCCTCGTAGCTGCGGCCGTGATAGCTGATGGGCACCTCGTAGATGCGCAGCTTCCGCTTGGCGCACTTCAGCGTAATTTCCGGTTCAAACCCGAAGCGGTCCGAGCGGATGGGGATGCTCTTCAACAAGTCCGTGCGGAAGACCTTGTAGCAGGTCTCCATGTCGGTCAGGTCGAGGTTGCAGAACATGTTGCAGAGCAGCGTCAGCGTCTTGTTGATCAGCGAATGCCAGAAGGGCAGCACGCGCCGCTGGGCTCCGGCCAGGTACCGTGAACCGAAAACAGCATCGGCGTGTCCCAGGAGCAGGGGTAATAACAGCCGGGGATATTCGGACGGATCGTATTCCAGGTCGGCGTCCTGAACCAGGCAGAAATCGCCCGAGGCGTGCTGCAAAGCGGTCCGCAGAGCAGCGCCTTTACCGCGGTTGACGGGGTGCCGGGCAAGCACGATCTCCGGATGCGCGGCTGCCAGCCTTTCCAGGATTTGCACCGTGCCGTCGGTAGAGCAGTCATCCACCACGATAACTTCACGCTCCATCGCCTCCGGCAGGCGCGCGGTGAGAACCTGGGCGAGGCTGCGCTCAACCACCGTGCGCTCGTTGTAGACTGGCACCAGAATCGACAGCTTCATGGATCTCACTCAGTATAATGAATACGGAAAAACAGTATTCCCATAGTTTCACATTCGGATTCTGAGGAGGTACAGATGCAGAAATCATCCACCCGCCGCGGCTTTGTTCAGTCGGCTTCGGCTGGAGCAGGACTCATGATTGTACTGCCCGGCGCCGTGCGGGGATCGCAAGCCAATTCCGCGCTTTCGCTCGGAGTGATCGGCACGGGCGGCCGCGGCATGTATGTCAGCGGGCTGTTCGCCAGAAACGAGTTCGCCAAGGTAACCGCGGTCTGCGACATTTATGAGGACCGCTTGACCGTCGCGCGCGAGAAGTACTCCGGCGCGCGCACTTACAAGGATTACAAGGAACTGCTGAGGAGCGACGTGGATGCGGTCCTGATTGCCACTCCCGCCTATCTGCATCCGGAGCACTTTGAGGCGGCGGTCGCCGCGCGCAAGCACATCTTCATGGAGAAGCCCGCGGGAGTAAACGCGGCGGGCTGCCGGAGAGTAGTGGAAGCCGCCAAGAAGGCGGACAAGACCAAGCGTATTACCGTGGGCTACCAGCAGCGCTACGGCAAGGAATACCGGCGGGCGCACCAGATCGCAACGTCGGGCGAGATCGGACCGATCAAGATGGTCCGCGCCGCGTGGCTCGGCGGCGGTCCCACGATCAAGACCGGACACGCGGAATCCGAAGAGAAGATCCGCAACTGGTTCTTCTACCGGGAACTGTCAGGCGACATTCTGGTGGAACAGGATTGCCACAACATCGACGTCGTCAATTGGTTCACCAACACTCACCCGGTCCGCGTCTCAGGTTACGGCAGCCGGCAGTTGCGCCACTACGGCAACATTTACGACAACGTGGCCGTGACGTTCCAGTTCGCCGACGGAATGACGTTCAGCTACAGCGCCAACCAGTTCCGCACGCCCGGTTTCCAGGACGTCTCAGAGACCTTCATTTGCGAAAAGGGAGCGGTGAACGTCTCCCGCCGGGGCTACACCGTCTGGCGCGACAAGCAACCCGTCGAGACGGCGGAAACCAAGCACGACATCACGCTCGACGCGGTGAACGAGTTCATTGAGGGCGCGCGCACCGGCAAGATCGAGAACATGGCCTTTGCCGCCGCCGAAAGCACCCTGACAGCGGTGATGGCGCTCGAAGCCTGCGTGAAGGGCAGAGAAGTGACCTGGGAGCAGATCTCGCGGGCGTAAGTCCGCGAACTGATCGGGATATGGCCGGCGACATACTTCTTGAAAGCCACCTGCCGGGTGTGCCGCTGCGCTCGCGCGGCAAGGTGCGCGATGTGTATGAGCTGGGCGAGCGTTTGCTGATTGTGGCCTCGGACCGCATCTCGGCATTCGACTACATCCTCGCCACGGGGATTCCCCAGAAGGGCCGGATCCTCACGCAGTTGTCCATCTTCTGGTTCGATTTTCTCAGCGATCTGGTGCCCACGCACTTCATCACCGCTGACGTCGGCCAGTATCCCGACCCGCTGCCGCGCTTCAGGGACCAGTTGGAAGGGCGCTCCATGCTGGTCCGCCGCGCCGAAATGATCGACGTGGAGTGCGTGGCGCGCGGCTACCTGGCGGGCTCCGGCTGGAAGGACTACAAATCCGCCGGCAGCATCTCCGGAGTCCAGCTTCCGCCGGGACTCGTCGAGAGTGACCGGCTTCCGAAGCCGCTGTTCACTCCAGCCACGAAAGCCCAGACCGGGCACGACGAGAACATCTCCTACGAGCAGGTGGTGGAACGCGTGGGCGATGACGTCGCCGCCCAACTGCGCGACACGACGCTGGCTATCTATGAGCGCGCCTCCGCCTACGCCGAGCAGAAGGGCATCATCCTGGCTGACACGAAGTTCGAATTCGGGTTCGTCGACGGGCGCCTGGTGTTGGCGGACGAGGCTCTGACTCCGGACTCGTCGCGCTTCTGGCCGGCTGACAGCTATCGCCCGGGCGGTCCGCAGTTGTCTTACGACAAGCAGTTCGTGCGCGACTACCTGGAGTCCATTCAATGGAATAAGCAGCCTCCGGCGCCTGCGCTGCCGCCGGAAGTTGCTTCGAAAACCAGGGAGAAGTACCTGGAAGCCTACCAGTTGCTCAGCGGAAAAGACCTGTGAACTGGCTTGACATCGTCCTGCTCCTCATCGTGGGGCTTTCGGTGGCGGCGGGCTGTGCCAAGGGGTTCGCGCGGGTGGGAGTTGGCTTCGCCGCCACGATCCTCGGCTTGCTGGCCGCCATCTGGTTTTATGGTGTCGCGGGGGCGTTTCTCATCCCCTGGGTCAGTTCGCCCAAGGTGGCCAATTTCATAGGTTTCTGGCTGGTCCTGGGCGGCTGCATGGTGGCGGGTGGGCTGCTCGGCAGGCTCCTGGCAGCGGCGTTCCGCTGGATGGGGCTCACCTGGCTGGACCGCTCCCTTGGAGCAGCCTTCGGCCTGGTCCGAGGCTTGATACCGGCCATTGCCCTGGTGCTTGCCATGGTGGCGTTCGCTCCCAAGCCTCCGCCCAAGGCGGTGGTGGAGAGCCGGTTCGCCCCCTATCTCATTGACGCGGCGAACTTCTGCGCCGACGTCGCCCCGCGTGAGCTCAAAGATGGTTTCCGGGAGGGCTTTGAGAAGATCCAGGAGGCGTGGTCGGAAGCCTTCGGCAAACGCAAGCGACGTCCCGCGGCGCAGTCCTTCTGAGGGGCTTACCACGGGCAGGGCTTAGCTAACAGTCCCGTCCCCGCCGCGAGCCAGCGAAGGGGCCGAGTTGATAGAATCGAGTCAGGGCGCAGTCTCAGCCTCGGCAGGCAGGCCGGGTGGCGGTTGAGGGGTCAATATCAGTGCCGGCCTAATCTGCAACCGCTTGGAGAAGCCGGGGCAACGTTCCTGCCCGGTTCCTGCAAGCCAATTCAAGACCCGCCTTGGTGGTGAGAGGGTGTCTGTTTGCGGATGGAAGGCGGTCGGCTCCCGAGGCGAGCGAGGACCGGCAACAGGCACGGCCGACAACTGACTCTGATGGATCTTCTGATTTTCGACCTGGACGGCACGCTGATCGACTCCCGTCTCGATCTGGCGAACTCCGTCAACGCAGCGCGCGGGCACCTGGGGCTGGAGCCCATTGCCAATGACCTCGTCTACTCCTACGTGGGCAACGGCGCGCCCCTGCTGATCCGGCGGGCGCTCGGAGACGACGCATCGGAAGCGGACGTCGAAAAGGCTCTACAGCACTTCTACGAGTACTACCGCGATCACATGCTGGACGAAACGCAGCTGTATCCGGGCGTGCAGGAAGCTCTCGATAAGTTGCGCGAGGCAGGCGTGAAGATGGCGGTGCTGACGAACAAGCCGGTCCGCTTTTCTACAGCTATTCTGGAAGGGCTGGAACTGTCCGAGCACTTCGTGAGTATTTACGGAGGCAACAGTTTCGAACAGAAGAAACCTCACCCGATGGGCGTGGAAGCGCTCTTGCGTGAAACGTCCGTGGCCAGGCACCGGGCGCTCATGGTGGGTGACAGCTCAGTCGACGTGCTTACCGCACGAAACGCGGGAATCAAGTCCTGCGGGGTGACCTACGGGTTCCAGCCTGAGACGTTTGATGAGCACCCGCCTGACCTGCTGGTAGACCGGATGGAAGCACTCGCTGAGCTGGTTCTGGCCGAGCGCATGAGGGGCGCGGCCGGAGACTGACGCTCACCCCGGCCGCGACGTGGAGGCCGATTAGCTGGTCTTCACCCAGCTGCGCTTCTTGTGGCTCTTGAGCACGTTCTCCAGCAACTGCATTCCCCAGAGTCCTTCCTCGAACGTGGGGAAATCGACCGGGGATTTGGGATCAGCGATACGCGCGTAGAAGCGGCGGAACACCTGCTTATGGGTGTCGCCGTAGCCTTCGCCGTGCCCGCCAGGCAGATCCGCGAAGCCGCTGGCCATGGGCAATAGCAGCGAGGGGTCCTTCATGATGATCTGGTTCGGAGTGTTGCGGTTGCCCACCCACAGTTCGTCGGGCCTTTCCTGGTTCCAGATTACGCCCGCCTTGGTGCCGTAAATCTCCATTTGCAGGCGGTTCTTGTTGCCCGCGTTCACCTGGCTCACCGTGTAAGCGCCGCGCGCGCGGTCTCCCAGGTGGAGGAGCACCGAGCCGAAGTCCTCCGTATCGATGGGGACGTCGTCATAATCGCTCGGCTTCAGTTTCTTCCCGGCAAACGTCTCCACAGCCACCTTGGGCCGCTTGCGGGTCTTGTGAACTGTCTGCAAATCAGCGCAGAGCGCGGTGATGCGCATCCCGGTCAGGTGTTGGACGAGATCCATCCAGTGCGAGCCGATGTCGCCAACCACGCGGAGAGGGCCGTTGTCCTTGGCATCCAACCGCCAGTTGTAGTCGGTGTCATAGAGCAGCCAGTCCTGGGAATAGGTTCCCTGCACTACCAGGATCTCGCCGAGATCACCCTTCTCGATCATGCGGCGAATCTGCTGGAGCACCGGGTAATAACGCAGGTTGTGATTCACCGCGGCCACCACACCCTTGGACTTGGCCAGTTTCGCCATATCCTTGGCCTCGGATACCGACATCGCCATCGGCTTTTCGCACAGCACGTGCTTGCCCGCTTTGATGGCGGCTTTGGCCACCGGATAGTGCAGCGCGTTGGGCGTGCAGATATGTACGGCCTCTATTTCGGGATCGTTCACCAGGCTCATGTAATCGTCAGTGGTGCGATCCACGCGCATGCTGCGCCCGAAGGCGGCCGCTTCCTGCTGAGTGATGGCAGCCACTCCCGCCACCTCCACGCCACCCAGCCGCCGGATGGCCTCCGTGTGAACGCGGCCCATGAATCCGGCCCCTATGACAGCAGTCTTGATTTTCCGCATAGCATTCCTCTCCTTGCGTGCGATTGTGATGAAAGCAGCGCAACCACACAATGTATCGCAATCGCGGCCCCGCCGGAAGAGACTCGGCAAACGCTGCCTTTTGCCTGTTTCCGGGTGAGCGCCGGCAGCCTATCGGGGCGCGTAATAGCCGGACCTGGCCAGCACCCTGGCGCGAGGGTAGCGCCTCGCGGCTGCCTCGGTAAGTTCCACCTGGATGCGGCGGAACTCTCCCCCGGTGGCCGCCTGCGGACGGAAGTGCAGACTGTAGCGGGCGCGGATGCGTTCCATCAGCGCCCGAAAGGAAGCCGGCGCCTGCCGGGCTTGCAGCGCTTCACCGCCGCTCGCATCGGCGAGCCGTGGAACGTCGGTAGGCGTGAACTCCGGATTCAGGATCGCCCCCGCAGGCGGTGGCTTCGGTCGCGAAGCATTGGCCGCGAGCACGGCATTCAGCACAACATCGGCCGCCAGCAATTCGCGGAGCGTGTCCTCATCCGGCGTCAGGTAGTTGAGGCCGCGGTTATCAGTGACGATGATGATGGCGCGCCGCCCGGCCCGCCCCTCGAGGCTCCCGCTCATGTAGCGGGCAGCCTCGATGATGGCCGCATTCGTGGCCGTGCCGCTGCCCAATGTCGAATCACGCGCAGCCGGCCCAATCTCGCGCGACACGCGCTCAATGTCCGGTGTGAAATCCAGATGCACGCGGGCGCGCCGGCTGAACGCCATCACCGCGACCTCGTCTCCCTCGCGCAGGGACTTCAGCGCCTCCCGCGAAACCTTGGCCACCCCTTCCACCTGGCTCCTCATGCTGCCGCTGACATCCAGCAACAGGAGCAGGCGCAGGGGTTCGGTCTCCCGCCCGAAGTAGAGAATATCCTGGGGAACGCCCTCATCACGGACCAAGAAGTCGGCTCGTTCCAACTCAGCCAACACCTTGTTCTCCAGCATCACCTGCGCGTCCACACGCACCAGAAGAGTGTCCGCCTTAAAAGTGGCCGGCTCCTGAAGGGCCCACAGTGCGGCGAGTAGTACGATGGAAATCGCCCCCATGAGGAACATTATCGTCGGCACGGCGGGTCATATCGATCATGGCAAGACCACTCTGGTCGGGGCGTTGACAGGCATCGACACGGACCGCCTGGCGGAGGAGAAGCGGCGGGGCATCTCCATCGACTTAGGGTTCGCCCATCTCGAATTGCCGGCGGACATACGGATCGGCTTTGTGGACGTGCCCGGGCACGAGCGTTTCGTGCGCAACATGCTCGCCGGGGCCACGGGCATCGATGCCGTGCTGCTGGTGATCGCAGCGGACGAGTCCATCAAGCCGCAGACGCGCGAGCACTTCGAAATCTGCCGCTTGCTCGGCATTACGCGCGGAGTGGTGGCACTGACAAAGTGCGACGCCGTCGAAACCGGCCTGCTTGAACTGGCGAAACTGGAAGCGCAGGAATTCCTGGCAGGCTCCTTCCTGGAGAAGGCTCCGCTGGTGCCCGTGAGCGCCCTCAGTGGCGAAGGCGTGGAAACACTGAAACAGGAACTGGCTCGCGTGGCTGCCTCCGTGCCGGAAAGAGATGCAACCAGGCACCTGCGGCTTCCCATCGACCGTGCTTTCAGCATGCGCGGTTTCGGAACCGTGGTGACGGGAACCCTGTCGGACGGCAGTGTTGGCGTAGAGCAGGAAGTTGAAGCTCTGCCCGGCGGCAAGCGCCTTCGAGTCCGCGGCATCGAAGTCCACGGCACGTCCGTCGAGCAGGCGTCCGCGGGACAGAGAACGGCGCTCAACGTGGCCGGCGCGGAAACGTCCCAACTGCGTAGAGGCATTACGCTGACTGACCCGGGGCTGTTCGCGGCGGCGACGCGCGCCGAGTGCGAGGTCGAGTTGCTCGCCTCGGCACGGCCGTTGAAACACGCCACGCCCGTGCACTTTCACTGCGGCACGGCGGAAACCACCGCGACGGTACACCTGTTGGAACCGCCCAACGCGTTGGCGCCGGGGCGCAGGGGATTGGCCCGATTCAGTTTGCAGAAGCCGTTGTTTTTTCTGCCCGGGGACCGGTTCATCATCCGCATGTTCTCTCCCGTGGTGACCATTGGCGGAGGCGTCGTGTTGGATGCGAACCCGCCTGAGAAACTTCGGCGCACCGTCGCCGCGGAGAGGCTTCGGAAACTGTCCGAAGCAGACCTCGCGGGACGCCTGGGAATCTGGGTGCGTGAAGCACCCTACGGCTTGGAGCTGAGCGAACTCGTTGCACGCACGGGTGTGCGGGCGGATGTGCTTGCCGGGATTGGCGAATCCGCCGGCCTCAGTTTGCTGGGCGAATCCCAACCCTGCATGGTGGCTCCGGAGTGGCTCAAATCCGCAGCTGAGCGTTCCGCGAAGGTATTGCAGGCGTTCCACCGCGCGCAACCCCTTCAAGCCGGCCTGGCCAAGGAAGAACTCCGGACGAAGGAGTTCCCCGGCGTGCCGGCGTTTCTGCTGGAAGCCGCGCTGAACAACTCGTCCGCCATCGCCGTCGAGAGGGACATCGTACGTTTAGCCTCTCACCGCCGGGTGTTCCAGCAGGATGAGCAGGAGGCACTGACGCGCATCGAGGAGGCTTTTCGCCGCGGCGGGTTGCAGGTGCCAGCGAAGTCCGAAGTGCTGACCGCATGCGGCGTGGCACCGCACAAGGCGCGCACGCTGCTCGAGATCCTCATCCGGGATGGCCGCCTGGCTCGCTTGTCCGATGAACTCATCTTCCACCGCGAAGCGCTCGAATCCGTGCGGGCGCTTCTTGCCGGGAGACAGGGCGAGCGATTCAGCGTTGGTGATTTCAAAGAATGGACCGGAGTTTCGCGCAAGTACGCGATACCGCTACTGGAGTACTTCGACCGTGAGCGGGTGACGCGGCGTCAGGGCGACACACGCGTGGTGTTGTGAAGTTGCCGCAAGCTTTGCAGCGGAACGTACTTGTTCGCGGCGATGGCGGGCGCTCATGATCGCTGGTGCTCTTCCGGGCGGGGATGTCCGGAAGGAGACTGAGTTGCATCGCTCGAAAAGGCATGGCTGAAATGGCGCGAAGAAGCAGGCGAACTGACCGGAACACAGGCAGGCGTGGCGATGCCGGAGCGGAGGCGCGCCCCCCGGAAATCGACAGGCTGGTGCATGAGCCGGTCAGGCTGCTGATTCTCAGCGCACTCGCCCGAGACGGTCCGCTGACGTTCAGCGAACTGAAAGATCGAACCGCGGTTACGGACGGCAATCTGAGCACCCACGCCCGGCGCCTGGAAGAAGCAAATTACGTAGTCTGCCGGAAATGTTTTCAGGAGCGGAAACCAAGAACGGAGTACCGGCTGACGCCGACGGGAAGCCAAGCCCTGGAGAGATACCTGGAGAGCATGGACTCGCTCATCAGCGCCGCGCGAAGCAGCCGGAACCTGCCAAAGGACAAAAGGTAGGGGATGCGCTTCAGTGTGTGACCTGCCGAAGAACCCGGGCGCGCACAGTGTCATCGGGCGAATCGACCATGAGGACGCTTTGCCGCTGCGGCTGGAAACTACGTGGTGAAATGCAACAATGTGAGCCTTGCTCCCCGGCCGACCACGCCGGACGCTGCCTGGCCCTGGACCTAAAAGTCGAGTCTTTTCAACGCAGTTGGGTGGCCGCGTTGCCCGGGACAGCGACGGGTTGACTGATGGTTCGGATTGATCTATAGTCACACCATTGGGCGCAGGGATTCAGCTTATACCGGCATTTTCGAGATCTCAGCAATCAGGGAGGAAGGCATGAGAGTTCTACGTCTGTTCAGCGCGCTCGTCCTCTGCCTTTTCATGTTGGGGACAGCGGCTGTTTCGCAGGAATTCCGCGCCACAATAACGGGGGAGGTGACTGACCCATCGGGCGCCCCTATCGTGGGGGCGCGTGTCGTTGCTACTAGTGTGGAGCGGAGACTGGAGTACCAAGCCAGGACAAACGAGACTGGCCGGTACGTAACCCAATTCTTGCCGCCTGGTGAATACGTCGTTACGGTGGAGTTGGAGGGCTTCAAGAAAGTAACCCGTCCCGGACTCCAGGTCAGCGCGGCGGACCGGCTGCGCGTCGATGTGCGTCTTGAATTGGGCGCCATCACCGAGAGCATTACCGTGGCGGGACAAGCCCAACTGCTCCAGACGGAAACGGCCTCGCGCTCTGCCACCATCGAACAGAAGCTGGTCCGGGACCTCCCGGCCAACGGCCGCAACCTGTACCAATTGCTGTACACGCTTCCGGGTGTCGTGAAGACGAGCAGTTACTGGGGCTCCTTTGAGTTATATGCGTTCGGCAACATCAACGCCGTTTCCATCAACGGCGGGCGCAGCGGAGAGAATGAGACGCTCCTGGACGGGGTGGCGACCACACGTTCCAGCCGCAGCGCCACGTTCGCGCCGGCGTTGAACGCGATCGAGGAAGTCAACGTGCTGACGAACTCCTACGACGCCCAGTTCGGCCGCATCGGGGGCGGCGTAACGTCGATCAGCTTGCGTACCGGCACGAACACTCTGCACGGCCAGTTGTTTGAGTTCTTGAAGAACGACAAAATCGGCGCCAACGGCTATTCCAGAAACGCAGCGGGCGTGAAGCGGCCGCCCTTCCGCAACAACACGTTCGGTTTCACCGTGGATGGTCCGGTCTATATCCCCAAGCTGCTGGACGGACGCAACCGCGTGTTCTTCATGCTCTCCCTGGAAGCGCTCCGCGAGCGGAATCCCCAAACCCAACTCTGGAGCGTTCCGACGGCGCCTCAGCGGTCCGGTGACTTCTCTCAAACGGTGGACAACGCCAACCGGCAGATCACCATCTACGACCCCATGAGCACCACCCGCAACGCCGCCGGGGCGTTCGTACGGACGCCGTTCGCCGGCAATCGAATCCCCCAGAACCGTATCAACCAGGTGGCCTCCCGCGCCGCGTCCTTCTATCCTGCGCCCAATCGCCCGAGTGAGAACCTGGACCAGCAGAACAACTACCTGTTCGTCAACAGTTCGCGCAATGGCTATGACCAGTGGCTTGGCAAGATGGACGTACACATCACGCAGAACAGCCGGATCAGCTGGCGCTACGGGCAGACGCCGTGGTCCAACTGGGCGCGTATACAATGGGGAACGAACGCGGCTGAGCCCAGCAGCGAGCATCCTTCCACGCGCGTCTCGCGCAACTGGGGCGCGGACTGGACGTATACCATCAGCCCGAGCGCCGTGTTCAATTTGCGCGGCGGCTTGGCGAGGTACGAGGGTTTCAGCGGCAATACCTTCGGCCGGAACTACGATCCGCGCCAATTGGGCTTCCCGGATGCGCTGGTGCGCCAGTTCACCGCCCTGCAATTCCCGCGCTTCAACCTGACAGGACACAACTACAGTCCGCTCGGCGCCACGCAGACCAGCGGCTATGAAACCAGCGATACCTACAGCGCACAGCCCAACCTCAACGTCATCCGGGGCCGTCACTCCATCAAGACCGGCCTCGAACTGAGGCTGTACCAGACCAACAACATCCGGCCGGCTTCGGCGAGCGGCAACTACTCGTTCGGCCGCAATTGGAGCCAGGCAGACCCGCTGCGCGCCGATGCCCTTTCCGGCAACGAGTTCGCTACCTTCCTGCTGGGGCACCCCACCAGTGGCTTTGTGGATCGCAACATGGATCCCGCTTACCGCAACCCTTACTATGCGATCTTCGTCCAGGACGACTGGAAGGTGACGCCACGGATCACCTTGAATCTGGGCTTGCGCTGGGATTTCGAGTCGCCCATACGCGAGCGCTACAACCGGCAGGTCCGCGGATTCGCTTTCGGCCAGCCGAGCCCGTTGGCGTCGCAGGTGCAAGGTTTGAACCTGCGCGGCGGCCTGCTTTTCGCCGGGACCAGCGGCGTCGAGCGGCTGGCGTTTGATCGGGACCTCAACAATTGGCAGCCGCGCGCCGGCATCGCCTGGCAATTCGCCGACAAGTGGGTGCTGCGCGCGGGCTACGGGCTGAACTATCTCGGACAGAACGCCAATGGTCCGGATACGGGCTTCAGCCGCCGCTCGGACCTGGTGGACAGCACCGACGGCCGGCTGACGCCCGCCGTCAGCTTGTCCGATCCCTTCCCCACTCAGTTGTTCCCGACCGGCCTGCTGCTCCCCATCGGGAGTTCGCAGGGCTTGGCTACCAACCTGGGACTCGCTGTGAGCGCCCAATACCTGGAACGGGCGCTGCCCAGCACGCACCAGTTCTCATTCGGGTTCCAGCGGAGTTTGCCAGGCGGCTGGCTGGCAGATGCCTCCTATGTCGGCAACATCACGCGCAAGCTTCCGGTGGGCGTGGGCTTGAACTTCATACCCGCGGACACCCTCAACAGCATCCCGGTGGCCGATCGGTCGGCCTACTTCACGGCAGCCCAGCCGAACCCCATGAGGGGCCTGCTCCCCGGTTCAGCCTTCAATGGAGCCACCATCCCGCGCCAGCAGTTGCTCGTGGCCTACCCGCATTTCAGCCAGGTCAACATCAGCAACGTCGCCGTCGGGTCGCAACGCTACGACTCGCTCCAGATGAAGGCCACGCGGCGTTTCTCGGGCGGGTTGGCGATGCAGTTGTCCTATACGCTCGCCAAGACCCTCGAGGAAGTCTCTCTGCTGAACGCGCAGGACGTCGTCCTGTCTGACCTGAACCAGACCGGCCTCGAGCGGCGGCTCAGCGAGTGGGACATCCCGCACACGTTCTCGATTGCCTCCAGCTACGAACTACCCTTCGGCAAAGGCAAGCCTTGGCTTAGCGATGCCAATCGGGTTGTCAACGGGTTCATCGGCGGGTGGAATCTTAGCGCGCAGTGGATGATCCGGAGCGGGGCGCCTTTCGCCTTCCCGAACGCCGGACCTCTGGCGGCGAGGAGCGCCCAGTTGACCAGCAAACAACGTGACGAGAATGCTCGCAAGGGCGGCGGCGTGAAGTTCGACCCGTTCTTCGACAAGTGGTTCGACACCACGTTGTTCCCGAATCGCGCTCCGGCTCCCTTCACCCTGCGCGACTTCCCCACGCGGTTTCCGGACGTCCGCAGCGACTTCCTTCAGAGCTGGGAAATTTCAGCCTATAAGGAATTCCCCATCGCTGAGCGGCTCCGCTGGCAGATTCGCCTGGATGCCCACAACGCGTTTGACTATACGCACTTCGGACGGCTTATCAGCACCAGCGTCACTGATCCGCGCTTCGGCCAGTTGAATCCGGCGCAGCGCAATCAGCCGCGGGACTTCGTAGCCGTAATGAAGTTGATCTTTTAGCTCAGCACGGGCCCCCGCCTGTGCCACACTGAAAGGCGGGGGCCCGCTCTGAAAACAGCGTTCATCGTATTCGCGCACGGTTCCCGTCTGGAAGGAGCCAATCAGGCGGTGCGCGACGCCGCCCGGGACCTTGCGCTGAGCGGCGGATACGGCCTTGTAGAAGCTGCCTTCCTCGACCTCGCCTCTCCGGATCTCGAAGCCGCGGTATCAAGTCTGATCACCCGAGGAGCTTCCCGCATAGTCGTCATCCCGTACTTCCTGACGCTGGGCACGCATGTGGGCGCGGACCTTCCCCGCATCGTTGAGCGTCTCTCGCGCATCTACCATAATGTCGAGATTCATCTAACTGCACCGCTCGACGGCCACCCTGGCTTGGGAGAGGTTCTCTTGGACCGCGCCAGAGATAGCGTGAGGGCTGCGAGCCAACCCGGCGCCAAAGTCGTCCTGTTGGAGATTCGCGATATCGCTCCGGCGGTCCGGCATTTTGTTTTCGAAGCGCCGGAGTTGGATCGGCTGGACTTCGTGCCCGGGCAGTTTGTTTCTTTCACGGACGACGTCGGCGGGCGCGCCATTACACGCGCCTACTCCATCTGCTCACCGCCGGACGGCAACCAGTTCGAACTATGCGCGAATCTCGTCGTGGAGGGCGCATTTACTCCCCACCTGTTTCGCATGAGGCCGGGGGACACCGTCCAGATGCAGGGGCCTTTGGGCGATTTCAAGCTGCGTCCTGGGCCAGCGGACTCGTTGTTTGTTGCCACCGGGACGGGCATAGCGCCCATACGCTCCATGCTCCTCGCCCGGCTCCCGCGGGATGACAGCCGCAGCTACACCCTCCTGTTCGGTACGCGGCACGAAACAAGCCTGCTTTACGGGGAAGAGTTCGAACGGCTTGCCGCCCGCCACCGCAATTTCCGCTTTCTGCCGACCCTGAGCCGGCCTTCACCCGAGTGGAGAGGGCTGCAAGGGCATGTGCAGAAACACCTGCCCCAGTTGCTCGGAGCACGCCGGGACGCGGACATCTACATCTGCGGGCTGAAAGCTATGGTGAACGACGTCCGTTCCATGCTGAAGGGCATGGGCTTTGACCGGCGGCGAATCCTGCACGAAAAATACGACTGAGCGCACAGGGCGCAACCGGGCGCCTCAACCCGTCTACAATCGAATGTGTGGCTGATCGCGTATTCCGAGTCCTGGTCCCGGTCTTAACGGCTGTCGTTGTCTTTGCGGCTGTGGCGGTCGTCATGATGCGCGTGATGCCGCCGCCGCTCCGCGCTGCTGACTACCTCGTCGCGGGCACAGCAGCCACATTTGCGGCGCTGCTCGCGGTCTTTTGCGTGTTGATCCTGTTCTGGCTCAACCGTTCGGATCTTTTCTGGAAGCGGCGCCGCTAGCGGATGATTCTCGCCTCGACCTGGGAATAGACTTCCTCGGTCTGCGCCAGGTCAGCAAATTGCAGCCCCGGCAGGCAGGCGGAGGCGGTTCCCGCCGCCACCCCCCAGCGCGCGGCGTCCAGAAAGTCCTCGTTGCGGCTCATGGCCCAGACAAAGGCGGCGTTCAAGGCGTCGCCGGCGCCGATCGGGCAGACGGAATCCACGCGCGGCGCCAGGATGTCCGCCGTAACGCTGTCGTAAACGCAGACGGCCCCCCGGCTGCCAAGGGAAAGGATCACAGCTTCGGCGCCCAGAGCCTGGATGCGCTGGGCTGCCTCGCGAAAATGAGCGGGCATCACCAGGGCACGGTTGAGCAGGCGTTCCGCCTCCTGCTCGTTCGGCGCCACGACGCTGGGCCCTGCCTCCAGAGCGAGCCGCAGGGCATCTCCATCGGCATCCACGAGGGTTCGCACGCCCTGCCTGCGCGCTTCGTGGATCAGTTGCTGGTAGAAATCGTCCGGCACTCCCGGCGGCAGGCTGCCGCAGAGCAGCAGCCAGGAGGCGCCGGTTAACTTTTTGAGCACTGCCGACCGCAGGCGTTCGACTTCATCCTCCTTCAGGCGAGGTCCCTTTTCGTTGAGCTTCACCGACAAGCCCTGGCGGTCGCTGATGGTGAAGTTGCGCCGGATTTCCTGGCTGATGCGCACGACCTCCACGGGGAAGCCGCAGCCGCACAGCAGTTGCTCGAACTGCTCGCCGGAAGCCCCGCCGGAGGTTGCCACAGCCAGCAGTTTGGCGCCGAACGAGTGGAGCACGCAGGCCGCGTTGACGCCGCGGCCCCCGGCTGACTCCGCTGTTGCCTGGATGTATGCGCGATCGTCGAACACCAACCGGTCGACGGTAAAATTGACGTCAATCGCGGGGTTCGCAGTGAGGGTGATAATCAAGCTTTCCATTCTAACCGAGCCACGCTCGGGTCGCTCGGCGGGACGTCTGTTAACCTGTGGAATTGCGAGGCCATCCACACTTCTGGGCGTATGCCGCCCTCAGCGCGCTCTGTCTGTTCTGGGGCACCACTTATCTGGGGATCAGGATGGCGTTGGAGACATTTCCGCCGCTCACGCTGGTCAGCACCCGGTTCCTACTCTCCGGCGCATTGCTTCTCATCGTCGCCTGGCTGAGCGGTATGTCCATGCCGCGTGGCCGGGAATGGCTGTGGACGGGGTTGTATGGCGTGGTGATTCTGGGCGGTGGCAACGGGTGTCTGACCTACGCCGAACTCTGGATTCCGAGCAGCCTGGCGGCCTTGTTCGTGACTGTGTCTCCGTTCTGGATGGTTGGCATCGAGGCTGCCCTGCCGGGAGGCGAACGCCTCCGCTGGCCCGTAGTGAGAGGCATGTTGGTGGGTTTCGGCGGAGCTGCCCTGCTGGTCGCGCCCGACATCTGGGGACGGGGCTTGCAGGGGGACGTCTGGAGAGGGTTTCTGGTGCTTCAACTGGGGAGCGCCTGCTGGAGTTTTGGCTCCATCGGACAACGGCGCCTGTCCAAGCGCGCCAACGCCATCGTGAGCGGCGCGGTGCAGCAACTGGCGGCGGGGTTGGCTTTCCTGCCCCCTGCTTTGCTGATTCCCGAGGGGCCCGTCAACTGGAGCACGAGGGGAGTGGGAGCGCTTCTGTACCTCGTGCTGTTCGGTTCCATCGTGGGCTACAGCGCCTACATCTACGCGCTTCAGCGCCTGCCTGTAGCACTGGTTTCCCTGCACAACTACGTCAACCCGGTCGTGGCAGCCATACTAGGCTGGCTGGTGTATCGCGAGCCGTTCGGCCAGAGCGAGTCGCTGGCGCTGTTGATTATCTTCTTTGGGGTAGCGCTAGTGAAACGGCACAGCCCGCCACCGGCTCGCCCGGCCAACTAGTCCTTCGAGAGGATGCGGGCTCCCAACGCGCCGCCCAAGGTGGGCAGCAAAGTGAAGACCAGGAACAGGAAAATGAGCGTCACGAGGACGATGCCGCCGACTCCGGCAGGGCTTTGGAACAGTTGCAGGACCTGCTCAACGCCGGCTTCGTCGAGGCGGTCGCTGAACTGCTCGCGATAGAACGCCCCCAAGCCTCCGCGCCTCGAAATGAGGATCATGTTGATCGTGAAGAAGACGGTCACAATCGCAAAGCCGAAAATGCCCGTCATCCAGCCCAGGTGAGCGCCGCTGCGCACGGTAAGTTCATCCCCGGTGCGGCGGCCGTAAAGATAGACAGCGAAGAAGCCCGAGGCCACCAGCAGGATGATAATCCACAGCATGCCGAAAAATGCCGGCATCGGCATGGAAATGAGCAAGCCGGAAAGCGCCGCGGCCAGAATCCCGGTCCGCACGGCTACGCGGTTGTGAAATCCGATCTCTAGCGGGATGTGGGCAGGCGGTTCCGCCGCGCGCGTGACCGGCTCGGGGACGACGGGCTGTTCCTCAGGTTCTTCTTCCGGCGCCGGCAGTTCATATTGAGGCTTACCGCATTTATGGCAGAAGCGCGCATCGGGAGGCAGTTGCGCGCCACAGGTACAAAACTCTGGCACAGCTTCAGTTTCCCTTAGCAAGCGTAGCTTGGCAAGTCTGACCGTCTCCGGGCGGGTTATGATACGGTTCTGAGTTATCCTGCTGAATCGACATGACCGTGCAAATCGAGGACATCCGCCAGGCAGCCGCCAGAATCCGGCCCTTGGCGCGCCGCACACCCGTGCTGAGTTCGCGGAGCTTTGACAACGCTTCAAGACTGCAAGCTCTGCTCAAGTGCGAGAACTTTCAGCGCGGGGGCGCCTTCAAAATCCGCGGTGCTTCCAACTTCATCCTGTCCATGCCTGCGCAGGACCTGTCCAGGGGCGTGGTAGCCTTCTCCTCCGGCAACCACGCGCAAGCGGTGGCCATCGCCGCGCGCCACGTGGGCGCCGCGGCTACGCTGGTCATGCCGGATGACGCGCCCCGCTCCAAAATGGAAGCCACCCGTGCGCAGGGAGCCAACATCATCATCTACGACCGGCTGAAGGACAAGCGCGAAGAGATAGGACGCCGGATAGCCGAAGAGACAGGGGCCGTCCTCGTGCCCCCTTTTGATCACCCCCGGATCATCGCCGGACAGGGAACCGCGGCGTTGGAACTGCTGGAGGAAGCGCCCGGCCTCGATGCTCTGGTGGTGTGCATCGGGGGCGGCGGGTTGATATCGGGGTGCGCCGTAGCGGCACACGCTATGCGCCCGGGCATTCGCGTGATTGGAGTCGAGCCGGAATTGGGCAATGACACCTGGCTGTCTCTGCGCGCCGGCCATCGAGTCAACATAGCCGCTCCAGCCACCATCGCCGACGGCTTGCGCTCGCCGAGCCCGGGCGAGATCACCTTCCCGATAATTCAGGAGCTGGTGGAGCGGGTGGTGCTGGTGAGCGAAGAAGAAATACGGGACGCTGTGAAGTTCCTGCTCACCAGGCTCAAGATCCTGGCCGAGCCGAGCGGCGCTGTGGCGGCGGCGGCAGCGTTGAGCGGCAAACTGCCATCGGGAATCCAAACCGCCGGCATCATTCTTTCGGGCGGTAATATGGATCTGGAGGTTCTGGCTGAACTCTAAATCCTGGTGACTGTACCCCATCGTGTAATTACGGGCTTAGTCGCCGCAGCCGTCTGGCTCGCCGGCACGGGGAGCGAGCACGCTTCCGCCCGCGCCAAACTCGCCCTGATTCGGGAAGACAAAGCTCCCGCGCGCTCTATGGTTTCATTCAGCGTGCGGGAAATTAACGCGTATGCGCGGGCGGAAGTCCGCAACCACATCCCGGAAGGCGTGCGCGATCCCCATTTTGTACTTGGCGAGAGCCGCGTGACCGGTTCCGCCTATGTAGACTTCCTGAAGCTGCGGCGGGGGCAGGGTAAACCCGTAAGCTGGTTGATCGCGCGGCTGTTGGAAGGCGAGCGAAAGGTGGAAGGGACGGTCCGGGTCAAGTCCGGCCGGGGAGAGGCGCAAGTCGACGTGGAGCGCGTGGAGGTTTCAGGGATACGCATGAGCGGGGCGGCGCTTGAATTCCTGATCGAGAACTTTGTTGTGCCGCGTTACCCGGAGGTGAAGATCGGTGAGCCGTTTGAACTCGATCACCGGGTGGATCGAATCGAAGTGAAGCCGTCCGGTGTGCGGGTCATGATCGGGGATTGAGGGCTGTCCCTTACACGGCGGCGATGATCTTGCGCGCAGCCTCACGGCCCATGCGCACGCAATCCGGCACGCCGATGCCCGTGTAACCATTGCCTGCCAGGTGCAAGCCGGGGTAAGCATCAAGGCACTGTCGGATTTTCCCCAGGCGTTCGGCGTGGCCCACCGTGTATTGCGCCATCGAGGAAGGCCAGCGAGAGATGCGGGTAAAGCAAGGCTCCTCGCTCACGCCCATGATCCTGGACAGCTCTTCGCGCACGGAGTTCAGCACAGCTTCGTCAGATTCACTGAGGACGGCGGCATCATCCGCGCCGCCCAGGAAGCACCGCAACAGGACGTGGGAATCCGGCACGCGGTGGGAAAACTTGGTGCCTACCCAGGTGCAGGCGATCAGGCGGCGCCGCTCCTTACGAGGAACCAGGAAACCGAAGCCGTTCAACCGGTGCCGGAATTCGGCGCGCCGGTATCCCAGCGCCACGGTCATTGAAGAGCTGTAAGGGATGGCCTCGAGCTGCGCCGCCAGTTCGTTGTCCGTAGTCCGGAGCAGGGCCGCGGCTTGCCCCGCGGGACAGGCCAGAATCACTTGAGAGGCCGGCAGCCATTCCCCGCCCAGCCGCACGCGAAATCCGTCCGCTTGCGGCTCGACAGCCTCTGCAGCTCCCGTCAGGACTTCCAGCTTTCCGCTGATGACGTTCTCCAGAGCTTCCACCAATTGCCCAAGGCCGCCCTTTAGCGTTCGGAACAGAGGAGCTGTTCCGGCGCCTTTCCCGGCCGCGCGGCGCCGTTCGGCCAGCACTCCCTTGGTAAGGCTGCCGTAGGCCGACTCCAGTTCCACAAAGCGCGTCAGGACGCTGTTGATGCTGAGCCGCTCCGGATTGCCGCCATAGACTCCGGAGAGCAGCGGTTCGGCCAGGTAATCCACCGCCTCTTGTCCGTAGTGGTCCCGGATGAACTCGGCCACCGATCGGTCCGGCAGCGCCTTCCCCGACGGCCGGCGAAACCACTCCAGGCCCATGCTGATTTTGGTCGGCCAGCTCAGCAACCGGGTGGTCACCAACGGCAGTATCTTCGTGGGGACCATCAACATCAGCCCATCCGGAAGCGGCACCAGGCGGCCGCCTTTGTACAGGAATGTGGACCGTAGATGGTCGTTCGAT
The DNA here is from genome assembly GCA_037444075.1 of Acidobacteriota bacterium. Lineage (GTDB taxonomy): Bacteria > Acidobacteriota > Terriglobia > Bryobacterales > Bryobacteraceae > JBBIND01. Next base: position 25,625 of record JBBIND010000012.1, on the reverse strand, counting down.
CCGATGACGTCGCCGCCCAGGCCGAGTTCCTTGATCAACTCCAAGGCCCAGGGCTTGGCCGCCAGAAAACTGTCCGGACCACCCTCGATAAGACAGCCTTCCACGGTCTCGGTGGTGATGACGCCTCCCAGATGCGGCTGCCGCTCAATCAGCCTTGTAGCGACGCCTGCCCGGGTAAGATCGTACGCCGCCGAGAGGCCGGAAATGCCGCCGCCCACGATGATGACCGGGGCCATTCAGGAGGCCTCGAGTCTCCGCCTGACAACGGCGGCCAGAGCGGCGATGAAAGCCGGGGAATCGTTGAGGGACCCGGTGCGGCGCAGGCGGATGCCCAGTTTCTCCGCGTGTTCCCGGAAGTGGATGTCTACGTCGTACAGGATCTCGACGTGGTCGCAGACGAAACCGACGGGGACCAGCAGCACGTCTTGCACACCCTCACTCGCGTAGCGCTCCAGGCAGGACTCCACCGTTGGCCCTAGCCATTTGTCTTCCGTCATGCCTTGGCTTTGGTAGGCGAAATCAGAAGCCTCCAGCCCGGCGCATTCCGCCACGGCGCGCGCCGTGGCTTTGGCTTGGGCGTCGTAGGGATCGCCTTCAGCCAATATCTTCTCCGGCAGGCTGTGTGCAGTAAATAGAACGCGCCCGGCGGGCAAAAGCGGCGTCAGTTTTTCGGCGAACGCCTTGGCGAGCAGCGGATCGTCGTGGAAATCAGGCGTCCATAGAACTTCGGCGCTCCAGCCCAGGGCGTCCATCGCTTCCTGGACCCGGCGGAAATACAGGCCGACGCTGAGCTTCGAGTACTGGGGAGCCAGGCAGAGGGCTACGATGCGTTCCACGCCGTCTTCCTTCAGGCGGGCAAGCGTCTCCCGGATGTAGGGACTCCAGTTGCGCATGCCGAAGTAGACGGGCAAGCCGAGAACCGCTTCCAGCGCCGCCGCCTGACGCCGCGTCAGCGCCAGAAGCGGCGAGCCTCCGCCGATTTGAGCGTAGCGGCTGCGGATTTCCTCCAGCAAGCCGGGCGAGGCGGGACGCCCGCCGCGCACGTTCTCGAGATACTGTCCCAGATCCTCCAGGCGCTCCGGGGCCCCGTGGGCCAGCAGAAGGACCGCCTGATTCATGCGGCTCAGGGACGAAACTCCCGCACCATCTCCACCACGGCTTTGACGTTTTCGACCGGCGTCTCCGGCAGGATCCCGTGCCCCAGGTTGAAAATGTGGCCGGGCCGGTTGCCAGTCCGCTTCAGCAGCTCGAACACGCGCTGCTTCAGTTCAGGCAGGGGCGCCATCAAGACGGCCGGATCCAGGTTGCCCTGGATGGCCGAGCGGTAGCTGATATCCAGCCAGGCTTGATCGATGTTGATCCGCCAGTCGACGCCGATGACGTCGCCGCCGGCCGCGTGCAGTTCCCGGAAGAAGCCCGCCGCGCCCGTGCCAAAGTGGATAACCGGGACGCCGGTGGCGCGGATGCGGTCAATCAGCGCGCGGGAGTAGGGGGCCACGTAGCGGACATAGTCGTCCGGCCCCAAAGCGCCGACCCAGCTGTCGAACACCTGAATGGCGCGGGCGCCGCTGGCCACCTGCATCACGGCGAACGGACCCAGCACGTCAACCAATTTGCCCATCAGGCGCCGCCACAGCGTCTCGTCCTTGTACATCATCTGCTTGGTGCGCAGGAACGTACGCGACGGGCCGCCTTCAATCATGTAGCTGGCCAGCGTGAAGGGCGCGCCCACGAAGCCGATCACCGGAACCTTACCCGCCAGGGAGCGCACGACGAGCTGAATGGACTCGCCGACGTAGCCCAAATCGTCCGTATCGGAGATGGACAAAGCATCGACGTCGCTCGACGTCCGGACAGGATTGTCAATGTGGGGGCCTTCCCCGGAGACGAACTGCAACTTGAGTCCCATCGGCTCGATGGGCAGCAGAAGGTCCGCAAAAATGATGGCGGCATCCACGTCGAGGACCTCGATGGGTTGCAGCGTCACCGCCGCCGCCAGGTCAGGCCGCCAGGCCGTAGCCGCGCAGGACGCGCCGCGCCACGGCCTCGATGTGCACCTCGTCGGCGCCGTCGTAGATGCGCGCGGCCCGCTCGTGTGCCCACCAGAAGGCGAGCGGCGTGTCGTCGGTCATGCCGAGGCCGCCGAGCGCCGCCATGCGGAGGAGGGCGCGCGGCGGCGGCATA
>JBBIND010000012.1:0-23431 GCA_037444075.1 Acidobacteriota bacterium | reverse complement strand
GAGAATCTCCACCGGCTGCAGCGTCACCTGGGCCGCCAGGTCAGGCCGCTTGCAGATTTCCAGGATCCCGTGTTTCGATCGGATCTCCCGGTATTGCTTCATGTACCGTCCAGCCTGCCGCATGAACCAGACAGGCCTCACATCAGTGGGCCTGCGGCGGCAGGCATCCAGGAAACGACTTGTCATTGGAGCCACGCGCATGCCAGTTCCGGTTTATCTTCGCAAAAAAACACGCGAAATCCTTTCGGTTTGTTTTGGGCCGACCACGCGCGGCCCTGAATAAAATACGGTTTCGTCCATGCCTCGCTATCCAGTGTCCGCGGGGCAATCACGGAAACCGAGAGCACCCCCGTGGCCGGATAACCGGTCCGCGGGTCAAAGATATGGCTATAAACTTTGCCACGCGCCGAGAAGAACTTCTCGTAGCTTCCCGAGGTCGACATCGAAGCATCCCGCAGGAGCACTTCTTCAACAGTTTTGGAAGGGTTTTTCGGATGTTTGATGGCTAACTTCCAACCCTTCTCGCCCGGCGGAGCACCGAGTGCGTAAACGCTGCTGCCGCCAGCCGTTACCAGCGCCGCGGTAAGTCCCGCGCGGCGCAGGATCTCCACGACTTGATCCACCGCGTACCCTTTGCCAATCCCCCCGGGATCAATCTCCACGCCACGGGATTGGAAATAAACGGTTTGCTCGTCCGGATTCAGCCGCAACTTCCGGTAGCCTACCCGGGAAAGCGCGGCGCGAATCTCGGCCCGGTGAGGCAAGCGGCCGGAGCCTCTGTAAAAGCCCCACACCTTGACCAAGGGGCCGACGGTGATGTCAAATGCACCCTCGCTCTTACGACTGTAGGCCACACACGCCTCCAGTAGTCTGAACAGCTCTGCACTTACCCGCACTGGCCCGGCGGCCGCATCCCGGTTCACCTGACTCCACTCGCTGCGTTCTTTGTAATTGGACAGGAGCGAATCGAGGCGGCGAACTTCCTCGAATGACTGCTCCACTGCCGCCCGGAGTTCGTACTGATCCGGACCGTAGGCCACTATCGTGTAAGTGGTACCCATCGCGTCCAAGCTGGACTCGATGCGGAGCAGGTCCCCCGCGGACGCCGCCAGCGGGACCAAGAACAAAAGTAACACAGCCGCCATCATTCTGGCTGGTTTTCCTCAGAAAAATTTTCGGGCGCATCCTCGCGCGGCCGGCCTTTTCTTATTCTTTTCAGTAACTTCGGTGTCTTGAAGGCGAGGCCAGGGGAAAGATCGCACTCAAAGTGCAGTTCGGGGGTGCGGTACAGGTCCATGCGGTTGGCCAGCAGCCTCCTGATGAAACCCTGCGCGCCGGTCAAAGCCTCCAGAGAGCGTTGCTTCTCGGCGGAATCGCCTTCCAGGGCGACCCGTACCAGGGCGGTCCGCATACCCGCAGGCAGGATGACTTCCGTTACCGTCACCGTGCCGAGGCGGGGATCCTCGAGCTCGTAATTAACGATTTCTTCCAGTTCCTCTCGCAGCGTCTCAGCGAGCCGCTCGGAGCGGTGAGGGTCCATATAGGTCTCCTCCCGCGGCCTGATCAAATCAGGCCGCCATTCTCAGTCGAGCCATTCGAGGGTGACGCCCACGAGCAGAGGACCTAACATTGCGGACGCATCCTGCTCCACGCTTTGAAGGACTTGCTCGGCACGGCTGCGCTCACCGGAAACGGTCACCGCAGCGACCACCGCGCGCTGCCAAAGCTCCTGGCAGTCGATTTCGGCTACGGCAACATTGTGTTTGTGGCGCAACCGGTCCTTCAAGGACTTGACGACCTGCCGCTTATCCTTCAGGGAATGCGAATGATCCAGACGCATTTCCAGCGTCAGAACGCCAATCGCCGCCATGGCTTTCTCCGGCCGCAGTGATCACCCTCAGACGAGTGATTCGGCCGCCACCCGCTCGGTGACGAACGCCTCGATCACGTCGCCTGGCTTGATATCGTTATAGTTAGCAAGCCCCACGCCGCATTCAAAGCCGCTTTTCACTTCGCTGGCATCATTCTTGAAGCGCTTGAGCGAATCAATCCGCCCCTGGTGCACGACCACATTGTCACGCAGCAGCCTTACCTGCGAGTCCCGCGTGATATAACCGTCCTGGACATAGCAGCCGGCCACTGTGCCAACCTTGCTGATGCGGAAGACTTCGCGGACTTCCGCGCGGCCCCGGTAAACTTCCTTGAACACCGGCTCGAGCATGCCCACCATCGCGCGCTTGATCTCGTCGGTGAGCTCGTAGATGATCGTGTGCAACCGTACGTCCACTTTGTCCTGCTCCGCCAGGTTGGCGGCGTTGCGGTCCGGCCGGACGTTGAAGCCCACAATAACTGCGTTGGAAGCGGAGGCCAGCAGCACGTCGGTCTCCGTGATGGCGCCCACCCCGCTGTGCAGCACGCGGATGGAGACCTTCTCGGTGGAAAGCTTCTGCAAAGTGTCTGTCAGAACTTCCGCCGTGCCGCCCACGTCCGTCTTCAGGATGATATTGAGTTCCTTTGTCCCGCCTTCCGACAACTGCTCATGGAGCCTGTCCAGCGTCACGCGGCTGCTCTTCATCATGGCCTGTTCGCGGGCCTTGGATTCGCGGTAAAGAACTATCTGCTTGGCCTTGGCCGTGTCCGTGGTCACCTGGAAGGAATCGCCCACATCAGGCAGCGAGTCCAGGCCAACCACTTCTACGGGCGTGGAAGGTTCGGCCACATCCACGTTCACGCCGCGGTCGCTGAACAGCGCCCGGACCTTGCCAAATACCGACCCGCAGATGAAGTAGTCCCCCACGCGGAGGGTGCCGTTACGCACCAGCAATGTAGCGACCGGTCCGCGGCCCTTGTCGAGCTTCGCTTCCAGAATCGTGCCCACCGCAGGACGGGAAGGCGCGGCCTTCAGTTCCTGCATTTCGGCCACGGTCAGAACCATTTCCAGCAGCAAGTCCAGGTTGGTCTTGGCCTTGGCGGAGACTGGCACCGTGATGGTATCGCCGCCCCAATCCTCCGGCAGCAAACCGCGATCAGCCAACTGCTGCTTAATCCGCTCTGGCTGAGCATCCGGCTTGTCGATCTTGTTGATCGCCACAATGATGGGTACTTGCGCAGCCTTGGCGTGGTCCATGGCTTCGAGCGTTTGTGGCATGACGCCGTCATCGGCCGCCACCACGAGAATGACAATGTCCGTGACCTTGGCTCCGCGCGCGCGCATCCGGGTGAACGCCTCATGGCCTGGCGTGTCGATGAAGACGATCTTGCGCCCGTCCTGCTCCACCTGATAAGCGCCGATGTGCTGCGTGATGCCGCCGGCCTCCCGCTCGGCTACATTGGTCAGCCGGATGGCGTCCAGCAAGGACGTCTTGCCGTGGTCGACGTGCCCCATGATGGTCACCACGGGGGCTCGCTCCACCTGAACGCCGGTCTCTTCAGCTTGCTCGATCTCGCGCTCTTGTTCCTCTTCGTAACTCATCTTGGTTACTCCGGCGCCCAGCCGGCGGGCCACATCCTCCGCCAGTTTTGCGTCGAGAGCCTGGTTGATGGTCACGAATACGCCTCGGTTGACCAGTACCTGCAAGACCTGGTTACCCTTCAAACCCAGCTTTTCCGCCAGTTCCTTGACCGTGACGCCCGCGGAAATCGTGATTTCCTTATCCACGACAGGCAGCGGAGCGGGCTCCGGCCGGCGGCCGGCGAACGGTAGCAGCTTGCCTTCACGGTCGCGCTCGCGATCACGAGCGAGCTTGGCCGGTTTGCCGTGCGTTCTGCGCTGAGCGTCTGTCTTCGGAGGCTCGGGGAGTGGGACGGCGGTAGGATGCGGGCCGCGGCCTCGGCCAGGACCCCTTGGGCCCGGGGCGCCCGGACCTCGCACCAATGGCTGCCCGGGGCGGATGGGTCCACGATAGATTGGTTGGCCTGGAACGGGCGTCGGCGTCCTGGCCGGCATGCCGGGCCGAGCCGGCATCGGCTGTCCGGGAGCCGCCTTACCCTGTGGCTTCAGTTTGGCCACCATGTCGGGCCTTGGAGGCACTACAGGCCTTGCCGCGGGCCGGCCGGCTAACGGAGCGGCTTCCGCAGGCGTCTTCTGTTCGGCCTTCGCTGCCGCTTGCTTGGGCAGAGGTGTTCGCGCTTGAGGGGGCGCCGGAATGGGCCGGCCAGGGGGAACCACCTTCGGCGGTTCAGCTGCAAAACCAGGGGGCAGCGGTTGCCGCGGACCGGTCAGGATCTGGCCCGGTCTAGGGGGCGGAACCGGCTTGGCCGGAATGGCCGCTGGCTGGGCAGGAGGAGTGGGAGGCGGCGCCGAGGTCTGTGCCGGCCGCAGGGGCGGCTGCAAGGGAGGCGTCGGCGCGCCTTGCTGGCCAGCCAGAGGTGGCCGAATGGGCTGCGAGGCAGTCCGGGCGGTCCAGTTTGGGACGGCGGGCAAGACTGGTTGCTCCGCGGTTTGTACTGCTTGAGCCGGGGAAGGTACTTCTGCGGTTGCTTCCCTGACGGACGGCTTCTTCGCCGCCGGCCGCGCCTTCTGCGCTTCGGCGGAGACTTCGGGTTGCTCCTCAGGCACCGCGGGCTCCTCAGGAACAAGCTCTTCACGCTCTTCTGCCCCGCTCAGACGCTTGCGTACCCGGTCCGCGATATCGTCCTCAACGGAACTCGAGTGAGTCTTCTTATCCGTGACGCCAAGATCCGGCAGCAACTCGAGGATCACGTGGGAGGGGACCTCGAGTTCCCTTGCCAGTTCATTGATGCGGATCTTGCTCATATATTATGCATTCGCGGCCGTTCCGGACCGATTTGACCGGTTCGGGCTTAGTCCATTTCCCGGATACGGCGCTTTACACGTCCTCACTCTTTCTCCAGTCTGTAACCCTGCTGCCATCTTGCACGCGGGCAATTGACTGCAACCGCTGAACGCAGCCTGCCCGGCGGTATTCAGCTCAGGACACAGACCTACCCTGGGAAACGCCTACCCTGGACTTCCCATCGTATCAGATTCAGAAGCCTCGGGATTCTCTTCAACAATGTCTTCTTCCGCGGGCTCTTCGGCCTGCGCCGTTGATCCCACAGCATCTTCCTCACCCTCGGCGGGTTCCGCATCAGCCGGGATTGCGGTCTCTGCGGCTTCCTCCTCGGGGCCCAATTCGGCTGCCGGCTGCTCACTCTCGGCGGATGTGTCCGAGTCGCTCTCAGGAGACGGTTCGCCGGCGTCTTCGGCATAGCCTTCGTCGACGGGTTGGATCTCTTCGACTCCGGCTTCTGCCGCAAATTCGCCTTCGGCTTGAAGCGCTTCCGGCTCAACCTCAAACTGCGAATAGTAGCCTACTACCGCCAACTGAATGCGCTCCACCATCTTCGGACCGATGCCGGGTATCTCCTGCAACTGCTCCGGAGTCATGGAACCCAGCTTCTCCACCGTGCCGATGCCCGCCTCCAGCAATTTTTCGATGAGCTTCTCCCCAAGTCCGTGGTCCTGCAGCACGGAAACCGGCGCGCCCGGCACCACCAATTCGGCCATCGCATCCTCGACTTCGCGCCGCTTCTCTTCCTCGCTCTTGATATCGATGCGCCAACCCAACAGTCTGGCGGCCAGCCGGACGTTCTGCCCGCGCTTGCCAATGGCCAGCGAGAGCTGCGAGTCATCGACAATCACTTCCATGTGCTTTTCATTGGGATCGACGATGGCCACGCGCGTGATTTTGGCAGGACTCAGGGCGTGCGTGGCGAAGACCACGGGATCATCGGAGTACTCGATGATGTCGATCTTCTCGCCGCGCAATTCGCGGATGATGGACTGCACGCGCATGCCCTTCATTCCGACGCAGGCGCCCACGCTGTCGACGTCGCGGTCGCGGCTCTGCACGGCGATCTTGGTGCGCTCCCCCGCCTCCCGGGCACAACCTTTGACCACCACCGTGCCGTCGTAGATTTCCGGCACTTCCTGCTCAAAGAGCCGGACCACAAGTTCCGGAGCGGCGCGTGAGACGATGACGCCGGCGTTCTTGCCCGCCTTCTCCACGCTGCGCAGCACGCAGCGCGCGCGTTCTCCGACGCTGTAGGTCTCCACGCGGGACTGTTCCTTCTTGGGAAGCCTGGCCTCCGTCTTGCCCATGTCCACGACAATGTCGGGGCCTTCCAGCCTCTTTACCGTGCAGTTGACTAACTCACCGACCCGGCCTGAAAACTCGGCGTAAATCGTCTCCCGTTCGGCCTCCCGGACCTTCTGGAGAATCACCTGTTTGGCGGTCTGAGCCGAAATCCTGCCGAGCACGTCCGTGCCCATCGGGGTGCGGATCTCGCCGCCCACACTTGCCGCGGGATCGACCGCGAGCGCCGCGGAAAGAGAGATCTCCTCTGCCGGGTTCTCGACCTGCTCGACGATACGCTTCACGGAGTAGATGAGAATCGCCCCCCGTTGGGGGTCGAATTCGGCCACCAGCGGTTCCTCGGTGTGGTAATGCTTGCGAGCCGCCACCAGCATGGCATCCTTCACTGCCTCCAGGACAATCTGCGGTTCAATGCCCTTTTCTTTGCTCAGGATCTCGATGGACTGATAGATGCTCGCCACTGTCTGTTCCTCTACTCTTCTTCAGATGTCCGGAAGTTACCAATCGAACTTCAGGTTGGCTCGTTTGACCCGGTCCAAGCCGAACGTGACCTGCTGCCCCCCCGCTGACGTCAGGCTGACCTTACCCTCTTTGACGCCGGACAAGGTTCCTACCCAGTCCGTACTCCCCTCCACAGCCTCACGCAGTACGATGCGCACCTTACTGCCTACAAACCGTTCGTAGTCTCTCGGCTTCACAAGCGGCCGCTCCACACCCGGCGAACTGACCTCCAGCGTGTACGACCCGCCGGGGATCACGTCTTCCACATCCAGGATCGTGCCGACGTTCTGCGAGATGAACTCGCAGTCGGCGTGCCGCACGCCCTCTGGCCGGTCAATGAAGATGCGCAGCAACCGGCTCTTGCCAGAGCCGCGCAGCTGAACATCGACGATTTCGATGCCCTCCGGGGCGCCTACACGTTCGGCGATTTCGGTCACTTGGGCCACAACCGCGTCCTGCATGATTTAACCGTCTGGGCAGACAATAAAAAAGTGGGCTTTCGCCCACTCATGACTGCCTCAACCATCTTCATTGTACACCAATTGCCCGCCCCGGCTCGAAATCCGCGACACGGCATTCCAAGTTCCATGCTTGCCCGGAATTGGATATGATTGCAGGCGAACTCCGGGAGGTCTACTCGTGTCCATCGATCTTGATTTACAGCATATGCCCGCTCCTCCCAAGCGGTTGGATTACCGCATCGGGGTGATCGGAGCAGGCTTCATCGTCAGTGATGTCCACCTGGTCGCCTACCGGGACGCCGGCTATCAGGTGGCTGGCATTGCGGCCGCAACATACGAAGAAGCCCGGCAAGTGGCAGAGGCGCGGGGGATCGAGAAAGCCTTCCACAGTTACCAGGAAATGCTCGCGGACTCCTCGATTGAGGTGCTCGACATCGCCGTGCCGCCTCAGGTGCAGCCGGGCATCATCGAGGAGGTGGTCCGGAATGCCAGGCACGTCCGCGGCATTCTGGCGCAGAAGCCCCTCGCTCCGGACCTGGAGCAGGCCCGGCGGATTGTGCGGCTGTGCGAGGAAGCCGGCATCCGGCTGGGTGTCAATCAGAACATGCGTTACGACCAGTCCATCCGCGCACTGAAGACCGTGCTCGACCGAGGCTATCTTGGCGAACCGGTGCTCGGCACGATCGAAATGCGGGCCATTCCACATTGGAAGCCCTGGGCCCGGCTTTTCGATGGCCGCGTCACGCTGCTCATCATGAGCATTCATCACCTGGATGCTTTCCGGTACCTGTTTGGAGATCCGGAATGCGTTTACGCCAGTGCCCGCCGCGATCCGCGCACAGGCTTCCCGCACAAGGACGGCGTGGTGCTCTACATACTCGAGTACGCCAACGGTTTCCGCGCCGCTGCCTGGGATGACGTCTGGGCCGGTCCGGCGCGAGAGGGCGCCGCGTCAGATATTTACATCAAGTGGCGCGTGGAAGGGACCGACGGCATGGCGCAGGGCACCATCGGCTGGCCGTCGTATCCGAGCGCCACTCCCAGCACGCTCCAATTCACGACCAAACAGCAGCCTGGTTGCTGGTTCGCTCCGCAGTGGAAAGAAGTCTGGTTCCCCGACGCCTTCCGGGGAACCATGGGCATGCTACTCGAAAGCCTGGCCACGGACACCGAGCCCGTCATCAGCGGCCGGGACAACCTGAAGACGCTGGCTCTGGTTGAAGCCTGTTACCGCTCGCTCGCCGAGCACAGGCCCGTGAGACTGGACGAGTTCTTCGAACAGGAGCAGGCCACTTGAAACTCGGGTTGATCAACTCCGCCTGGCTGGGAAGCTCTCTCAGTGTGGAGGAGGGCATCCGCCGGACCAGGCAAATCGGCTTCGATACGCTGGACATCTTCGCCGACCCGCTGGAGATGAATGTCATCGAGCGCCGGCTGATCAGGGAAACGGCGCGCGAAATCCGCCTGCCTATCGTCTCGGTCTGTTGCGTGGCGCTGGGCATCTCCGACTTCAACGCCCCCGTCCGCCGCTTCCATCTGGACCGCTGCAAGGCTTACCTGGAAATGGCCTATGAGTGGGAGGCGCGCAACCTGCTGCTGGTGCTGGGTGAGTACATCTGGCAGCAGGAAGTCATTGCGCCGGATGATCAGTGGGCCTGGGCGGTGGAGGGCGTGCGCACGCTCGGGGAATACGCAGCGACACTGGGCCTCGAGATTGCCCTGGAGCTGGAGCCGTTCAAATTGTCGCTGATCAACGACGTGATGAAGATGCGGACGTTTCTGGACGACGCGGCGCATGCCTCGGTACGCGCCAACCTGGATATCTCGCATCTGGCGCTGGCACACTCCGATCCCGAGGAGATCCAAACGTTGAAGGGCCGTATAGCGCACGTGCACCTTTCCGATTGCGACGGCGTCAAGCACGGCGATCTGCCTCCTGGACGGGGCGTGGTTGACTTCATGCCCTATCTGGAGGAGCTCAAGAAGGCTGGATTCGAGGGCGCCCTCAGCATCGAACTCGAGTATTGTCCGGATCCCGGCCAAATCGACGCGTGGGTCACCGAAGCCTACCGCGCCGCGGACCGCATGATGCGCAGCCTGGGCATTCGCGGTTGAATGCCTCAGCGCCGGGGTGGCGCCTCGCGAAGGAAGGCGGCCGTGTCTTCCGGGCGCGCTGTGTTGATGTGCATGCCGGAGCCCAGTTCAAGACCGGCAAAGCGCGTCAGCCTCGGAATAATCCGGATGTGCCATAGATAGTACTCCTCGTCTTCGTGCCCCGGGCAAAAGGGACAGTCCTCTACATATTCCTGAGCGTCCTGCTCCTTGCGTTCGGTGCGGAAGTCGCCTGGTCTTTTGGCTCGCTCAGAGGCGATGATGATCCACTCCTTGGTGGCAGGGGCCTGGCGCAGTTCCGGCATGCTGTCTCCGTCCACCATCATTGTACGCAGGGGCCAAGCCTTCCCTGCGGGCCTGTCACCCTTTCGAGTGCCCGTGCATCTACTGCTGTGGGAGAAGAAAGGTAAACTGGCCTCTCATGCCAATTTTTGAATATCGCTGTACTGAGTGCGGGCAGATCTTCGAGAAACTGCGGAAGCGCGTGGACGCGGACTGCGACCTGAACTGCCCAGCCTGCAATTCGGAACTAGTCGAAAGGCTGCTCTCGGCATTTTCCTCCGGCGGATGCGGCAGCGGCTCGTCGCGCGGTTTTGGTTGAGCCGCCTGACCGGGTGGCCGGTCGGCCGCCATGAATCCTCAGGTAGTTATCTTGTGTGGAGTGGAGTCGTCTCACCCGTCACGGGAATCACTCCGATTTTGTTAGACATTTTGGGGCTTTTCGGTTAAGATTAAGGTGGTTTTAACAAAGAGGGGTCCGTGTGGCTGCCCAGCTCACGGGCGGGGGTTGGCGGTCGCACCTGCCTTCGGGAAGGAGCTTCCATGAGTTCCGCCATGATCCGAGGAAAAACCTTTCTTTTGATTGGATTAGAAGAGAGGTTGGCTTCCGAACTGGAAGCCGTCTTAAACCAACTGGGAGGCCGCGTTCTACGCACGCTCCGGCGGGCCTCCGATTCGGCGCCCGAGGAAGCAGACCTGGTGTTTTGCTCGGCAGAGCCTGCGGATTATTGCCGTATCATTCGGCTATTTAAGTCTAGGAAAATGAACGTCCCCGTAGTAGTCGCCAGCCGGCAGGCACAGGCGTCCAAATGGCTTGACGCGCTGGAGGCAGGAGCCGCGGACTACTGCGCGCCTCCATTCGAAACGGCCAGTCTTTCCTGGATTCTGGAATCCAGCCTGCTGCGAGCCGGGCGTAAGCCCCGCTCCGGGCCGGTGGTCACATCCCATCGCACGGCTTCGTAAGAAGCGCACTCCGCAGCAGGTGTTGTTCGTTTCAGGCGGCGCGCCCGCTAATGGCTGACCATCGGCTGAAGACGGGCTGCCGCCTCAATCCACTTGGCAACCGACTTTTCGGAAGGAGCCACGCGCGCCAGCTTCTTCTGTGAGTTCACTTCGCTCATCTTCGCAGCCAGATTTGCGGCTTTGCGCTTGCTCAGCTCTTTTACGGTATCCACGCCGGAGGCTTCCAGAAGTTCGCTGAACTGCTTGCCGATCCCGGAAATGCGCATCAAGTCCGCCAGGTTCGTCCACTTCAGCAGCAAGGTTTCGCTGATCCCCGTGGCTGCACTAACTACTCTTCGCCCGGATGCTTCGCCGCAGCGTTGCAACAACGCGCGTGCTGTAACTATCTTCTCCCGACCCAACAACTTGGCATAGTGAGGACCGATTCCTTCAATCTCTTCGACACGATATCTCATTCAAGTTCTCCTTGTGTAATTGAATTGGCAAGCGACGCGCCTCCAATCGCCCCGCTCGCTGGCATCTGGATGTATTGAAACTCCTGGAGGTGCTGGCACGACTAAGATAAAGCCCCCGGGTCCAAGCCCCGTCATGAATCCACGGTCTCCTCGATTGCCATCGAGTGCCCAAATCATAGATGATGAAACTCCTCTTCACGATCCGCGGGATCTTTCTGGGTTTGCCGGTCCCAACTCCGGCTGACTATGTCCTTAGATCCCAGTCCCACGGCTAACGCGAGCGCCAGGACGATACCGCCGAAGAGGATTCCGAACGACAGCCGCACAATCTGCCCGCCGATGCCGAGGTGCTCCAAGGCCATGGCGCCGGTCACCACCATCACCAGCCACTTGACGCCCAGGCTCAGCAGGCGCGCCGATTGGACTTGCATGTTCACCGCGCTGATCAGCACGCTCCGCGCCAGGAAACGCGCCACAAACGTGCCGACCACGAGCACCAGCAGAGCCGCCAGCACGTTCGGCAGGTAAGCGAACAGCCCGATCGCCAGTTGCGAAGTGAGGTTTGCGTCCAAAGCGTTCACCCCCACCGTCAGACCTAACAGCACAACAGCCCAGTACGCCAGCCTGGCCACAAGTTGTGTTGGGCTGCGCATGGGGGACCAATCCGCCAATGCCGAAAAGCCCCACTGGTCCATCCGGTGGTCAAATTGTATGCCCTGGAGGGAGCGGCGTAACATCCCGCGCACAATCCAGGCTAAGAGCAGCGCGACAATAAACACTGCCAGCAGCGCCACCAGGCCGGGCAGAAAGTTAGCCACACCTTGAGCCACCCGCGAGGCGGATTGGTTCAGGACTTCATTGACGCGATCCCACATAAACTCTCCTTTCCACGCGGCGCCGGCAACTCAAGCGCCCTGGCGATCCGGCCACTGCCACCGGGAGATCAAGTACTCTTTCTGTGTCTCGTAAGCCAAACAAAGCGCTTCCAGGCGCTGCTCGACCTCCTCCGGCCCGGCATCTTTCATTTGAAGGACGAACGAACCCACCCAGCCCAGGTAGAGTGGCGTGAGCGCGCGCAGCAAATTCTCGCGCTCCATCACCCGCGTTGTGTGTCCCACGGCAAAATCAAAAACAATCCGCGTCCACAACTCGTCTTCGAAGCGGAACTCCACATCCGGAAGCTGCGCTATCTTTTTCAATTCCAGGAGCGCAGCAGGTGGGAGTATGAGCCCCCAAATCTCCGCCAGGCCCTGGGAGCCGAGGCGGAACGAGTCGAGCATGCGTTTCACATTCACCGCTACCGGTTCGGTCGCTACTCCGAACCGGAACCCGAAGATCGGCACCTGCTCGGCGGACCGGACCTGCCTCCAAACCGGCGCGTTTTTTTCCAATTCGGTAAAGAGCGATCCTAGCACCTGAGCGAGCATCGCGCTCAGATCGGAACCAGGGTCCTTAGGGTCATGGATCTTGGCGCCCAGGAACGCCTGGCATACATTGAAACCGCTGCAAAGGGCCTGTGTGGTTACCCAGATGTCAATGCCGAACCGGGCCACGTCGCTGTCCCAGACGTCCTGCGAGGCGTAGTGCTGCACAGCCCGTCTGGAAAATCCGAAGTCCCCTCCGATCGGCTGCCGGATGGTCTTTCCATAAAGCGCGCGCGTCAGCGGGTAAACAATGCTGTTGGTGATGGTGCCATCGAACTTATGCCGCTGATAGTAAGGCGCCACAAAGTCAAATTCTCTTTCGAGCACCGGGCGCACCAGGAGCTCGATCCACTCCGGCGTAATACTACGGAGATCGCTATCCACTACGGCGCAAGCCTTCGCGCCGAGCTTCAACGCCAGCTCAAACAGGGTGCGGAAAGCGCTGCCCTTGCCCGGCAGACCGTGGTACGGAGTCGAGAGCCGGTGCACCGGATACAAGGGATACTGCACCCTCAGGACAGGGCTTTCATCAGGCAGATTCTCGAGGACCTTCTCCGGGGTGCCGTCCTTTGAGCCGCCGTCCGAGTTGATGATGACGCCTCGGTGGTTCGGAAAGTGCTTCGTCAGTCCCGCATGGGCGGCGCGCACTACATGGCCAATCGTGCCTGCATTGTTGAATGAGGGGATACCGATCACGATGTCGGCTTCGCCGACTTGTTCCAAGGCTTGCAACGTGCTGGCTGGGAGTACAACCGCTTGCTGCATAACCCAACTGTGCACCAATGAACGGCTCTTGTAAACGCCTTTTGAGTCCGAGACGCCTTTTTTCTCCGCGCTCCGGCTGACGGGAAAGCCGGAGCGCAACCGGAATCCAGCACTGTCCACCTACACCCCAGCCTGGGCCCTTTCCCGTGCACGGCACAGCTGTTCGTTAACCCAGGGCCGCCCCTTCCCGCGTAACTATCGCGGGGTAGGATCTGCCCACGCAGGTTACCCTGCGCGAGCGCCACTCACACCGATGTGCTGGAGGATGGCGCCCGAATGACAGGGCTGTCCTGCATCTCTGCGGGACCCTCAAGAACGCCCATCGGGAGCGCATGGCCGCAGGCGCTCGAGCGCGCCTGTTTCCTGATGGTGGCCGTGTCAGGCTATTGCCCCGGGGAGGTAACCTGATAGGATCTGCGGAGCCGGCTAACTTCCTGAGCAGTCTGTTGCATCAGATTCATCTCGGGCATCCGTGAAAGCTCGAACGGCAGAAGCAGTGGCTTTGGGACCGCCTCCGCCGGTCGCTCAGGAAACCGCAATTCAGGGTGTCTTTGTCCGGTCCACCTCCTTGTCGCTCCCCTGCTTATAATGCAAGAAGTCCTTAAAGAACCTATGTTTCCGGCCGCCCATCCGTCAAAGCATGCAGCCCACACCGCTCCCGGTAAGAGAAACTTACTGCCGCGCATGACGTGCGGCGTTCGGCAGACCAAAGCGGTGATGCTGGCATTTTTCCTGTTGTGCGCGGCCGTCGTGCCCTCGGCCGCACAACCTGACTTTTCCGGCGCCGCCGAAATCAAATCCTCGCTGGACCGGCTGAATGTGCTCGGCAGCGTGCTCATGATCGCTGCGCATCCCGATGATGAGAACACCGCGTTACTTGCGTACCTGGCAAGAGGCCGTAAGCTGCGGACGGCTTACCTTTCGCTTACGAGAGGCGAAGGCGGGCAGAACCTCATCGGTTCCGACCAGAGCGAAGCGCTGGGAATCATCCGCACGCAGGAACTGCTGGCCGCCCGGCGTCTGGACGGGGCCGAGCAGTACTTCACGCGCGCCATCGACTTCGGCTTCTCGAAGTCCGCCGATGAGACGCTCACGAAATGGGGCCGCGAGGAGACGCTGGCCGACACAGTCTGGGTGATTCGCAGTTTCCGCCCGGATGTCATCGTCCTGCGTTTTTCCGGCACTTCACGTGATGGACACGGCCACCACCAGAGTTCCGCCATCCTCGGCCAGGAGGCGTTCCGCGCCGCCGCCGATCCGCACCGGTTCCCGGAACAACTGCGCCATGTCCGGCCCTGGCGGGCGCGCCGCCTGCTCTGGAACGTAGCCGCCTTTACCCAGGAGCAACAGCAGGCAGCCGCGCAACTGCGGCAGCGCCTGGAAATTGAAATTGGAGACTACAACCCCGTTTTGGGCTACTCCTACGGGGAAATCGCGGGCATGAGCCGCAGCATGCATCGCAGCCAGGGCATGGGTTCCTCCGAGCGGCGCGGTTCAGTCCGCAACTCGTTCACCGTAGCCGATGGCGAACCCGCCGCGGCGGATCTGATGGACGGCATTGACACTACCTGGACCCGCGTGCCCGGAGGAGCCGAAGCGGGGCGCCTCCTCGAGCGCGCGGCCCGCGAATTCCGCATCGACCAACCGGAAACGGCCGTGCCAGCACTCCTCGAAGCGCGGCGGTTGCTGGCCGCAGCCGATGACCCGTGGGCGGCGCTAAAGCGCAGAGAAATCGATGAGACCATCGCCCTTTGCTCGGGGCTCTGGCTGGACGCCTCGGCAGCCCGCCACACAGCCGTGGCCGGCGCGACGTTACGCGTCAGCCTGACGGCTCTGAACCGTTCCCCGCTGGCAATCTCGCTGGACGGCATCCGGATTGGTGATCAAACTGTCGCAGTGGCGGGCTCACTGGAGCGCAATCGCCCGGCCAGCCAGAGTATTGACTGGAAGGTCCCCGCGGACCGGCCCTATTCACCCCCGTATTGGCTGGAATCGCCTGCCTCCGGAGACCGCTACACGGTGGCGGAATCGGCGCTCATCGGCACTCCGGAATCCGCACCCGTGGCGGAGGCACACTTCCGGCTGCGCTTTGGCCAGGACGTTCTGGAATTGAGCCGGCCCGTCATCCAAAGGTACGTGGATGCCGTTCTGGGCGAGAAGGTCCGCCCGTTGGTGCTCGTACCGGCGGTGGCGGTAGAAGTTCCCGAACGCGTGATCGTCTTCCCCAACTCGAGCCCTAAGCCTGTCGTCGTACAGATAGCTGCCACCGTCGGCGCGGCTTCCGGCAGTCTCCGGCTGGACGCTCCTCCGGGATGGCAGGTGGAGCCGGCGAGCCGGGGGTTCAGCCTCACCGCCGCAGGCGAGACGACCGCTTTGCGGTTCAGCCTGGCGCCCGGTCCAGGGGCCGCATCAGGCACTGTGAGAGCCATTGCGACGGTGGGAGGCCGGGACGTTTCGGTGGGCATGAAGGTCATCGACTACCCGCACATCCCGCCGCAGACTTTGTTTCCGCCCGCCAGAGCCGAGTTGCGCAGGCTCGAAGTCCGCAACCTCGCGCGCAAGGTTGGCTACGTGATGGGAGCCGGGGATGACATTCCTCGCGCTCTGCGCCAACTGGGAAGTCAGGTCACTTTGCTCGAAAGCGAGGATCTCGCGCAGGACGATCTTTCAGCCTACGACGCGATTGTCACCGGCGTGCGGGCGTTCAACGTCCGGCCGGACCTCCGCGCCAGCCGGCAGCGTCTGATGGACTACGTCAACAACGGCGGCACGCTCATCATCCAGTACAACGTTCTGGAACGCGGACCCAGCGCCGGGCGCTCCGACCCCCTCGCGGAACTAGGTCCGTTTCCGCTGCGCATTGGACGGGACCGCGTCACCGTGGAAGAAGCGCCGGTGCGCTTCCTTTCGCCAGAGCACCCTCTCATGAAGACACCCAATGTCATCACGCAGGCCGATTTCGAGGGCTGGGTGCAGGAACGGGGCCTGTATTTTGCTTCGGATTGGGACGAACGTTATCAGCCGCTCTGGGAATCCTCCGATCCCGGTGACAGGCCGCTGGCCGGAGGCACCTTGTACGCACGCTACGGCAAAGGCGTCTACATCTTCACCGCCTACTCATGGTTCCGCCAACTCCCCGCCGGAGTCGGCGGAGCTTACAGGATTTTCGCCAATTTCCTGAGCGCAGGCCGGAGCGAGCCGTGATCGATGAGCCGCCTCCCTTCCTCGGCTCCTGGCGCCGCGTCTACTACGCCGTACTCATCTACCTGGCGCTGGTGATAGGCGCCTTCTACATCTTCCAGAGGATGCTCGCCTCATGAGGCCTCTCGATTGGGCGGTCCTGGCCGCCAGCCTGGTGGGCGTTGTCGCCTATGGCTTGTGGCGTTCCCGGGGAAGTGACAGCGTCAACAAGTACCTGCTGGCTGGCAAGACAATGCCATGGTACGCCATGGCTTTGTCCATCATGGCGACCCAGGCGAGCGCAATTACCTTCATCTCCACCACCGGCCAGTCTTACGTAGACGGCATGCGCTTTGTCCAGTTCTATTTCGGGCTGCCGCTCGCCATGATCGTCCTTTCGATGACCGCCGTTCCGATTTTTCACCGGGCGAACGTCTATACGGCGTACGAGTATCTGGAGCAGCGCTTCGATGCCAAGACACGTGCGCTGGTGAGCGCCATCTTCCTGATTCAAAGGGGGCTCGCCGTCGGTTTGGCCTTATATGCGCCGGCCATCGTGCTCACCGTGCTGTTGGGCTGGCCGGACCGCTGGACGATCGTCATCATGGGCTCGCTGGTAGTGCTCTACACAGCTATTGGAGGCATCAAGGCCGTCACCTGGACAGACGTGCAGCAGATGCTGGTGATGATGCTCGGCCTGGCAGTAGCTCTGGTCACGGCGCTGCTGCTGCTGCCTTCCGATGTCAGCCTGCGGGACGCCGTGGCGCTGGCGAGCGCGGCGGGCAAGGTCAATCCGGTAGTGCTGAGCTTCGACTGGCAGGACCGCTACAACCTGTGGAGCGGACTGCTCGGCGGGATGTTCCTCGCTCTGGCCTACTTCGGCTGCGACCAGTCGCAGGTGCAGCGCTATCTCACCGGCAAGTCCATCGCTCAAAGCCGGCTGAGCCTCCTGTTCAATGCCGTGGCCAAGGTCCCGATGCAGTTCTCCATCCTCTTCATCGGGGCCATCGTGTTCGTCTTCTACACCTTTGAGAAGCCTCCGCTGCTGTTCCACCCTACGGAATTGAACCGTCTCGAGCAACCTGCCCACGCGACCACTTATGAACCGTTGGCGGCGCGTTACGACGACGCCTTTGAAAGGCGCCGCCTGGCCGCGCGGGAACTCATCGAAGCCCGGCACCACGGCGACGGAGCCCGCATCACGCTCGACAAGGAACGCTACCGCGAGGCGCACCGGGAATTCGAGGCGGTGCGCCGGGACGCCGCGCGCGCGGTGGAACAAACCGGTGGAAGCGCCGGCTTCAACGACACGAACTTCATCTTCCTCAGCTTTGTAACCCGCTACCTGCCCGCGGGCTTGATTGGCCTCATCCTGGCGGCCGTCTTCGCCGCCGCCATGAGCACCATCTCGGCGGAGATCAACTCGCTGGCTACGGTGACAGTCATTGACATCTACCGTAGATACCTGCGCCGCGATGCGTCCGACCGTCACTATCTCAATGTCTCGCGGGTATCCACGGTCTTCTGGGGTCTTTATGCGGTGCTCACTGCGAACTACGCCCGCCATCTCGGCTCGCTCATTGAGGCGGTCAACATGCTCGGGTCGCTGTTCTACGGTGGGCTGCTGGGGGTGTTCGTGCTGGCCTTCTTCTTCCGGCGAGTGGGCGGCACCGCCGCTTTCGTCGGCGTGTTGGCGGGCGAAGCCGCGATCTTCGCCGTGCGGTTCGGCACCAATATCGGTTTCCTCTGGTACAACGTGATCGGCTGTGCGGCGGTCGTGGGAGTGGCTCTGGCCCTGTCGCGGCCGAAGGACGCGCGTTAGATGCCGATGGTGGAAATCTCCACCAGCGACCGGCGCCCCTCCACCACCACAATGCCGCTCTCGGTCACATGGTGGTTTTCCCGGTCCTTGGCCAGATCGTAGCCGATAGATGCACGCTCAGGCACGTGAACGTTTTTGTCGAGGATGGCTTTCCGGACGCGCGCGTGCCGCCCGATATCACAATTGTCGAAAATCACCGAGTCTTCCACTTCGGCGCCGGTGTGCACGCGGACGTTTCTGCCCACAATGCAGTTCCGCACCAGGCCTCCCGCGAGAATAGACCCCCCGGAGACAATCGAGTCGATGGCCAGTCCCCGGCGTCCCTCGTCGTCGAAGGCAGACTTCGCCGGAGGGTCCATGTAACCCGCCGTCCGCAAGGGCCATTGACGGTTGTACAGGTTCAACTCGGGCGAAATTGAACGCAGGTCCATGGACGCCTCATAGTAAGCATCGATTGTTCCCACATCGCGCCAGTAAGCCGCCATGCCGGGCGGGTCGCCGGGTATCCGATTGGTCTGGTAGTCGTAGGCGTACATACCTCGCCGGGAAACCATCTTCGGCAGGATATCGCGCCCGAAATCATGGGAACTATCCTCGTCGGCGGCGTCCGCGTGCAGCGCCTCGAGCAGGGGATGCGTCGAGAAAATGTAGTTCCCCATGGATGCATAGACGCGGCTGTCGTCGCCGGGCATGGTAGGCGCATCGGAACTCTTCTCATGGAAGCCCAGAATCGATCCGTCGATGCCTGTTTCGAGAACGCCGAATTCCCTCGCCTGAGACTTGGACACCGGGATGGCCGCCACCGAAACATCCGCCCTCTTGCGCTGGTGGAACTCGACCATCTCGCGGATGTTCATCCGGTAGATGTGGTCCGCGCCGAAAATCGCCACCATGTGCGGATCAGCCTGTTCGATCAGGTTGATGTTCTGGTAAATGGCATCGGCAGTGCCGCGGTACCAATCCTCTCCCGGCAACCTCATCTGCGCGGGCACCGGGATGATGAATTGCTGCTTGAGTACCCCGCTAAACTCCCAGCCGTCCCTCAGGTGCTGCAAAAGGGATTGGCTTTTGAATTGGATCAGGACGTAAATCGAGTAAATGCCTGAATTGACCAGGTTACTGAGAACGAAATCGACGATGCGATACCGCCCTCCGAACGGTACAGCGGGTTTGGCGCGCTCCTTGGTCAGCGGATACAGGCGGGTCCCCTTGCCTCCCGCCAGAACGAACGCCAGGATCCGTAGCTGCATGTGCCCCTCTTCAATTCCGCCCTGAGATCGCCAACTCTCTATTCTTGCAGTCTCTGGCCCTGGGCGGCAAGCAAAACATTAGGGGCCAATTCTGTTCTTCTCTTGCAGCCCTCGGGGATATGATATTTTGATCTGACCTGGAAATGCCATGAATTCCGCCACCCCAGCCCAGTCTTCCGCCACACGCCCCTCCCTGCGGGATAGCCCGCGGCGATGGTGGCTGGCCTTCCTGCTTTTCACCGGAATGCTCTTCTGTTACGCCCACCGGGGCGCGCTCTCGGTGGGCGCCCCGATCATGATCAAGGAACAGGGGTTGTCGCCCGCCATCATGGGCATCCTCCTGTCAGCCTTCTGGTGGACCTACGCCTTCATGCAGGTGCCTTCCGGATGGGCAGTGGACCGCTTCGGCGTGCGTGGGGTGTTCGCCGGAGGCTACGCTATTTGGTCAGTTGCTTCAGCGTTGCTCGGCCAAGCCGGCGGTCTCGTTTCACTGATCTTTCTGCGGATGGCCCAGGGCGTCGGACAGTCAGTCGCCTTTCCCGCCGCGGCTCGCGCTGTCGCCAACTGGTTTCACGACCGTGAACGCGGCACGGTCACGGGCACCTACCTCACCGGCGTCCGGCTAGGTCAGGCGCTCATCGCCGCCGCCGGCGCTCCCCTGCTGGCTGCTTACGGGCTCAAGACATTCTTCCTGCTGACCGGTCTGGTCCCTCTCATCTGGATTCTCCCCTGGTGGCGTTTCATGGGCCGCCATGAAACCGCGCCGGCCTCCACTCAAACTGCCTCGCCGGCTCCGGCCAAGCGGGCGCCTGGATTCCTTGAGGGACTGGCGCTGCTCAAGCACCGCAGTGTCCTGGGCATCTTCCTGGGCTTTTTCGCCTTCGACTACGTCTGGTTCCTTTACGTAACCTGGCTGCCCGGCTACCTGGTGCTGGAACGCAAGTTCACCACCCAGCAGATGGGAGTCTTCAGCTCGGTTCCGTTCCTCATCATGTCCGGTGTCATCTTAGCAGCCGGCGTGCTCAGCGACTGGCTGGTGCGCCGCGGCTATCGCGAGGTCATCGTGCGCAAGTCGTTCATCGTCTGCGGCCTGGTGGTGGGCTGCCTGATCGTCCCCGCCGGCATGGTGGAGGACAACATGCTCGCCGTGCAGTTGCTGACGGTCTCACTGTGCGGGCTGGGTCTGGTTTCGCCCAACTCCTGGACGTTGACCCAAGCCGTGTGTTCCAAGCGCATCGTCGGCACCGTTTCCGGGCTCCAGAATTTCGGCGGCAACGTGGGCGGCATCATCGCTCCCGCTTTGACGGGATTCATCGCTCATGCCACGGGGTCGTTCGCACTCGCGCTGACCATCGCGGGCGCCATCAGCGTGGGCGGCGCCTTAGCCTACATCTTCCTCATCAACAGGCCCGTGGATCTGCAACAGAGCTGAAACAGGTCCATTCGGCGGGTCGGGCTATGATGTGCGTATATGTCTGAACCGCGCTTCAAAACCGGCGCCGTCATCGGCACCGGCATGATGGGACCCGGTATTGCCCTCACCCTCACGTTGGGCAACGTCCGCACCGTGATACTGAGCCGCAAGCAAGACTCCGCGGACGCCGGTCTAACCAAGGCGCTTTCTCAAGTGGACGTCCTCGAGAAGCACGGGCTGATCTTACCGGAAGCGGCCACGCGCTCCCGCGGGCTGCTGTCGGCTTCAACCGACCTCGACGCAAGTGTGGCTCAAGCCGACATCGTCATCGAGTCCGCGCCCGAGAGCATGGAATTCAAGCAGCGCCTGTTTGAGCGCCTTGACGCAGCCGCCCCTGCCGAAGCCGTGCTGGCCAGCAACACCTCCGGACTCAGCATCACGGCCGTGGCATCGAGCTGCTCACGCCCGGAGCGTGTCCTCACGACGCACTTCTGGAATCCGCCCTACCTGATGCCGCTCGTGGAGATCGTGCGCGGCGAAAAGACTTCCGCGAGCGTCGTGGAGGCCGTCCGCAGGCTGCTCGAAGCCTGCGGCAAGGTGCCTGTTCTCGTGAAGAAGGACACGCCCGGCCAGTTAGGCAACAGACTTCAGATGGCGCTGGTGCGCGAAGCGGTCCATATCGTCGCAGAGGGGATTGCCGACGCCGAGGATGTGGATCTCGCCGCCAAGACCGGCTTCGGACTGCGCCTTCCCGTCTACGGCATTCTGGAACACCAGGACATGGTGGGACTCGACCTCGGCCTCAGCGTGGTCGATTATGTTGCGCGCGACCTCAACAGCGAGAAACAGGCGCCGCCGCTCATGCGCGCTCTCGTGGCCGCAGGCAAACTCGGCGTCAAGTCCGGCTCAGGTTTCTACGATTGGTCCGTGAAGGATGCCGAAGCGGTTCGAAGACGCCGCGACAGCTTTGTGCTCGAATTTCTGAAAGGCTCCTTCGGCCGCGGCTCAGGCCGCTAGCTCTGCCAATCGGCCGCCAGCCTTGCCAGCGTACGCACGCCCACACCCGTGGGGCCTTTCGCCATGTGGGGTTTGGCTTCCTCCGTCCAGGCTGTGCCGGCTATGTCCAAATGGACCCACGGCACCGGGTCAGCGAATTGCTTGAGGAAATACGCCGCGGTGATCGCGCCGCCCCAGCGTTTGCCGATATTCGGCAGGTCGGCGTAAGGGCTCTTCAGTTGTTCCGCGTAGTCCTCGTCGAGCGGCATGTGCCAGATCTTCTCGCCTTCCGCCTTGCCGGCTTCGAGAAGCCTGTTCAGCATCTCCTGATCGTTGGTGAACGCTCCCGTGTAGACGTGCCCCAGCGCCACCACGATGGCGCCCGTGAGCGTTGCCGCATCCACCAGGTGCGTGCAGCCGAGTTTCTGCGCATAGGTGAATGTGTCCGCCATGATCAGCCGGCCCTCGGCGTCCGTGTTCATCACCTCGACGGTCTTGCCGGACAGTGTGGTCACGATGTCTCCGGGTCTCTGAGCCTTCCCGCCGGGCATGTTCTCCACCGCCGGGACGAAGGCTGTTACAGCGATGCTCGGCTTCAACCGGGCGATGGCGCGCATGGCGCCCAACACAGCCGCTCCGCCGGCCATGTCAAACTTCATCTCGTCCATGTGCTCTGACGGCTTGAGCGAGATGCCGCCCGTATCGAAGGTGATGCCTTTGCCCACCAGGCCGAGATGATCCGTACTTTCCGTTTCGGGGCTGTAGCGCAGCACGATGAGCGCCGGCGGCTCCTCGCTGCCTTGCGCCACACCGAGCAGCGCCCCCATTCCCAACTGCTTCAGGCGGCTCTCATCGATGATTTCACAGCTCAACCCTTCCTGTTCGGCCATGGCGCGGGCCCTTTCCGCCAACTTGCCCGGCGTCAGGCGGTTGGCGGGTTCGCTGACCAGGTCACGCGCGAAGTTCTGGCACTCCGCCAGGATGGAGCCGCGCTCGACCGCTGCCTGCAACTCCTCGCCGGCTCCCTCGGCGATCACCGTGACACTCCCCAGCGGTGTGCCTTTCTTCTCCGGGTCAGTTTTGTACAAGTCCGGATCGTACGCTCCCAGCAGCGTGGCCTCGACCAGCGCCGAAACCGTTTCCGCCGAGCGCCAGGGTTGTTCGGCGGCGAAGGCGACGTGACTGACGCGGCGCTCTTTCAGCAGGCGCGCTGCCCGACCGGCGGCTGCTCGCAGCGCGTGCCCATCGAATTCCTCCGGCTTGCCGCATCCTATGAGCAACAGTCGCTTGGCCCGCCAACCCTCGGGACGGTAAAGCAAGGCCGTCTGGCAGGATTTGCCCTGAAACTCGGCTGAGGAGTACAATTCCTCCGTCAAGGCGGCCGGCGCCAACGCGGGTGGCTGCCCCTCGAAAGCGAAAACGACGACGGCATCCGCGTCCACGTCACGAACGGACTTCAATTCGAGTCTCGCCTGCATAGTCCTCCGTTTGGCTCTAATCTTCGATTCGGGGTCTGAGAAGAAACGCGGCCAGCGTGACTTAGTTGCCGCCAGGCATCCTTGGCAATGTCGTCGCCAGCGCTACGACCGAGTGTATCCGATCCGGCTTCCCATTCGCCACTCCCAATCACTAACCGGGGACACTAACCGGGGACGGTAACCAATTTCACTGTTTCCGCGGATAACCGGGGACGATAACCGGGGACGGTAAC
>JBBIND010000011.1:0-75106 GCA_037444075.1 Acidobacteriota bacterium | reverse complement strand
TGCGCAGGGCTCTCACTGCCCGCAGTGACAGGAGCAGGTGGAAACGCCGCGGAACCGGCTCCGGCGAGGATTCGAGAGGAGACACGACAGGGCTGAGAGGTTGGAGCAGAAAGGCACCGAGCCTCTTCGCGAGTGGCCTCTCAACGGCAGATGCAGCCAGCCCGGCGGCAGGGTCGTGGACCCCGCCGCCGGATTGCCTGCGTGTCAGACGACGTAAGGTTTGCGGTAATCGCGGGTCAGCAGTTTGTCGGCCTCGGCGTCGTTCACGAAGCGGCCCCGGGCCTTGTCCCAGGTGAGCTTGCGCCCGACGCGGTAGCTGACGTTGGCCAGGTGGCCTAGAGCCGCGGAAAGAGCGCCGATTTCGATTTCCGCCGTGAGCGACTTGTAGTCCCGGCTGCGGCAGGCTGCAAGAAAGTTCTTGATATGGAGGATAACGCCGGAGTCTTCCGAACCCTTTTCCTCCATGACTTTCTCGTTCTGCTCGCCCTTGTACACGGTAAAGCCCCGGCCATCGACCCACATCCAGCCGTCGCTGCCGTAGAACAGGTTGCCGACCGTGTTGCCTGGACGGACGGGAAGGCCAGCCTCCGGTCCTGTCAGCAGACCGCGCACTTCAAAGACGATCTGCATGTCGCCGTAATCCATGGTCGCCGTCTGCGTATTGGGCGTTTCCTGGTCGTCGTCGTAGATGTACTTGCCGCCGCTCGAGAACGTCCAGTTCGGCAGGCCTGCTTCTCCCATGCCCCAGCGGCAGATGTCCATTTCATGCACGCCCTGATTGCCGATGTCGCCGTTGCCCGTATCCCAGAACCAATGCCAGTTGTACCTGAATCGGTTCATGGTGAAGGGCCGCATCGGCGCGGGCCCCAGGAATTGATCCCAATCAATTCCCGCAGGCACCGGTTGGGGCGGGGTCTTGCCAATCGAACGCCGGCGCTTGTAACAGAGACCCTTGGCTTGGTACAGCTTTCCGATCACGCCTTCCTTCAGCAAGGCCATGGCCTTGATCTTGTGGGGCGTGCTGCGTCCCTGCGAGCCGACCTGAACCATGCGCTGGTGCTTACGGGCCGCCTCGACCATGCGATTGCCTTCATAGACGTTGTAGCTGGCGGGCTTTTCGACGTAGACGTCCTTGCCCGCTTCGCACGCCCAGATGGTGCCGAGAGCATGCCAATGGTTGGGCGTTGACATGGAGACAGCGTGGATGTTCTTGTCGTCGAACATCTTCCGCATGTCCGCGTACTCCGCCGCTTTGGCCGCCCCGGCCTTCAGCAGGCGGGCTTGCGCGCGTTCCAGGGCTGCCTGGTTCACATCGCACAAACCAGTTACCTGGCACTCTCCGATTCCCGAATAAGAACCGACGAGGCTTTGCCCCCGGCCACCCAGTCCGATGATCCCGACGTGAATGCGGTCGTTGGCTCCTACGACGCGGGTCGCCGCTGCGGCCAGTGTCGCCCCCTGGAAAAATGTCCGTCGCGTGATATTTGGCACGGGCTACTCCTTTCGCGAGATTTCCTCAGCAGCCACCATCATAGGCCGCGAAGCGCCGCAAAGCAATCACCCTGCGGTGGCCGGTGTCAAACGGCGCAGCGAGTGGATGGCTCGCTATTCTCCGATGAGCGCCACGCGCGTGGACCGAAGCGTGTTGACGACGGACTCCCGCGGTACATCCCGGATGAAGGCATTGATGATCAGGCCGAGCCCGGGCGGCAAATCTCTGGAAAGCGAAACCGTTTCGGACTCCACAAAAGTCCCTCCGTCTCTCTCGACAAACCGCCAATAGCTGTTGACGCGCCACAGATATCCCTCACGCCGGGGATAAACACCGCACCCACCCAGTGATTAATCAAGCCGTCCGGTACTTTTCGTTTGCGCACCCCCTCCCAAGGTTCTGCCAGGACTTGGCCGCGGCGCGCCACGCTCGAGCGCTTTGGCTCGCCGTCTACCCAAAGAAAGGCGCCTTCATCGCGCGCCTGTGCAGCAAGCCTCTGTTCGGTCTTCTGGATGTACTGGTCAAAAGCCGCGGAGGTGGCACGGTTGAGTTCGGCCGACCACAGTCCGCCGGTGAAAAAGGACAGCGCTACGACCATGACAATTTGCCTGCGCATGGGGAAAGAATCCAAACGGACGTAACCCCAGTCTAACCCGGCACCCGAATTAGCCGCGGCCAGGATGCGATACGATGCGTGGAGTTGGCGGGCCTGTCGGGATAGCGCGCTCTCCCGGTGGTGCGTGGCGTGAGTTAGTTAAGCCGCGTACCTCACCGGCCGGCGCGTCCGCTCCAGGGAGCGCTCGCAACTGAATGGAGGATGCATGAAGTTCCCCGCGAAAGCAGCTTTGTTGGCAGCCGTTGGAGTCTGTTTGCTGCCGCCGTTTCTGACCTGCGCTCAGCCGGGCGGGAAGGTCATCATCGGCCCGGAGAACCCTCAGGCCTTTCAGCTTCAAACGGCCACGCCCGGGCAAGCAGAAATGGAAGTTGTTCCAGCGCCGGGAAGGGCCTTCAAGCAGATGATCCGGCTGCGCACGTTGTCGAAGATCCAGCGCAGCGCGGATGTGCGCCTTCAGGCGGCGGTGCCTGGAGCGTTGCGGGCGGGTGACACGCTTCTGGCACGTTTCCACCTGCGCGCCTCCGAGGGCGCAACGCCGGCCGCTCAGGTCGAAATCAGCTTCCAGCCGGGCACCTCACGCTTTTCTCACCCGCTCAACATGCCGGCTACGGCGGGCAGTGATTGGGCGCTGATTCAGTTCCCCTTCTCAGTTCTGAGAAACTACCGCGAAGGCGAAGCGCAACTCGCATTTGCCGCTGGGTTCGGGCAACAGGCCATCGAAATCGGCGGGGTCGAATTGATCAACTACGGCTCGAGCGTGCGCCCTGTGGATCTGCCGATTACGCCCACTCAATACGGGGGCATGGAGCCTGACGCAGCCTGGCGGCGGGGCGCCGAGGAGCGCATCGAGAAGTTCCGCAAGGGGACACTCACGGTGCGCGTTGTGGATAAGGACGGTAAGCCCGTCGAGGCTGCCGAGGTGGCCGTCTCCATGCGGCGGCATGCCTTCGGCTTCGGCTCCGCCGTTGGGGTGGAGACCTTCATGGGCACCCGTCCCGGCATCAGCCCGGAGGACGTCAGCCGGTACCGGGAGCACATTACGCGGCTGTACAACAAAGCGGTCCTTGAGAACGCCCTGAAATGGCCGCAGTGGGCCGACGAGAGCCGCCGTCCGGCGGCGCTGGAAACAGTGCGCTGGCTTAGGGAAGCTGGCCTCGACGTGCGCGGCCATGTGCTGGTCTGGCCATCCTGGCGCTGGTCATCGGTCAAGGCTGCGCTGGCCGCGAAGGACCAGCCTGCGGAACTGGCGCGCGTGATTCTCAACCACATTGCCAGCATCACGGACTCCCTGCGCGGGCAACTGACGGAGTGGGACGTCATCAACGAACCGTATTCGAACCACGACTTCATGGACATCCTCGGCAACAGGAGCATGGTGGATTGGTTCCATGCCGCCCGCCGCACTGACCCGCGAGCGAAGCTCTACATCAATGATTACGGCATCCTGACCAGCCGCAATACGGCCCACCATGACCACTACGCGCGGACGATTCGCTACCTGCTCGACGAAGGTGCGCCGTTAGAGGGCATCGGCATGCAGGGGCACTTCGGACCGCGGCTGACGCCGCTCGACGATGTGCTCAAGATGCTGGACCGTTTTGCCGCCTTCGGGCAGGCCATTCAGATCACAGAGTTCGACATCGACACCGTCGACGAGCGCGCCCAAGGCGCCTACACGCGAGACTTCATGACAGCCGTCTTCAGTCACCCCGCCGTGGAAGGATTCATGATGTGGGGTTTCTGGGAAAGGAGTCACTGGAAACCCAACGGCGCCATGTTCCGCGCGGACTGGTCGGCCAAGCCCAACGCCGAGGCTTACCAGGACTTGGTGTTGAACCGCTGGTGGACGCGCGAGAAGGGACGGACTGATGCGCGCGGGAGTTACTCCGTCAGAGGGTTCCTCGGCAAGTACGCTGTGGAGGTGCGCGCGGCGGGTCAGACGCGCACCGCCGAAGTGAGCCTCGAGCGCGAAGGCAGCCAGCTAACGGTTGTCATGTAGTCCTGGCACCGCGTGAGTCCACGCCGCATCAGCCGCTCGCGATGATGCGGCGCGGGCTGGCGGCCTAAGCTTCGGGGCTGATTTCGTAAGTGCGCCCGGCGCGCGTCCTGAACACAACAACCAGGGGATCGTCCGCACCGCGCTCCATGGGGACGGCTCTTCCTTCCGCCCGCACGCCCACGCGCGCAGGAGCGCGCAGCTTGCAGGAGCCGGACAGCGTGGAGCGCAACACCGCGCGCGTGAGTTTGCCGTCCTGCCAGGCGATGTCCACTGCGTAGCCGCCGCGGGCACGCAATCCGTTCACGCTGCCTACATTCCAGGCGCGCGGCAGAGCGGGCAACAGGTGCACCACGCCTGCCTGGCTTTGGAGCAACATCTCGGCAATCCCCATGGCGCCTCCAAAGTTGCCGTCGATCTGGAAAGGCGGATGAGTGTCAAACATGTTGGGCAGGGTGCTCTTGTTGAGCAGCGCCGTCACGTTCTCCCAGGCGAACCCGGCTTCTTCCAGGCGAGCCCAGAAGTTGATGATCCACGTCCGGCTCCAACCGGTGTGTCCGCTGCCTGCCTTGAGGCGCAATTCGAGCGAGGTGCGCGCCGCCTTGGCCAACTCCGGTGTGCCGCGCAGCGTAATCTGGTCTCCCGGATGCAGCCCGGACAGGTGCGCCACGTGGCGGTGCCCCGGCTCCGGCTCTTCGAAATCTTCGCTCCATTCCAGCAGTTGCCCGCGGCTGCCCGTCTGATACGGCAGCAGCCGCGGCAACGTCTCTTCGAGGCGCTTCCGGAAGCCGGCCTCCAGTCCGAGCACGCGTGAAGCTGCGATGCAGTTGGTGAAAACCTCGCGCGTCAACGCCAGATCCATCGTGGCGCCCGAGCATACCTGGGCGGGCCGGCCGTCGAGCGCGCGGAACCGGTTTTCGGGCGACGTGGAAGGGCACGTGGTGAGCCTCCCTTGGGGGTCCGCTACCAGCCAGCCCAGGTAGAACTCGGCCGCGCCCTTCAGCACGGGATACACGCGGCGCAGGAACCCCTTGTCCCCGTTGAAGGCATAGTGCTCCCAAAGGTGCTGGCAAAGCCAAGCCCCTCCCATCGGCCAGTTGGCCCACATGGGTTGTCCTGCGCACCGGATCCTTGGCGTCCCTCAGATAGTCCGGGTCTACGTGAACCGGACACTTGCCGCGCAAAGCCAGCGCGTTGGAACCTGCGGCGGCCACGCTGGAGCGCAGCGGGTTGTCCATCGTCATCGCGAAACTGATCCGCCCGGAGTGGTTGCACGTCAGCCGGACCACGGTCACCTGGTGGACCGCCGTCGAGAAAGCCTCGCGGACGAAGCGCGCGCCGCCCTGCGAGTACTCAACTTTGGCAATGGCGGTTTCAAGATCGAGTTCGCGGTAATAATCCCGAGCCTGTTCCGACGCCTCGAATGTCAGGTACAGATTGCCCAGCGGCTGATAGGACTGCGTGTAGGGCCCCTGCATCCGTTTGCAGAGTTCTCCCGCCTGATGGTAGTCCTTTTCCTGGAAAACCAGCCGGCGAATTTCCGGCAAATACTGCGCCGCGCCGGGGTTGTCCCAGCGTTCCGGCGGCCCTGACCACAGGGTGTCCTCATTCAACTGAAGCCGTTCGGCGCCGGGGTCTCCAAACACCATCGCGCCCAGCCTTCCGTTGCCCAGAGGCAGCGCTTCGGTCCACGCTTTGGCGGGGCGCGAGTACCAAAGCTTCATCCCTGCCGCGCCGGACGGCTCCGGCAGCACAGCGCCTGAAAGCAGAACTGCCTAGCCCCCGGCCATGAACTCCCGGCGCGTCGTACGCTTCATATTGACCTCCGCTAATCTGCCGCCACCAACCCTTCTCAGGGCTGTGCAGCGGGCAGTCTGGCGCGGTCCACGGCCACATACCCGCAGGAGACTGCTGCCAGGAACATCAGCAGCACTTCGCTATCGCCCAGGTTGAGCTCAAACAAGCCTTCCACCAGCACGGCAATCAGGACAGCTACGGCTCCGTGCAGCACGAACCTGGCTTCATGCTCTTCCGCGGGCAGCTTTCTCACCGCCCGCAGGAAGTCAAACAACATCTTGCCGAAAAGCCAGAGCAGGATGAGAACCGCCGGCACGCCGCGTTCCGCCGCATAGTGCAGGTAGTTGTTGTGCAGGTGTCCGTACCAGCCCGAAGGCAGCGGACGGGGTACGTCGGGCGGCACGTGCCGGTCGAACTGCGTCCGCACGTGCTCCGGTCCCACGCCAAATAACGGCTTCGCGCGGATCATGTTCCAGCCGGTGCGCCAGGTGACGATTCTGTGCTGGTTGGAGTCCAGGTCACCGCTCGGCTTCAGCGTCGACAAGGCGCGCGTACGCACTGCTTGCGGACCCAGCCAAAGCCCCGCCACCAGCGCCAGGGGCAGCAGCAGAACCGTCCACCTCTTCCAGGACCACAGCAGGTAAACCGCGCCCGCCGCCGTCGCTATCCATACGCCGCGGGTGAAGTTCAGCACGATGGAGGCCGAAATGGCGGCCGCGCAAACGATCCAAAACCAGTGGGCTCCTCGGCGGCGCTTGTAGAACAATATGAAGGCCGCCAACATCATGAGCACAATCATCTGTTCGCCGGCAAAGGTCATCCAGTGGCTCATGAAGCCGCTGATGCGGTCGGCGATGTAGTGCTCGTAGAATCCTTTACCAAGCCTCCGGGCCTCGCCGAGACGATCGTTCAACTGCATGAAGGCCCGAGCCGCGGCCAGCGTGGCTGCCCCGCCCCAGGCGTAAACCAGGTAGCGGACTTGAGCCAGTTCCCGGAATGCGCTATAGACAACCAGTAAAGCCAGGAAGATGAAGAACTTCCGCAATTGCGGCCGTGTGGCGGCGGGGTTCTCCGCCAGCACCGCCGAGACAATCGTCACCGCCACAAACAGTCCCAATGGCAGCCGGATAGGCGGAAACCGCAAAGGCAACCCGGAAACCAGCAGCGCAGCCAAGGCTAGCGCCAGCAGGATTTGGGAGACGGCGATGGAGAAGATCGCCGCCACTGGCGAACCCAGCGCCAACCAGAAGGCCAACCGTTGCATGATTCCGTTTTCCGACTGCATTTGCGTTCCGTTTGCTGATTTGACTAGGAGAGAGATCCTCAGTATGCCAGAATGTGGTCAAAGGGGACCACTCTACGGATGCAGCTTTTCCTGCTGAGACATGGCTTGGCGGAACCAGGCGGTAAAGACGCAGAACGCCCGCTGGCTGCGCCAGGGCTCCCCGGGCTTCACTCGGTACTTGAACTGGCCAGTTTCGCCGGACTTGAACCGGACATAATCATCAGCAGCCCGCTGGTGCGCGCGCAGCAGACCGCCAGGCTGGCGGCCACGCTGCTAGGGTACGGCGGCGACATCCCGCAGAAGGAGGCGCTGCTGCCGGGCGCTTCAACCGCGGAGCTGTGGAGCGAACTGCAGCCGCTCAACAAGCACCGGCAGGTTCTTTGCGTGGGGCATGAACCGCTGTTGAGCACGTTTATCGCCTTCCTGCTACGGTTGCGTGAATTGCCGTTGCACTTCCAGCCTGCCAGCATGGCCTGCATCGAGTTGCCCTTGCGGTCGAAAGAACCGGATGGATTTCTTCGTTGGCTTATCGGACCGGACTTCGCCGTCGGGCACCTTGGATCAGAATAGGCTGCCGCCAACCCGGTCGAATACAGCGCTTCCCGCGCCGGTTTTGCGCCGGACTCCTTCGTTCCGATTCAGCTTGACTGGCCCCTAACTTGGGCGCACCATCGCATCGGAAGATGAGGAGGAAACTCTGCACAGGCTTGCTTATGTCGCCAGTCTGGCCTTTGTCGGTGTTTCTGCCGGCATCTGCCAGGAACCGGTCGGCAACCTCACGGGGACGTGGGAACTGAATGTCCAGAAGTCCAAGTGGGGCAAGCGACTCAGCCCGCAAAGCGTCATCGTCAGGGTTGACCATAAAGAACCCGCTCTGAAATACGAAGGAACAACCGTGGATGCCAGAGGCGAGCAGACCACGCCGGTGGTGTCGACACTGGACGGAGGTTTGACTCCCCACGCACGTATCGCGAATCCCTTCCCGGATGGCATCCAACTCCCGGTGGGCTCCTCCCAGGGGATTGCCACCAATCTTGGACGAGGTGTCGGCTACTTCTCAAACGAGGTCCAAACCGGCAACAGCATCCGGTGGAATCTGGATATCCAACACGAACAGCCGGGCAATTCTGTCGTTGAGGTCGGCTACATTTACAACCACGGGGTCCACATGCAAATCAACCGGCCCCTGAACTTCGTGCCGGCCCAGTTCATGAGCGCTTCGTTGACGCGCGACCAGGCCACCATCGGCCGCATCACGAGCCAGGCGAACCTGGCCCGCAGCACGCAGTTGGCGTTGCGTTTGGTTTGGTGAACCCACTGGCGCGCGGGCCTGGCGAACAGGTCCGCGCGGCCCTGGCAACCTTGGCTTGAGCGTCGGCGCACGCGCCGTAGAAGCAGTTTCTTGCGCTCGCTGGCGGAGCCGTCCAGGCATGCTGGTTTGATTTTCGGCGGCTTCCTTTGTAGCATGGAAACTTCATCAGGGTGAGAACCATGTCATGGTTCGAAGCCCGCAGGCCAGGTTAGGAGGGCTTGGAAATGTGGACTCGTAAGAAGGAAGAGGAGCCCGCGCCCCGATTCGCGCATCAACCCCCCACTTCAGCGGAACTTAGCAGGGAAGGCATACCTATGAGCACGATTCCTACTCGAGCATACGATAGCGAACCGGGCCGCAACGCCGCCTCCATCGGCAAGTCGGTTGTGGTGAAGGGCCAGATTTACGGACGCGAGGACCTCTACGTCGACGGCGAAGTCGAGGGCAACATTGAGGTCCAGGAACACCGTCTCACGGTTGGTCCCAACGGCAAGGTGCAGGCTGCCGTCAAGGCCAGGGAAATCGTGGTTCTGGGCACCGTCCACGGCAACGTGGAAGCCGGCGACAAGATCGACATACGCAAAGACGCCAAGCTGGTAGGCGACATCAAGACGGCTCGTATCGTCATCGAGGACGGGGCCTACTTCAAAGGCAGCATCGATATCTTGAAGCCCGAAGTCGCGCGTCCGGCCGTTGCGCCGAAACCCGCGGCCGCTCCTGTGGCGTCCCCCGCCCAGGCGCCGCCGGCGGCCGCCATGATTTCCGGAAGTCCGCCGGAGACGAAACGCTGACGGGGCGGGAGGCGCTTTGACAGGCGTCGAATCGGGCAACTGGCAGGGGGAGCAAACACTGCTTGTGGTCTGAACGCTTGCGGGATTTTTTGAGAAGCGTCGGTTTAGGCCCGCCACGCGCGCCACAGGCGGCGCAGGCGCCTAAGCCAATGCCCTCTGTCCAGCCTGCTGTGACGGAGCCCGCACAGACTGCGTCTCCGCATCAGACGCGGCACAGCCACGGGCTCGATCAGTTTTGTGCCTCCATTGCCGGCGCAACAGGCTTGTCCATCCTCGACTTGGGGGGAGTGAGCCAGCAAAACGTCAACTTCCTTACCAGCCGCGGCCACCGCCTGCATTCAGCGGATTTCCTGAGAACCCTCGATGCCTGGCTGGATACGGCGGAAGGGGGTGAGACCGCGCTCGAAAACAGCCTTCTCCGCGAGTGCCTGAACTTCCCGGAACGCAGTCTGGATGGCATTCTGGCCTGGGATGCGCTACAGTTCCTGCCGGATCCTTTGTTGTCTTCGGCGGTGCAACGGATTCACGCAGTTCTGAAGCCTCAGGCGTGCCTGCTGGCCTTTTTCCACGCCGACGAAAAGCTGGCTACAGTGCCCTCGTACTCGTATCGCATTGGGGATGCCAGCTCGCTTGTGCTCTATCCGCGCGGCAACCGGCGCCGTCCGCCGCTGTTTTTCAACAACCGGGGCATCGAGAAGCTGTTTGCAGCGTATCACTCCGTCAAGTTCTTCCTGACTAGGGACCACTTGAGGGAAGTCCTGGTGAGACGTTAAACGATCAGCGGTAGCGGCCGCGGATCTGGTTGATGCGGATTCGGATCAGGTCAAGGAACATGTTCAGGCTGTCGCTGAGCATGCGTACCTTGGTGCCTTCGGAGTGATTCCAGCGGACGGGGACTTCGACTGTCCGGTAGCCTAGCAACCGCGCAATGAACAGGATTTCGACATCAAAGCCGAATCCCTCCAGTTCCTGGCGGCCAAACACCTCCCGCGCCGCCTGAGACTCGAAAAGTTTGAAGCCGCACTGCGTGTCCCAAAACGGCAGTCCCGTCATCAGCCGTACGAAGGTGTTGAACACGCGCCCTGCCTGCTCCCTGAAGAACGACTGGTGAATCCCTATGAGGGAGCGGTCCAGGGCCCGTGAGCCGATCGCTATGCGAGCCTCCTGCTGCCGAATCCCGGCGAAGAGCTTGTCCAGTTCCTCAATGGGCGCGGACAGGTCTGCGTCCGTGAAGAGAATCCAATCGGCGCGCGCCGCTAAAACACCGTTGCGGACTGAATAGCCCTTGCCGCGATTCCCCGGGTTCTGGATCAAGCGGATGGACGGGTCAGCCTTGGAGAGCCGCCAGACCAATTGGGCAGTACCATCGGAGGAGCCGTCGTCGACGACGATGGTTTCGCTGAAGGTCCACTTCCGTGCACACAGGTACTCCGTCACTTTCCCTAAAGTGACTGGCAAACGCTGCTCTTCATTATAGGCGGGGATAACAACGGAGATGCTGTTCAAGGGTCAATTATAATAGCTGTTTCCGAGGAGAATCTATTGTCGCTTGAAGAGCAATTGCTGGCCCAGCGCCTGGAAAGCGCGCGCCGCATCGAGGAGCTTGGGTTCAAAGCATACGGACACCGGTACGACTTCACCCACACCATCGGAGACATCCTTGGCCGGTACAGCCAAAGCAGCTCAGAGGACCTGAACACTCGCGTGGATGTCCGCATTTGTGGCCGCATCCATACCATTCGGCGCATGGGCAAGGCAGGTTTCGCCCATCTTTCGCAGACTGGCGAGCGCCTACAGATCTACGTCCGCAAGGACGCCGTAACCGAAAAGGACTGGGATCTTTTCCAGTTGCTGGACCTGGGCGATATCATCGGAGCGGAAGGCTACTTGTTCCGCACGCGAACCGGCGAACTCAGCGTGCATGTGGACCGCCTGCATTTCCTTTCGAAGACGCTGCTGAATATGCCCGAAAAATGGCACGGTCTCGAAGATGTCGAGACGCGCTACCGGCAGCGTTACCTGGATTTGATCGCCAGTCCTGAAACACACAAAGTATTCACGACGCGCGCCAGGATCATTGCCTCACTCCGGCGTCAACTGGATGAACGCGGCTTCCTGGAAGTGGAGACGCCCATGATGCAGCCTCTGTACGGAGGCGCCACGGCGAGGCCATTCATCACGCACCACAACACGCTGGACATGGATCTCTACCTCCGCATCGCTCCCGAACTTTACTTGAAGCGGCTCGTGGTGGGCGGGTTAGAGCGCGTCTATGAAATCAACCGGAATTTCCGCAACGAAGGCATCTCTTCCCAGCACAACCCTGAATTCACCATGCTGGAGTTTTATCAGGCATACACGGATTACCAGGGGCTGATGGACCTGTCCTGCGAGTTGCTGCGGCAAACGGCGATTGATGCCACCGGTTCAGCCGTGGTGGAGTACCAGGGGCAACAACTGGATTTTGGCAATATCCGCCGGCTGAGCATGAGGGACGCCGTGGTGGAGTACTGGCGTGGCGCTGACAAACCGTCGCAGGACCAGTTGCGGGATGCCGTCTGGCTGGGACGGCAGTCCACCAGAGCAACGGCAGGAGAAGCACTGGTGGATTTGTTCGAGCGCGTCGCCGAACCCCACCTGATTCAGCCCACCATCATCTTCGACTACCCGGTCGAGACCTCGCCGCTTTCGAAGACGAAGCCTGACGAGCCGGGCATGGTGGAGAGGTTTGAGATCTATGCCGCCGGCATGGAAATCGGCAACGCCTACACCGAGTTGAACGACCCGCGGGAGCAGCGCCGGCGTTTCGAAACGCAGCTTGCCCTGCGCGAGCGCGGCGACGAAGAGGCCCACCAGATGGACGAGGACTATCTGCGCGCCATGTGCTTCGGGCTGTCGCCAACCGGAGGTGAAGGCATCGGCATCGATAGGCTCGCGATGATCCTGACGAACTCCCGATCCATCCGCGATGTCATCCTCTTCCCCTTGCTGCGCCCCGAGGGGCCCATCGGCCTCGCCGAACGGCTGCGCCGCCTGGAGACCTAGGCCACAGTGTTGAAGCGTTTCGAACTGTTCATCGCGCTGCGCTATTTGAAGGCCAAGCGGAAGCAGGCGGTCATTTCGCTCATCACCGCCATCTCCGTTTTGGGCGTGGCCGCCGGCGTCATGGCGCTGATTATCGCTCTCGCCATCAACAACGGCTTCCGCAACACCCTGCAACGCAGCCTGCTCGGCGCTACCGCCCACGTAACCCTGCTCGAAAAGGAACCTGCGGCCGGCATCGAGAACTACGAGCAACTGCTCAAGAGCGTGCGGA
Organism: Acidobacteriota bacterium; assembly: GCA_037444075.1. Classification (GTDB taxonomy): domain Bacteria; phylum Acidobacteriota; class Terriglobia; order Bryobacterales; family Bryobacteraceae; genus JBBIND01. The sequence continues at coordinate 62,501 of JBBIND010000011.1, read as the reverse complement.
GCCTGCCTCACGTCGAGGCGGCGGAGCCGAGCCTGTATGGACACGTTTTCTTCAGCGGCCCGCTGCATTCTTCCGGCGGCGTGATCAAGGGCATTCAGATGGGCGGCGGCGCGGATCAGCTGCCCGTGGCGTTGCGCGCGCTGAAAGCCGGATCGCTCGACACATTGGCCCCGAAGTCCGGGATGGCGGGGATCATCCTGGGTTCGAGGCTCGCCGAGTCAGTGGGCATGCGTACGGGCGACGTGGTCACGGTGATCAGTCCGCAGGGCGAATTGACGCCCTTCGGTCCGCGTCCCGGCTACTATCGCTTCCGCGTGGCGGGGCTGTTCGAATCGGGTTTCTTTGAACTCGACTCAGCGTGGGCGTTCGCTTCCCTGGACCAGGTGCAGAGAGTGTTGTCCCTGGAAGACGTGGTGAACGCCGTCGAGATGCGCCTGGATGACATCCATCAGGCTGCCGCGGTGGCGCATGCCGCCGAGGCGCTGGCGCCGCCGGGACTGGCTGCCACTCATTGGATGGAGCAGAACCGCCAGTTGTTGAATGCGCTGCGCATGGAGCGCGTGGTCACGGTGATCACGATTGGGCTGATTCAGTTGATAGCAGCTCTGAACATCCTCATTACGCTCGTCATGATGGTGATGGAAAAGCACCGCGACATCGCCATCCTGATGTCGATGGGCACCCGGCGCGAGCAAATCCGCAAGATCTTCATGCTTCAGGGCGTGCTGATTGGCGCGGTGGGTTCGGTCATCGGGCTGTGCGCCGGCTACATACTGAGTTTCCTGGCGGACCACTACCGCTGGGTACGGCTGGATGAGGAAGTCTACTCGCTCAGTTTCGTTCCCTTCGAGCCGCGCTGGGTGGACGGACTCTGGGTCCCTGCGGTAGCGCTGCTGGTCAGTTTCCTGGCCACGCTCTATCCGGCGCGCAGCGCCACGCGCATCGCGCCTGCCGAGGCCTTGCGCTACGAGTGAGGCGCCTGGACAGTCAGCGCACGGCGATGGTGACGCCGGGCTGGCTTGACCGGCCACCCATCACCACAGCCAGCGGCACAGCCGGTCCGGGCTGCACCGGCGTCGGGATGCGCGCATTCACCTGCAGCAATCCCGCCACGTTGCCGGGCGCCGAGCCGGCGTACTCCACTTCCGCGGGCAGTCCGCCGATGACCACTGCCACCGGTTCCCTGGGATTGGCCAGCGTGTCAGCCAGTTTCCCGTCCTCGCCCGGCGGGACAGTCTGCCCCTCGCCGGTGGCGAAGATCATGACGACGGAACCCCTTTCGGCGGGCGCGGCAGCGGAATTAACGCTGTAATCCTGGTTGAGGACTGCGCCTGCGCCGGAACCGCTCGAGTTCAAAGTGAACACGCCGGGAGCCGTCGAGGCCACGTCCAGCGTCACCGGGTTTGAGCGCCGGCCAGCATATTCGACCTGCATCTGCACTGTGCGGCGGTCCTCCACGGCGTAAGGGACAATCGCGCTGGTCTGCGATTCCGAAACGTAGATCAGCGGCGCGGCCAGTCCGTCGAAGAACACCCGTGTGTTCGCGAGCGTGTTCGTCAATCTCTTGCCATCGGAAGTGAGTTGCAGCGTGGTGAGTTGCGGCGGGCCTATTATCGCGCCGAAAATCGTGATGATCTCACCGGGCGCCACCGGTCCTGCCCGGAAGCTGGCGCCATTCGTTACCCCACCGGCGGTGATGCGCGGCCCAGGCTCTTCCTGGTTCATCAGGAAAGCCTGTCCCGCTATGGTCAATACGCCCGAACGAGGCCCTGGCCCCGGGTTCGCAGCCGCGGAGTAGCTGACGCTTCCGCCGGTCGCGGTTGTTGTCCAGGAAACGATGGAAACCCATGGCACGGGACTGTTCAGGGTCCACGCACAGCCTTGTGGCCCGGCTACCTGAATCACTCCGGAACCGCCGCTCGCGGGCACGACCAGGCTCGGCGGAATCAGCACAAACTGGCAGGGCGCGGCCTGCTGGATGACAGTGAACTCGCGTCCGGCGATGGTGATCGTGCCCGTTCTCCGCTCGCCGGCGGGGTTGTCGGCGACCGAGTAGGTGATCAAACCCGTGCCGCTCCCGGCGGAGCCGCTGACGAGGGTGATCCAACTGGCGTTACTGACTGCGCTCCACTCGCAGGTTGTAGTGGAAACGGCGATCGAAAAGTTGCCGCGTGCCGCCGGAACCGTGGCCGTTTGATGCGAGAGGTTGAAAGGACAGGAAGAGGCGGCTTGAGTGAGCGTGAACTGCGCATTGCCCGCGCCTATGACGGCGGTCCTTTGCGCGGGTGTATTGTTGGCCGCCGCCGAGTAATTCACCGCGTTCGCCGACGGCGTAGCGGCAACCCAAGCCGCGTTGCTCGTAACAGACCACGGGCAGCCCACCGGGGCAATGACGCTGAAGGAGCCATTCTCCGCGCCTGCCCCAATCGAGGCGCTGGAGGGCGCCAAGACAACATTGCAGGGCGCCGCAGCCTGGGTGACGTTGATGCTACGCAAGCCCGCCGTCAGCACGCCGGTGCGTTCCTGACCGGCCGGATTGGGTTGCACGATGAAAGGGGCCGTGCCATTACCGGTCGTGGCGCTCGGCGAGACAACTCCTATCCAGGCGACGCTGCTCGAAGCGACCCAACTGCAAGTGGTCGTGACGGTAAGCGTTCCGCTCCCGCCGGAGGGTGGAAACTGCGTGGCCGAAGCGGTCAGGTTGAAATCGCAATTGGCCGCAGCCTGGTTCACGGTGAAAGCCTGGCCGCCAACCGTTACGGTCCCCGTCCGGGGCACTGGCCAGGTGTTGAGTTTCACCGTGTACCCGACGGTTCCGTGGCCCGTGCCGGGGCTTCCGAAGGAAACAGTGATCCACTCGACATTGCTCGTGGCGGTCCGGGCGCAGTCGCTGCGGCTTGCTGTTACCGTGATAACGCCATGCGCGCTGCCATCCGGATTGGGGCCGCGAGCGGGGACGCTCACGCCGGCAGGCGCCAGAGCAAAAGTACAGGCAACTTGAGCCGCTGCCGGAGAGGCCAGGCAGAGGATCAACGCTACGCCCAAGTCCAGGGCTTTCATGCTATTGACATCTTAAACCCGCCTCGCACGCGGCGGTTGCGGTGGCGTGGAGTTAGCCCATCGCGTCAGCGGCTTGAATCAGACCGCGGATGTGACCATAGGCAAAGGCGTAGGCTTGCAGCCCGCCGGGGTCGTCCGGATGGGACGGCACGTGGTCCGGCATCATCATGTACGGATAGCCGACTTCTTTGTAAACCAACATGCACTTCAGGAAATCGGCGTCGCCTTCGTCGGGATAGACTTCCTGGAAATCATCGAGCCCGCCGCGGATGTTGCGGAAGTGCACGTTGAAGATCTTCTTGCGCTGGCCGAAGTGTCGGATGATGTCGAAGATCTCCCGCCCGGGGTCTTTGAGCATCTCCATCACCGTGCCTTGGCAGAAGTTCAAGCCGTGGTAGGCGCTCTCCCGGATGCTGATGAATCGCTTCAAGCCTTCCACCGTACCCAGTACCCGATCCACCCCTTGATAACCGGGCGGAACCCCGGGGTCGTGAGGGTGGCAGGCCAGGCGCACTTTGAATTCCGTGGCCACGGGGATGACGCGCTCCAGAAAATACGTGATGCGCTCCCAGAAGATGTCCGCCGTCACGCGGCCCGCGCGTGTGAGGGGAGGATCGGGGCGGGCTTCCTTCAGCCTCCAGGTGCTGTAAGAGGAACCGCCGCGCCCGGGAGTGCGCGCCGTGCGCAGCACGCCGAGAAGGCTGAGGTTGTACTTGATGGCAGGAACGCCAGCCTTGGCGCAAGCCTCGATCATCTTCTGGACGTGCTCGATGTCGCGGTCGCGCTCGGGGCTCTGCCCAAGCACAATGGCGGCTCGCTTCTCACGGTCCACGTGCGAGGAAGTGAGAAACGGCAGGGCCACCATGTCGAGGCTGACACCGTGCTTTTCCGTCAGCTCGCGCACAGCCAGCAGGTCCTCCACGAGCCAGTAGCCGCGCTCACCAGGGTCACGCGGATATCCGCAGATGTGCTCGACTCCGTGCCGTTTGAAAAAGTTGAGCCTGCGCTCGTTGGTGGGACCGGATTGGCAGCCGAGTTTCATCAGCGCCCGTGGTCTCTCCGCCGCCGACGCCCCACGGAGGGAGACTGCCGCAAGCGCCGCGCTCGCCGTCGCCGGCAGGAAGTGCCTTCGCTGTAACATGTCCCGTGTGCCTCCCGGGAGGGCCTCAGTGTATCATGCTTGAGGGGATCGGCTGCCCGCCGCGCGGCTCCGGGGTGAATTCGGGATGGATGACAACCCCCTGGTCCGGATTCGCAGGGTGACGCGCAGTTGCAGTACGGTCCGCCAGGTGGCTAGAATCGAGGATCTGTGACGTTTGGAGGAATGATGGCTGTAGAACTAGTCGAACAAAAGGTAAAGCAAATCATCGTAGAGCAGCTGGGCGTGGACGAAGCCCAGGTGGATCAGGGCGCGTCTTTCGTGGACGACCTCGGCGCGGACTCGCTCGATATCGTCGAGCTCGTCATGGCCTTTGAGGAAGCGTTTGATCTGGACATCCCGGACGAAGACGCAGAGAAGATCGCCACCGTCAAGGACGCCATCGATTACATCAACAACAAGGCGGCCAAGAAGTAGGACCTCCGGGTCTACTGAAATCTCTCCCGGTCTTTTTCAGGAGTCTCAGTTTGTCTCGTAGAGTCGTAGTAACCGGAGTGGGCCTGTTGTCCTGTGTGGGTAACGGGACCGAAGAAACCTGGGCGGCGCTGAAGCGAGCGGAATGCGGCATAGACAAGATCACCGCTTTCGACGCTTCCGCCTTCCCCTGCCAGATTGCCGGCGAGGTACGGGATTTTGACCCCTTGCAGTTCATTGACCGCAAGGAAGTCAAGAAGATGGGGCGGTTCATCCATTTCGCCATCGCCGCATCCGATTTCGCCGTGAAGATGTCCGGGATCACGATAGGCCCGGATAATGGCGAGCGGGTGGGCGTTTACATCAGCAGCGGCATCGGTGGCTTTGAGGTGATCGAGCGAGAGCACCGGATCCTGCTCGAAAAAGGCCCGGGGCGGCTTTCCCCGTTCTTCATCCCCTCCACCATCATCAATTTGGCCACCGGATACGTCTCCATCCGTTTTGGAGCCAAGGGGCCCAACTCGGCGACGGCTACGGCGTGCAGCGCGGGTTGCCACGCCATCGGCGATTCGTTCCGCATCATTCAGCGGGGCGAGGCGGATGCCATGATCTGCGGCGGCGCGGAAGCGGCCATTACCCCGATGGGCGTGGGCGGCTTCGCCGCCATGCGTGCTCTTTCCACCCGCAACGATGAACCCAAGCGCGCTTCCAGGCCGTGGGACAAACTCCGCGACGGATTCGTGGTGGGTGAAGGCGCCGGCGTATTGGTGCTCGAGGAACTCGAGGGAGCCTTACGCCGCGGAGCTACGATTCTGGCCGAGGTGGCCGGCTACGGCATGAGCGGCGACGCTTTCCACATCACCTCGCCTTCGGAAGACGGCGATGGGGCGCGCCGCGTGATGGCCAACGCCATACGCGACGCCGGTCTGCAGCCCGAACAAGTGGACCACATCAACACGCACGGAACTTCGACCGACGTCGGCGACCGGATTGAAACACAGGCCATCAAGGGTTGCTTCGGGGAGCACGCTTACAAGATTGCCGTCAGCGCCACCAAGTCGATGACGGGACACCTGTTAGGCGGAGCCGGGGGGCTGGAAGCGGGCATCACTGTGCTTGCCATCCGGGACCAGATTGCCCCGCCCACCATCAATCAGGAGGTGCCGGACGCAGCTTGTGATTTGGACTACGTGCCAAACCAGGCGCGTCCGATGCGCATCGACTACGCCCTGTCCAATTCCTTCGGTTTCGGCGGCACGAACGGCAGCCTCATTTTCAAGCGTTATACCGGTTAGAACTCCATGAAGATCCTGGTGGCCGTCAAACAGGTACCCGCCAGGGATAGTGCATTGAAGGCGGATCCGTCCGGAGCTTGGATACTGGACACTGATCTGGCCTATGAGGTGAATGAGCCGGACGCTTACGCACTCGAAGAATCCCTTCAGCTGAAAGAAAAGTACGGCGGCGAGGTGGTGGTTCTGACCGCCGGACCCGAGAGCGCTGCGCGAGCCATCCGCGAGGCATTGGCCAAGGGCGCTGACCGTGGCATCCACGTGGAAACGGATGACCTTCACGGGTTGGACTCCCTCGCCACAGGTTCACTGCTCGCCAAGGTGGTTCTCGAAGAAAAGCCCGACCTTGTCCTGACCGGCTTGCAGTCCGACGATCTCGGCTACGGCCAAACCGGCGTCGTTCTGGCGGAGTTATTGGGCTGGCCCCACGGCACCATCATCATGGAGGTCGAAAAGACGGACACGGGCATACGGGTCAAGCGCGAATTGGAGGACGGTTGGTTCCAGCACATCGACATGCCGCTTCCCGCCGTGCTTGCCATCCAATCCGGCATCAGGCGGCTGCGCTACGCCACGCTGATGGGCATCAAGAAGGCCAAGACCAAAGAGGTGAAACAGGTCAAGGCTGCCGATCTGGAGCCCTCCGCGGCTTCCTCGCTGAAGCTTGAGCGCGTGTACGCGCCGGAGGCTTCCGGTCAATGCGAGATGCTGCCCGGTGACCCGAAGGAGGCAGCCGCCAGCCTGGTGGAGAAACTGCGCTTCGAGGTGAGGCTGCTATGAGCGTCCTGGTTTACGCCGAGCGGTCCGAAGCCGGGTGGCACCGGATGGCGCGGGAGGCGCTCGCGGCGGGCCAGGACCTCGCCCGGCAACTCGGATGTCCTGCCATGGCGGTGGTGGCCGGGCACGGTATTGGCGAGGCCGCCTCCGATCTGGCCAAGCAGCAATTCGACCGGGTTTGGGCGCTGGACCACGAACTGCTAGCCGACTTTACGGCGGATGGCTACACAGCAGCCCTGGAGGCTCTTGTGAAGCACATCTCCCCGGATTGGGTGGTGTTCGGGCATACTTATCAGGCCCGTGATTTTGCGGCGAAACTGGCAACGCGCTTCGGCAGTTCCCTGGTGAGTGACGTGGTGCGGGTTCGGATCGAGGACGGATCTCCGGTCTTCGTGCGGCAGCTTTTCCAGGGCAAACTGCACGCGGACGTCCGCGCGGCCGGCAAGGGTCCCCATTTCGTCTCCATGCAGGCGGGCGTCTACCGCCCCGAACAGGTCATGGAGGGCAGCGCGCCGGTCGAGACGCTGCCGCTCGAACTTGCCGACGGTGTTGTCCGCACCCGGCCCCAGGAGCCGTTCCGGGAAGCGGAGAACGCCGTGGACCTGACATCGGCGGGTGTGATCGTTTCCGTCGGGCGCGGCATCAAGGAAAAGGACCATCTCCCCATGGCGGAGGAGTTGGCCAAGCTGTTGGGAGGCGAGCTGGCCGCTTCGCGTCCAGTCTGCGATAACGGCTGGCTCCCTATGGACCGGCAGATAGGCAGCTCGGGGCAAACCGTCTCGCCCAAGCTGTACCTCGCGGTGGGAATCTCGGGCGCCATACAGCATCTGGTGGGCATGAAGGGCTCCAAGACGATAGTGGCCATCAACCGGGACCCGGACGCGCCCATTTTTGAAGTGGCCCACTACGGCATCGCCGGCGACCTCTTCCAGGTGCTCCCGGCGCTGATCGAAGAACTCAAGAAGCGCTCATCCTGAGCGGCAACGCTCTTTCCCGCGGCGCCATCCACTCGCTACTCCGCCGCGTTCTCAGGCACGTGTCCTTCCGCCGGGCGGGAGCAAGAAAGGCGAAAGCTCCATTACATCCTTCCACAAGTGGCGAACCGGGCAGAAGCTGGGATTCGCGGGTCCACCCACGGTTGCCCTCCCGCTGGCCCTGGAAAGGTGTATGATTGCTTCATTATGAGATTCAGGGTTTTGCTTGTTCTGTGCGTTGTCCTCTGCTCGAGCGCCTTCTCCCAAACGGGCACTGGCAGAATCCAGGGCACCGTTTCTGATTCATCCGGAGCCGTGTTGGCCGGCGCGCAGGTCATCGCTACCCACGTCCAGACAGCCCGCGCCTACACGACGACGACCAACGAAATCGGCTTCTACCTGTTGCCTTCCGTTTTGAATGGCTCTTATCAGATCACGATTGAAGCCGCCGGCATGCAGACGTTCAAGGGCGAGTTCTTCCTTGCGACGGGCGGCACGGCGGCAGTAGATGCCACTCTCAACGTGGGCACGACGGCAACGGAAGTCACCGTCGTGGCGGACGTGGCGCCGCTGGTTACTACTACTGCGCCTACCCTCGCTTCCGTTACGGATCGCGCGCGCATCGACCAACTGCCCATCAGCGGCCGCATGTTTCAGGTGCTGGTGGCCCATACCACGCCGGGCATAGATGGAGCTTCCATGGTGCCCAGAGTCTGGGGTATCCAGTGGGGCGTTGAGTTCCTTCAGGACGGCGCCGTGCTGGCCAACCGTGACACGGGCGAAATAGCGGGCCGCCCGCCGGGCATGGACACGATCGAGGAATTCCGCGTAGAAACGAACAACTCCTCGGCGAAGATCAATCGCCCGGGCACGGTCCTGGTGACCACGCGCTCCGGCTCAAACCGCATCAGCGGTTCGCTGTTTGAGATCGTGCGCAACAACAACCTGGGCTTCGGCGTGGCCCGCCAGAGGCAGGACTTGTGGACCCGCCCGTCTCACCTGGTCAGAAACGAATTCGGCGGTTCCGCGGGCGGACCGGTTTATCTTCCGAAAATCTACGACGGCCGCAACAGCACCTTTTTCTTCCATTCCTATGAAGCCTTCCGCAGCCGGACAGCTGTGACCCGGGGAGCCCGGCTGCCTACCATGGCCATGCGGCAGGGAGACTTCAGCGGCCTGGTGGACGGCACCGGCCGGCGTTTCACCATCTATGACCCCTGGAGCACGGACGCCCGGTGGAGCCGCGTCCCGTACGTCGGCAACCGGATTCCCATGCAGCGGCAGAGCCCGCTGGCGAAGTACCTCTACAGCGTGACCCCGGAGCCGACGTTCTCTGACGTCAATCCGCTGCTCGCCAACAACTATTGGTACCAGGCGCCCAACAACCGTATGGAATGGACCATGACGACGCGCGTGGACCACAGGCTGTCGGACCGCGATCAGTTGTTCTTCCGTTACACGCACGGAGTGCGCGACACATACGCCCAATCCGGCAACAACAACTCCCCGACAACACTGGATATGTCCGCCAACGGAGTCTTCCGCCCGATCCGCAATAACACCGGCGTCGCCTCCTGGACGCGTACTTTCTCGCCAACCTTCTTCGGCGAAACCATCTTCAACGTCGGCGTGGAGGACCTGGACTTCCGCAACGTGGGCGATGACAAGAAATGGGCAGATACGCTGGGATTGCCGAATCCTTTTAACGAATACGGGTTCCCCAATATCACCAGCACCGGCGTGGGGATGGAGTACATCACGGCAGCGAACCGCCGCAACAGCATCATCCACATTTACAACATCGACCAGAACTTCACCAAGATCCACGGGCGGCACGAGTTTCAGTTCGGCGGGCGCCACCGGTACGAGAAACTGGACATCCTCCCCGACCAGCAGCAGGTGCAGGGCGCCCACTCCTTCAACAACCACCACACCGCTCTCTACGATCCGGCGTCCGGCACCACGTATTCTTCCGTTCCGTTCACCGGGCACCAGTCCGCTGATCTATTCCTGGGAACCATCAACAGCTACTCGGCGCAGTTTGTCCGCAAGTGGTACCGGATGCATGCCCAGGAGTTCGCCCTGTACTTCCAGGACAACTTCAAGCTGAACCAGCGGCTGACGCTCAACTACGGCTTGCGCTGGGAAATGTACACGCCCATCCGGGAAGCTGATAATTTTCTGACCGGCTTTGACCCCAAGACCAAGTCCATCGTGAACGGCGCCGACTGGGAGCGCATGTACAAGATCGGGGCCACAATGCCCTCGATCGTAAGGATCTTCGAGGGAATGGGCGTGAAGTTCATCACCCCCAAGGAAGCCGGGCTTCCGGACAACCTGATCCACCTCAACAAGTGGGACTTCGGACCGCGCGCGGGCTTCGCCTACAAGATGAGCGACGCTGCCCGTCCGCTGGTTGTCCGGGGAGGATATGCTCTGTTCGGCTACCCGATGCCGTTGCGTGCGTTTAACGCGCGCATGCGGCAGAACCCGCCAACCACCGCCCGCTTCACTCTCATGATGTCTAACTCGGCGCAGACGCCGGACTTGCTGCCCAATTATGGCATGCGGGCAGTACCGCGGTTCGTCGCCGGCGTGAACAGCCGTGACCTGCTTGACCTGAACAACCCCGGCGGCATCAGCCGGGGCGGGTTCCTGACCAGCTACTTCAATCCTCACCAGCCGACCACGCGCGCGCACCAGTGGAACTTCACCATCGAGCGGGAAATCATGGACAACACGGTGGTGCGGGCGGGCTACGTGGGCACCCACGGCGCCCGGCTGGACATGTACTACTCCTACAACCAGTCACCGAACGATTATGTCTGGTTCACCACGCAGGGCGTTGCCCGCCCCACCGGCATTTACGCGGGTACGGCCACGCGTCCTTTTGAAAACACCATGTTCGGTGAAATCGAGGAGTATCAAAGAACCGGATGGTCCAACTCCCAGAACATCCAACTGGAAATCCAGAGGCGCTATGCGAAGGGCTACGGCTTCCAGTTCTTTTACGTCATGAGCAACAGCCTGAAGGCTGGCGGCAATGGCTGGTCGGACGACATTCTGCCCTCCAGCAACATCTATCTGCCCGGCGCTGTTCCGGAAGACCTCAACGCCAGAGCGAGATTCCTCTTCTATCGCCGCGATACGGACATCCCCCAGCACCGCTACAACTGGAACTTCATCGTGGATCTGCCGTTTGGCCGCGGCAAGCGTTTTGCCAGCAACGCGGGACCGGTCCTGGGCCGCGTCATTGGCGGCTGGCAACTCGCAGGCCAGGGCTCGATGACCAGCACCTGGTGGGCTTTGCCCAGCACCAACTGGGTTTTCCCGAACCCGGTGGAGATCTACGGCACCAAGTACAAAGTGCAGGATTGCCGGAGCGGCGTCTGCATGGACGGCTATCTCTACTATAACGGCTACATCCCGGCCAACCGTATCAACAGCGTCGATCCGGTAACCGGAAGGCCCAATGGCGTCATGGGAGTGCCGGCGAATTACAAGCCGGCGCACACGCCACTGATTCCCATCCCGGCCAACGGCGGCAGTTCGTCCGACCCCATGTTCCCGTTCTACGACAGCAACACCGTCTGGGTGCCGCTCAAGAACGGGACTCTTCAAAGGACTACTTTGAACACCAACCTGAACCCATGGAGAAACCAGTTCGCATCGGGGCTCTACAGCTGGTTTCAGAATGCCTCACTGTTCAAAGTGATACCGGTGAAAGAGCGCGTGGCGTTCCGCTTGAACATCGACTTCTTCAACGTGTTCAACATGCCCGGCATCCCGAAGACGCCGAGCGCGGGTTCCGGCATCATCGACGCGCAGGTGTCCGGCAACGGCGCCCGCGCGTTACAGTTCGGCCTGCGGCTGAACTGGTAATCGCAGGTGCCTTAGTAAGTTAGGAAGTAACCTGTCACAACGGCCACGGCCAGACGCCACGGTGTCTGGCCGTGGCTGCTTTTGGCTCCCGGACCAGACCGCCCGCCAGAAACCCGTGCTGCCGAAGCCCACACCTACGGACTTGCGGCGCGGCAGTCTGCGGGAACCGAGTTGTTACAATGACTTCTGTGCCCCCTTTGACATTTCGGCAGGCCCGGGACTGCGTCATGAAGGCAGTCCGAGGCTGCGCCCCACCGCCTCCGGAGGAAGTGGACCTTCTCTCTGCCTCCGGGCGCGTCTTGGCCGCGCACATTGTCGCGGACAGGGACTATCCGCCGACCGCGCGCTCCATTCGAGACGGCTTTGCCGTGCGCTCCGCCGACCTCCCTGGTGAATTCGAAATCGCCGGCGAGGTGCGCGCCGGCGCGCGCTACGAGGGTGAGATCGGTGTGCGCCAGGCGGTTGAGATCATGACGGGCGCGCCAGTTCCCGGAGGCGCGGATCAGGTCGTGATGGTGGAGCACACCAGCCGCAACGGCAGGCGCATGGCGACTGAACGCCTGCCCGCGCCCGGCGAGTTCATCAACGCGCAAGGCTGCGAGGCGCGCCGGGGCGACAGGCTCCTGGAGCGGGGCGTTCGGCTGGACTACGCGGGAATCGCGGTGCTGGCTACGGTCGGGCAAGAACGAGTGTCAGTGTATGCCAAGCCGCGCGTCGCCATCATCCCCACAGGCGACGAAGTCGTACGATTGAGCGCCACTCCGCTCGATTACCAGGTGCGCAACTCCAACGCCCACTCTTTGGCGGTTCAAGTGGCCAGAGCCGGCGGAGAACCCGACATTCTGCCCATCGCCGCCGACGATGCCTCAGCCACCAGGGAACTGATTGAACAGGGGCTTCGCCACGACCTCATGTTGCTCTCGGGCGGGGTTTCGGCGGGCAAGTACGACGTCGTCGAGGCTGCCCTCGCCGAAGCCGGCGCCGAGTTCTACTTCGACCGTGTTCTCATACAACCAGGACAGCCGCTGGTCTTTGGCCGGGCGCAGGGCACGTTCTTCTTCGGCCTGCCGGGAAATCCTGTCTCCACCATGGTGACCTTCGAAATGTTCGCCCGCGCGGCACTCGAACTGCTCGCCGGACAGGAGCAAGTGACGTTCCCCTTATCGCGCGCGCGCCTGACTCAGGATTTCGCTCACAAGCCCGGGCTGACCCGATTTCTGCCCGCCCGCCTCGCGAGCGAGGGTTTGGAGGTCACACCGCTCCGCTGGAGCGGCAGCAGCGACGTAAGCGCCCAGGCGCATTCCAATGTCTACCTCGTCGCCGATGCGGACCGGGAATGCTGGAAGGCAGGAGAATGGATTGAGGTGCTGCCAAAATGAGCCCCCTTTCTCACTACGACGAAGCGGGCAGAGCGCGCATGGTGGACGTCTCGGACAAACCGCACACCGCCCGCGCCGCCCGCGCTGAGGCCTTCGTGCACATCCGTCCGGCGGTGCTCAAGCAACTGCCCTCGAATCCCAAGGGGAACCCTCTGGAGGTGGCGCGCATTGCCGGCATCGCGGCGGCCAAACGCACCGCCGAGCTGATCCCCATGTGCCATCCGCTGGCCCTCACGCACGCGGACGTCGAAGTGCTGGTGCAGGCGCGCGGCGTGCGTGTACGCAGTAGCGTTTCCACCACCGGCCAGACCGGCGTTGAGATGGAGGCACTCACCGCCGCCACCGTAGCCGCGCTGACTGTTTATGACATGGTGAAGGCGCTCGACAAATCCATCGAAATCACCGGAGTGCGGCTCCTGGAAAAAACCGGCGGCAAGAGCGGAACCTACAAGCGGAGGAGCCGATGATTCAGGCTGCCGTGCTGACCATCAGCGATTCGGTCACGGCCGGCAGGCGGCAGGACCGCAGCGGACCGGCTGTACGTGAGCGGCTCGAGCAACTCGGTTGGAAGGTAGCGGCCTTGGAGACTCTGCCCGATGAGGCTGACCTCATATCCCAACGGCTGGCCACACTGGCCGACGGCACTGAAGTTTCAGCCATCTTTACCACCGGCGGCACGGGAGTTGCGGCGCGCGACGTGACGCCGGAAGCGACCAAGGCCATTATCGAGCGTGAGGTGCCAGGTTTGGCGGAGTTGATGCGTTCGCAAGGGCTCGCCCATACTCCGCTGGCGGCGCTCTCACGTGGCATCGCGGGCACGCGAGGGGGTGTGTTGATCGTCAACCTGCCTGGGTCGCCCAAAGGCGCCGTTCAATCGCTGAATGCGGTCGCCGGGTTGGTCCCCCATATTCTGGACCTGCTGCGCGGCCATACCGCACACCCGGAAGAGACGGAACCTGAACCGCGGCCTGAGCATCGATAAGGAGAGGCAATGATGCGACTTTACATCGGCTGGTTGCTTGCCGTTCTCTCGATCCCCCTGTCTGCGCAGGAGCCGGCTGAAGAGCAGATCTTCCGCACCACGGTCAACGTGGTGACCGCGCCGGTAACCGTCCGCGACTCTGACGGGCGTCATGTCAGCGGGCTCGAACCCAGGGACTTCGTGCTGCTCGACAACGACAAACCTCAGGACATCCGCGTCGACGTAAGCTTTGTGCCAATCTCTCTGGTGGTTGCCGTCCAGGCTAACAGCCGCGTGGAGCCGCTGCTCTCAGCTATCCGTAAGATTGGTCCGCTCATTGAGCAGCTTGTGATAGGAGAACAGGGCGAGGCCGCCATCATGGCCTTTGACCACCGCATACGCCTCCTCGAAGATTTCACCAATGACGGCGCCCGGCTCAAGAAGGCGTTGGAGACCATCAACGCCGGCAGCATGAGCAGCCGCATGGTGGACACCGTCTTTGATGCGGTGACCCGCTTGCGCCGCCGCCCGGCCAGCCACCGCCGGGTGCTCCTGCTCATCACCGAAACTCGAGACATGGGCAGCGAAGGCAGATTACGGGAAGCTCTTCTGGCGGCTGAGATTCACAATGTCATCATCTACTCGGTGAACATCAACCGGGCTGTCACTACGTTGCTTGGGAAGCCCGAGGCTCCGCGCCCGGACCCTATTCCCGCTACGGCCCGCAGGCTTCCGCCCGGCGCACCGGTGACACCCACTACCACCGCCCAATTCAGCGGGCTCCAGGGAAGCGCGACCATGTTCATCCCCCTGCTGGTCGAGATGTTCCGGCAGGTGAAGGCCGTGTTTTTTGACAACCCGGTGGAAGTTCTCACTGAGTACACGGGGGGACGCGAGTACTCCTTCATCGGGCAGCGCAGCCTCGAACGGGCCATTTCGGAAATCGGTGAAGAACTGCACAGCCACTACCTGCTCAGCTACACTCCGAACAACCTCGACGAGGGCGGATTCCATCACATCCGCGTCATCGTCAACCGTCCGGAGTTGACCATCCGCACCCGTCTGGGCTATTGGGTAGCTGCCGTTCCTCGACCCCAGTAGCTGCGGCCCACCTTCTGTACACCTTCGGCCGGGTCGCCGCCAGTGCTTGCGCAGGTGCGTGCTGAATTGCCCGGACGCTGGCGCTGCCGGGAAGTCCACGATACAATCAGATCTGTTTTCGATAGCGCCGGGCTCAACTGCAGTAGCCCCCAAGCCAACACATGAAGCGCGTATTGGCAGGCCTGTCCCTGTTACTCCTGTGCGGAGAGAGTATCCTCTACGCTCAGGCCGCAGAAGTCGAGACGCAGATGAAGGTTTTGCGGATCCCGCGGGTCAGTCGTGCTCCCCTGCTCGCAGACTTCCTGAATGGTGCTCCGCGTGAGGCGGAACTCACCGTAACCGATTTCCGCCAGTATTGGCCCCGCGACGGCGCTCCGGTGAGCCAGCCAACCACGGCGTATCTTTCCTACGACGACAAGAACCTCTACGTCGTCTTCGTCTGCAAAGACGACCCCAAGCTGATTCGGGCGCGCCTGGCCAAGCATGACCAGATCATGTCGGACGACCGCACGATGGTGAACCTGGACACATTCCACGACCACCGGCGCATGTACTGGTTCAACGTCAACCCTTACGGGGTGCAGGCGGAGGGCACCAGCACCGATGGCCAGGGGGGCAGTTCCACCTGGGATACGCTGTGGCATTCGGACGCCAAGATCACCGAAGACGGCTACATTGCCATGACCGTGATCCCGTTCAGGAGCATCCGCTTCCCGAACAAAAAGCAGCAGACATGGGGACTGATGCTAGGCCGGTTTATAGTCCGTAACAGCGAGTGGGCCACCTGGCCTCACGTCAGCAGCCGCAGGGCTGATTTCGCCCAGCAAGGCGGCGACCTGGAAGGATTCGAGGACATCTCGCCAGGGCGCAACATGCAGTTCATACCTTACGGACTTTTCGCCCGGTCACGTTTCCTGGACACGCCGCCGGGCGCGCTGCCGCGGCATCGCACCGCCACCGAATCGCGTGCGGGACTTGACGCCAAGGTTGTGCTCAAGGACTCCCTGACGCTGGACCTCGCGCTCAACCCCGACTTCAGCCAGGTAGAGTCCGACACGCCGCAAGTCACCACCAACCAGCGATACGAAGTCTACTTCCCGGAAAAACGCCCGTTCTTCATGGACAACTCGAGCTACTTTGCGACGCCGGAACAGGTGCTCTTCTCGCGCCGCATTGTCGACCCGCGGCTCGGCGCACGGCTCACGGGGCAGATAGCGGATTGGACGATCGGCGCGCTGTTCGCCGACGATCGCGCTGCCGGAGAAAGACTGCCTCCCAGCCACCCTTGGCACGGCAGGGAAACCCTTGTGGGCGTTGCCCGCGTTCAGCGCGATTTTCGAAAAAACTCCCGCAACTCCAGTATCGGCGTGATGGCGGCTGGCCAAGAGTTCGCCTCCACCTACAATCACGTCTATTCGGTCGATGTGCGCCTGCAACCGCTGTCCAACTGGATCTTCACCGGACAGGCGATGAGCAGCGACACGCGCCAGGCGAACGGCCGGCGGCTGAAGGGTCCGGCCTACTTCGCGGAGTGGAGCCACTACGGCAGGCACTTTGTGTCCTCGACGCAGTACCGGGACCGCAGCCCGGATTTCCGCTCGCAGCTCGGTTTCTTCAACCGCCTGGACATCCGCGAGGCGAGCCACACTGTGGGTTACCGCTGGCGCCCGGAAAAAAGCGCCGTCGTGATTTTTGGACCGGACCTTGCGGGGTCGATCAATTACGACCGGCAAGGGCGTCTCCGCGACTGGAGCATGATCCCGAAATTCGAACTCCGCCTCACACGGGCGACCATGGTCAACCTCTATCACGCCAGGTTTTTCGAGTTGTTCCAGAACACCGGCTTCCGTCACCAGGGCAGCGGAGTGCAGTTCATTAGCCAGTGGTACAAGTGGCTCACGGCCAGAGGAGCTTATTTCACAGGAACAGGCATCAACTTCCGGCCGGGTCCGAACCTGGGGCCATTTCTGGGCGCGCGGCGGCAGGGGAGCGCGGGGCTGATCCTGCGTCCCGGCCCGCGCCTGCTCGTCGAGAAAACTTACCTCTACAGTGGGTTGCGGACGAACCCGCAATCCGGGTTATCCGCTGCCCAGCCCGGGACGACCGTCTTCGACAACCACATTATCCGGTCGACGTTGAACTATCAGTTCACACGGCGCCTCTCGCTGCGCCTGATTTCTGACTACAACGCGGTTCTGCCCAATGGCACCCTGATAAAGACGGAGAAGACGAAACGCCTGGGTTTGGATGCGCTGTTCACATACATGCCGAATCCAGGCACGGCGCTCTACTTCGGTTATACGGACCTCTACGATAACCTTCGGATTGACCCGTCCATGAATCCTGCCTTGCAACGCACTTCGCTGCCCAACTTCAATACTGGCAGGCAATTCTTCGTCAAGCTGAGCTACCTGTTGCGCTTCTGATTCAAGAGAAGCCGCAGCAGTTCACGCGCAACGTATCCGCACGCTGGCATTTCACTAGCCGGACAGTTCGAGCCAGTTTCGGGCGAGTAGCGGGTGTGCCTCGTCTCAAAGGCGCGCTTCCCCGCAAACCAGGTGAAGTGACCACCACTGCCGCTCCCGTGGCATCATAGACCTCATGGAGTTCATGGCCGGCAACACCGGATGGGTAGAGGTGATCTGCGGCCCGATGTTTTCGGGCAAGAGCGAGGAACTGATTCGCCGGTTGCGGCGCGCCATGATAGCGCGCCGGCGCGTCCAGGTCTTCAAGCCGTCCCTGGATCATCGCTATTCCGTGGATGAAATCGTCTCCCACGGCGATGTACGGATGAAATCCGAAGTCGTCAAGGATCCCGCGGAGATCTTGAGCAAACTCGACTGGCGTACGCAGGTGGTCGGCGTGGACGAGTCCAATTTCCTGGGCCGCGGCCTGGTTGAAGTGGCCAACCAGTTGGCTGATAGCGGCAAACAGGTCATCGTGGCGGGCTTGGACACGGACTACATGGGGCGGCCTTTCAGCCCGATGCCAGATTTGCTGGCTCTGGCCGAGTCCATCACGAAAACCCTGGCCATCTGTATGCGTTGCGGCAACCCCGCGAAACACACCCAGCGGCTGGTGGAAAGCGATGATCTCATTGTCGTCGGCGCGGTGGGAATGTATGAAGCCCGCTGCCGGCGCTGCTTCGAGCCAGGCGTGCCGAAGCAGGAGCTCCTGGAATTTGCCCGCCCCAGACTGCTGCAAAACCAAGCTTGAGCGACTGTTGACAGAATTCTCCTCATGATATGCTGAAGTTAAGAAAACTTCACAGCTAAGGAGGCTCTTGTGAGCGATTCTTCGACGGGGATGGAGCCGCAAAGGGGTTCCGGTCTCAAGATTCCGGTACTTTTCGGTTTAGTGATAGCGTTGGCCGTGGCCTGCGTTTACCTTTTCTTGCAGCTCGACCAATTGCGTACGGATGTTGCCGGCTTAAAGGAATCCGTCAACAAAGACGTTGCTTCGCTGCGGGAAACTGACCGGCAGGCGACGGACGACAGCCTGGAGCGCGTTCAGGCGCTGCAAACCGAGTTGGAGGCGGCCCGGCGGCAGGCAGCCACGGCTGCAGGACAGGCCAAGGTGGAGGCCAGCAAGCACGCTGAAGATCTGGCCCGGCGGCTGGAAGCCGAGCAACAGCGGCAGCGCGAACTGCAACAACAGCATCAGCAACAGGTGCAGCAGGAGTTGAGCCAGATTCAGGAGGCCACCAGCGCCAACACCGCGAACATCGGGGCCGTCAAGGAAGAGGTCACCGAGACGCGCACGGAGCTTGAGGCGACCATCGCGACGTTGAAGACTGTCCGGGGAGACCTGGGGGTCCAGAGTGGGCTGATCGCCACGAATGCCAAGGAGCTTTCCGCTCTTCGGTCATTGGGGGAGAGAAACTACTATGAATTCGACTTGGGCAAGACCAGGCAACCCTACAAGGTCGGAGACATCGCTCTGAAGCTGAAGCGCACGGACACCAAACGCAGCCGCTTCACGGTGGACGTTCTGGCCGATGACAAGCTCATTGAGAAGAAGGACAAGAATCTCAATGAGCCCGTGCAGTTCTATACTGCGCGTGCGCGTCAACCCTACGAACTGGTCATCAATGCAATCCACAAAGACCGGATTGCAGGTTACCTTTCGACGCCCAAGGTGACCGCCCAGAGACCATAATTTCGGGCGGGCGAACTACTCGACAGGCAAGGCTGAAACGAGGAGCCGGCGCTCCTTCTTTAATTCCACCTTGACGCGCTCGCCTAACGCCAGGCGGCCCGCTACAGTGAGTGTGTAGTGGTTCCTCAAGACCTGGAAGATCTGCTCCGCAGGCGCGCCGGATCGTTCCCGCTGCATGTCGCGCAGATTGAAGGCAGCTCCGCCCGTCTGGCGCGCCAGGCTCTCAAAGAGCGACTTGCCGTAGCCCACCACGTAGACAGGAAAGATGGAGATGCCATTGCGCCGGGCCAGGCGCAGCACCTCGCGCTCGGTAACCCGGCTCGGTCCCTCCACCCCCGTGGTGAGCAGGAGAATCACCCGGCGAAAACTGCTGCCCCGGAAGCCCGTGTCCGCAGCCGCATAGAGGGCGTCGAGCAATCGCGGACTGTTGCCGTACTTGACGCCGTCGATAGCTCGCAGGAGCAATGCCCTGGCTGAGGTGAAGTCTTGAATCAGGTCGGCGGAACTGTGAAAGGAGACGACGGCCATCTCCTCTTTCTCCTGCAATTGAGCCACCAGATCCGCCGCCACCGGCCGCACCATCTCGCCCACCAGGCTCGTATCCAGCAACAGCATCACGTCGATGGGAACTGAGGTGTATTCGGCGGATAGGACGGAGCGGGGGTGGCGGTCGTCGAGCACGGTGAAGTCCGCCGCTTTCAGATCAGTGACCGGTTTCCCGGAACGCTGCTCAATCACCGTGACAAACAGCTTGGACTGCGCTGCGGCGGACCCCGCCATCAGCAACAGCCATGAAACGCATTGAAGCCAGCGCAACATGCGCGAATGCCTCCCGCCGTCACGCCTCAGCAGGCCGGCGCCGGCTGTCAGGGCGCGCCAAACGCCGCAGCCGCGGCCTGCTGTGGTTCCGGCAAGCGTCAGTATAACACCCGCTTCGCGGGAGTTTCGTCAGGAGCAGCCGCATGGGCGTCCGCGGCTGGCGGCAAGAACGGATCCGAGGCGGAAGGGAAAGCGTTACGGAACGAATCCCCAGTATTCGGATTCGTCGGGCTCGTTTTCCCACACGTCAGACTTGGAAAACACGAGTTCCCAGAACGACCTGCCCTGAATGAAAAAGCGCGTCAGTTGTCCGGCGACAGTGTCTGTTTCGCCTTCATTCACCCCGAGGATTTGTGGATAGTAACTGGGAGGTTTCGCCATGATGCGCCGTGGCGTGGACCAGCCGTTCGGCTTGCTCACGTCGACGTTGAAGCTGACATAGATACCTGCCTGCGGCCACAGCGGCCTGCAACAGGTGTAGTTCAGCAGCATGACGTAAGATTCCAGGTAAGTGTTCCAGTGCAGGGAGGGTCCCCAAAAAGCGTTCGTGTCTGCGTGCTGCCAACCCCTGGCCACAGGCAGCGCAGGCGTCAGGCGCCCGCCGATGCCCGGTTCCTCCCATTCGCCGCGGTAGTACTTCCAAACAGCGCCCACGGGACTCATGCGGTCTTCGAAGGCCATGCGCGCTACGCCGACGCCTTGGCCTGATTCGGAGCCGCCGTAACTCGAAAAGTAGAAGTAAAAGTACTCCTTCTCCCTGTCAAGTATTACGGAGAAATCGCCGTGACCGGAGGCGAAGAAGCCATTCTTGGAGTTGCAGTTGACCGGGTCCCCGGAAGTAAGAACCGGCCCCAGGTCCAGGAAGGACTTGCCGCCGTCGTAGGAAATCAGAGCGCCGATCTTTGGAGCGGTCAGGTTGACGTTGGTGCAAACGGGCGCAGGCTCGTGGTGATACCAGGCGTAGAGCGTACCGTCCTCGTCCAACCAGGCGGCTTCAATCCACATGGGGCGGTGGGTATCCACGTTGGTATCGACGTGTTTCGACCAGTGGGTATAGAACTGGTCCCGGCCGCCAGTGACCACCGGCGTCCCATTCGAGTTGAGAATACGGAATTCACCGTTGTACCAGTAGACCGGACTGTTGCTGTCCACTTGGGCGGGCATCTCCACCAAGTGAGCAGGCCGCAGTTGCACCGTTTGGGGAAAAAGCGAAGGCACGGCAAGGACGAAAACCACCAGACACAGCCTCAACCACATGCGCTATAGAACCTCCCACGTTGGTGAAGTCTGATACCTGCACCATCCACATATGGGATGCGGGGTTCCGGCAAAAAGTCGCACTATCCTCTTTTCGCTGTCAGACAAGTACCGCCCCTCCATTACGGCCTCGGACTGGCTTAGCCGGATACACTAGCAATGACGTGACTTCCTAAAGGCAGGGTTACTGGTGAAATCGAATTGTAATGGTTAAATGTCGTCACTCGATCGGCCGACGCTCCTCTGCCACTCTGATCGATAATCAGGGCGCTGCAGGAGCGTGGGCGAAGGGCATCTGGACACGCCTCCCTCGGCTCTGGTATTGGAATACGATATGTCTCCGGTGCTGGTCCTGGTGATCGCGGTCGCGGTCGTCTTTCTTCTGATCATCCGTTTCAAGGTCAACGCCTTCATTGCGCTCATTACCGCCGCGATGACGGTAGGGTTGCTTTCACCCAAAGTGCCGCTGCACGAAGTGATGCCGAAAGTGGCCGGAGTGTTCGGCAACCTGTGCGCTCGCATAGGGATTGTGATTGCGCTGGCGGCGTTGATCGGCTATTGCCTCATGGAGAGCGGGGCGGCGGACAAGATCACGCGCGTGTTCGTGCGGTTGCTGGGCGAGAAGCGCGCCTCGATCTCCCTGGTGGCTTCCGGCTACGTCCTTTCGATTCCGGTGTTCTTCGACACCGTGTTCTACCTGCTGATTCCGCTGGCGCGCGCCATGCGGGTGCGGATGGGGAACAACTACGTACTGTTCGCCATGTCGATCGGCGCTGGTGCGGTGGCTACGCACAGCATGGTCCCTCCCACGCCGGGACCTCTGGCCATGGCCGCCACGCTGAAGATCGACTTGGGCACGATGATCGTCGCCGGCTCCTGCATCGCCGTGCCGATGGCTATCGTCGGGTGGATCTTCGCACGCTGGTGCGACCGCAATTATCAGATCCCTTTCCGGGAGACAGCCGGCATGTCCATTGCGGACCTTGAGCAATTGGCCAACGAAAAGGAAGAACGGTTGCCAGGCTTTCTGCACTCCATTTCGCCGATTCTTCTGCCGGTGCTGATGATCACCACGAACACGCTATCGGGCGCGTTGGGTCTGACCGGCGCGCCGGCTCGGGCAGCTGCCTTCCTGGGAGATCCGAACTTTGCACTGCTGGTTTCTGCCACGATTGCCATGCAGCTTCTGGCCAAAAGGAAAGGCTACAGTCTGGCTCAACTGGCCGGTCCGGTGGAAGTCGCGCTGACGAGCGGCGGCCTCATCATCCTGATCACTGCCGCCGGCGGAGCCTTCGGAGGAATGCTGGTGGAAGCCGGCGTCGGCAAGGCGCTGAGCGATTTGTCGCGCGAATACCATTTCCCGCTGCTGCTGCTCTCCTTCCTGCTGGGAGTGATGTTGAAGGTCGCGCAAGGCTCGGGCACGGTCGCTATGATCACGGTTTCCTCCATCATGGCGCCGCTGGTGGTTGAAGGCCCCATCGGCTTTCATCCGGTTTATGTGGCCTGCGCCATCGGTTCGGGATCCATCGCGGGCAGCTGGATGAACGATAGCGGCTTCTGGGTCTTCAAGCAGATGGGCGGGTTCACGGAGGTGGAGGCGCTGAAGACCTGGACTCCCCTGCTAGTGGTGTTGGGCGTCACCGGTTACCTGGCGACGCAGCTTGCAGCCGTTGTATTGCCGCTCCGCTAGGACGCGCCGCTCATTCTTCCGGCGCGGTTTCGCGCTCCAGCCATTCCAGGTAGGAGACGGAGCCATCGAGAATGGACAGCGCAATGGCTTCCGGAACCTCGTAGGAGTGCAACCTGGCCAGCTGCTCGGAAAGCGGCTTGAAAAGCTCGCGCCGGGACTTGATGATGAGCAGGCATTCCTCGGCTTCTTCCACCGCCCCTTGCCACCGGTAGACGCTGCGAATGCCTGCCACAATGTTGACACACGCCGCCAGGCGTGATTCCACGAGAGTGCGCGCCAGCCGGGTTGCCTCCTCCCTGGAACTGCAAGTGCTGTAGACGACGACCTTGTCCGTCATGGGTTTCTTCCCTTAAACCTCTGGTGTTTTCTTAAGAATAGGATTATAAACAAATGTAGGGAAATGAATTCGGCTCTCAAGAAGGCTGGACTGGCTACCGCCGCGCTGCTCGTCGGAAGCTGTGTCGTCTACCTGGTCCAGGGACCCAACGGAATCAATGACTTGCTGGAGAGGGAACGCCAGCGCAACGCTCTTAAGACGAGAGTTGAGGACCTCATCAAGGAGAAGGAGCGCAAGGCGGAGGAACTCCGCATCATCCGCGAGAGGCCGCAGGTCATCGAGCGGCACCTGCGCGAGCGGACCAGGCAGGTGAAGCCCGGTGACAGCATCTTTATCGTGCCTGGCGAAACAGGGACCAAGCCGCCTGCGGATCGTTGACTGCCCGGATTCAGAGCCTCAAGTCATAGCCCGCTTCGCGCATTCCTGCGATGACGCGGTCCCGAATCGCGGTCACCTCCCCGGCTGAGAGAGTGTGATCCGGGGCGTAGACGATGAGGCGGAAGCTGACGCTCTTTGTCCCAGGCTCCAGCGGGGGTCCGCTGTATTGCCGCAGAAACTGGACGCTTTCCAGGCTCTCCCCAGCCAGTTGCGTCAGCCTGCGTTCAATCGTACCGGCCAGTTCACGCTCGCCGGTCACCACGGACAAGTCAAAACCGCTGGAGGGGTAGCGCCGGTGTGGTCGGTAACGCTTTTCCTCCGCGCGGAGGCTCTGAACTGCTTCCAGGTTTACGTCCAAAACGGCCGTCCGGCCAGGGCTGAACGCGGGGTGCAATTCAAAGATGCGCCCCAGTTGTTCGCCGCGCCAGGATAAAGCCCAGCAACGCGTGGGATGCTCGTAGGATTCATGCTCGGCCGGAGTCAGTTCCGCGCCCGGCATCAGGCATTCGGCCAGGCGCTTGGCCTCGAACAAGCCGGCTTGCCCGTCGCCTTCCCTGGTGTGGATGGCGGCTGCCAGATGCGCGATTTCATGCGGGAGCCCGTCGGCCTGCTTGTGGATTTCGTAGCCGATTTCGAAAAGGCGGAAATTCTCCAGGTGGCGGCTGTTGTCGCGCACGTTCATCCAGATCCCCGGCAACAGGCTGCGGCGCAGCAAACCCTGGTCACTGGCGATGGGGTTGAGAACGGCCACGTGCTCCAGCGGATCCAAGCCAAAAGCCTGCGCGGCATCCTGACTGACGAACGAGTAGTTGTAGACTTCCGTAAAACCCTGGGCCGAAACCAGGGCGCGCACTTCGTGGTGGAACACGCGCTCCTCGTTGATGATCGGCCGGGCGGAAGGCAGCAGCGGCGGTTCGGGCGTAATGGTGTCGTAGCCCACCATGCGGCCTACTTCTTCCACCAGGTCGTCTTTGATGGATACATCGCGTGTAGCGCGCCAACTCGGCACGGTGACGGCGAAAATGCGCGGGCTCACATCCCGCACGCCAAACTGGAGGGCCTCCAGGATTTGGCGTACCTGCGCCGGTTCGACAGGGCGCCCGAGCTTGCGCTCCAGCCAGTCCATTTGCAGCGCGATCTGCGGCAACTGCGCCGGAGCGCCGCCGGCATCGATCAGTCCCCCGGCTACCTGGATGCCCGGCGACACGAGCGAAAACAGCTCCACCGCGCGCGCCAGCCCGCGGACGGTATTGGCGGGATCCTGCGCTTTCTCAAAGCGCATGGAAGCGTCCGTGCGCAGCTTCAGCCGGGAGCTGGTTTTGCGGATGCTGGCGGCCTTGAAATTGGCCGCTTCGAGCACCACGCGCCGCGTCCCGCTAACGATGCCGCTGTCCAGCCCGCCGATCACGCCGCCGATGGCGATGGGACCCTGTTCGTCGGCGATAACCAGCGTGGCGTCATCGAGTTTGTAGGTCTCCTGGTTGAGCGCCGCGATGAACTCGCCCTCGCGCGCGGTCCGCACAATGATCTTCTCGCCGCGCAGCATGTCCCGGTCGAAGGCGTGCATGGGCTCGCACAGTTCGGCCATGATGTAGTTGGTCACGTCCACCAGGTTGTTGATGGGATTCAGGCCGATGGATTCAAGCCGGTACTGCATCCAGAGCGGGCTTGGCCCAACGCGCACGCCGTCAAAGCACAGCGCGCTGTAACGGGGGCAAAGCGCCAGGTCCTGAATTTCCACTTCGATTGCGGGCGGACCGTCCGGAATCAGGTCTATTCGCACGGGGTCATGAACGGCTCCCCGGCAGATGGCAGCTACTTCGCGCGCCACGCCCAGGTGACCCCACAGGTCGGGGCGGTGCGTGATCGACTTGTTGTCGATTTCGATGATGAAATCGGGAACGCAGCCGGGGATCGGTTCGCCCGGTTCGGCATCGACGAGGAGCAAGCCTTCGGTGTCGCGGGTAATGCCCAATTCGGCGCCGCTGGCCAGCATGCCCTCGCTGGCAACGCCATCAATCACCAGGCTGCCGATAACGCGGCCGCTCAGGCGGGTTCCCGGAGGCAGGTAAGCGGCCGTGATTCCGGGTTGACAATTGGGCGCGCCACAGACGACGGTGCGGCGCCCGTGCCGGCCGGCGTCGACCAGGGCTTTGACATTGTGGCCGGAGCCGAGCGGCTCGACGGTCAGCACCCGCGCGGCACAGGCCTCAGCCAAGTGAGCGCCCACTTCCGTGACGCCCTCGCACTCGGCGGTCTTCATGGTAATCAGTTCGCCGAGTTCGCGCGGGCCGATGTCGATGCCGCCCACTAGCTCACGTATCCAGTTGTAAGAGAACTTCAAGTTGCCCTCACCTCGTCTAGAACTGGCGCAGGAAGCGCAGGTCTCCGCCTTGCAGCAGGCGGATGTCGTCAATGCCGTAACGCATCATGACCAGGCGTGTCAGCCCGAGCCCGAAGGCGAAGCCGTTCCATTCCTCGGGGTCGATGCCGCTCAGGCGCAGGACGTTGGGGTGCACCAGTCCGCAGGGCAGCAGTTCCACCCAGCCGCTTTGCTTGCAGACCGGGCAGCCGGAGCCGCCGCAAATCAGACAGTGAATGTCGAGTTCGAATCCAGGTTCCACGAACGGAAAGTAGCCGGGCCGTAGCCGCACGGTAACATCCCGCTTGAAGATGCCGGCCAGCAGGGTCTTCATGAAGTACAACAGGTGAGCGATGGAGACGCCGCGATCCACCATCATGCCTTCGAGCTGGTAGAAGGTGTGCTCGTGGCTGGCATCCACTTCTTCATTGCGGAACACGCGGCCGGGAGCAATCATGCGCAGCGGCGGGCCCAGGCGCAGCATGCCCCGCACCTGCACGGGCGAGGTATGCGTGCGCAGCAGGTGTCCGCCTTCCACCCAGAACGTGTCCTGCATGTCGCGAGCCGGGTGATCGGGGGGAATGTTCAGGGCGTCAAAGTTGTTGGCTTCGGTTTCCACTTCCGGACCGCTGAGGACGGTGAAGCCGAGCGAAATGAACAGCTCCTCGATTTCCTCCTGAATCTGCGTCAACGGATGCAGGCTGCCGGGGCGGGGACCGGGGGCGGGTAAAGTGAGGTCCACCCACTCGGCTTCCAGTCTGGTTTTCAACGCGGACGCGGCGAACGACTCCTTGCGCGATTCAAACGCCGATTCGAGCGCCTGCCTCACCGCGTTGAGCAGCTTCCCGAGGGCGGCACGCTCCTCCGGCGCCAGCCCTCCCATTTCCCGGCTCAGCCGCGCCAGCGCCCCTTTTCGCCCCAGCGCTTCGACGCGCACGGTCTCCAGTTGCTCGACGGAATCAGCCGCCTGGATTCTGCTCAGGGCGTCGTCGCGCAGGGCGGTCAGTTCGGCTTCGCGCATCAGGCGGCTCCCGCCGGTTTGAAGAGATCCGCCTCTGGAGTGAGTTCCTGCGCCAGGTGGTTCACGTAGAACACGAGCAGAGGCTCGCTGAAGCGGCCGCGGAAGTTGTCCACCGCGCGCTGCTGCCATCCCTCGGTGAGGGCGTGCGAAGCGTCGAGGTTCTTCTGAAAGAAGCCTTCCTCGTGGGCGATGCCCAGGTAATCAAGCACTGCCACCACGACGTCGAGGCGCGAAACCAGGATGGCTTGAGCCAGGTCAGCGGCCAAATCCTCATCCCCTTCGCCCAGCCGCTCCCAGAACCGCGCGGCTCCTTTGCGTAAACCTTCCTGGTTAAGCTTGGGCAGCCGCGAACGTATTTTCAGCCGTTCGTAGACCTGGTAAGTCTTCAGTTTGCCGATCGAAATTTCCCGCACAATACCGGCAAAGCCCTCGCTGCCGAGGGCCCTGAAAATGTTGCAAACCTTCATATTCCTCCGGGACGCGCGCACCCGGACGGCTGCGCTGCGGTTGGCTGAATCCTCAGGTTAACATAGCCGGAGCCGCACCCCGCAGGCTCGCGCTAGAATGTTACTTCCTGGTCATTCACATGAGCAACCTTGTCATTCTAGGCGCACAATGGGGCGATGAAGGGAAAGGGAAGATGGTGGACCTTTTCTCGGAACGCTTCGACATAGTAGCCCGCTACCAAGGGGGGCACAACGCCGGCCACACGGTCTTCATGGGCGAGAAGAAGTTCATCCTGAAGCTGATCCCTAGCGGCATTCTGCGCCCGGGAACGCGTGTGGTGATCGGCAATGGAGTGGTTGTTGATCCCGTTGCCCTGATCGAGGAGATCGAGTCCCTTACCTCCGCGGGTCTGGACGTCAACAATCAGCTTTCCATCAGCAACCGGGCGCACGTGATCTTCCCGTTTCACCGCATCGTGGAGAAGATCAGCGAGGTGCTGCCCGGCCGCGTGGCCATCGGCACCACCTCGCGCGGCATCGGCCCGTGCTATGAGGACAAGACCGGGCGGCGCGGACTGCGCATGGCTGACTTGCTGGATCAGGAGGCCTTCCCGTCCCT
This sequence comes from Acidobacteriota bacterium, assembly GCA_037444075.1. GTDB lineage: Bacteria > Acidobacteriota > Terriglobia > Bryobacterales > Bryobacteraceae > JBBIND01. Next base: position 34,415 of record JBBIND010000011.1, on the reverse strand, counting down.
CTTTGATGCTCTGGCGGGGGACAAGATCACCCTGGCAAAGGCTTTCGGCATCACCGACGAGGTCGACGTCAACCGCATCCTCGGGCAATACCGGGAGTACGCAGAGCGGCTGCGGCCGATGGTCTGCGATACGGCGCGGCTGCTTAACGAAGCTATTCAACAGGGCCAACGGGTTCTGTTTGAAGGCGCGCAAGGAACCATGCTCGACGTGGACCACGGGACCTATCCGTTCGTCACCTCTTCGAGCGCTTCGGCGGGCGGCGTATCAACGGGCACGGGCGTTCCCCCCACCCGGATTGACGGAATTCTCGGCGTGTCCAAGGCGTACGTGACGCGCGTGGGCGGCGGGCCGTTCCCCTCGGAAGCGCACGGCGAAATGGGCGACCGGATACGGCAGGCGGGCAACGAGTACGGGGCGGTCACGGGCCGTCCGCGGCGCTGCGGCTGGTTCGACGTTCCGCTGCTGCGCTACACCGCCATGGTCAACGGGTTTGACAGCCTGCTGCTGACGAAGCTGGACGTGCTGGATGAGTTCGAGGAGATCCCCGTCTGCGTAGCCTACGAGTGCGAAGGGGAAACCGTGGAGGAAATGCCCGCCACGCGCGGCGGCATCGAGCAGCTTGTTCCGGTCTATGAAACGATGCCTGGCTGGAACAGCGTCACCCGCGGCGTGACCGACTACGCCGACCTGCCAGCCAAGGCCAAAGACTACCTGAAGTTCCTGGAGGAGCGTACCGGAATCGAGGTGGGTTGCGTCTCCACCGGACCGGAGCGGAACCAGACGCTGATTGTGGCCGGCAGCCGGCTGGAAGACCTCCTCCAATAAGCCGCCGCCCGCTGCGGCGCGAGTTGGCATACAATCTCGGTGTGAAACGGACCATCCTTTTGCTGGGAGGGGTCGTGCTGGCCGGATGTTCGGGAAGTGCTCCGGAAAGCGTGGGCGGCGTCCAGCAGTTTCTGCAGATGTACAACGAGGTTGACCAGCGTTTGTACGCGGCAGCGGCTGATGCGCACTGGAAAGCCTCCACCGACGTGAGCGATCTGCACACCGGGCAACGGATCGGCGCTGACATGGCACTGGCCGCCTTCCGCGGCAGCCGCTACGTGATTGAAAGCAGCCGCCGGCATCTGGGGCTCAAAGAGGAATTGACTCAACTGGAGTTCCGCCAGTTGGACAAGATCCTGTTGAATGCCGCTGAATCGCCGGGCACGATTCCGGATATTGTGAAGTCGCGCGTCGAGGAAGAGGCGCGCCTGGAGGCGACGCTCGACGGGTTCACTTTCTGCCTTGAAACGCGGGGCGCGGATTGCGCCCGTCCCATCACCGCCAACCAGATAGACGAGACGCTGCTCACTTCGCGCGATTTGAACGAACGGCGCCGCGTCTGGGAAGTAAGCAAACAGACCGGGCGCGTTCTCAAGCCGGGGCTTGCACGGGTACGGGACCTCCGCAATCGCGTAGCCAGTGAGCTCGGGTACTCGTCCTACTTCCACCTCCAGGTTGCCGACTACGGCATGCAGGTGTCTGACATGCTCGAGTTGATGGATCGGACAGTTCGCGATGTCCAACCGCTTTACCAGCAATTGCATGCGTGGACCCGCCGCAAACTGGCCGAGCGCTACAAGCAGCCGGTTCCGGAAAGGCTGCCGGCGCATTGGCTGGCCAACCGTTGGGGTCAGGAGTGGCCCGGGCTGGTGGAAGCCGTGAACCTCGACCCGCTGTTCCGCGACAGGAGCCCGGAGTGGGTCGTGCAGCAGGCGGAACGCTTCTATGTCTCGATCGGGATGCCGCCGTTGCCGAAGAGCTTCTGGGAACGGTCTGACCTGTACCAGCTTCCGCAGGGATCCAAGCGGAAAAAGAACACGCACGCTTCGGCGTGGCACATGGACCGGGCTGCCGACGTCCGCAGCCTCATGAGCGTCATCCCCAACTACCGCTGGTTTGAGACCAGCCATCACGAACTTGGGCACGTGTACTACTTCATGGCTTACTCCAACCCGCGCGTGCCGCACGTCCTGCGGGAGGGTTTGAACCGGGCCTTCCACGAAGCCGTGGGCGAACTCATCGGCATGGCGGCGCGGCAGCCTGCCTACCTCAGGCAAATCGGAGTCATGCCCGCGGACCGCAAAGTAGATCTTGTGCAGCAGCTTCTCAGCGAGGCGCTCGATAGCTCCGTGGTCTTCCTGCCCTGGTCGGCGGGCACCATGACGCGCTTTGAGCACGACCTCTATGAGCAGCGGCTGCCGGAGAAGCAGTTCAATCAGCGGTGGTGGGAGTTGGTGCGCCGCTACCAGGCCATTGACCCGCCGGCCTCGCGCGGAGAGGAACTCTGCGACGGCTGCACGAAGACGCACGTGATTGACGACGCGGCGCAGTACTATGACTACGCCATCGCCACACTGCTGAAATATCAACTGCACGATCACATAGCCCGCAAGATACTCAAGCAGGATCCTCGCGAGTGCAATTACTACGGCAACAAGGAAGTGGGCCGCTGGCTGATGGGGATTCTGAGTCAGGGCGCCACCGCGGAGTGGCATCACGTACTGAAGGAGGCGACCGGCGAGGACTTAAGCCCGCGGGCGCTTCTGGAGTATTTTCAGCCGCTTCGCGAGTTCCTGGAAAAAGAGAACGCCCCCCACTGAGCCGGGCGGGGAAGAGGCCGGCGCCGGCCCACGCGCTCTCTTGCCTCCGCTGAGTGTTCAGCGTTTCTTCAGGGTAATGCCGAGTTCTCCCCGATAGACAGTTTCCAGTGCCGGGTTGGATTCGACGGACCTCATGTAGTCCGGGGCCATGCTCACGTTGTCGGCCAAGATCAACCCGCCCGGTCTGACGAGCGGCAACAGTTTCTGCAAATAGCCGGTGTAGCCCGACTTGTCCGCATCCAGGAACAGGACATCGATCGGTTCCTTCAACTGAGTTACCTTCGCATGGGCGTCACCCTCGATCACGGTGACGAGTCCATCCACGCCCGCCTGGCTGAAATGCTCCCGGGCCATGGCTGCACGCTCTGCGTCAATCTCAAAGGTCAGCAGCCGGCCGCCCGTTCGCTGCAAAGCAACACAAAACCACAGGCCCGAATACCCTGTGGAGGTGCCAATCTCGACCACGATCCTGGCGTCAACCGCTTCCGTCAGCAGGCGAAGCATACGCCCCATGTCCTCGCTGACACTTCGATACGTCCGGCCGGACCGGCGCACGTTCTCGATGACGCCCAGCACTCGCTGTTCCGCTTCCGTGCTGGCCAGCGGCGGACCGGATGCGCGCGGCCACTGGAAATACAGGGCCGCCCCAGCCGCCAGAGCCGCGAGCGCGGCGAGGGCGAGGCCAGTCAGAAGGGAGATTCGCCTTACGTTCATGTCAGCAGTCCGCCTTTCACTATAGCGGACGGAGCCAGACGTTGCGGAACTTCATCTTGGTCATCGGCGCGTCTTTGAAGCCGCTATGGTCCTGAAGCAGCAAGGTGCCCTCCGCCGGACCTTCTTTGCCCTTTTCGCAGCTTCTTTCGCTGCCCTCGATGCGCACGTGGTCATGCACCAGGACGCCGTTGTGGAGCAAGGTAAAGACGCCCTGCTCCACCAGTTGCCCGCGCTTGTTGCAGCGCGGGGCGCGGAAAATGATGTCGAAGCTCTGCCACTGCTCAGGCGGGCGGGAAGCGTTCACGAGCGGCGGCGCCTGCCCGTAAAGCGCTGCGTTGGCTCCCACCGCGTAAGTAGGATTTTCGTGGGAATCCAGAATCTGAATCTCAAACCGGTTGTGGAGGTAGACGCCGCTGTTGCCCTTCAGCTGTCCTTTCATTTCCGGCATGGACGGAATGGCGAACTCGAGGTGAATCTGGGCATCAGTGAAGCTCTGCTTGCTGATGAGATGTCCTGAGCCCGTGGAACAGGCCAATGCGCCTTCCTCGATGGCGCACTTGGTGATATCGCCGCGCGCCGTCCAATTCGCCAGGTCGCTGCCGTCGAAGAGCACGACGGCGTCCGATGGGGCGCGCCCCGGCTCGCCCGGATGCACTACCCTGGGTTGCCCTGCCGTCTGTCCGGCCAGTGCGGCAGCTCCCACCAGAAGCGCCGCCGTGAGGATCCAAACACGAGATTGCAGAAGCATTCTCCGATTATGCGACGCCAGCGGGCGGAGCGGGGGAACCGCAGGTGCAGGAAAACCCGCGGAAACCCGTACGGGAAAGGGAATCTTCCACGCTCATCTGGTACAGTCTTTATTTGACCCGGAGTTGCGGGTCCAACAGGTAACACGGCTTGTCAGACTTGAGCCGGATTTCAGGAGGAGACACGATGAGCAACCTGACCAGGCGCGGAGCCCTCGCAGGGGTGGCCGCCAACCTAATGATCCTGAGGCCGGAGACCGCCTTCGGCACGCAGGCGAATTCCGCGGTGAGCTTCGGCGTCATCGGCGCCGGCGGGCGCGGCATTTACGTCGGCGCCCACATGACCAGAGACACACGCGCGCGGTTGGGCGCCATCTGCGACCTCTACCCGGACCGCATCGATTCCGCCAAGACCCGGCTGCCGGGAGCCGACAAGGTGCAGGCTTACAAGGATTACCGGGATCTCCTCGCGCGCAAAGATATTGATGCCGTCCTCATTGCATCGCCTGTCTACCTGCACCCGGAGCATTTTGAAGCCGCGGTGCAGGCGGGCAAGCACATCTTCTGTGAAAAGCCCGCCTCCGCCGATGTGTCTGGGGCGCTGCGCGTTCAAAGGGCTTCAGACAAAGCGGACAAGACGAAGACGATCGCCTTTGGTTTCCAGCAGCGTTTCAGTCCGGAGTACCTCACCGCGGAGAACTATCTGCGCACCGGCAAGATCGGCGAAATGAAGCTCATGATGAGCTACTGGATTCTGGGTGGCACGCCATCAACTTCCTTCAAGTCGCAGTACCCGCTCGAGGACCAGAAGAACCGCCATTGGGGGCGCTGGATGGAAACTTCCGGCGGCGCCATCGTCGAACAGGACTGCCACGGCATCGACGTGCTCAACTGGTTCGCCAACCACCACCCGCTGAGCGCCTCAGGACGGGGTGGCCTCCGCTACCCGATACCATACGGAGACTGGGATTCCGACAACCACAACATCGTCTACGTCTACCCGAACGGCATTCAGGGCTGGCTGATCAGCATCAAGCACACGGCCGGGTTCCGCGATGTGAAAGAGCAGTTCTACGGCTCGCTCGGCATGCTCGAGACGGCGCGCACGTACTACAAGCTGCACGGCATGACGCCGAACGTGGCCTTCCGCCACGCGGATGACCTTTCCGACCGCAGCCTGATGGAGAGGCGCGAATCGGCCCGCGAAATCACCATCGACGCGGTGGAAGCCTTCTTCGCCAGCATCGTGGGCAACAAGCCCTACAACATGGCCAAGGACGCCGTGGAAGCCACTCTGGCCGCGCTGCTCGGCCGCCTGGCCTACCAGTCCAGGCGGGAAGTTAGCTGGGAAGAACTGCTGCGCACAGCGTAGGCGTTGCGCGCGGCCGGTGTCACTGCCTGAAGGTCCAGCGCAGTTTCACGGCCAGAAATTCCGTATCCGGCGCCAGGATCATCTCGTGAGGACTGCGCCGCAGCCGCTGCCACCCGCGGTTCCAGACGAAGAACAGTTCGCGCCCGGGTTTCAGCGTGCGGCGCAACCGCGTGTTCGTCCCAAGGTTCTGCGACTCGGTGTCGAACTGAAGGTAGCTGGTGAGCACCAGATTGGGGCTCCAGGCGAAGGCCGCCTGCAACTGCCAGAGGCGCTGCACGAAATTGCCCGCCGGCAAACGGCCGAAATTCTGTTCCGCCCCTAAGCCTACCTGGTACCGCCCGTCAGGGGAGGTCCAGTCGAGGCTGCTCTCCCACTGTGTCAGGCGTCCGTTGTAGAAGCCGCCCCGCTCGACAGAAACCGACACCCGCAGCTGACGGTGAGAGCTTGTGGCAGCCTCCACTTCCCACCTGTTGAAGCGGTGAGCGCCAGCCGGGATGGCAAGCCCGTTGGTGACCTCAAAGGGTCTGGTGAGGAACTCGTACTGAGGTTCCCACGTGAACTCGAACTGCTCTCCGGATTCGAACTGCACATCGATGGGGGAGATGCGGAAATCCCAGCTCTCGTTGACGCCGCGCAGGTTGGTGACGCGCGAATACCGGTTGCCGAAGGTCTGCTGCCGTATGAAGCCGAAGGGTCCGTCCTTGGAAGGACGCGGCATGAGGCGGCAACCCGCCGAATACTGGCGCGTGCCCGGGCGGGGGAGAAACCCCAGGGCGGGGGCCAGCGCGTCGCCGAAGTCATCGAACGTGGTGGAGCAGTCCAACAGGTCATTCGGGTAATCCACCCTATATCCCCACCCGCTCCGGCGTCCCTTCGGAATGTCTCCGGCTGTCATGACAGTCCACACGCCCACCATGAAATTCTTGTCGCCGCGGAATTCCGACGTCTGCCAGACCGCGTCCAAGCCCGCCAGCGTGTTCCTCCTGCGCCCGTCGGGATTCCCGTTGGTGAACAGGGCGCCGACCCGCAGGTTGCGCGTGTAGTCATGCGAGATGCGGCCCGCGAACAGATTGGCCGACGGCGCAAGCGCGGTCGCGCGGGTCTGAACGTCGATGAGAGCCAGGTTCCAGTTGCCCAACCGTCCGTTGAGCTTCACCCCCGCATCGATGGGGATCTGCTGTCCCCTGAACAAGCCCACGCGGCGCGTGAAGAACGGGATGAACGTCCGGCCCAGGCCCAGCCCGAACTCGAACTGATTCGAGCCTTCCAGAAAGAACGCGCGTTTTTCGGGAAAGAAAAGCGGGAACCGGGTGAGGTTGATCTGGCGCGTGTCCACTTCAGTCTCCGCGAAATCCGTGTTCCCGGTAAATACGGCCGCCAGTTGGGGGGTGATGCGCCAGGTCAGGTCGAGGCCGCCGGTGCCCTGCCACACCCGCGGCGTTCGTCCAAACGCTTCCTTCATGCGGCCTATGGCGTAGGGCGTGAAATCCAGGCCGCGGCCCTGCGTGAGGCCCTCGACGCCGCTGAGAGAGCCCGCGCGGCTCATGTCGTAGAGAAACGAATCCAGCGTGGGCGAATTCCAGCGCAGCGTAACCTGGTCGCGGGCGACGTACCGCTCCAGGTTCAAACCCCAGGCCTTCAATCCCGGGTTGAAGTTGAGCGTATGGACAGGAATCTCAACCTCGGCGGACCAGCCGCGCTCGGTGCGCGCCGTCCGCGCGTCCCAGATGCCGTCCCAGTCATGGGAGATGCGTTCCGGGTTCGAGATCAAACCGTCCACGCGCGCCCCCGCCGCGTTGATCTGGAAATAGTAGCCCGTGCGTTTGTCGCCGTAAGGGTCCAGCACGATGCTCACCGTATCGTTTCCGCGCAGCGAAGCATCCCGCTGCATCGTGTTAATGGAGATCCTCGCCGGGTCCGGGTCAAGGCACTCGAAGCCGAAGTAGATTGCACTCCGGGCGACCAGCACGCGCACCGTAGTGATGTAAGGCGTCGGCTGGCCGGGGCGCGGCGATTGCTGGGTGAGCTGCGCCACCAACACGGCCTCCCCATAAGCCGCTTCGCGGAGGTGTCCGTCCAGGTGGAAGCCATCCGGCATCCCCCTTGCACCGGCCCCGGTGTCAGAGGCGCCAGACGCAGCCATGGCCAGGATGGCCATCAGCAGACACAGCCGGGTCATTCCGTTCCCCGGTTGAATGGTCCTGGATCAACAGCGGCGGGTATGAAGACTCCAGCTCCGGAGTTTGGCATCACACTTCAGCATAGCCCATAGTCAGCGCCGGGTGCTCTCGCGGGCACCGCGGGGCTGGCGGAAGCGGGAATCCCGGGGAGCATTCCGAAGGGGCTATTGCCGTGCTGTTGGAACACTCGTGTGTGTCCGGGCGGATCCGGACGCAGGAACTCATCGCAGCGTGCGCAGTTTTCTTTGAGCTTGAGGTTGCAGGGGAGGGACGGCCAACCGGCGTTGCGGTTGGCCATCCCTCCGTGGCTGGTTATTTGGCGCCGGAATCCGTCAGAAATTGAACTTGGCGCTCAATTGGATCTTGCGGGACCCGCTGATCACGCTATCCCGGATTCTCCCGAAAATGGTCGAGGTGACGGTTGCCGTGGGGAAACCGAACGTAGGCGTGTTGGTCAGGTTGGTCATGTCAGCGCGCAGTTCGAGGTTGGTCCTTTCAGTGACCATCACCCGCTTGAGGAAAGCGGCGTCCAAATTGACGGAGCCGGGACCGCGGAAGAAATTGCGCCCCGTGTCGCCGAGCGCGCCCATGCCGGGAATGGAGAAGCGATCCCGCAACTGCTGGTCAAAGTAGAACTTCAAGCCCTGTTGCGGGTCGTCAAACACCTGGCCGTCCTTGCGGGTGCAGCCGTTGCAGTTGGCGGGACTCTGTACCACGTTGCTGACCGTATTGGCGCCCGAGTAGACAGTGAACGGACGCCCCGCCTGCACGGTAGCCATTCCGCTCACCTGCCAGCCTCCAATGATTCTCTGGAGCCAGTCTCCCGCGTCGCGTCCCCACCGTTTGCCCTTGCCGAACGGCAGTTCCACCACCCAGTACGATTGAACGACGTGCGTGCGGTCAAAATCCGACAAGGCGTAGTTCAGCTTCCGGTTGGAGAGATCGAACGGCGTGGAGGAAGCCGATTGGGCGTTCGCCGTGGAGACCACGATGAACGCCGGATCGAAGGAGCGCGTGTCCAGAGACTTGGAGACGGTGTAGCTCAACTGGTAGGAGACGCCGTTGGAGAACCTCCGCTCCACCTGCAATTCGAACGCATGGTAAGTGGAGAAGTCGTTCGAATCCACCACGCTCATGGAGCCCGCAAATTGGGGGAAGGACTGGAAGAAGAACGGTCCCAATCCGGCGATGTCCGGGAGCAAGCGGCCACCCTGAATGCGGGTGGCGAAGTTGTTGGCGATGGCGCCCGCGGCGTTGTTGCGCAACTCGGCGGAGAACAGGCGGCGCACCATCTGCGAGCCGTTTTCGGTGGCGAGCCGGCGCGTGTCCGGCGCGAGCAATTGATTGATCAGGGGCGAGTCCCCGCCCGCCTGAACTACCCGAAGACCTTCCAGGAAGCCGTTGCGGTAGATCTCACTCTGGTTGGCGTTGTAAGCTCCGAACAGCCCATAGGCCCGGCGGCCAATGTAGTTGATTTCCAGCACCGTGCGGCTGGCAATCTCGTGTTGCAGGCTCAACCCCCACTGGTGCGTGACGGGCATGCGGAAATCAGGATCCACGACGGTCATGCTGCGCACGGACACCGCGGTTGGCTGCGCGAAGTCGGCGGGCTTGATCGTCGGCGGTTGAAGCTTCGGCAGGTTGACCAGCCGTCCGCCCCCCTGCCCGAACTCCTGGTTCACGGTCGAGATGGAAATGCCGGGCAGGTTCTGGAAGACCGCCGAGGAGAACAGGAACGTGTTGATGCGGTCATAGGCAATGCGGTAATTGCCGCGCACGGAAGTCTTGCCCTTGCCGTGGGGATCCCAGGCAAAGCCGAGGGAGGGGCTGAGGTTGTTCAAGTCGTCGTCGTAGAGTTTGCCGGGGACCCAGCGCAAGGTGTTGCTGGGCGCCGCGCCGGCGGTCACAAGCTGGTTGGGCCGCCGGATGCTTTCCTCGCCGCTGCGCGGGCTCATTTTCAATTCCCAGCGCAGCCCCAGGTCCACGGTGAGGTTCCGCGCCACTTTCCAGCTATCCTGCACGAAGAAATCCCACTCGTCGTAATTCGAGAGGAAATCGTAGGGCTTGCTGACAAAGCGGTCGCCTTCGGCCACAAACGCCCGCGACGTCTGCCCAATTCTGCCCAGCAGGAAGTTGATGTGAGTCTCAAAAACCGGCCGGTCAAACTGCGTGTTGATGTCCGTGGGAATGCCGAAGCGAGCCGGATCGACCGTGTTGATCAACCGGCTGAAATCCGCCACCTGCCCGGCGTTCTCACCGGCGATGGATCCGCGCACGTCACGGTGCCGCTGCAGCCGGATATTCGCGCCCATTTTCATGGAATGTGCTCCGCGGAAATAGGCGAAGTTGTCGACGATCTGCCAGGTGGTCAACTGGCGCATGTTCCCTTTGACAAAAGTCTGCGGGATCGTCACCGGGCCGGACAGTGTTATTTTTTCCAGGTCTGTGGTCGGGTAGGTGAAATCAAAGTGGAAGTAATTGCGTCCGAAGACGAACTCGTTGGTGGTTCTGGGCGTCGGGTTGGAACGCCAGTTGAAGGCGTAGTTCCGGGGGGAGCGCTCCGTATTCACCACGCAGCCCGTGCCGGGGAAGAACTCCGATCCTCCGTTGACGCGGTCGCAGGTGGTGTCCTGCTGCCCGAAGGCGATGCGCCCGTAAACCGAGTTGCGGCTGTTCAGGTTGTGGTCCACCTTGAAGACGACGTCGTGCTGAAGTTCCTTTTGGAGGGCGGCGAACGTAAAGAAGGCCGTGTTCAATCCGTCGCCCCCGAAGAAGTTGTTCGGCAGCGGAGTGCTGTCGTTCAGCGAACGGATCTGCGCGTTCAGCCCGGCACGCTCGGGGTCGCTCGTGCCCACGTTGTAGGTGCCGATGTTGAGGCCGGGCAACACGTTGCCGCTCGGGTCCACCGAGGCGGTGGCCGTGCCGGCCGGCGAGTTGCGCCCGCCACGCACGTAGCGCAACACGCCACGGCGCGCGTCCGCCGTGTACACGGTGCGGTTGGTGACCGCCGATTCGCGCGCTTTCAGGCGCTGCACGTTAGCGAAGAAGAAGGTTCTGTCCCGCACGACCGGACCTCCCACGCTGCCGCCGAAGATATGCTGGACGAACTGCCGCTTGCCGACGTTGTTCAGGTTGCTTTCCCATTCGTTGGCGTTCAGCCGGGGCGTCCGGTAAAACCAGAAGCCTGCTCCGTGGATATCGTTGGAGCCCGACCGCGTTACCATGGCGACCTGTCCGCCGCTGTTGCGGCCGTACTCGGCCGTGAAATTGCTGGTCAGAACGCGAAACTCGGCGATGCTGTCAGGATTTGTACGCAGCGGGGAGAAATTGCCGCCGCCGGCGCTGGTTTCATTCACGTCGATGCCGTCGAGCGTGAAGTTCCAGGCGCGGTCACGCGCGCCGTGAACGTGCGCGCCTCCGCCGGCGTTCGCTCCGGAAACCACGCCGGGCTGACGCAAGACGAGTTCGAGCGGATTGCGGCCCCGTGTTCCCACGATCGGCAGGTCGCGGATGACGTTTTCGGTAAACAAGTTCCCGAAGTTCCCGCTTGAGGAGGTTTGCACGGTGTCATATGCCGCTGCCACTTCAATCGTCTCCGTGACGGAGCCGACCTCCAATGACACGTTCACGGTGGTGGGTTGCCCGATGGCAACGGCGTTGCCTCTGGCGCTATAACGCTTGAATCCGGCGGCTTCCACCAGGATCGTGTAGCGTCCGGATTGCACAGCTTCGAAGACGTAAGTCCCGACGTCGGATGTCGTGGTGACGAACGTTACGTTCGTGGATTCATTGACGAGGCGTACCACGGCACCAGCCACGGCAGCCCCGCTGGGGTCCTGCACGGTCCCGACGCATCGTGAGGTGGTTCCTTGCCCCATCAAGGCGACGGTGGCGAGGACACACAGAAAAACTGAAGCGAGCACCCTTGGGATCATAGGGGGATGGTATCAGAACACCCCCGCAGAGGCAAGAATTCTCCGGCGGAAGTAGAAAATGAAGCCCTTCGTGCCCGATTTGGGCGGCTAAGCCGCGTGGCGGGCGGCGGACGATAGGCCGGCGACCGTATCCGCAAGGCTTGATCCGCGCTCCTCCCCGAGCGGAAAAGTCCGCCGAAGCCGGGCGGTCCGCCGGGGTTCAGCGGCGGCGGTATCCGTCCCACTACTCAGACGTAGGTTTCGGGCGCGCGGCCCCCAGGGACCTCACCCTGCTGATCACTACTGGCCGCATCTTCCTGGCAGGGGACGCAGTGAGATGCCCACGGAATCGCCATCAACCGCTTCTCTGGAATGGGCGATCCGCAGCCCAGGCAGATGCCATAATCCCCCGTCTGGAGACGGTCCAGCGCCTGGTCCACCAAACGCAGACTGGTGTGGCCCCAGCCGTTGATGATCAGGGAGATGAACTCCTCGTGCGTGATCTGTGCCTGGTCCTCTTCGGCGACCCGTCCCATTTGCGCCGCCGTATCGAACCGCACCCCCATGCCCGCAAGCAGGTCGTTCCTGCGCTCCAGCAGCAATTCCCTGTAAATGCTGTGGGAATGCCCCCGGGGATGGCTTTGATCTCTATGCATCCTCTCCACCCTCCAGCGGATAACCAATTGGCCCCGTGCCAATGGCCAGTACTTACTGTGGTGAGACGATAGCAGAGTTCTCGACTGAAGGCAATAATAACTTGATTAAGGCTTCTTATTTTCCTGCGAATCCGCCTGTGGGGGTGGTGGGCGGGGCTCAGCGGGGATTGGCGGCAGTCCTTCTGGCGGCAGAGAGCGGGAGAAGTAAGCCAGAAGGCGCTGCTCGTCCTCCGTATAGCGGCGGCGGACCTCATCGCTGTCAAGACGTTCCTGGCGCTCCTTCACGGGTAAAGCGCGCAGTTTTTGCAGTTCCAGTCTTACCAACTCCCGGCGGTCTTCTGGCAGCCGGTTCACACGGGCGAAGACACCGCGCAGGGCGTCGCGCTGATCAGGCGGCAGCTCCATGAACCGCTCGTACTGACGGCGCAAAGCGGCTCGCTCCTCAGGATCCATGCTCTGCAAAAGCTCAAAGCGCTGCAGCAAATCCCTCCGCCGTTCCTCGGGGAGTGAATCGAGTAACCGCTTCCGTTCGGCGGGGGTGAGCATCCGGAAAAGCTCGAATGGGGAAGGCTCGACAGCCCGGGATCCTTGCCTGGGGGGAGGCTGCCACGAAGCTGCACTCAGAGCGCCGCCCGGGTTAAAGCAGACAAGAACGCACGCCTGAAACAGCGCCGGCAGAAGGTTTCGGGGGATCAACGCAAGCTTCACGCGATTCTACAGCGGTTGCCGTTGCCCGGTTTGAGGCGAGGGCGAGGGGCTGAGGCTGCGCAGCATGTCCAGGTCCTCCAAAGTCCTCTCCAACTGCTCGATGTCCACCGGCCGCCGATCGTCGAGGGTGGGGGCTATGTCTGGTCCGCGGAGTAGAAATCCTGCCAGCAGGATCACGCAGGCGGCAGCGACCGAATAAGCGGGCCTCCAGCGAACCGGGCTTACAGGAGTTATCCAATCGACGATGGCGGGCGTGCGGCGCTGTTCGATCCGCCGGTACAAGCGCTGGTCGAAATCATCCGCGGCTTCGCTCACTTGCCAGCTATCGAGGGCTGCCCAGACTGTGCGCTGAGCGGCGATCAACTCGGCGCACTTGGGGCATTGCCGGGCGTGACGTTCCAGTAGCCCGGCGCTTTCCGGCTCCAGCCTGCGGGCACAATAGTCCAGCAAGTACTGTGCGTTATCGCCGCTCTGAATAGGGCAAAGCAATGTCTTTTCCTCTAGCCGCCAGGACCGCGTCAGAAACGTGTTCAACCCATGTGCGCCAGCCGGGCACGCAAGGACTCGTAAGCCCTGAACAGCAAGGACTTCACGGCTGATTCCGAGCAACCCAGCACCGCCGCAATCTGAACGTAATCCATTTCCTCGTATTTGTGCATCAGCACCGCGGCGCGCTGCTTTCCCGGCAACAGGTCGATAGCGCTTCTGACTTCCGCCAACTTCGCCTGCCGCAACAACTCTTGCTCCACGCTTGGCTGGCGGTCCGCTACTTGCAACCCAATCCCACCCGATTGTTCTCCGTCCAGGCTTTCCTGGTTCTTTTCTTTCTTGTTGTCTCGTATCCAGTTCAAAGCCAAGTGAGTGGTGATACGGAACAACCAGGTGGTGAACTTGGCTGTGGGCTCGTACGTAGCCCGGGAGCGGTACACGCGCAGAAAGACTTCCTGCGCCAGTTCCTCGGCAACGGCCTGGTTTTGCAGCATCCGGTGCAGGTACTGAGTGACCGGACTGCGGTGCCTTTCCAGCAACAGCGCGAAGCTATAACCGTCGCCCTCCCGGACCTGAAGCATCAGAACGGCATCGTTCTCGAGTGCCGCCACTGCAGCCATACTCTGGCTAACACGGCCCTTGGCGATAGGTTGCGCCATAACGGGAGGTTTCCTCACAAGTTTACCCTATGCAATCTCCTGACGGGAGACGGGGCGCCGGGTTTACACGGCCGGCAGGAATGGGGGCGAACTAAGGCTGACCGGCTTCCCGGGTTGGCGGGCGGTTCCGGCTCATTGTTTATCCAATGAAAAGCGGGCCAGCTTCCGGTACCGCGAGCCGCCCGGATGGAGTTCACTCGAATAGAGATGAAACCGGTCGGCTACGAATTCGCCGAAATCCAGCGAAGACAGGGCATCAATAGCCTCCCTGAGCCGGCGCAGGTCCTCAGGCGCACGGATTCTGGCCAACGTGAGGTGCGGAGAAAAGTCTCTGTTTTCAACGGGTACGCCGAGCCGGGCCAGGCGTTTTTCGGTCGCCTGAGCCAACTGCTTCAGCCCTGGCCCAGCCTCGATGCCGGCCCAGAATACCCGGGGAGAGCGTGGGTTGGGGAACCACCCCAAACCTCGTATGGCGATGGGCACGGGTCCGGGTGACGGGACGCCGCCCAACTCAGCTATCAGCTCATCGCACCGCGCATCGGGCCAATCCCCGATGAACTTCGTGGTGATGTGGAGGTTCTCCACGGGACTCCACTTCAACCGGGCGGTGGGGCGGAGCCGTTTCAGCAGTTCCTCGAGTTGGGCCAAGACTTCGGAAGCTATCTCAATGCCTGTGAACAGCCGCATAACGTGATGACGTAACCTATTGTTCAATGGCTGGCGCGGTCGGTTCAACCGGGTGGGTAGACCGGGTCCCGCTCGCCCGGTTGCTCGCCGAGAGCGAAGTGCTGCCCCGAAGTTTCTACGCCCGGCCGACGCCTGTGGTGGCGCGCGAGTTGCTCGGCAAATGCCTCCTGCACGGGCGCACCGCCGGCATCATCGTCGAGACCGAAGCCTACCTCGGCGCCGAGGACCGGGCGGCGCACGCTTCCCGCGGGGAGACTGACCGGACGCGTGTCCTGTTCGGTCCTCCCGGGTGTGCCTATGTCTATCTCATCTATGGCCTTCACGAATGCCTGAACCTGGTCGCCGAGCCGGAAGGTACGCCGGGCTGCGTACTGATACGAGCCGTGGAGCCGGTGACAGGATTGGCCCTGATGCGCCGGCGCCGTCCCGGAGCCAGGCGCCTGGAAGACCTGGCTTCCGGGCCGGGGAGGCTGACACAAGCGCTCGGAATCACCCGCCGCCACTACGGCGCGGACGTAACCTGCGGAACTCTTACCGTGCGGCGTTGGCTGAAGGAATCAAGCCTGAGCGCCGAAGTCTCCGCACGGATCGGTATAAGGTATTGCGCGGACTGGCCGCTGCGTTTCTACCTGGCCGGAAATCCATTCGTCAGCCGCGGGCCCGTTGCCGGGCCCTAGCATGCCTGCTAACTTACGGATATGCTCAAGGCCACAATCTTCCGTGAGTATGACATTCGGGGCATCGCTGACAGAGACCTGCCCGACGACGGTGTGGTCCTGCTGGGGCGGGCCATCGGCACCTATCTTCAGAGACAGAGCGGGCGCAAGGTAAACGTCGGCCGTGACTGCCGGTCGAGTTCTCTGCGCCTGCGCAATGCGCTCATCAAGGGGTTGGTCGAAAGCGGCTGCGATGTGTCCGACGTCGGCGTGAATCCCACTCCGCTGCTGTACTACTCGGTCAAGCAACTGGGCGCCGACGGCGCGGTGATGATCACGGGCAGCCATAATCCTTCGGAATATAACGGCTTCAAAGTCGTTTGCGGCCCTGGCACCCTGCACGGATCCCAGATTCAGGAACTGCGCCGGCTCATTGAGACCGGGGACTTGCTGCGCGGAGAGGGCTCGGAGAGAACCGTCGAAGTGGAGAGCGCCTACGTCAGCGACATTGCCTCGCAGTTCGATTGGGACCGCCGGGTGAAAGTGGTCTTCGACGCGGGCAACGGCACCGCCGGACCGCTCATGCACCGGTTGATTGAGCGCCTCAATTGCGATGCTGTGGAACTGTTCTTCGACATGGATGACCGGTTCCCCAACCACCACCCGGACCCCACCGTAGAGAAGAACCTGAAACATCTCCAGGAAGCTGTGCGCGAGCACAAGGCCGAATTGGGGATAGCCTTCGACGGGGACGGGGACCGCATCGGCGCCGTGGACGAAACAGGGCACGTTGTGTGGGGTGATTACCTGCTGCTGATCTACGCGCGGGAAATCCTCAGCCGTAAGCCCGCCTCCACGTTCATCGGCGAGGTGAAGTGTTCGCAGGTTGTCTACGATGAACTGAAGCGGTTGGGCGCGAACGCCATCATGTACCGCACCGGGCATTCACTCATCAAGGCCAAGATGAAGGAGGAGAAGGCGGAGTTGGCCGGCGAGATGAGCGGGCATATCTTCTTTGCGGACCGCTACTACGGCTACGACGACGCTCTGTACGCGGCCTGCCGTCTGCTCGAAATCGTGGCCCGTTCGGGCAAGCCGCTCTCTGCCCAGACAGAGGGCTTGCCGGTGATGGTATCGACTCCCGAAATCCGCGTGGATTGCCCGGACGAGATCAAGTTCCGTGTCGTCGCGGAAGTGGCCGAAAAACTGCGCCAGCAGTATGACATCATCGACATCGACGGCGCGCGGGTCCGGTTCGAAGCGGGCTGGGGCTTGGTGCGCGCGTCTAACACGCAACCGGTGCTGGTGATGCGTTTCGAAGCCAGGGACGCGCAGAGCCTTGAGCAGTATCGCGGCATAGTGGAAAAAGCGGTTGCCGACGCCAGGCGATCCGTCGAACATTCAAGCCCAGGCCGGTCCTGAGCCGGCGTTTTCGGTAGGCTGGTAACAGATGTCTCGTGTAGCAGGCAATGGCTTTTTGATTGCCTTGGCCGTTTTGGTTTTCCTGCCGGGCGCCTCCCCCGCACGCGCCGACGCCTCGGATGCCGTCCATCGTGAGTGGGGGGCCTTTCTTTCCAGAGCCGTCCAGGAAGCCCTGGCCAGTGAACCCTCCTCTGGGCATAGCTGGGGCGCGGGATCAGTTTCCAAGTTCGCCCGCAGGTTGGAGAAGGAGAATCTTGACGTCTCCCTGGCGGTCTACATCGACGCGGTCGGCTGGCGCAACCCCCGTGTGCCCTCCAACGTCCGCTACGCGCTCAATGTTTATCAGCGAACCGGTGTTTTACGGGGCTTCCCGTTGCGCGGAAAGAGCCGCCTGGCTGTCGCGAAAGGCGCCAGCACTGAAGTTTTGGGAAGCTACCGCATCACGCCGCAGACAGACCATTGGGGCTGGAGTTGGAATCCTCTCCAGCCGCTGTTCTACCGTCAGCATCACCGGATTGCCCATGACAGGCGGCTGCAAGCCTACCTGCGAACTGTAGCTACCACCGGAGTGAGCGCGGTTGCCTGCTCGGAAATTCTCCAGGCTTCCGCGGCGCACACGTTGTTCGGTCGAGTGGCTATTCTGGGGGCCAGCGTCTCCGCGGAGGAAAAAGCGCCCTCGCCGGGGCGCTTGCTGGCGCGGCACATGGGTGTCCGCGACGGGATGTTGCGGGTCTTCGCCCGGGGCGGAGCGGCCAGCAACAAGCTGGTTCCCCAGCTGGGGGCACTAGAGCGCATGCGGCCCACCCTCATCGTTGCGCTGGACCTCTTCTACCACGACTTCAAGATGTCGCTCTTCCTGACGGAGGCCAAGAAGCAGTATTTGCGCCGGTACATCGACCGGCTGCACCGCACCGGCGCCGTGGTCGTAGTGGGCAACGTTCCCCGGCTGGTCCTGCTCCGCCATGAGCACGTGAACGAGTATCTGGCAAGCCTGGTGCGTGAGTTCCCCAACCTGATGCTGGTCGACGTGGACAGTCTCATCGGAAGTCTGGATGAAGGCCTGCCAGTGAGCCACGGTGGGCGCGTGTGGCTGCTGCATAAGGAGGATGTCTTCGCTGACCGCGTCCACCCGAACGCGTTGGGCAGCGCGTTGATGGCTAATCTACTGCTGGAGGAACTGCGGAAGGCCTTTCCGGACCGCGTACCCGCAGCTGCCGCTCCCCTCGACTTGAAGCCCTATCTAGAAGACTACGCGGGAGTTCCGTCAACGGTAAGTGACGAGTGACCCTGCCACGGGCGCTACCGCCGGGGCTTAGTTGCGCGGCCCCAACCCTTCCGAGCGCCCAGCCAACGGACGCACCGTCCGGCCCCCGCAAATGCCCACTCCGGCATTCATCAGCGCATTCAGCAGGTTGAAATAGACCGCGTAGATGACCTGCTCGGTGACCGGTTGTTTCCCCGGCAGCCGAAAGTCGGCCGGCAGTTCCTTGGCGATGCGCAGGCGCAGACGATTCGGCAGGACCTTCCCGGAGCGGTCCGTACGGTTCGCCAGCGAGATGGGCGTTTGCAGCACGGAGCCCGAGGCCCCGTCCACGTAAAACTGGCAGCGGCTGAACCACCCCAGGTTGCCGGGATCGGCAGCATCAAACAGAAGCAGGGGAGCCTGGCGGTTGGGCGCGGAAATATCAACCTCAATGCAACGTTTTCTGTCCTGTAAGCTGATCTCGAACCCCGCCTGCCGGGCTATGTTGGAGACGATTTCGGAATCCAACTCGAGCAATAGGTACTTATGCTTGCCTGCCTGAACAACCTGCATTCAGCCACTATTCTACCGTTTGCCCGCCGATCTCCGTAAGCGCCTCTGAATACGCGAGGTATGGGTCTTCATCAAACAGCACAAAGCTGACTTCCTTGATGGCCGGCTTCGCGCCCGCGAGGTGACCGATGACGGCACGGAGCGCCACACGAGCCGCCTCTTTCACCGGGTAACCGTAGGCGCCCGCGCTGATGGCAAAGAAGTTTCAAACATGGCGCCCTCCGCCCCCATTGTTCCACGGCACGCGCCCCGTGCCGGGAGCGGATCGGCCCGGTATAGTGGATGTAGAATATGGCGTCTGGCAAAACCCCTGCCTCCGGACTGGTGCTGTTCGACATTGATGGGACGCTCTTGCGCCGGGCGGGTCCCCATCACCGTATGGCGCTGATCGAAGCAGTACGCCTTGTCTCCGGTTTGGGGGTGGCCATGGACCACATCCCCGTTCAGGGCATGCTCGACAGGGACATCATCACGCTGATGATGCGTCACGCCGGAGCTTCCATCGCGTCCATCCGCCGCCTGATGCCGGAGATTGTAGAGCGGGCGCAAAGTCTTTACCTCCAAACCTGTCCGGACTTGCGCAGGAAGGTCTGCCCCGGCGTCCGCCCCCTGCTGGCTCGTCTGAATCGAACGGGATTCTCGACGGGGCTGGTGACCGGCAATCTTTCCCAAATCGGCTGGAAGAAGATGGAGAACGCCGGTCTGCGGAAGTACTTTCGTTTTGGCGCTTTTTCCGAACAGGGAGCGCATCGCGCGGGTTTGCTCAGGCTGGCGCTGAGGCAGGCTCGCCGGGAGGGGTGGATCAGCCGCCAAAGCCGGGTTTGTTTGGTCGGCGATCACCCGAACGACATACTGGCGGCCAAGGCCAACGGCGCGCGCTCCATCGCGGTGGGAACGGGGCTTTCTTCGCTCGGGGAGTTGGCCTCCCATCAGCCCGATGTGCTGGTGGAGGACTTGCGCCAGCTAAACTGGGAGATGCTAACGGGATGATGCGAAAGCAACTGCTGTTCTTGGCGGGTGTAACGTTGCTGTTATCCGGTTGTGGGAGCAGCGGGCGGCCCCCAATCCAGGTGCTGATTGGAGCCGAACTCATCGACGGCACGGGCCGGCCGCCTGTGCGTCCGTCGGTGGTGGTGATTGCGGGTTCCCGCATTCGAGCGGTGGGGGATCAGCAGCGCACGCCTGTTCCGGCGGGCTCGGAGAAGATGGACACACGCGGCATGTTCATCGTTCCCGCGTTCCTGGACAGCACAGGCCAACCCGTTCTGCCTCAGGCCGATGCGCTGCCACCCGGTGAGGCGCACGAAGTAATTGTGGCTGCCACGCGCGAGGCCGCGGTCCGGTTGAACGTCGAAGGTGAAACCGGTACGATTGAAGCTGGCAAGTTCGCCAACCTGCTACTGCTGTCAGCCGACCCTCTCCAGAACTCCCGCAACCTGGCCAAAGTGGAAAAGATCATGATCCGGGGGCAGTGGTTCTCTCCATCGGAACTTGCCGAGAGGTAGGTAGCCGCTTCATGGAAGCGCAAACCATTTCAGTGAAACGCGCGCAGGTGGAGTTCCACAACTTCGCCTCGCTGGGAGAACCCGACCGCGCGCTGGCAGTCTACGCCGAAGAAAACAACCGCCGGGGCCTGTTCCTGCGCAAACACCTGGATTTTGTCGGTTCACTGACGCCTTTTCTCGAAATCGGGGCCAACGCCGGTCATACCAGCTACATGTTCGCCAACGAGTTTGGCGCGGAGGGCTTCGCTCTGGATATCTCAGCCGACGCCTTGCGGCATGGCATGGCGTTGCAGCATTTGTGGGGACTGAGCCGGGCGCCGGTACGCGTGGCGGGCGACGCCCTCAACCTGCCGTTCAAGGACGGCGCCCTGCGCATGGTGGCTGCATTTCAGGTGCTCAGCCAATTCATGGACATCGAGCAGGTGTTTGTCGAAGTGAAGCGCGTTTTGGCTCCTGGCGGCGTGTTCCTGTTCGCCGAGGAGCCGCTCAAGCGCCTCCTCACCCTCAGGCTCTACCGGTGTCTCTATTACCGGACCATGAAGCCCTGGGAGCGGAAGCTCTACGATTGGGGGCTGCTGGGCTATCTGGTCAGGGACGTCATCGGAGCTCAACAGGAGGAGAGCTTCGGCATCCGGCAGAACCACACGATGGGGCTCAAGGATTGGAACGGATTGATTCGAAAGCACTTTGAGTCCTGCGAGTGTGAGGTTTTCGTGCCTGAGAGGGGCTGGGGGGAGCGCATCGTCAAGCGCCTGGCGGTCGCTCTTGACCCGCACCGCTCCGAGTGGCGCGCAGCGCGCCTGCTAGGGGGAACCCTGGCGGCAGCCTGCCGCAAAGCAGGGCGACCGAACGCCACGGAACCAGCGTCCCTGGCGCAGTTCGAGCAACTGCTGCGCTGCCCCGACTGCACGGGGGATTTGCTGCGCGACGCAGCCGATACGCTCGTCTGCACGGAATGCGGCTACAGGGCGCCGAACGAAGGCGGAGTCTTTAATTTGCTGCGGTCATCGGACCGCCGCGAGCTCTACCCGGGGGACCGGGACGACGTCATTGATTTCACGCAGCCTGGCCACGAAAGCCGTTTGCTGGGGGGCTTTTACAAGTTGGAAGGCGTTTTCGGGAACAAGTACCGCTGGATTGGCGCCAGCGCCGCAGCACGGCTGAAACGGATGAGCCCAACGAAGCAGCGCCTGCGGCTGCGCGGGCACGTCCACGAGAACAGTTTCGCTCAGGGCGCCGCCGTGACCGTCGAAATTCTGGCCAATGGACAGCCGGTCGGGCGATGGAATCCAGACCGCGCCGGTCTGTTCGTGATTGAGGCAGACCTGCCTGAGGCCGAGGAGTACCGGATCGAGATCAATGCCTCACCGCTCTGGGAAGTACCCACGGACGGCCGCGTTTTGAGCATCAATATCAGCATGATCCGCCTGGTCCCGGCAGATTAGCCGGGCATTAGCAGCCTTAGCGCCGCAGGTAGGCGTCGTCGCCCCGGATCCAGTCCTCCCTGACGGGGGCGAACAGATCCAAGGCTACGCTGTCCTCCAAGGCTTCCACGCTGTGCGGCAGGCTGGGTGGTATGCGCAGGCACTCACCCGCGGAGACGTAGATCTCGTCGCCCCCCATCAGAAACCGCAGCCTGCCCCTCTCGAGCATGGTGACCTGCTCGTTTTCGTGGTTGTGTTCGGGGACCACCGCCCCTTGCCGAAGCGAGATCCGAGCAATGGTCATGCGTTCGCTGTGAACTACCTGGCGGCTGACCAGCGGGTTCAGTTTTTCGATTTCGATCTCTTCCCAACGATATAGGTCCATCGGGCGCGTATTGTATCATGGCTGTTGAACGCCCGGAGGGTTGCCATGAAAGGTGTAGTGCTGGCCGGCGGGACCGGAAGCCGTCTGTTTCCGCTGACCAAGATCACGAACAAGCATTTGCTGCCGGTCTACGACCGGCCCATGATTTACTACCCCATTCAGACCCTGGTGGAGGCGGGCATCCGCGACATTCTGATCGTGACGGGCGGCCGGAACGCCGGTGACTTTCTGAGGTTGCTCGCCAATGGCAAGGAGTTCGGGCTGGTGCACCTCGATTACACCTATCAGGAGGGGGAAGGCGGCATAGCCGACGCCCTCAGCCTGGCCGAGCACTTTGCCGACGGCCACCGTATCTGCGTCATACTGGGGGACAATCTCATCGAAGGCAGCATCCGGCAAGCAGTGGAGGATTTCCGGCAACAGCCGAGCGGCGCCAAGATCCTGCTGAAGGAAGTGCCCGACGCGGAGCGGTTCGGAGTGGCCGAAATCCAGGGTGACCGTATCATCGGCATCGAAGAAAAGCCAGCCAAACCTAAGTCCGATTTCGCCGTCACGGGTTTCTACATGTACGACGAGACGGTGTTCGAGAAAGTAAAGGTTCTCGAGCCCTCCGGCCGGGGAGAACTGGAGATCACCGATGTCAACAACGCCTACATTCGGGAAGGGACGATGACCTTCTCCTACCTGGAAGGCTGGTGGACCGATGCGGGCACTTTTGACTCCCTGCGGCGGGCGACCAATCTAGTGGCGGACAGTAGAGCCGCGAAAGACTCCGGCGGCGCGTCGGTGTCCAGAGTGGGCGAGTGAAACCCATGAGCGACCGGCAGTCAGTCCAAACCTCCTCGGCGCCTCGGATCGAGATGCCTGCCTGCGAAAAGGGTCTGGGGAGGGTTATTCAAAACGCCACGGACCCGAAGCTCATCGCGGGCGTCAAAATTAGTCCGTTGGCGGTGTTCCCGGATGACCGCGGCTACTTCCTGGAAGTAACACGGCTGGGGACAGGGCTTTCGGCGGAATTCCCTGCCTCCTCGACGCAGGTTTCCGCCTCTCTCAGCTACCCCGGCACCATCAAGGCGTTTCACTACCACTTGCACCAGACGGACCTCTGGGTGCCCATTCAGGGCATGTTGCAGGTCGCACTGGCTGACCTGCGCCGGGATTCGCCCACGTTTGGAGAACGCAACACGTTTTACGTCGGGGCCTTGCGCCCATGGCAGATTCTGATCCCGGCTGGCGTGGCGCACGGCTACCGGGTCATCGGGACGAGCCCCGCCATGCTCGTGTACGTGACGGACCGGTTCTATGACCCCGAGGACGAAGGGCGCATTCCTTACGATGATCCTCGTCTGAACTACGATTGGGAAACACAGCACAGATGAAACTGCTGGTAACGGGCGGCGCCGGGTTTATCGGCTCGGCTTTTGTGCGGCTTTGCCTGCGGGAAAACCTTGCTACGGAAATCCTCAACCTGGACAAGCTCACCTACGCGGGCAACCTGGAGAATCTGGCCGAAGTGGACGGCGACTCCCGCTACCGCTTCCTGCGGGGTGACATTTGCGACGGGGAATTGGTCTCCCGCCTGGTGGCGGAAACCCGGCCTGACGCCATAGTGCACTTTGCGGCGGAGTCGCATGTCGACCGGAGCATCTTCTCGCCGGCGCCGGTGTTTGAGACCAACCTTCGCGGCACATTCACGCTGCTGGAAGCCGCCCGGACCTTGGGCGTACGGCGCTTCCTTCACGTTTCCACGGACGAGGTTTACGGCAGCCTGGCTGAGCCACTCGAAGCCGACGAGTCCTTCCCGCTCTGTCCCAGCAGTCCGTACTCCGCCTCGAAGGCGGGTTCGGACCTGCTGGCGCTTTCCTACCACGTGACTTACCGCACGCCGGTGATCGTCACGCGCGCCTCCAACAACTACGGACCCTGCCAGTTCCCTGAGAAACTGATTCCGCTGATGATCTCCAACGCCCTCGAAGACAAGCCGCTGCCCATCTACGGCGACGGCATGCAGGTGCGTGACTGGCTGTACGCCGAAGACCACTGCCGCGCTCTGGTGGCGTTGCTGCACAAGGGGCGCGAAGGGGAAATTTACAACATCGGCGGCAATTGCTCCCTGCCCAACCGCGAGGTAGTGAGCCGGATACTCGCGGCGCTCGGCAAACCGGATTCGCTGATGGAGACCGTGCCGGACCGCCCGGGGCATGACAGGCGGTACGCGCTCTCGAGCGCCAAGCTGATGCAGGAGACCGGCTGGGCCCCACGCATGGATTTTGAGCAGGGCCTTGCCCACACCGTCCAGTGGTATCAAGAGAACCCGGAATGGGTGGCGCGCGTGAAGTCGGGTGAATACCGCGACTACTACGCGCGCAACTACGACAATCGGATCAGCGAGCTTGGAGGATTGGCGGGCTAGCCGCCTAGCTCAGGTCCAACTCCGCCGTCAGCGTCGGATCGTCCATTCCCCCGCTGATCTTGAAGCCCAGCTTCTCACAGATGGCCTGCATCACCCGGTTTTCCGGATGGATGTCCGCGCGGATACTTTTGATCTTCTCGTGCCGGGCGACGTCGATCAGCCGCCGCATCAGTTCCGTGCCGAGTCCTTTGCCCTGATGGTCGTCGCTGACCACCATGCCGAACTCACCATCGTCGGTGGGGTGCAGCCGCTGCATACGCCCCACGGCCAACAGTTCCGTGGTTCCGTCCACCGGGTTGCGCCGCTCGGCGACCAGCGCCAGTTGGCGGTCATAGTCGATGAAGCAAATGCGCGTGAGACGCTCATGAGCTACCCGCTGGCTCAGCTGCAATGACTGGAGGTACCTGAAATACACCGTGCGCTCGGACAACGTCTCATGGAAACGTGCCACCAGAGGCTCGTCCTCGGGGCGAATGGGCCGGAAGATGACCTGAGTGCCGTCCTTGGCTGTCCATTCGCCGATGTACTGTGTGGGGTACGGGCGGATGGCGGGATGCGGCAGGTCTTCTTCTTTTGTCGCGGGCGGATGCAGTACGATTCGGGCATCCAGCGCCACCAAACGGTCAGGGGAAGCCAGCAGCGGGTTGATGTCGATTTCCTTGATCCAAGGCAACTCGTTCACGAGCTGGCTGAAGCGCACCAGTAGCCCTTCCAGAGCGGTGAGGTCCACGGAGCGGCGGCCTCTGACACCTTTCAGCGCCTCATAGATCTTGGTTTGCTCCATCATGCGGCGCGCCAGGGTCGTGGTGAGCGGAGGCAGGCCCAGCGCCTTGTCCTTGAAGACCTCCACGAGTTGGCCTCCCATGCCGAAGAGCAGCACCGGGCCGAACTGCGGATCGATGCTGCTGCCAATGATCAGCTCGTAGCCTTCCAGCTTGATCATGGGCTGCACGGAGACGCCCAGGAAATCCGAGGCGCTGCCCTTGCGGGTCACCCCTTCGGAAATGCTTCGGAAAGCCTCCCGCACGGCGTCTTCGTTTGCCAAATTGAGCTTGACGCCGCCCACGTCAGTTTTGTGCGTGATGGTTTCCGAGTGCAGCTTCAGGACGACCGGGTAGCCGATGGACGCCGCCGCGCTGACGGCTTCGTCCTCGGTGGCGGCAAGGCGGGACTCCACCGTGGGAAAACCATACAACGACAGTAACTGCTTGGACTCGTGCTCGGTCAACAGCTCGCGCCCTGCTTCGTGCGCCTTGGCTATGATCTTCTCCGCCTCCACGCTGCCTGCCCACCTCCCCGTAGGGCTGCCGGTGATCACGGGCGTCTCGTACAAACCTCGCAGGTTGTAGGTGTAGGACCACATGTAGTGGAACGCGCGGGCAGCCGTGTCAGGGTAAGGGAACGTAGGGATGTTGGCGCCGTTGAGGATGCGTTCTCCGGCGGCCACTTCCGGTCCGCCCATCCAACTGGCGAGCACCGGCTTGCCTCCCAGGCTGGCGTAAGGCTTGAGGTGTTCCGCGGTTTGGGTGGCATCCGTCATGGCCTGAGGCGTGAGAATCACCAGCAGGCCATCGCTGTTGGGATCTTTGGCGGCCACTTCGAGGGCTTTGGCGTAACGCTCCGGACCGGCGTCCCCCAGGATGTCGATGGGGTTGTTGCGGCTCCAGCTGGGAGGCAAAAAAGTACTCAGTTCTTCTTTGATCTCCGGCGCCATGGGGGCCAGTTCTCCGCCCGCAGAGATGAGCGCGTCAGTGGCCAGCACCGCGGGTCCTCCGGCGTTGGTCAGAATGCTCAGCTTCGGCCCCTTCGGGCGCGGTTGCTTGGCGAGCACCTCCGCCATGTAGAACAAATGAGATATGTTATTGACGCGCAGCACGCCACTCCGGCGGAAGGCCGCGTCCAGCACCTCATCGCTGCCTGTCAGGGAGCCGGTGTGCGATGCCGCGGCCTGGCCCCCGGCTGCCGTGCGGCCCGCCTTGATCACAATGATCGGCTTGGACAAGGCCACTTCACGCGCTGCCGACAGAAAGCTGCGGGCATCTCCCACGGACTCCATGTAGATCAGAATGCTGCGCGTGCGGGGATCGTTGCCCAGGTAATCAATCAGGTCGCCCCAGCCGACATCCACCATCGAACCCAGCGAGATGAAGGCGCTGAAGCCCACCAGTTCGCTGAAACTCCAATCCAGTACGGCTGTACACAGCGCGCCGCTTTGGCTGATGAAACCGACGTTGCCCGGCCTCGCCATGGACGCCGCAAACGTGGCATTGACTCCGGTAGGCGGGCTCATCAAGCCCAGGCAGTTCGGCCCGATGACGCGGATGCCGCCCTTGCGCGCCTCCTCCAGCACCTGCCGCTCCAGTTCCGCTCCTGTGGGCCCAAGTTCCTTAAAACCCGCGGAGATGACGATCACTCCGCGCACGCCGACCTCGGCGCACTCGCGGATCACGCCCGGTACGCTAGGCGCCGGCGTTACGACGACGGCCAGATCCACTTCAGCCGGCACCTCCCCGATGTTGGGGTAGGCCTTAATGCCCAGCACACTGCTGCGCTTGGGGTTGATGGGAAAAACAGCGCCTCCGAAAGGCGTGCTCATCAAATTCCACAGCGTGGTTCGTCCCACGCTGCCGGGCGCTTCCGTGGCGCCGACCACGGCTATGTTGGAAGGCTTGAAGAATACATCCAGCGGGTGCGGACGTCCACGAAAAATATCGTGTGCGGACTCAGCGGAAGGCTTGCTGGTTTTCAGCGGTTTCATAACAACGGATAATAATCTCCTATATTCATATGGTGCTCCTGAAGACCCTTCCGGCGCAACCGGGCACCAAAAACCAGGCAGATATGACTATTGTAGTGGCTGTCCTTGCGCACAGTGGCGCTCCCGCCACGCTGCCGTCGGGGGGCCCGGCTCGCCGCGGTGCTTATTTCCCTTGCAGGATGGCTGTCTCCGCAAAGACGGCGTGGTTGATCACCGTGCGCTTGTCGGAGGTGTAAATGAGATGGATGAGGCCATCGGCAGTCTGGAGCGCCACCGGGTAGGCGTACGAATTCTCGCCTTCGGCGATATTGCGGCGATGGGGATACGTACGGTCATTGTCGGTGGAGATGGCCGCCGTCAGCGGCGTCCGCCGCGCGAGACTATCGTTGTAGATGAGCAGCAGATGGCCGTTGCTCAGCCGTATGAACTCCACGGCGGCGTTCGGGTTCGGGAATTCCGAATCCTGGCCTTCGCTCCACGTCAAGCCGCCGTCGCGTGACTCCGCGCGCACGATGCGTCCGTCGGGCCGCGGGGTGTAGTCGCCTCCGCGGCGGCAGTAAGCGATCAGGTGCCCCGGAGCAATCTCGACCACTGCCGGCTGCAGGTTGCCGATGCGCGAGCGGATAATCCCAGTCTCCTTCCACTGTCGTGTCTTGGGGTTGTAGCGCAAGAACCGCGACGTAGTGTCCGGACCCACCATTTCCGTATCATGGCCGGTCTCATGGTAGATGGGCAGCAGGTAATGGCCGCCGTGCATTACGATGGGGCGGCCGCGCACCATCATGCCTTCCTCGAGAGCCAAAAGCGAAGCATCTGACCAGGTTTCGGCGCGGTCCCTGGAAACCTTGAACTGAATGCGTGACGTCGACCAGGTTTCGCCAAAACGAACGACGTAGAACAGCCACACCAGCCCGTCAGGCGCCTGCCACACCACACCGTTGCCGAGAGAGCGGAACGGATCGCTGGCGATCTTGCGCGGAGTGGTCCACTTCGTCTCACCGCGCCGCAGCCGGGCTCCATACACTGCTGTCTCCTCCGCGTACTCCCCTGCTCCGCCGTAATAGACCAGGTACAGGTCGCCGTTGTCCAACTCCGTGAAGCTGGCGGGGTGCTTGTAGAGCCCCGTCGGAGTCTCCGGACCGAACACGCGGTTGATTTGAATATCGGCCGGCCAAAGAGGGCAGGCGATGAGGCAGAGGAGCAGCAGCATTCTCATAAATACGATCCTACCAATCCGAACTGTTGTGGAGACTTCCGGGCACGCCGGAACGCGCTGTCAGGCAGGTTCCGGCGCCAGGACCCGGAGGCAGCCAGGCAAAATGGAGACTTCAGCGGGCAGCGTGCCGACGGGTTCACCGTCCACTTCGATGGCGGCCGGCTCACCGCCCGCGGCCTCGGCTCGAATCTGCGTCGTGCGGAAGTGGCGCACCTTGGGGTGGGAGTAGATCTTGCCCGAATAGAGCACGGGCAAATCGCGCAGCAGCGTGAGCCAGCCGAGATGGTCAATTACGGTGATTTCCAGCATGCCGTCGTCCATCTGAGCCAGCGGGCAGACATACATGCCCCCGCCGTGGTAAGGACCATTGCCGACGGCCACATTCAGGATTTGACTGGTAAGCGGCGCGGCGCCTGCCATCGCCAACGTTACCCGCTTGGGGCGGTAGCGCACGAAAACCCTCAGCGTGGAAAAGAGGAAGGCGAGTTTCCCGTTCAGGCGGCTGAACAGGTTGCGGGAGCCTGCGGCTACTTCGCCTCCCATGCCGAAGCTGGTGAGATTGACAAAGTACCGGCTTTGGACGGAGCCGCCCCAGGACCGGTAGGAGATCTTGCCCATGTCAATGGTGCGGCCGGTCGCGCGCGCCAGCACCTCCACGGCGGCCGGCAAGTCCTTGGGGATGCCGAGCGAGCGCTGGAGGTCGCCGCCCGTGCCGAGCGGCAGCAGGCCGAGGCACGCCTCGGGACGGACCGGCACGTCTCCCTCCAGGAACCCGTTGGCCACCTCGTTGCAGGTGCCGTCTCCACCGACGGCGATGATGCGCTCAAACCCGTCCAATAGCAGAGCTCGGGCGGCTTCCGTGCCCTGGCCGGCGCGCTCCGTCATACGCACGTGGACCGGCCCGAGGCGGCTTGCGAGCAGGCTCTCCACTTCGCGCCACCGGCGGCCGGTTTTGCCCGCGGCGGAGTGCGGATTGACGATGGCGGCCGTTCTCATCCGCCGCGCCGCTTCAGATCCGTCACGGTATCGGCGATCGTCTCGTGCGGCTCGCGCGCCCTGAAGCCCAACTCCGAGATGGCTTTGGCGGAATTGCAGTACCAGAAGTAGGCCGACATTCTGATGGTGACCTCGTCGAGGTCAAAGGGCTTGCCCACCAGCGACCGGACGCCGCGCAGCAACCGCGCGCCCCACACCGAGGCTTGCACCGGCAGTTCCAGCATGGGCGGCCGGCGGCCGCTGATTTCCGCCGTCTTTTCGATGATCCGGCGGAAGGTCCAGTTCACCCCGCCCAGCAGGTAGCGCTCGCCGACACGTCCCTGGCGCATGGCCCCCATCAGTCCGGTGGCTGCGTCCCTGGCGTCCACGAAACACATGCCCCCGGTGGGGAACGCCGGAATCTGTCCTGACAGGAACAGCGCCACGTCTCCGGTGGAGGAATTCAGCTCATCCCCCGGACCGAGCAGCAGCGCCGGATTCGCGATGACCACCGGCAGGTTGTAGCGCCTGACATAGGACAGGGCGAGCTTCTCGGCAAAGATCTTGCTGAGGTAATAGGGCCATTCGCCGGCCACGTCCACCTTGTAGCCGGAATTCTCATCGTGCACCACCGGCTCACGGCTCACTGCCACGGTTCCGGAGCTGGAGACGGCGACCACGCGCTCGACGCCGTTCCGCAGCGCCGATTCGCAGACGTGGCGCGTGCCCTCGATGTGAACGTCGTATAGCAGCCAACGCTTGGCCGGGTCGCGGGAGACGAGTCCCGCCAGGTGATAGACTTCTCCGACGCCTTGCATGGCGCGCTCCACGTCCTCGGGGGAAGTGATGTCGCCGTGCACTACTTCGACGTCCGGATCATTGTCATAACGGGAAGCCCCGTAGCAGAAGAGGCGCAAACGCCCAGGCCCTTCGGCGCGTTTCAATTGTTCCACCAGGTGGCTTCCGAGGAATCCTGTGGGGCCGGTGACCAGTATCGGTTTCATGGCTGCTCAGATCCTCTCCGGGGCGCCCAAAACGTCGGCCATGTTGATAGGGGGCACCTTGAGGTGAGTAATGCTGGGGCGCCGGCCGACGTGGGACTGCGCCATTTCCAGAGCTTCGTCCATCGTGCTCGCCGTATCCCAGCCCAAACGTCTGGCGACGCGGCCGTCTTCAGCGCCTACGACGATCACTTTGCCGACGTGGGCGCGGCCGTTCTGGCCCCAGTACCACATGAAGAAGCCGTGCACGCCGTGGTAGGCGTAGCCGTGGCGATGCATGCGCCGGTAGTCGGGGTCGTAGACGAATTCCTCTTCGTATTGTTCCCGCAGCACGAACGGGTCCGGGCTCTCCGCCAGAATGCGGTGGAAGAACTCGATGTAGGAGGGATGGTGCCGGGCGTCGAAATCCGGGTAAAGCGGATGCGTGATGATGAACACGCCGTTCTTCTTGACGATGGGCAGGTGGCGGTACATGTTGAAGAAGTAGCCCAGCACCAGGCACTGCACCAGAATCGGGTTCAACACGGAATTCACGTTGTAAGGCATGATGAAAGGCACGCCCCAGATGGCGACGTCGGCTTGTCCCTCAACCGGCACGCAATACTGCCCGTAGACGTACTGCAGGATCTTGTCGTGAACAGCGTGCGTTTCCCCCGCGTGCACGGCCGTCACCTGATAGGCCGCCGGGACGGAGAACAGCACCTTGCGCTTGGCGGCGCGAGGCATGGCGCGCAGAGCCGCCTGCGCCGTTTTGAAGCTGGCCCGGTCCAAGGCGTTCCAGTGATCCTCGTTCTTGGTGAAAAACGCCATGCGGGGGTCGAACATGGCGTTGTTCAGCGCCGTTTCCACGTGGAAGACCTTGAGGTGCTTGTCGATCACCGCGTTGATACGGTTGCACGCGGCCGTCAACGCTGAACGTTTGTGGTCGAAGTAAGAATCGCACTCCAGGATGGTCTGCGGGTTGTGATGGGCCTTGAGGGAATGATAATCGGCCATGCCGACGCCCACCGATTTTGCCCCGCCGTCCATGGCGACCAGGTTGACGTTGAGGTAGATGAGCAGATCGCTCTCAGCCGCACGGCGTACGATGCGCACGCGCTCGCCAAGCTCGGTTTGCCCGAGCTCGGTCATGCCGTCCGGCGCGTCGGCGTCCATGTTGTAGAGCCTGTCCGGATAATAGGCGTCAAAGATCTTCCGGCCCACGCTCCAGATGATTTCGAACGGCTCCATCCGCCGGTGGTAGGTGGTGACAATGATGATGTGAACGTCGTCGATGCCCTTGCCCGCCAGCATGTTGAGGACGATGTGGAGCATCGACTCGCGCACATCCGGACGGCCCATCTTGGGCAGAGGCAGGGAGATGTCATCGATGCCGATGGTCACCTTCATGCCCGGTTTCAGCAGCGCCTCGAGCGGTTCCATTTCCTCGGGGTTCGCCAGGGCGTAGCGGATGCCCGCGTCCCTGTCCGCAATACCGCGGATGGTGGGCTTCGGATAGATGACCCTTGTGCCCGCGGGCAGTTTTACATCGAGCAGGTCTTCCCCATACCAGAGCAGGCGCGGCGCGGAGGTCTCCTCCAGGTGCACCACACAACCTTCATGGGAAACGTCGGCGCCCCAGCCGACGGCGTTGGGCGCCGGGGCCGGAAACGGTTTCTTCGCGGGCATCCCGCCACTGGAATCGTGAGCATTCATGGACATGATGTCGCCACTCGATTGGCGTCCTTCAGATTCAGCACCGGCCACCGCCGTGCCTGCGCGATGCGCTTCAGGCGGCGGTCCGGATTGACGGCTGCCGGCTTCCCGACCATCTCGAGCATGGGCAGGTCGGAAACGCTGTCGGAATACGCCTTGGCAGACGCCGTTTCGACATTATACCGGCGGCACAGCTCGCGCATCGCCGCCGTCTTGTGTTTCTCAGCGATGAGCGGCGGGTTCAATTCGCCGGTGGCGACGCCGCCTGAATACACCAGCGAATTCGAGATCACCTCGTCAAAGCCCAAGTGGTTCGCCACCGGTTTCAGCGCGAAATCCAGGCTGCCGCTGACGAGCACCGTGCGGTAGCCTTCGGAGCGGTCTTTTTGGACCAGGGCAGGCGCTCCCGGGAAGAGCGCGGGCAGGAAGACCTTCTCCAGCAAACCGTGTGCCTGCTCCTCCAGCCAATCCCGCCTCATGCCGCCGTAGTAGCGGTAGAAGAAGACGTTGAACAGGCTGCGCGAGTACAGGTCCAAGCCGAGGAACACCGGCACGCTCAGAATCAGTTTGAGGTAGCGCCAGGCAGATTCTCCACGAGAAGGGAGGTTGCGGGCGAAATAGGCGTACTGCGTCACCACGTTGCTTTCTACCAGCGTCCCGTCGAAATCATAGAAAGCAATGCCGGGCTGACTCCTCATGCCCGCTCCGTCCCGGAGCCGGCCAGCACGTTCGCGATGTTCTGTTTATGGCGCCAGACGAGCAGGCTTAGCAGCAGTACCGCAAAAAACGCGTCCAGGCGGGTCTCAAACAGGAACACCAGCAAAGTGAACACGGCGGAGGCAGCCAGCGAGGAGAGTGCTCCTTTCTCCGGCAGATTCTTCAGCCGGGAACCCAGGAGCCGTCCGCCCAGGTAAACTGGCACGCAGGCGAGCGTCCAGGCGGGGAACAGCATCAGCATTACCCCGGCTGCGGTGGCAATGCCCTTGCCCCCGTCGAAGCGCAACCAGGGCGAGTAGCAATGCCCTTTAATGGCTGCCAGACCGTATATCCAGCGCAGCACCTCGGGCTCAGTCCCCGATTGCAGCAGCCAGATGGCGAAGCAGCCCTTTCCGACGTCCCCCACCAGAGTGAAGACAGCGCGTATCTTGCTGTACCGCAATACGTTGTTGAACCCCGGGTTGCCTGAGCCGAACTTACGGATATCCACACCCGTCCCCATCATGGCGATTACGGCAAACGGAATGGAGCCGATCAGGAAGCTGATCAGGACCCGGACGAGGAAGGGGAACAAGTAATCAGGCATGGAGTTCGGCAATAGTCTCGCGGATTCGTTGCCGCAAGGCGAACGCATCCGTGGTGGCGGCTTCGACGGGCTGCGCAACCCGGATCTCCGTCATGGTTTTCGGGCGCGCCAGCCTCCGCTCGGGGGCGGGCAGAACCCTTCCCCGCAGGGCGAGCGGCTGTAGCCGCGCGCCGGCTTCAATCGCGCCCGCGAAGGCATCCAACCGGTAGCGGCTGCGGGCGGCGGTCACTCCCGGCGCGCCGTCCGGGAAAACGAGCACCGTTTGGCCCTGCCGCAGTCCCTCCCGGATGCTCGCGCGGGACCAGCCGCCGGCCGGCGCCGGACCGTTGGTTGCCGGCCTCTCCAGCAGGAGTGGGCGCATCAACCGCACCGCCCAAGCCGGCAGTCCCCGCAGCGCCTCCTCACCGGAGAAACGCACCTTGCCGGAAAGGGAGGAGGCCAGGATCACCGGGTCCAGGACACCATTGCGGTTCACGACGTACACCAACGGTCCGGCCTGGGTGAGGGCGTCGGAGCCGGTCATTTCGAACTGCTCGCCGTGAAGACGCAGTGCCCAGCGTCCTACCGGGCGCAGCAGCCCGCGGTTGCCGGAAAGCTGCGTCCAGGCTGAGGCCACCCAGGAAACCGAGGCAGCCAGCGCAGTGGTGACCGCTCGGCCTGCGGAACCCACCAGGCGGCTGAGCCCCAGGCTGGCCAGGGCGCCCAGGTTCTCTCGCCACAGTCCCACCACCTGAAGCCAGGGAGCGCGCCCGCCGCCGGACTTCAGTTTGCCCCGGTTGTAAAGCGCTAAGGTCTCGTTGCGGCGCAACTTGCCGTTGGAAGTTTTCGGCAGCGCGCCGGGGCTGACCAGCAGGACGTGGTCGGGCGGCAGGCCAAGCGCCTCGTCGGTGACGCGCACAACCTCGGTTTCAATCCGGCTGAAATCCTCCTGGCTGGTGGCATGTGTCTCGGCCACCACCACCAGGCGTTCCGGTCCGGAACCGTTGCCGGCCACGGTAAATGCCAGCACGGAACCCGCGACGATGCCCGGCAACTGTCCGACGGCCGCTTCCACTTGCCACGGACTCATGCTGCG
>JBBIND010000010.1:0-77179 GCA_037444075.1 Acidobacteriota bacterium | reverse complement strand
AGCTTCATTT
This sequence comes from Acidobacteriota bacterium, assembly GCA_037444075.1. Taxonomy (GTDB): domain Bacteria; phylum Acidobacteriota; class Terriglobia; order Bryobacterales; family Bryobacteraceae; genus JBBIND01. The sequence goes on along the minus strand of JBBIND010000010.1, from coordinate 77,169 downwards.
CCGTTCGTGACATCGCAGCCGCGGTGGTCGCCGTGTCCAAGCAGAACCTGACCGGGCAGGAGTTCGACCTGACGGGGCCGGAGGCGCTCGATCATGCTGCGGTGGCGCGGATCATCTCCGAAGTGTCGGGACGGCCAGTTGCTTACCACTCTCTCACCGACGAACAGATGGCGGAGGGAGCGCGTGCTCAGGGTATTCCCGAGCCGGCAATTGGTTACCTCACCGTGCTCTATGGCGCCGTTCGCGCGGGTTTCGCTGCCGGAGTCACTGGCGACGTCGAAAAGCTGACCGGCCGCAAGCCGGTGGGTTTCGAAGACTTCGCCAGGTTCTCGGCGACGGCATGGGGGTAAAGGAGTAAACATGAGTCAACCGCCAGAATCTCTACGCTGTCTTCTCTGCGGATCAAACCGCTTGGTCTGGCACTTGCCGTGATCGCCGTCGTCGCTGGCGCGACACGTGGATGTGGACCAAGCTCGGAGTGTACGACCGCTTCGACGTCAGCAAGCTCGACCAGTGGGAGATTGTCTTTTCCCACATGGACCGCCTGGGGATCCTGCTCCACGTCGTCACGCAGGAGACCGAGAATGATCGCGCTCTGGGCGGCGGCCCGGGTTTGAACCCCATCCGAAAGCTGTACTACCGGGAACTCTGCGCCCGGCTTGCCCATCTGATCGGCCCGTATGACGGTCAGGTCGAATTCCTTGACGGCGGGCTTGATGATGTACTCCATCAGGAAATCCGCGTGGTGGCGTTCTTCGGTGTTCTCCTCACCAATTGGAGAAATGTAGAAACAGATCTTGGCGAAGTCACGCACCGGCTCTGTGGGCACACTTGCGGCAGAGGGAAGAGCAGGAACCTGTGTTGCTCCGCTTTCGCCCCCTGAGGGCTGGTCTGGTTGCCGCACGGGTGCGCTCGGCGCTTCGTCGAGAGCCTGTTCAAGCGGGATGATGCGCTCTGATCCGGCGATTGTTCTGAGCAACCTGAGGAACTTCGCATTCAAAACGAAGGTGTCGATGCACTCTGCCCTTTCGTCGTCCTCTACGTTCGCCTCAGCGAGGAGGTCCGCCATTACTTCCTTGGCAGGCATCTTGTTGCCCTTCAGCTTTTCGTACAGGAAGTTGAACGGGGCGTGGTTCTTGATGGCCAGGTTGAACCGGGCCTGCAGTTTCTTTGCGGGTGCGACCACCTCACTCGTGGCCTCACCACCTTCGGGCGTCAACTCAAGAAACTCGGCTTGATATCCGCCCTTGGTAAGTCCGTATTGGCCGGACGCAGTGACCAGCCTCCGCGACCCCACGCTGTCAGGGTTCTTGTCAAGTTTCTCAAAGAGAGTGAGCCTTCGGACCTTTTGACCGGCAGCGAACTTCTGAATCGCTTCCGGCAGCACCTATGCCTCACCAAAGGTCAACGCCGGGAACTTTCGCACAGTGCGCGGCTTGCGAGCGGGCTTTGGAGCAGCAGCGGCTTTGTCCACCGCCTTTGAGGAAGTCTCCCTTGAAGCCATTTGGTTGCCTCAATTGTACATTCCAGCGCCCAAATGTTTCCAGACCCTTTTGTCGGTGACAGTCGTGGTGTCGCGCGCGCCCTCATCCCCCACGCCTTGTTCAGGTCACCCTGCCTTACGAGCGCCTTACGAGAAACCGTGGAAAAGCAATAGCGGCGGGATGCGCGGCGCTACTTGATTGAGGATTATGAGGTTTATGGTGGGCGCGACAGGACTCGAACCTGTGACCTCCTGCGTGTGAAGCAGGCGCTCTAACCAACTGAGCTACGCGCCCTAACGGTGTTCGGAAAGGGAGACGCAGGACACGCCCGGCGCCTCGAATCCGCTATTATAGCAGTGTAATGAGCCAGCGGGAAATCATCGCCACCCCGCCGGTAGCCTTCTCCAAGCTGCACGACCTGGAAGCTTCCATCGGTCAGGCGCTGCGAGGCAAAGCCGAAGTGATCCGGCTGGCTTTGGTCTGCCTGCTGGCCAAGGGGCACCTGCTGATCGAAGACGTTCCCGGCGTCGGCAAAACCACGTTAGCGCACGCACTGGCGCGCTCGGTGGACTGCCTCTTCCATCGCCTGCAGTTCACGAGTGACATGCTGCCGAGCGACGTGCTCGGCGTCACCGTCTACAACGCCCACTGCGGCGAGTTCGAGTTCAAACCCGGCCCCATTTTCACGAGTTTCCTTCTGGCGGATGAAATCAACCGCACGACGCCGAAAACGCAGTCCGCGCTGCTCGAAGCCATGAACGAGCGGCAGGTCACCATCGATGGGCGCTCCCACCGCCTGCCGGAGCCCTTCATGGTGGTTGCCACGCAAAATCCGCTCGAGCACCACGGCACTTATCCCCTGCCTGAATCGCAACTCGACCGGTTCCTTTTGCGGCTCCGCATCGGGTACCCTGACCCGGAGAGCGAGCGCAAGATTCTGCACCAACCACACGACGACGCCTCCGCCGGCGTGGCGCCCGTCTTGCCCGCCGAGGAATTATTGACGTTGCAGGCTCAGGTCCGCGATGTGCGCGTGGCGGATGCCGTCACGGACTACCTGATGGCGGTGGTGGAACAGACCAGGCAGCACGAATCGCTATCGCTGGGCGTCAGCCCGCGCGGCGCGCAGGCGCTGTTCCGCGCCGCTCAGGCGCTGGCGCTGCTCGAAAAGCGCGACTATGTCATCCCGGATGACGTGAAACGCCTGGTGGTGCCCGTTTTTGCGCACCGCGTGAGGCTCAACCCGCGCGTGGCGTTGGCGCAGAGGGGCGCCGATGCCGTCGACCGCCTCCTGGAGCAGATACTCGCGTCGATGGCCGTCCCCCTCTGACAGGTTCAGCTCGTATGCAAACAGCCATCATCGGATTGCCCATGACGGGCAAGTCGTCTTTGTTCACGATTCTCACGGGCGCTCACGAACCCGGGCGCATTGGTTCCCTGGAAGCACGCCGGGGGGTGGCGCGCGTCCCGGACGCCAGAGTCGATACCCTGGCCGAGGTCTTTCAGACGCCGAAACTGACGCACGCTACGATTGACCTGCTGGACTTCCCCGCCGTGTCGCGTGAAACGCTGCGCGACCCCGGTTACCTGGCCAGCCTGCGCCTGGTGGATTCCATGGCCCACGTGCTGCGCGTGTTCGAAGACGACACCGTACCGCACGAAAAGATCACCGTTGACCCGCTGCGCGACCTGGAAGACGTCGAGCTCGAACTCATGCTCAGCGACCTGGGCATGATCGAAAAGCGCCTGGAGAAGCTCGAGAAGGACCGGAAGAAGATCAAGAACCCGGAACTCGACCAGGAGTTCGAGTTGCTCGAGCAGTGCAAAGCCCGGCTGGAAGAGAACGCGCCTTTGCGGACGCTCGAGTTGACGGGCGAGGACGAAAAGCGCCTGCGCGGATACCAGTTTCTCTCGCAAAAGCCGTTGCTCTGCGTCCTGAACCTGGGCGAAGAACAGGCCCCGCGCCTGCACCAAATCGAGCGGGAATACAAGGAAGGGCCTCTGGCCGGGCGTCCCGGAATCAACGTGGTGGCCATCTGCGGCAAGATTGAAGCCGAACTGGCTGAGCTGGCGCCCGAGGAGGCGCCCGAGTATCTGTCCACCTATGGCCTGCCCGAGTCGGGCATGGAGCGCCTGGTAACGGCCGCCTATTCCCTGCTAGGCTTGATCACCTTCCTGACCGTAGGCGAGAACGAGGCGCGGGCCTGGCCGGTGCCTGTGGGCACGAGCGCCCTGAAGGCGGCGGGCTCAATCCACACGGATTTCGAGCAGCGCTTTATCCGGGCCGAAGTGATCGGCTGGAAGAGCCTGGCTGAGTGCGGCAGCTACGCTCTGGCCCGCGAAAAAGGCTTGCTGCGGCTGGAAGGCAAGGAGTACGTGGTGAACGACGGCGACGTGCTGCTCATACGGCACGGCTAGCGCGCCCGCCCACGGCTCCGGCAAAAGCGGCGCCGGCTCCGGCTACGAGGCAACTCCACGCGAACCAGTCCCCGAGGCGCGTATAGGGCGTTCGTCTTTGTTCAAAAGAGAACCGCAAGCGCGCGGAAGCTTCCTGCCTCGCCGGCAACCGCTCGACGATGCGCCCGGCAGGGTCAATCGCCGCGGTGATGCCGTCATTGGTGGCGCGCAGAATCCAGCGGGCGTTTTCCGCCGCGCGCGTGCGCACCATCCTCAAGTGCTGCGGGCGCGCCGCCGTGTCGCCGAAGTAGCCGTCGTTCGAGAGGTTGAACAGAACCTCCGCGCCGTCATCCACGAACCTGCGCACATTGTAAGGGAAGACGGATTCGTAGCAGATGAAAACCCCCGCCTGCCGGCCATCTGAGGGAAACAGGACTCTTCGGGAGCCCGGCACGAAATCCCCGGCTTCTTTGGTAATGCGGTTGACGAAGCCGAAGAAAGCAGGCACATATTCACCGAAAGGCACCAGGGTCATCTTGTCGTAGCGCTCCACCGGCGCTCCGTCCGGACCCAGCATCAAAACGGAATTCAGCGGCGCTCCCTCGCGCGTAAACGCTACGGTCCCGAACAACAGCGGCGCTCTGCCCGTCCGCGCCACGATGGTCGCCTGCTCCCGGAACCGCGCGTCGTCATAGTAATACAGGGGCGCCGGCATCTCCGGCCAGATGACGTAGCGGGGCGGGCGGCTGCTTCGGGAGGATTCTTCGAGCGACATCAAGACAAGGCGGTTCACCAGGCGGTCCGTGGCGGCGGTGTTCCAGCTGTAGGCGTCCTCGCTGATGTTGGGTTGCACGACCACTGCCTCCTCGCGGCCCTCTTCCGCTTCCGGGAGGGCCGGCAACAGCAAAACCGCCGGCAGCACCAACAGCCAGAGCAGCGCGCGCGGCCGCCTCACCGCAAGGGAGGCGTTCGCCAGAGCCAGGACAAAGGACATTCCATAGACACCCACCAGAGGAGCCAGCCGCACCAGCGGCGCCCATTCCAGGCCGGCCTCGCCCAGGTTCAACCAGGCGAAACCAAGCGGCCCGTGAGTACGCTCCAGCCCTGCCCAGAGGGCGGCGGCGGCCGGCACGCCCCAGGGACGGTCGAGGAAGTAACCCGCCAGCCAGGCGAAGACGGCCAGGTGCGCGGCCTTGGCCAGGCAGAAGAGCATGAAGACCGCCCAACTTCCGGCGCCTTCCAGTCCGCCGTGCTCGGCCAGCACCTGTTGAATCCAATAACAGACACCGAACCAGTAAACTGTTCCCGCTGCCAGGCCGAGCAGCAACCTGCGGCGAGGTCTTTGCTCGCGTTGGCAGGCCAGAAGCAGGGGCACCAGCGCCACTGGCGACAGCCACCACAGGTCCGCGCGGGGATGCACCAGGACAAGAAGGACGCCGCTAAGGAGCGCCAGGGCCGGGTTCACGGCGTTTGCGCCAAGGCTTCGGCGCTTACTCTATCCGCCATATAGGAACTGCGCACCAGGGGTCCGCTGAAGACTGCCCGGAACCCGAGTGCCAGGCCATAGCCGCGGTAGGCGTCGAATTGCTGCGGAGGAATGTAAGCCGCAACCGGCAGATTCCGCCGCGTCGGCTGGAGGTATTGCCCGATGGTGACCACGTCGACACCCGCCTGACGCAGGTGGCCAAGAGCTTCCTCCACTTCGGCCACCTCCTCCCCCAAGCCCGCCATCAGGCCGGACTTGACCAGCAACTGCGTGCTCTGAAGTTTGGCCGAGCGCAGCACTGCCAGCGAACGCTCGTAAACGGCCTGAGGCCGCACACGAGCGTAAAGCCGGGCGACGGTTTCCAGGTTGTGGTTGAAAATGTCTGGACCGGCGTCAAGCACCCGCCGCACGGCCGCCAAATCGCCCTGGAAGTCCGGAGTCAGCACCTCTATCCGCGCTTGCGGCAGCTGCCGCCGCAACTCGCGCACGGTTTCGGCAAAGTGTTCCGCACCGCCGTCCGGCAGGTCGTCGCGATTGACGCTGGTGACCACTACGTGGCTCAACTTCATCGACGCAGCCATCCGTCCCACGCGGGCGGGTTCCTCAGAGTCCGGACTGAAACCGCCGCGCGCGGGCGAACCCTTGGGAACCGCGCAGAAACCGCAGCCGCGGGTGCACAGGTTGCCGAGAATCATGAAGGTGGCCGTGCCGCGGTGGAAGCACTCGTGCATGTTTGGGCAGCGCGCGGACTCGCACACGGTATGCAGGTGGGACAACTTCAGGCGAGCCCTCAGGCCGGTCACCGATTCGTGGTGCGCTCTTCCGGAGCGCAGCCAGACCGGCAGCCGCTGGCGGCGGTCGGGCGCGCGGGTTGCGCCGGCGATTTGCACAAATTCCCCGCGAGTGGCGCTCAGGCGTTCAGTTGAATCCGGCAGTGTCACCGATAGGTCTGGACGAAGGTCTTCGTAAAACCCAATTTTGCCAGATCCTCTTTCGCCTTGGAAATCGCGGCGCCGTCACTGTAGGGACCTACCAATACGCGCCGCAATTCCGGCTTCGGGGAGGCGGCATGTTGGGCCGGGAGACCGCTTCGTTTCAACGCGCTTACCAGTAACTCGGCATCCTCGGGCTTAACGGCGCTCACCTGGATGTACGTCTGTCCCGGGCGTGGTTCCCCGGAGGCAACCTCAGGAGCCGGTGGCGCGGGGGGCGGAGGCTCCCGTTTCGGCGGAGCCGTCTCCATCGCTGCCGCCGAAGGCTGGGCAGTCTGAGGCGGCGGAGTCTTCACTGCCTCGGGCGGCGGAATGAGTGCCGCCCTTCCCGGTTCACGCAGAGCTTCGGCGTGTGCTGGCTCAGAAACGCCCTCCCCGGTCACGATAAGGGGGGGCGCTTCCTGCGTCTCGGCGGGCTGCATGGCTTGCTTGTCCTGCGTCAGCGCGGGGTTCAAGCTCCGCCCCACGACGTAGCCCATCACAAAAAACACTCCCAGCAGGAAAACCAGAATAAAGAACACTGCCAGAAGTTGCTTGTGGCCGAGGATCAGTTCGAAATCGCCTTCTTCGCCTCTAGACATGTGACCAGCAGCCGGGTGCCCGGCGCGCCGCTATTGCCCTCCTTGTCCTGGTTCAGACTTGGCGTCTGAGTAATGCTTCAGTAGCTGACTCACTGAAGAGAATATATCGACAGGCAGCGGGAAAACAACCGTGGTGTTCTTTTCGGCGCCTATCTCTACCAGAGTCTGGAGGTAGCGCAGTTGGATGGCCGTGGGTTGCCGCTGAATCAGTTCCGCCGCCATCGTCAGTTTCTCCGCCGCGACGAACTCACCCTCGGCGTGGATGACTTTGGCCCGGCGCTCGCGTTCCGCTTCAGCCTGCTTGGCGATGGCCCGGATCATGATCTCCGGCAGATCCACCTGCTTGACCTCGACCATAGCCACCTTCACGCCCCAGGGTCCGGTGTGCTTGTCCAGCACGGATTGCAGCCGGACATTGAGCTTTTCACGCTGGCTGAGCAACTCATCCAGTTCGACCTCACCCAGCACGCTGCGCAAAGTGGTCTGCGCCAACTGCGAAGTGGCATACAGATAGTTGGTGACTTCGAGTACGGCGCGGTTGGGGTCAATCACCCGGAAGTAGATCACGGCGTTGACCTTCACGGTGACGTTGTCGCGTGTGACCAGGTCCTGCGGCGGCACTTCCATCGTCTCCACACGCAGCGACACGCGGACCATCCTGTCAATGGGCGCGAACACCAGAATGATGCCCGGTCCCTTCGGGCGAGGCAGAACCCTGCCTAGCCGGAAGATCACGCCGCGCTCATACTCTGACAGAATCTTGATGGCAGAAACCAGGTACAGCACGACAATGACAATTGCGATCGTAGGGATGTCAAATAAGCCCATTTTCCGATTCCTCCTTGACGGGTTCTACCCTCAATTTCAAGTTCTCTACTGCCAAAATCCTGACGCGCGCCCCCGCCGGCACCGGCTCGCGGCTGACGGCCTCCCAAAACTCGCCGTGAACGAATACCCTGCCCTCGCGTTGGATCGCGTCATGGGCAATGCCGATCTCGCCCAGCATGCCCGTTTCTCCTGTGACCACCTTGCGTGACCGGGCGCGAATGACCAAAGAGACCAGAAAGCCAGTGATCAGGGCAAACGGCAGCGTGACTCCCAGGGCGGTGCTCAGCCGGATGCGGACTTCCGGCGGACCCTCTACGAGCAGCAGGGCTCCCAGGATCATGGCCACCGCCCCTCCCGCGCCGAGTATTCCGTGCGAGGCAAATTTCGCTTCCAGGACGAAGAGCGCCACCGCCAGCACGAGCAACGCCACGCCAATCCAGTTGATGGGCACCACCGAAAGGGCCGACAGGCCCAGCAGCAGCAGAATGCCGCCCGCCACGCCGGGCAGGATCAGCCCCGGAGAACTAAACTCCAGGTAGACCCCCAAGGCGCCCAAGATCAACAGAATGAATGCCACGTTGGGATCGCTGATGGAAGTCACCATCTTCTCGCGCACGCTCAATTCATATTCAACCACTTGCGCGCCCGCCACCACCAGCTTCTGCTTGCGGCCATCCACGCGCACCACTTCGCGTCCGTGAATCTGCTCAAACAGGTGCCGCTCGTCGGTGGCCACTACCTCGATCAGGTTGTTGTTGAGCGCCTCCTGCTCGGTGAAAGCCTTGGCTTCGAGCACCGCCTTTTCCGCCAGTGCGCTGTTGCGCCCGCGTTTTTCCACCAGGCTGCGCAAAGCCGCGGCGGCATCGCTCTCGGCTTTGCGGCGCATCACCGGGTCCATTTGCTGCCCCAGCAGAACCGGCGAGGCTGCTCCGGTATTCGTGCCAGGAGCCATCGCCGCTATGTCGCCAGCCGCCAGCACGAAGAAGCCCGCCGAGGACGCCCGCCCTCCGCTGGGCGTGACGTAGGTGATCACCGGGACCGGAGAAGCGATGATCTTCTCAATCACTTCCCGCGTCGCCTCGAGGAATCCCCCGGGGGTGTTCAATCGTATCAGCACGGCCCCGGCCTGTTCCTTTTCAGCCTGCAGAAGAGCCCGGCTGACTATCTCCACCGTGATCGGATGAACCACCTTGTCGATGGAGACCGCCACCACCGGCGGCGTCGCTGCCTGAGCCGCCAGCACCCCAACAGAAAGCAGTAAGAGAGTTCTTTTCACTCGCAAGCACCCCAACTATATCATTGTTTGCGAAAACTATCTGCAAAAAGACACCCGTACAGAGCAAGCTGCGGAAACGAGGCCTTCGGTTCCTCTCAGGCGTTCCCCTGAACGTAATAGTACCGGGAGCCTGTGTTGCGGTGTGATTTATCCCCCATTTGCCGCTTGGCCTCTTGCCGCCTGCAAGGAGGCCGGATAAAACTGTGGTAGAGGCATCTGTGTCTTCTTCTCCCGACACCAGTAGCGGCACTTGGCGTTCGCCGACCTCGAACCTCACGGTCGACTACAAACTGGACGTCATGGAGCGCATACGGCTGGAAGCCCATGAAGGGTTCAAACGTATCGCTCACGGCGGCGTCGAGTTAGGCGGCGTTCTGTACGGGAAACGCGCGGAGAACAGTATCCAAATCCTCGACTGGCGCCCCATCCACTGCTCCCATGCCAGAGGACCCGGCTTCCGTTTGAGCGATGAGGACCACGAGCAACTGCAGCAGGATCTGGCCGAGGCCCGCCAGGAACCTGAGCTCCGCGGGCTGGAGCCGCTGGGTTGGTTCCACAGCCACACGCGCAGCGGCCTGTCGCTCACGCCGGAGGATATCGAACTTCATAACCGGCATTTCGGGCAATTCTGGCAGGTGGCCTTGCTGTTGCGCCCCACCGCGGAGCCGGCCACCCGAGCGCTGTTCTTCGCCAAGGATGAGTCAGGCGAACTCCTCAGCGACCCGGAAAGCGAGGCGATGCTGATTGAACGCCGCCCGCTGAGTCTGCCACCGGATCTATCGGCGCCGCCTCAGTTCGAAGAGCGGGCGGGGCAGCGGCCAAGCCGGAGGCCCGCGCGTGGAGACGATGAGCCGCGGCGCACACGCGCAGCCCCACCCACGCCGTCCACTGAGCTGTCTGATTGGCTGCGCGGCGAGCCCGGCTCCCGGCGCCTGGACGAACCTGAAAGAGGGCCTTGGCGGCGATCACTGGCGAGTGCGGACCTCCGCCGCGAGGAGGAAGTAGCCCCCCCGAGGGCGGCGCCTGAACGGGTTCCGCCTCAGCCAGACATCCCGGCCCCCGTGCCTCCGGCTTTGCTGGCTGAACCTCCGCGCACGCGGATGCGTTGGGGGGTGCTGTGGGTGGCCGTCCTGGTGGCCGCCGCGATGGTCGGCTCAGCCTATTACTATCGAGTTGTTTCCACCGAAGCGGCGACGGGCATTTCCTTGGGAGTAGAGGACGTGGAAGGGCAACTGCGCGTCCACTGGAACCGGGGAGCGCCGGCAATTTTGGCCGCCGAGGAAGCAGAATTGCTGGTGAAGGACGGTTCCGTGAACCGCCAGATCAAGCTCAACAAAGAAGAACTGCGCAAGGCCAGCCTTACCTATGCCCGCCAATCTGACGACGTGCTGCTGCGAATGGTTTGAAGCGCCCCGAGGGGGAGGCCGTGGAAGAGATGGCGCGCTACGTCGGCCAATCGCGGATTTGGGAGATGGAGAAGGCCCTTGACCAGGCCCGCTTGGATGAGGCCACCCTTCAACAGGAACTGGAACAGCTGCGGGGGGCGATGCAGCGTGAGAGCCGGCGATCGGACCAGCTTCGCCGGAATATCCAACTGCTCCAGCGGCAGATCGAACAGGCCGAGGCCAGCAGCACCATCACTGACCAGCGGTAGACCGCACTGCTCCCGTCCCCGCGCTAAAAGCCCTCTTCGCTCCCGGAGGACCCCTTCAGTAACGCGGGCTTGAAGTTGTTTCCGCCAGGCGGCGGTACTTGCGCAGAAGCTCGTACATCGCCACGCCCCCCGCCGTGGCCACATTGAGCGAGTGCTTCAATCCGAGCATCGGGATACGCACCAGCACGTCACAAGCCTGAAGCAGTTCCGGGCGCAAACCCTCCACCTCGTTGCCGAAAGCCAGGCAAACCGGGAACGCGGGTTCCCAATCAAACAGGTCCAGAGCGCGTAGGCCGGTCTCGACCGCCGCCAATTGGCAGCCGCGCCCGCGTAACTCACCCAGCAGAGCCGCGGCGTCCTCCCGTGCCTCCCAGGCTACCCTACGCTCTGCGCCTAAGGCGGTCTTCTCGATTTCGCGAGCGGGTGGGCGGCCCGTGTAGCCGGTGAGGTAGAGCTTCTCGATGGCCGCGCCGTCCGCGGTTCGAAAGAAAGAGCCAACGTTGTAAAGGCTGCGCACGTTGTCGAGAATCACGCTCACCGGGAGCGGGCGCAGATGCTCGTAAGGCTGCGATCCGTGACTCACCAGGAAAGGTTTGGCCTCCATCGTTTCAACAGCGTGGAAATCCACCGAAAGTTTCCTAGGGAGCCGCCCCGGCGGGAACCAGAACGGCACGCACGATGTAGTCGAGTTCCGGAAACTCCTTTTCGAGGTAAGCGTTTCCTTCGAGTTCAAGGCGTTGGTAGTCGGGCCCTTTCCCGTCCGGCGCCATTTCCCCGTAGCCGGCGTACAATCGCTCCGCGGCGTCCATCCCTTCGATAATGCGGGCGAACGGCGCAAAACCGGATTCGTCGAGGTAGCTGTTGTTGTCCAGGTTGATGAAAATCTGGGTGGTGCGCGTGCCCGGTCCGGAGTTTGCAAACGTCACGGTACCCTTCAGATTGCTCTCTTTGACGGGGTCATCAGCAATCGTCTGCTCCCGCCAGACGGCGCTGATGGCTGGATCAGCGTGCGTGCCCGCCTGAGCCGCGAACCGTGGCAATACCCGGTAGAAACGCGCGGAATCATAGAAGCCGTGCTTGACAAGGTTGTAGAAGCGGTCCGCCCCGAGCGGCGCCCAGGCTCGTCGCGCTTCGAGCACTATGTCCCCTTCGGAGGTTTCCAGACGCACTTGAAAAACCTCCGGGGCTTCTTCATTGAGCTTGGAGGGGTCCGACAAGGGATGAGGGGATTGGAGTGTGAAAAGAAGGAGGGCTAATAAAGTTGCGTGTGACATGTGGAGTACAGCTTAGCAGAGAGAAAAACGTGGGGCAAGGCGTAAATATGACAACACTCGACTCATAAAGTTGTATATTGTTGCACTCATATGATAAACTTGTTGGCAGGATACGAACTATGGACTTCAACCGCTTCACTGAAAAGGTCCAGGCTTCCATCGCCGCGGCGCAGGCTCTCGCGGTGCGCTTCAGCCACCAACAGATCGACGTCGAGCACATACTGTCCGCATTGCTGGAACAGGAAGGAGGGCTGGCCCCCGCCATTCTCTTCAAAGCTGAGGTGGACGTGCAGGGTCTGCACCGGCGGCTCGAGCAGGAACTGGAACGCATGCCGAAGGTGAGTTCACCCACCGGCGCCGTGGGCCAAGTCTATATCACAGGCCGCACCCAGAAACTGCTGACCCGGGCTGAAGACGAGGCAAAACAGCTCAAGGACGAATACGTCTCCGTGGAACACTGCCTGTTGGCCGCTCTCGAGGATAACGGCGCGGCGGGACGTATTCTCAAGGAACAAAAGGTCACCCGGGAACGGCTGATGAAGGCCCTCCAGGAGATTCGGGGCAGCCAGCGGGTGACTTCTCCCACTCCGGAATCCACCTACGCCGCGCTGGAGCGCTACGGGCGTGACCTGACGGCACTGGCTTCGCAGGGCAAACTGGACCCCGTCATCGGGCGCGACGAGGAGATACGCCGCGTCGTTCAGGTGCTTTCCCGGCGCACCAAGAACAACCCGGTGCTGATCGGCGAGCCCGGCGTGGGCAAAACCGCCATCGCCGAAGGGTTGGCCCAGCGCATCGTGCGCGGCGACGTGCCGGAAGGGTTGAAGAACAAGCGGGTGGTTGCCCTGGACATGGGCGCCTTGATAGCAGGCGCCAAGTTCCGAGGTGAATTCGAGGAACGGCTGAAAGCTGTTCTCAAAGAGGTCCAGGATTCCAGCGGGGAAATCATCCTGTTCATCGACGAGTTGCACACCGTGGTCGGAGCGGGCAAAGCGGAAGGAGCGCTCGACGCGGGCAACCTGCTGAAACCCATGCTGGCTCGTGGCGAGCTGCACTGCATCGGGGCGACGACGCTCGACGAGTACCGCAAACAAGTGGAGAAAGACGCCGCTCTGGAACGGCGCTTCCAGCCGGTGCTGATCGGCCAGCCTACGGTCGAAGACACCATCTCGATTCTGCGCGGACTGCGCGAACGCTATGAGCTGCACCACGGGGTGCGGTTCAAGGACTCCGCCCTGGTGGCGGCGGCAGTGCTCTCTAACCGCTACATTTCAGACCGTTTCCTGCCGGACAAGGCCATCGACCTGATGGATGAGGCGGCGGCCAAACTGCGCACGGAGATCGATTCCATGCCGTCGGAACTGGACGAATCGCTGCGCCGGCTGATGCAGCTCGAAATCGAACGGGAAGCCCTCAAGAAGGAAACCGATGCTGGCAGCCGCGAACGGCTCGCGCGGCTGGAAAAGGAACTGGCCGAGTTGAAGGCCGATTCGGACACCTTGCAGGCCCGTTGGCAGGCGGAGAAGGGCGCGGTGGAAAGCCTCCGCGGGCTGCGCGAACAAATCGAGCAGACCCGGCTGCAGATGGAAAAGGCTGAACGCGAGTATGACCTGAACAAGGCGGCTGAGCTCAAGTACGGGCGCCTGGCGGAACTCGAGCGCGAGTTGCATGAACAGGAAGACAGAATCAGCGGCCAGAAAGGAACTCCACGCCTGCTCAAGGAAGAAGTGGACGAAGAGGACATAGCCTTTGTGGTGAGCCGGTGGACGGGAGTGCCGGTGACCAAGCTACTGGAAGGGGAAACGCAGAAGCTTCTACACCTGGAGGATCACCTGCACCTCCGCGTGGTGGGTCAGGACGAGGCCGTGCGCAACGTGGCCGAATCCGTGATGCGCGCCCGCGCGGGCCTGAAGGACCCTCTGCGCCCGATCGGCAGTTTTATCTTCCTGGGGCCAACGGGCGTCGGCAAGACGGAACTGGCCAGGGCACTGGCGGAGGCCCTGTTTGACGACGAGCACGCCATGATCCGCATTGACATGTCCGAGTACCAGGAGAGGCACACCGTCGCTCGCCTGATTGGCGCGCCACCGGGCTACATCGGCTACGACGAAGGCGGGCAGCTCACCGAAGCCGTCCGCAGGCGCCCGTACTCAGTGCTGCTGTTCGACGAGATTGAAAAGGCCCATCCGGACGTCTTCAACGTACTGTTACAGATCCTGGAGGACGGCCGTCTCACCGACGGCCAGGGCCGCACGGTGGATTTCAAGAACGCGATTGTGATCATGACGTCCAACATCGGCAGCCATCGCATACTCGAATACCGCGGTTCTTTCGACGGCGGCGAATACGACCTCATGAAAGTGGCCGTGCTCGAGGAGTTGCGCCGCGCCTTCCGGCCCGAGTTCCTGAACCGCGTGGATGAAACCACTGTTTTCCACTCGCTCAGCGAGGAACACCTGGAGCAGATCGTGGAGATCCAATTGAACCGCCTTCGCGCCCGGCTGGCTGAGCGCAAGGTGAGCCTGGATCTTTCCGACGCCGCCCGGCGCCACCTGGTGCGCGTGGGATATGAGCCGGCCTATGGCGCCAGGCCGTTGAAGCGCGCTTTACAGAAAGAGGTGGAAACGCCCCTGGCCCGGCTGATGCTACAGGGAGAAGTAGTGGACGGCCAGCACGTGGAGGTGGACCTGAACGACGCCACCGGCGAGTTGGCCTTCTCCGCCAAGGGGAAGGAACAGGTGGTATAGGAATGCTCACCGGGTCCATAATGTAGGCAGCTATGTCGGACCGACCTGCGCGTACATCTTTCTTCTTTGCGAGTGCCGCCCAGACTTTTCGCGATTCGGCCTGGCACCCGTCGGCCGACGTGTACCGTACGCGCGACGGGTGGCTGCTCAAGTTTGAATTGGCCGGGGTTGAAAAAGAGGACATCTCCGTGCAACTGTCCGCGCGCTCGCTGACGGTCTCCGGCGTGCGCCGGGATTGGGTGGCGGAGGAGGATTGCTCCCAGTATTCGCTGGAAATTACCTACAACCGGTTCGAGAGAACCGTGCATCTGCCCTGCGAGGTTGACGCGACCAGCATCAGCCTTGAATACCGTAACGGAATCCTGTTGGTTCGCATCAACGCTAAGGGGAGACACAAGTGACCGCTGGAGAACTGGACCAGACTCTACCGCTGCTTCCGCTGAAGAACACCGCCCTTTTCCCTCACTTGATGATGCCGCTTTCCGTGGGACGGCCAGCCAGCATGGCCGCCGCCGAGTCGGCCCTGCAAACTGAGGAAAAAGAACTCGTCGTGGTGGCCCAACGTGACGCCACCGTAGAGACGCCGAAACAGGAGGACTTGTACACATACGGCGTCAAGGCGGTGATCCGCAAGATGGTGCGGCCGACTGAGCACATCATGGAATTGCTCGTGCTCGGCATCGAGCGGGTGCAGGTGCTCAGCCTGGAGCAGACCGAGCCTTATCTCAGGGCCGCCGTCAGAATCTCTCCCCCTCCGTGCGACATCACCACCGAGGTCGAAGCGTTGCAGCGCTCGGTGATCGAACTGGCGACCAAAGCCATTTCCATGGTTCAGCCGCAAGCGCAGGTGGACCTCTCCCAATTGATGGGCACCCCCGGGGAGCCCATGCGGCTGGTTTTCCTCATGGCCTCCATGCTCAACCTGGGGGTCGAGAAGGAACAGGCGCTGCTGGAGGCGCAAACCTGCACGGACGCTCTGCGTTTGCTTCATTCCTACCTGGCGCACGAATTGCGGGTGCTCGAACTGCGCTCCAAGATCGCCGACGAAGCGCGCACCGAGATGTCCAAGGAGCAGCGCGAGTACTTGCTGCGGCAGCAACTCAAGGCCATCCAGCAGGAGCTGGGCGAGAAGAATCCTGAACAGGCGGAAGTGGATCTGCTGCGTGAACGCCTGGAAAAGGCCGACATCCCGGACGAAGTCCGCAAAGAAGCCGAGCGCGAACTCAAGCGGCTGGAGCGGCTCCCGGCGGCAGCGCCGGACTACCACGTGGCGCGCACCTACCTGGAGTTCGTGCTGGAGCTTCCGTGGCGCGTGTCCACCGAAGCGCAACTGGTGATTGCCGGCGCCCGCCGCATCCTGGACGAAGATCACTATGACCTGAAGGAGGTCAAAGAGCGCATCCTGGAGCACCTCGGCGTGCTCAAAATGAACCCTGGAGCCAAAGCTCCCATCCTCTGCTTCGTGGGTCCTCCCGGCACGGGAAAGACTTCGCTCGGTCAGTCCATTGCGCGGTCGATGGGGCGCAAGTTCGAGCACTTCAGCCTGGGTGGGCTGCACGATGAGGCCGAGTTGCGCGGCCATCGCCGCACCTACATCGGAGCCATGCCGGGACGCTTGATTCAGGCTGTCCGCCGGGCAGGAGCGAACAACCCGCTCATCATGCTGGACGAGGTCGACAAGCTGGGGCGTGATTTCCGAGGTGACCCGGCCTCTGCCCTGCTGGAGATACTTGACCCCGAGCAGAACCACACTTTCCGGGACAATTACCTGGACCTGCCGTTCGACCTTTCCAAGGTGTTTTTCATTACTACGGCCAACACGCTCGACACGATTCCGCAGCCTCTGCTGGACCGCATGGAGCTTCTGCGCCTGCCGGGCTACACGGCAGAAGAGAAGCTGCAAATCGCGCGGCGCTACCTCATCCCGCGGCAGTTGAAGGAAGCCGGCCTGACAGACGAGCAATGCTCTTACGCGGATGATGCTCTGAAGGCTCTCATCCGCAGCTACACCCGGGAGGCAGGGCTGCGCCGGCTGGAGCGAGCCATCGCGCGGCTGGCGCGCAAGGTGGCCCTGCGGTTCGCCGAGGGTGACACTACACCGGTGAACCTCACCGCGAAAGACCTGGTCGAGTACCTCGGGCCCGAGCCATTCACTCCCGAACAAGTGCGGCAGAAGTTGCCTGCGGGGGTGGCTGCAGGCTTGGCATGGACGCAGGTGGGCGGAGAGGTGCTTTATATCGAGGCCACTCTCTTGCCGGACGGCAACGGGTTGACGCTCACAGGGCAGTTGGGAGCCGTCATGCGGGAGTCCGTCAAGGCCGCCCAGAGCTATGCCTGGGCCAATGCCTCGCTGCTGGGAATTGAACCGGAAAAGTTTACCAAGACCGGCGTCCATCTCCATGTTCCCGCGGGCGCCACGCCCAAAGACGGCCCTTCCGCCGGCGTGACGGCTGCCGTAGCGCTCGCCTCGCTCTACACCGGTCTTCCGGTACGCAGTGACACCGCCATGACGGGCGAGATCACCTTGACCGGACTGGTCATGCCGGTGGGCGGCGTCAAGGAGAAATTGCTGGCCGCTCACCGCAGCGGAATCCGGCGTATCCTCCTGCCGAAGGCCAACGAGAAGGACCTGCGCGAGGTGCCTGAGGACATCCGCCCGCAGATGGAGTTTGTGCTCGTGGAGCGCGTGGAAGACGCCTTCGCCGACGCCATCCCCGGTCTCGCCGAACGTCTGGAAGCCGCCAAGGCAGCTTGAGTCTACAGCTCCCCTCCGCGCTCTCCGGGCGTGGGACGTGCGCTTCCACGTGCCCAGGAAGCATCTCCGCACTTCATAGTGGACAGACGAAACTGTCCGTCCTAACGGGATACCGCGCCGGCGCAATCACTGCGGTATCTTGAAGCCTATGCGGACAACGATCCTGTTGGTTGGCTGGCTGTGCGCCTCCCTGGCCACCGCCCAGAATACAGCCCCCGGGTGGAGGCGGCACGTCGTTGTGGAGGGTTACCGGAATCAAACTGCCATCGCCGCGGACTTCACCGGCGACGGGCGCCCGGATGTCATTACCAGTGACATCCAGAAGCGGCGCACGCTCCTGTACGTGGCCCCGGAATGGAAGGAAATCCTGCTGCATCAGGGCGTGAACGTGATCCACTCCGAGGTCATGGACGTGGACGGCGACGGCGATTTGGATTTCATCGGCGCGCGCCACTCACCGGGGCTGATCTTCTGGCTGGAGCGCCCGGCAAAGCCGCTGGAAGACGCCTGGACTTACCGGGTCATCGATGACGTCGGCGCGGGCGGCGTCGACGGCACGCATGGGCTGATCCTCGGCGACGTGGACCGGGACGGGCGCCTCGACTTGATTGGAAACAGCGCCCTGCCCGGGGGGAACTTCCCCAACTCCATCGCCTGGTTCCGCGTCCCCGCTTCGCCATTGACGGCCAAAAGCTGGGAGCGCTACATCTTCGCCGACCGCGACGCGCCCGGGCTGAGTCATTACCTGGGCTTCGGCGATGTGGACGGCGATGGGCGCCCGGACATCGCCTGCGCCGCCAAAGTCCCTCCCGACGGCAACTGGTTCGCCTGGTGGCGGCAACCCGACGACCCGCGCAAACCCTGGGCAAAGCACGTCATCGCCACCGGGCACGAGGGCGCCACCAATATTCTCATGGCCGACGTGAACGGCGACAAGCGCACGGATTTCATCGCCACTCGAGGGCATGGCCACGGCATCTTCTGGTTTGAGGCTCCCCACTGGCGGCTTCGGGAAATCGACATGAGCCTGGTTGGTCCCCATTCGCTCGCCGCCGGAGACATCGACGGAGACGGGGACGTCGACGCCGTAACTTGCGCCAAGGACTCCCGGGTCGTCGCCTGGTTTGAAAATGACGGCGGCGGGCGATTCAAGACACATCGCATTTACGAAAACCAGGCTGCCTACGACATACGCCTCTTCGACATGGATGGCGACGGGGACCTCGACGTCCTCGTGGCTGGGCAGGACAGTCAGAATGTCACTTGGTATGAAAACCGTCTGAAGTCCCGCTGACCGGTTTTCCTGGGCCGTGGGTTTACGCCTCCAGCTATATGCCGCTATATGTATTTTTTATGGGAAGACCATGTTGCATTTGGCAAGCGTATAGGTTAATCTAAGTCCGTGGAGAAATTGACGGCATTAATGGGCTCCGGCCAACCAAGCTGCTCCCGTCCGTCTAAGCACTCCACACCGTTCTCATACGTATCCCGTCTCATCATTATTCGGGTCACCGTAGCCAGCCCCGTCTGAGTGGGCCTGCAAAGCAAACGAGCAGGACCACCGGCGGGGCGAAGAAGAGGCCACCGGTGGCCTTTTTTATTTGTGAGGAATTCCCGAACACAGAAAGCTGTGCTCCATAGGAGCAGATGAACTGGGAGAGAGGATTACAAGCATGTCGACTTTGATGAATGGCTCGAAGATGCTGCTGGACTGCCTGGTGCGGGAAGGCGTGGACTGCGTTTTCGGGTATCCGGGCGGAGTGACGCTGCCCCTGTACGACGCGATGTCTGAGCACCCGATTCGGCACGTGCTCGTGCGGCACGAGGAAAACGCCTGCTTCGCGGCGGAGGGCTACGCCCGCTCGACGGGGAAAGTGGGAGTCTGCTGCGCGACCTCCGGACCCGGCGCCACCAACCTCACGACCGGGTTGGTGAATGCCATGATGGACTCGATTCCCATCGTCGCGCTGACCGGTCAGGTTTCCACCAAGCTGATTGGCAGTGACGCCTTCCAGGAAGCTGATACGTTCGGCATCACGCGGTCCTGCACCAAGCATAACTACCTGGTGAAGAACATCGCGGACCTGCCGCAGGTGGTTCATGAGGCGTTCTACATCGCCGCCACCGGCCGTCCGGGTCCGGTGCTGATTGACATTCCCAAGGACGTCTTTCAGGGCCAATCGCACTACGCCGAAGTCTCGACCATCCACTTGCCGGGATATAAGGTTTACACGGAGGGCCATACCGGCCAGATTCGCAGGGCCGCCCAGATGATGTGGGAATCGCAGCGGCCCATGGTATACGCCGGCGGCGGCATCATCACCTCCGAAGCGGCCGATTCCCTGCGGCAACTGGTGGAGATCCTGGACGCGCCCACGGTTTGCACGCTGATGGGGCTGGGCGGGCTGCCTTCTTCGCACCCCAACTTCGTGAGCATGCCTGGCATGCACGGCAGCTACGCCGCCAACATGGGTATGACCCACGCGGATCTGCTGATTGCTCTCGGCGTGCGCTTCGATGACCGCGTGACGGGGAGGGTTTCCGGTTTCGCACCGCACGCCAAGGTGATCCACGTGGACATCGACCCGGCCGAGATCGGCAAGATCCGCGCCGCGGACCTGCCTATTGTGGGCGACCTGGGGAAAGTCCTGCCGAAATTGTGCCGCATGCTGGAAGAACTGGCCCCTTATAACGCCGATCGGAACGCGGCGGCCCGCAAGGCCTGGTGGCAGGAAGTCCGGGACTGGCAGGCCGAACATCCGCTGGCGCCTGAGATTTCCGATTCGGAAATCAAGCCGCAGCACGTGGTGATGGAAATCGACCGGATTTCCGGCGGCAACGCCATCGTGGCCACGGATGTGGGCCAGCACCAGATGTGGTCCGCTCAGTTCATCCGCTTCAACGCCCCGCGGCTCTGGATCACCTCCGGCGGCCTGGGTTCGATGGGTTTTGGGTTGCCTTCTGCCATGGGTGCGCAGGTGGCCAACCCGGACAAACTGGTCTTCGCGGTGGTGGGCGATGGAGGCTTCCAGATGTCGATCCCGGAACTGGCCACGGTAGCCAGCAACGGGCTGCCGGTGAAGGTAGTCATTGTCAATAACGGCTACCTCGGCATGGTGAGGCAGTGGCAGGAGCTGTTCTTCAGCAACCGCGTTTTTGGCGTCACCCTGGAGGGCTTTCCGGATATCGAGAAGCTCGCCGCGGCTTATGGCATGAAAGGGCGCACCATTGAAGAGCCCCAGGCGCTCGGACCGGCGCTCGAGGAAGCAGTGCGCACGCCGGGACCATATCTACTCAACGTCAAAGTGTCACCTTGCGAGAACGTCTACCCCATGGTGCCGGCGGGGGCGAACATCAACGAGATGGTGCTGAGCCCGCCCAAGCCCATCCCGGTGGGAAGGCAGGCAAGCCGGAGGAACTGATCCATGCTCCAAACCATAACCTTACTCGTGGAGAACAAGCCTGGCGCTCTGCTGCGCATCACGGGAGTTTTGAGCGCGCGCGGCTACAACATTGAAAGCCTGACTGTGGCGCGGACCACGGAACCGACGCTGTCGCGAATGACGATCGTGGTGGACGTGGAGCCGCCATTGCGCCGGCAGGTGATCAAGCAGATGAACCGGCTGATCAACGTGCTTCAGGCGATTGACGTGACCGACGGACCCGCCGTCAGCCGGGAGATGCTGCTGCTGCGCGTGCGCGCGCCGCTGGAGTCGCGGACCGCTATCCTCAAGGAGTCGGAAGTTTTCGACGCGCGGGTGGTGGAGTCCTCGGTGGAGGGCTTCGCCTTGGAAGTCACGGGCGATCCCGAAAAGCTGGATGAATTCATTGATGTGATTCGCAGTTACGGCGAGATTGAGCTTACGCGGTCCGGTCTGGTGGCCATGTCGCTCGAGCCTCGCAGGCTGCGTTTGTCCGCGCCGATACCGGCGGGGGCGGAGACTGCTGGAAGGAATCTAACCAAGAACGGAGTTCTGAATGGCTAAGCGATACTACGAACAAGACGGAGATTTGGGCCTTCTCCAGGGACAAAAGGTGGCCATTGTCGGCTACGGCAGCCAGGGGCATGCGCACGCGCTGAACCTGAGGGACTCGGGCGTGGAGGTCATCGTGAGCGAACTGCCCGGCAGTCCAAGCTGGCAAAAGGCCGAGGCCGCGGGGCTCAAGGTGCTGCCGGCTGCGGAAGCCGCCCAGGCAGCAGACACCATCATGATCCTCGTCCCCGACCATCTGCAGGCGGACCTCTACAAGAAGGACATCGCGCCGCACATGGGAGCCGGCAAGACGCTGATGTTCGCGCACGGCTTCAACATCCACTTCGGGCAGATTGTGCCTCCGGCGGAAGCGGACGTCACGATGATAGCGCCCAAGGCGCCGGGACACCGCGTGCGTGAGCTGTTCACCGAAGGCGTGGGCGTGCCGGCGCTGGTCGCTGTCCAGCAAAACGCGTCGGGCAAAGCGCTGGAACGCGCCCTGGCCTACGCCAAAGCGCTCGGCTGCCTGAAGGCTGGCGTCATTGAAACTACGTTCCGGGAGGAGACCGAGAGCGACCTGTTCGGGGAGCAGGCGGTCCTCTGCGGCGGCGTCAGCGAACTCATCCGGGCCGGTTTTGAAACGCTGGTGGAAGCCGGCTATGCGCCTGAGATCGCCTACTTCGAGTGCCTGCACGAGCTCAAGCTGATCGTGGACCTGATTCAGGAAGGCGGGCTGGCGTACATGCGCTATTCCGTCTCCGACACGGCGGAATACGGCGACTACACGCGCGGTCCGCGCATCATTAATGATCAGACCCGCGAGGAGATGCGGAAGATGCTGGCGGAAGTCCAATCCGGCAAGTTCGCCAAGGAGTGGATTGATGAGAACCGTTCCGGCCGGAAGAACTTCCTCGCCATGCGGGATGCGGCGCGCGAGCAGCCCCTGGAAACAGTCGGCAAGCAGTTGCGCGAAATGATGCCATTCTTGAAGAAGAAGAAGGAGGTAGGCGTACCGGAAGATCAGGCGACTTCAGCCTGAATGCGGTAGCCTGGAGGCAGCGTTCATGAGAATCTTCACCCTCGACACAACACTTAGGGACGGCACTCAGGGCGAGGCGATCAGCTTCACCGTCGAAGACAAGCTCATGATCGCCCAGAAACTCGATGATTTGGGCATCGACTACATTGAAGGCGGCTGGCCCGGCTCGAATCCCAAAGACAAGGAGTTCTTCGCGCGCGCGCGCGATCTCCAATTGAAGCACGCCAAGCTGACGGCTTTCGGCTCCACCCGGTTCGCCAAGAACCGGGTGGACCGCGACCCGAACGTGCTGGCGCTGGTTGAATCCGGGACTCCGGCCATCTCCATCTTCGGCAAGAGTTGGGACCTGCACACGCAACGCGCCCTGGGCATCTCCGAAGAGGAGAACCTGCTGCTGATCGGAGAGACCGTCCGCTTTCTGAAGGACCGCGGGCGGGAAGTGATCTACGACGCCGAGCACTTCTTCGACGGTTACGAATCCAATTCCGCTTTCGCCCTCCGTACTTTGGAGGCCGCGGCCAATGCCGGGGCTGATGTGCTGTGCCTGTGCGACACCAACGGTGGCACGATGCCTCACCGGCTGGCGGAAATTTTTGCGGAGGTGCGCCGGCGCTTTGACGGCGTATTGGGCATCCATGCCCACAATGACTCGGACGTGGCGGTGGCCAACACGCTGACCGCGGTCGGAATGGGCGCCACGCACGTGCAGGGCTGCATGAATGGCTACGGTGAGCGTTGCGGCAACGCCAATCTGTGCTCCGTGCTGGCGAACCTGGAATTGAAACTCGGCCACACTACCATCGGCCGGGAGAAACTGGCCGGGTTGGCTTCAGTGGCCAGCTTCGTGGCGGAACTGGCCAACCTGCCGCTGCGCGGTGAGCAGCCCTTCGTGGGCCACAGCGCGTTCGCTCACAAGGGGGGCGTGCACGTGAGCGCCGTCCTGAGGGAAGCCGCTACTTACGAACACATCCGTCCGGACCTGGTGGGCAACCGCCAACGCGTGCTGCTCAGTGACCTCTCGGGCCGGGGGAACATCCTCTACAAGCTCAAAGAACACGGCTTGGCCGAACGGCTCGACGACGATGCCCGGCGCGGTTTGCTGGAGCGCATCAAGCACATGGAGTACCAGGGCTATGAGCTCGAAGCAGCCGAGGGAACGTTTGAGCTGCTGGTGAGGGAGGCTCTGAACCCGGACCTGAAACTGTTTAAAATAATCAGCTTAGAAGTCTCCACCAAGATCTCCGGCCACCGGGCGGCGCTCTCCTCGGCGTCGGTCACTTTGAAGGCTCGGGATGGCGTCCACTCCGCCACGGCGGAAGGGCACGGACCGGTGAACGCCTTGGACCTGTGCCTGCGCCAATGCCTGTCCACGCTGTATCCGGCCATCGCCCAAGTGCGGCTGACCGATTACAAAGTCCGCGTCCTCGAGCCGAAGAAGGGCACGGCCGCGAAGGTGCGTGTCCTCATCGAATGGTCAGACCACCAACGCAGCTGGACCACTGTCGGCGTGTCCGAGAACGTCATTGAGGCCAGCTGGCTGGCTCTGCTCGACGCTATCCGTCTGGAAATCATGCGCCTGATGTCCCAGGACGAGACGATTGAGCGCGCCGTGGAAGACTACTGCTGGGGCGTCTGACGGACCGGCTATATGCGGGGATTCTTCTCCCGGAGGCTCCCGGACTTCGGCCGCGTTCTCCTGGTGGAGAGCGGTTCACGCGAACTGTTCGACAACCTCGTCAGTGGCATCTACGAAACTCACGGTGAACACATCGTGATGGACCTGGTGACCTGCTACGACGGTCACCCGGAGGGCTTCCGGACCGATACCGGCACGATATTCCGCGTGACCGGCTACGCCGGGCGCGCGGGCCGCAAGCGCTTGTACCGGGAACTCGGCGCGCGAGGCTATACGGTGGTGGGCATTATCTGCTCCGGCGAGCCCATCATGACCAAGTGGAAGTGGGTGCTGGCCGCTCGCATTCCCGCCAAGGTCTTCATTCTCAACGAGAACGGCGACTATTTCTGGCTGGATTACAGCCACTGGCACGTAATGCGGCATTTCGTGCTGTTCCGCGCGGGACTGTCAGGGTCCGGCGCCGTGCGCTCCATCGGGCGCCTGCTTTTGTTCCCGCTGACCCTGGCTTACCTGCTACTCTATGCGGCGGTAGCCCACTTGAGGAGGAAAGTACACGTATGAAAGCCATTCTGGTTCATCAGTGCGGCGGTCCTGAGCAGCTGAAGTACGAAGATCTGCCCGTTCCGGCTCCGGCTGCCGGTCAAGCCTTGGTCAAGCTTGCGGCATCGGGAGTGAATTTCATCGACATCTACTTCCGGGAGGGGCTCTACCCTGCCGAACTTCCGGTCGTGTTGGGAATGGAAGGAGCCGGCACGGTGGAAGCCGTCGGTCCTGACACTCAAGGCATCTCCGCCGGCGACCGGGTGGTTTACGCGATGGCGCGCGGCAGCTACGCCGAATACGCAGCCGTGCCCGTGTCTCAATTGGTGCGCATCCCGGAGGGGATGAGCTTTGATGTGGCCGCAGCCGTTCTCCTGCAAGGGATGACGGCCCATTATCTGACTCACTCCACGTATCCTCTGAAGGAAGGCGACACGGCGTTCATTACAGCCGCGGCGGGAGGGACCGGCTTGTTGCTGGTCCAGATGGCCAAGATGCGCGGCGCAAGGGTGTTTGGCGCGGTCTCCACCGAGGAGAAGGCTGAACGCGCTCGCGCAGCCGGCGCGGACGAGATCATCTTCTATACGAAGCAGGAAACCGCTGCCGAAGTGCGCCGGCTCACCGGCGGCCGGGGCGTGAATGTGGTCTTCGACTCCGTGGGCGCCGCCACCTTCGCCCAAAGCATGGATTCGCTGGCCCCTCGCGGGATGATGGTGACCTTCGGCAACGCCAGCGGCGCCGTTCCGGCGTTCGAGCCGCTGATGCTGACGCAGAGAGGCTCGCTGTTCCTGACCCGGCCCAGCCTGGCCAACTACTGCTTGACGCGAGAAGAACTGGAATGGAGGGCCGGCGACGTGCTCGGCTGGGCAGCTTCCGGCCGGCTTCAGGTGCGCATTGACCGCGCCTATCCCTTGGCTGAAGCAGCGCAGGCGCAAGTCGACCTGGCCAGCCGGCGGACCTCCGGCAAACTGCTTCTCCACCCGGCTTAGCCTCCGGCCGGAGTGGTAGAATTGGACTTCCTAGTTCTCTCCAGTGAACACCAACTCCCTGGCAAGCAGACGCCACCAGACCGCCGCTACGCTGACCAAGAGCAAACTCGACGCCTTGCTCGTGAGTTCGCCTTCGAATATCCGCTATCTCAGTGGATTCACGGGCAGTAACGCCCTGCTGCTGTTGACCCCCGCCGGCGCAGTCCTGCTGACCGACCCTCGTTACGGGACTCAGGCCAGAGAGCAGAGTGATTGCGCGGTGAAGGTGGCGAAGGCTTCCCTGGTGAGTGCCCTCGGCCCGATCGCCAAACGGAAGCGGCTGAAGAAGATAGGTTTTGAGCGCGTGGACCTGAGCTACGAGGCGTACCGCACCCTGGCTGCTGGCTTGGGAGCCCGAGTCGCCTTGGAGCCCACTTCCGGCATTGTCGAGGCGCAGCGAACCCGAAAATCCCCGGAGGAAGTAGACATAATCCGGCGGGCCGCCCAAATCGCCTCCAAGGCTTTTGTTCGCGTGGCTGCCAAGGTCCGCCCGGGCATGACAGAGATGGACCTGGCGGCTGAACTGGAATACCGCATGAAGCGCCTCGGCGCTGAAAAAGCAGCGTTTGAGACCATCGTGGCCTCAGGCGAACGAAGCGCCCTGCCCCACGCCTCGCCCACCACCCGGCGCATCCCGCCGAATGCATTAGTATTGGTGGACATGGGCGCGCGCTGTGAAGGCTACGCGAGCGATATGACGCGCATGCTCTTCCTCGGCCGCCCGCCGCGCAAGGTCCGGGAACTCTATGAAGCCGTGCTAGAAGCGCAGCAGGGCGCGCTGGCAGCCATACGCGCGGGCATCACCGCCGGGCAGGTGGACCGGATGGCGAGGAGCGTCCTGAGAAAGCGGAAGCTCGAGAAATATTTTGTCCATTCCACAGGCCATGGGCTTGGATTGGATATCCACGAGTTGCCCCGCCTGGGCCGGGCGGACAAGACTGTCTTAGAGACCGGCATGGTCATCACAGTCGAGCCGGGTGTATATGTCCCAGGGTATGGAGGCATCCGTATTGAAGACACCGTGGTGGTTACCGCCACCGGGTGTGAAAACCTAACCCCGACTTCAAAAGAACTGTTGACATTGTAAGGCTACGAACCAGTATGAACATTGCAGATATCAAGGAATTAGTCCAAGTGGTTGTCGAAAGCGGAGTGGCTGAACTGGAAGTGACCCGCGGAGACAGCAAAGTCCGTATTTGCCGCGCCGTGACGGTCAGCGCGCCGGAATCGGTGACGGCGAGCCGCCCCGCGCCGGCGCACCAGAGCGTAGTGGCGCATGCGGCGCCTGCCCCTCAGCCGGCCATGGCGGCGAGCGCATCTACGGCGGATGCGGTTTCCGATCCTTCGCTGATCATCGTAAAGTCACCTATCGTCGGCACCTACTACGAATCCGCCGCGCCCAACACGCCGGCATTCGTCAAAGTGGGCGACACGGTCCACCCGGGCCAGGTGCTCTGCATCATCGAATCAATGAAGCTGATGAACGAGATCGAAGCCGAAGTGGCCGGCGTCATCGTGGGAAAACTCGTCGAAAACGGGCGCCCGGTGGAATACGGCGAGGCTATGTTCTCTTTGCGTCCGCTCTGACAGGCGTTTCGACAACTCAACAGCATGTTTCGAAAGATTCTGATCGCCAATCGCGGGGAAATTGCGCTCCGCGTCATCTGCGCCTGCAAGGAGTTGGGCATTCGCACGGTCGCCGTCTACTCGGAGGCGGACCGTCACAGCCTGCATGTCCGGTTTGCGGACGAGGCCGTGTGTATTGGCCCGGCCAAAAGCGTGCGCAGCTATCTGGATATTCCCTCCGTCATCAGCGCCGCTGAAATCACCAATGTGGACGCGATCCATCCAGGCTACGGATTCCTGAGTGAAAACGCCGATTTCGCCGAAGTGTGCGAAACCAGCGGGATCAAGTTCATCGGGCCGAGGCCGGATGTTACGCGGCTGATGGGCTTCAAACAGCATGCCCGCGCTGCCATGGAAAAGGCCGGCATCCCCATCCTGCCGGGCAGCCGCAGCATTCTCCAGAGCCCCGAGGAGGCTCTGGAAATCGCCGGGACAATTGGTTACCCGGTGCTCCTGAAGGCCGCCGCGGGGGGCGGGGGACGCGGCATGCGAATCGTCAACGAGCCCTCCGAACTGCCCGGCCTGTTCGCTCAAGCCCAGCAGGAGGCAGCCGCCGCCTTTTCCTGCCCGGATGTGTACCTGGAGAAGTTCATTTTGGCTCCCCGGCACATCGAGTTTCAGGTTCTGGCGGACGAACACGGCTCGGTGGAGGTGTTCTTCGAGCGTGAGTGCTCCGTGCAGCGCCGCCACCAGAAGCTCATTGAAGAAGCCCCTTCGCCGGCGCTGACGCCGGAGATGCGGGATTCCATTTGCCGCAAACTCCAGGAGGCTATGGCGGAAGTCGGCTACACGAATGCCGGCACGGTGGAGTTTCTCATGGACGAGAAGGGGAAACTCTATTTCATCGAAGTGAACGCCCGCATTCAGGTGGAGCACCCGGTAACGGAGTACATCACCGGCGTGGACCTGGTGAAGGGGCAGATCATCATCGCCGCCGGCGGCCGGCTTTCGGACATTGTGCGGGAGCCGCTCCAGATTCGCGGTCACTCCATTGAATGCCGCATCAACGCGGAACACCCCGAGAAGTTCACCCCGTCACCCGGGCGAATCACCGGCCTCAACCTCCCCGGCGGCATCGGGGTCCGCGTGGAAACCGCCGCCTACACGGACGGCGTGATTCCACCCTTCTATGATTCCCTGATGGCCAAGCTGATCACCTACGGGCGCGACCGCTCCGAGGCGATCACGCGGATGAACAGGGCATTGGAGATGTTTGTCGTCGAGGGCATTTACACAAACATCCCGCTGCACCAGAAGATCCTGGCTCATCCCGACTTCATCGCCGGGAAGTTGGACACGCACTTCCTGGTCAGGATGCAGGAGCAGGCGGCTCGCAGTTCAGGTTGAAGTTTGAAGGCGCTCTCAGCCCAGCCGGGTAGGGAGCGCATCAGGCGACCAGACCATCTCAGTTGATCCCGGCGGGAAGACCGCCGGCGGCCGGCCGTTCTCAGAGAGCCATTCCACATAGTCGCAACGGCTTCCCAGAAGGATTACGGGCTGGCTTTGGAAACTCGCCTGGCTCCCCGCACCCATGCAGAACGCCTCTGCCTGCCCGCTGGCAGCGCTGCGGCAATAGATGACGCCGGAGTCACTCGACCAGCCCCCGCAATTCCATACCCTGCCGGGTTCACCGAAGAAGATCCTGTGCAAATCGTGACCGGCCCGAATCTCGTACGCGTGTACGGACGGATCGCCGGCAGCCGAAACCCGCTGCAACCGCAGCGAAGGCGGCTGTTCCTCAAACGGGACCAGCAGCGTGGCAAAGGATGCCGGCAGGCGGGCAGCTCTACTGAAACAAACTACCGGCGCAGTTTCACGCTGCCCATAGGCGGGCGACCGTTCTCCAAGTCCAGTCGCACTGGACCACCCGGCGCCGGACTCCGGGATGAAGGCCAGACCACCTCCCGCCCCATGATCAGTGAACACCATTTCGCTCCCCACGCTCAGCAACTCGAGATTGGGGTGCAGCCGCCAGTGGACGTCGAGTTGATGTTCGCCTTCTCCCCGCGCTTCATCCAGCACCAGCCAGTAGTGGTTCCGCAGATAGAACACACTGCGGTGGTGGACAACCGCGCCGGGCAGGCGGCTGTAACCCGCATGGCTGGCCTTCAGAAAATCAAACGCGGGAGCTGTAATCCAGCACTCCATGCGTGCATCGACCGGCTGGGTCCACGCAAACGGACCCGAGGGTTGGGCCAGGTCCTGCCCGTCTACAACAAGGGTGGAGTGGGCTGAAGTTCCCCGGTACAGATCGCGGAGCCCCGGCTCGGAGTAGCTGCATGTGCCAGGATCATCAATCCAAATACGGCCTCTCCGAATTAGTTGCACGCTGAGCGCGTCCGCGTGCCCGTGCCCGCCGCGGCCCATACCGTGCGGCCCGCAATCCATGGCCAGCATCCGCGCCGGAGGCTCGGTACTCGCCATTCCGTAAATCCCGGATTGCGTCAATCCGAACGAACCTGGCGCGGGCCGTGCCGCGAGCGCATCAAACCGCTCGAGTCCCTCCTCACCCAGCAGCCAGAGCGCCTCTTCGCCAGGCTCCGGGCGCACCGCCTTCCAGTCGGAGCGTCCGTAGAGAGCGGCGCCGATCACCAAAGGGTCAGTCAGGTGCTCAGTGCGATTGCGGTTGCCGTCGAATACCCTGCCCCCGTCATCGTCCCCGAAGCGCGGGACGCAGCCGGCTTGGGAGAGGCGCGCCAGCGCTTCCAGCATGGACTGAATCGTACGGTCGAAATCCTCCGGAACAGTGATTCCGTTGCGCCCGGCGAGAATGCGCGCGTGCAGGAAGAAGTCCAGGGCGTAGACGTGGTAGTAAGTGGATTGTTCAAAGTGCATGCCGTCGGCACGCACCTGCCGTCCGGCTTCCTGGAGCACGATTTCCCAGCCCTGCTGCCTCCAGGCGCGGGCCATGGCAAGTTCCGGGCAAAGCAAACCGATGAAGAACAGCGCCACGCCTTCACCCAACAGGTGCGTGTTGGGCGCGAAGTAAGTGGAGAGGTAGCGCGCTATGTGGCGACCCGACCTTCCGAGAGCCAGAGTCAGGTCCTCCCGGAATTTCGCGGGCAGCGCCGGGCAGCCCTGTAGGAGATGCCGCAGCCACAGCCAGGAAAGGGTGCGAAACGCCACCTCCAGGCTGCTGGCCCAATTGATGCCGAGCGGATAGGCGTTCTTCTCCTGCCAGTCGTACCACAGCCGGACAACGTCCGCGGCAAACCTTTCCTCTCCGCTGAGCAGCCAGGCTTTGGCCAGAGTCACGAGATGCTGGTGCCGGTTCAGTTCCCAAACCACCTTGTGGTCGCCCACACGGTTGGGTTCGAGAAACCGGATGCGATACCAGGCCGTGTGAGGCGCCCGGTGGCCGCTCAGGGGGTCCCTGTGCCAATCAGGCGGGAAGCCCCAATCGACGGGACCGTAACCGAGCACGCGGAACCTGCCCGCCAGAATCTCCTCGGCTTCTGAGCATACGCGGCCGGCAGTCTCAGGAAACCGGACCGCCACGGCGTCCGCCAGGGACCGGAGCGACAGCGGGTCAAAGAAGAACCGAGGCTGCACAGCCGGATCGGCCGCCAGCAACCTGGGTTGCGGGGGCATCCTCAAAGCGGCGCGCAGCGCGTCCAGGCGCTTGCTGGTCTCCTGATATGTCCTGGTTTTCCACTCGTCCAGGCTCATCCCGGCAAGGCGCGCAAGCAGTGCACGCCAGCCAGTGGAACTCAAGCCAGAGGAATTCATGGCAGGCATTGTGCTGGTGCGCTCGCCTTCGGCGGAGCGCCTTGTTCACCGCAACCGGGAAGTGGGGGAATTCGCTGAGCCGGGTTCAATCCTCGTCCTGCTGCGATGCCAGGTTAGTCACGATGGTCATGTCTTCCAGCGTGGTTACGTCGCCGGTGACCGCATGCGTGGTGACGATTTCGCGCAACAAGCGGCGCATGATCTTTCCGCTGCGCGTTTTGGGCAAGCCTTCGGTGAAACGAATCTCTTCGGGCCGCGCAAACCCGCCGATTTCGTGAGCCACCCAATCCCGCAGTTCCTTCGCCAATGCCTGTTTGTCGTGCGCGCCGGCAACGAGCGTCACAAATGCGCAAACTGCCTGCCCGGTCACCTCGTGCGGCTTGCCTACCACGGCGGCTTCGGCCACGGCAGGGTGTCTCACGAGCGCCGACTCAAGCTCCATCGTGCTGAGCCGGTGTCCGCTGACGTTCATCACGTCATCCACGCGGCCGAGAATCCAGAAATAGCCGTCCACATCGCGCCTGGCTGCGTCCCCGGTCAGATACGATCCCGGGAAGCGGCTCCAGTATTGCTCTTCGTAACGCTTCGGATCACCCCAGATCGTGCGCATCATGCTGGGCCAGGGTCTTCGGATCACGAGGAAGCCTTCCTGTCCATCCGGCACGGGCACGCCGCGCATGTCCACCACGCCGGCGTCCACACCCGGTAGCGGGAATGTGGCTGACCCGGGCTTCAGCGGCACGGCGCCGGGCAAAGGGGAAATCAGGATGGCGCCGGTTTCGGTTTGCCACCACGTGTCGACGATTGGACAACGGCCGCCTCCTATGACGCGGTGATACCATTCCCAGGCGGCCGGGTTGATGGGTTCACCCACGGAGCCAAGCAGGCGCAGACTCGACAAATCATGCGCCTCCGGCCACTGATCCCCCTGTCTCAGCAATGCACGGATCGCCGTGGGCGAAGTGTATAGGACGCTCACCTTGTACTTGTCAACGATTTGCCACCAGCGATCCCAGGCGGGAGTATCCGGGGCGCCTTCATACATGATGATGGTGGCGCCGGCGGAGAGGGGACCGTAAACGATATAGCTGTGGCCGGTCACCCAACCGATATCCGCGGCGCACCAGTAGATGTCTTCCTCGCGCAGGTCAAAGACCCACTTCACAGTTACGGTGGTTTGGAGCAGGTAGCCACCGGTGGTGTGCAAAATGCCCTTCGGCTTGCCCGTCGTGCCGGAAGTATAGAGCACGTAGAGAGGGTGCTCCGCATCCAGTTCCTCGGCCGGACAGTCGTCTGAGACGCCCTCTTCCAACTCGTGCCACCAACTGTCCCGGCCAGACACCATTTCGACCGGTTTCCCCGTGCGCCGGCAGACAATAACTTCCCTGACGTCGGGACAATCCGCGAGCGCTTCGTCCACGGCGGCTTTCAGCCGGACTTCCTTGCCTCGCCGCCAGCCTCCGTCAGAAGTGATGACCACCGTAGCGCCAAGATCCTGAATTCGCGTCTTCAGCGCTTCCGCGGAGAAACCTCCAAAAACGACGCTGTGCGTGATCCCCAGCCGGGCACATGCCAGCATTGCCACAGGCAGTTCAGGAATCATCGGCATGTAGATGATGGCCCGGTCACCCGCCTTGTAGCCGCGAGCCTTCAACACATTGGCGAACCGGCTCACCAGGCTCAGGAGCTCACGGTAGGTGATGCGGCGTTCATCGCCAGGCTCCCCTTCCCAGACGATGGCAGCCTTGTCCGCCCGTTCACCTTTCACATGCCTGTCAAGGCAGTTGTAAGAGGCGTTGATCTTTCCGCCTGCGAACCACTTCACGAATGGCGGTTGCCAGTCGAAAACCTTGTCCCAGGGTTTGAACCAGGTAAGTTCCTGGCCGGCCATTTGGCCCCAGAAAGTCTCAGGATCGCTTGCCGCATCCGCGCACAACTTCGCGCGAGCCTCCTCTCCCGCGACGCGGGCTTTAGCCACAAAGTCTTCGGCGGCATGATACAAGGCGACCTGGTTCACTGATCCTCTCCACGGATAGGGTAATGAGTGAATTCTACCAGACGTGCCCGCCTACCTGGCCGAAGAGGCCTTGCGCAGCGCGTCGTTCAAGTCGGACAGCCAGGCGGAGTCCCTGCCGAGACGCTTAAGAGCCGGCGCGGCGCTAGCTAACAAGTAACTCGCTAACCCCGGCTCGGCCTCTGCCATCGCGGCCACTTGGTCCTGCAGCTGCCTCACATCCTTGCTCGCGAGCGTCCCGCGAAATCCTTTTCGCCCGGCCTTGAGGCACATCCGGAGGACCGTCTGCATCAACATCTCCGTGACGGCAGCAGCCTGTGAGGGCGAAAGCCCGGACTTGCGCAGGCAAGTCAGCACGGCATCCACCAGCGGCGGGAACAAGCCGTGCGCGAAGGTGAGTGCCCCGCGGTAAAGCATCGGACCGCACGCGCGGAACTCCAGCGTCTTAACCTGCGCAGCCGCCAGTAAGGACCTGATGGAGCGCACTGCCTTCCGGTCGCCTTCCACCAGAAAGTAGCGGCCATCAAAACCCTCCACCGGGGTGAACGAGCACACCAGCGCGCCAGCCTTGGCCAGCGGCCTCAGCGAGGCGGACCCGTCCAGAGAGTCAGACGTGGCCACGCAGCGTCCCTCCCAGGCCAGTTCAGAGGCCGCCATTCCTGCTACGGTTGGCGCCAGCCGGTGGGCGGGGACACAGACCACGACGAGCTGACTGTCCTCAAACTCCGGATAGGAACTTACAGGGTAGCCGGAGCGCAACGAATTCACGATGCGGCTGGCAACTCTGACAGATTGAGCCTTTACGGGTCCGATTCGTTCGACGAAAGCAGGCAGCCGCAGCAGCGGATACTGCCTAACCGCTCCCCCGACGACCAGCGCCACTCTCGGCGAACTCTCCATAGACGAACCGGGCCTTCAGCGATTTTATGCGATCACGAATCTCAGCGGCGCGTTCAAACTCGAATTTCCGGGCGGCATCACGCATGCGTTGCTCGAGTTCCTCGATGAAGCTCTCGCGCTGCTCTGGAGAAAGGGCATCCACATCCTGTTCGGTTTCCAAAGGCACCGTGACATAGTCCGCCTCCGCCACCCGGACCAGGCTCATGTCAATGGGTTTCACAATGGACTGCGGCGTGATGTCGTGTTCTTCGTTGTAAGTCGTCTGCAACCGGCGCCTGCGGTCGGTTTCATCGATGGCTGAACGCATGCTGTCCGTCATGACGTCGGCATACAGGATGGCCTTCCCTTCCAGGTGCCTGGCGGCTCTCCCGATGGTCTGAATCAGTGAGCCTGCGGAACGCAGAAAGCCTTCCTTGTCCGCGTCCAGAATGGCCACCAGGGAGACCTCCGGCAAATCGAGACCTTCCCTCAGCAGATTGACACCGATCAGGACGTCAAATTCTCCGCGCCGCAAATCCCTCAGGATTTTCACCCGGTCCAGCGTTGAAACCTCCGAGTGCAGGTACCGGCAGCGAACGCCGCTCTCGGCGTAATACCCTGACAGGTCCTCGGCCATGCGCTTGGTCAACGTCGTCACAAGCACTCGCTGATCGCGCTCTGCGCGGAGACGGATTTCGTGCAGCAGGTCATCCACCTGCCCTTTGACAGGACGCACCGCCACTTCCGGGTCCACCAGGCCGGTGGGGCGGATGATCTGCTCCACCACCACTCCGGCGCTGCGCGTCAATTCGTACGGTCCCGGAGTGGCGGAGACATAGATCAACTGGTTGACGCGGTTTTCAAACTCCTCGAATGTCAGCGGACGGTTATCGAGCGCACTGGGCAGCCGGAACCCGTGCTTCACCAGTGTCTCCTTGCGTGAACGGTCACCGTGGAACATCCCGCGCAGTTGCGGCATCGTCTGGTGGCTTTCGTCCACAAACACGAGTGCATCGTGCGGCAAGTAGTCCAGCAGAGTGGGAGGAGCTTCGCCGGGCAGGCGGCCGGAAAAATGCCGGGAGTAATTCTCGATCCCGTGGCAGTAGCCGATCTGGCGGATCATCTCCAGGTCAAACATGGTGCGCTGATACAGGCGCTGCGCCTCCACGAGTTTGCCCTGCTTTTCAAGCTCAGGCTTCCACCACTGCAACTCGTTTTCGATGCCTCGGAGAGCCTGCTCGCGCGTCTCCTCCGTCATCACGTAGTGGCTCTTCGGATAGATCGGCAGCCGCGTGTAGGTTTGCCGTACTTGCCCGGTCAGCGCGTCAATCTGGCTGAGGCTCTCGATTTCGTCACCCCACAGTTCGATGCGGTAGGCGGCGTCCTCGTAGGTGGGGAAGATCTCGATGACGTCGCCCCGCACGCGGAACGTGCCGCGCTTGAAATCCCCGTCATTCCGCTCATAGAGGATCTCCACCAGGCGCGCCAGGATCTCCTCACGTCTCATGCGCTTCCGCTTCTCGAGCATCAGCAGCATGCCGTAGTAGGCCTCCGGCGAGCCAAGACCGTAAATGCAGCTCACACTGGCCACGATGACGCAATCCCGCCGCTCGAACAGCGACTTGGTGGCGGACATCCGCAGCTTGTCGAGCTCGTCGTTGATAGTGGCTTCTTTCTCGATGTAGACGTCGCTCGACGGAATGTAGGCTTCCGGCTGATAGTAGTCGTAGTAGCTGACGAAGTACTCGACGGCGTTGGAAGGAAAAAAAGACCGGAACTCGTGAAACAGCTGCGCGGCGAGCGTCTTGTTGTGGGCCAGGATCAGCGCCGGGCGCTCGAAGCGCTCGATCACCTTGGCCATCGTGAAGGTCTTGCCTGAGCCCGTGACCCCCAGCAGCACCTGGTGCTGCTCCCCGTCGCGCACGCCGCGCACGAGCTGATCAATAGCCTGTTGCTGATCCCCGCGGGGCCGGTAATCAGTGGCGATGCGGAAGCTCATCCGCTTTCAGTATAGGGGCCGCGCGGCGGCCAGCCGCGGCATTCACTTCTTCCGGCCGGTAACGCCGGCGGGCGCGGGTGAGCCTCTGGTCCTCCGCGCCAGCGTGGCGGGGGCGCCGCAGCAGGTGGCTGTGTTCGTCTCACGGAGTGGCAGTGACTTTGTTCCTGTCCCCATGCGGCAAGCGGGACCAGGGCGATACGAAGCCGAGGTCCCCGTGCCGGAAAGCGACAAGGCTCTGAAGTACTTCATCGAGGCCACGGACACGTCTGGCAATCGTGCGGTCCATCCCGCCGAAGTAAGGCGCAAGCCGCTGCCAGTGGACATATCGAACGACCATGCGGCTCCGGAGGTTCAAATCGAGACGCCGCAACAAGCCATGCCCGGCAGGGATTTCCAGGTTACGGCCCGCGTGACCGGCGCCTCCGGCATTCAGAGCGTGCGGCTGCGCTACAGGCGCTTGACGCAATTCGAAGATTACCGCTCGGTGGAGATGACCCGCCGCAGAAACGGCGGCACCTGCCAGGCCAGAATCCCCGGCGACTTCATAGTGCCTCAATGGGACCTGATCTACTTCATCGAAGCCATCGACAAACATGGCAACGGCCGGATCTATCCTGACCTGGAGGTGGAAGCACCCTACGTCGTCGTGTCCGTCAGGCGCTGAGCCGCAGTAGTCGGCTGACGTACGAAGGCTTCGCGATCTCCCGCCAGCCGGTATTCGCCGTCCCGAATGGCCGGCTCGAGCTATGCTCCGAGATCCGCCAGCGTCTTCTTGATCAAGTTGCCCACGTATTCCTTCAAGCGGGCATCGATATCAGGCGTAGCGGCCGGCAACGCCCGTATCTGGTCCCGCACCTTGGCTGCTTTTCCGTCCAACGCGTCCAGCGCGTTCAAAGCCAGCATGGAAACATAGAGGCCATGCTTGTCGATTCTGGCGGCATCCAGCAAAACCGGCAACGCTTTCTCGAGGTCCGCCTCATCACCGTAGCGGCCGAGCGCTTCGGCGGAAATCACGCGCACACTGGCTTGGCTATCTCCAAGCGCCGCTTGCAGCGCCGGCTTGGTCTTGCTGACAGCCGGCGCGCCGCGCATCAGGAGCCCCATCGCCGCCCAATAGCGGACGGCACTGTCGGCGTCGCGCAAGCCATTTTCCAGATCCTTCGTCGAAGCGTCCTTCACCATGCTGGCTTTGTCCGCCATCGCGAGGATCTTTTCGAGCGGATAGCGTTTCGTGTCACGCCCCATCTCGTACGGCGTGGAACCCCGGCTGCGCGAGTGGATTTCGTCCTCCGGCAGAAAGCCTACATCCCGCACCTCCAGAACATGCTCCCGAAGCGCTTTACGCAAACGGGCGAGCGTCTGGGCGTGCTGCGGCGACTCCGCCAGGTTGTTCACCTCATCCCGGTCATTCTGCAGATCGTAGAGTTCCTCGGAAGGCTTCGTTTCCCAGAAGCGCGTTTGAGGCTGTTTCAGGCGCCCCGCATCGTACAGTTTTTTCCAGACTCGCGTGGTGGGCGTTTCAAACATGTAAGCGATGTGCTGGCCGTAGATTTTGTGCGGCATGTAATTCCGTATGTAGACGTAGCGCTTGTCACGGACTGAACGCACCATGTCATAGCGCTCGTCCATGCGGCCGCGGCATCCGAAAACGTACGGCGGGTCGGGCGCGCGGTGTTCACCCAGGAACGCGTGGCCTTGCATCCACGACGGAGGCTTGATGCCCGCCAGGCTGAGCAAGGTGGGCGCGAGATCCACGAAGCCCACCAGCCGTTCCGACGTACCGCCGGGCCGGTACTCCGGAGGCGCAAGATGCCGCAGTTTCTCGGGGAAATACGCCATCAGCGGCACATGCAGACCGGAGTTGTAAGGCCAGCGTTTGCTGCGGGGCATTCCCGAGCCGTGATCGCCGTAGAACAGAACGACCGTGTTTTCGGCAAGCCCGTCCTCGGTGAGTTCGCGCAGCACACCCGCCGCCTGCTGGTCCATCGTCGTGATGTTGTCGTAGTATTGCGCCCAATCGTGCCTCACCTCCGGCGTGTCGGGATGATAGGCTGGCACACGCACCTTGGCCGGGTCGTGCTTCAGGGTGTGCGGGCGCCGGCGGATCTGGCTTTCATGCGTTGTCGTGAAGTTGAAGATCGAGAAGAACGGCTGCCCCGGCTTCCGGTTGCGCCAGTGCCCCTTGCCGCTCGAATCGTCCCACACCTCGCCGACTTTCTCGAGGTTGTAGTCCTCCTTCGAATTGTTGGTGGCGTAGTAGCCGGCTTCCCGCAGGAATTGCGGATACATGCGCATGTGCGCGGGGAGCCGCGTCATGCTGCGCATGTGCTCGGACCCTGTACTGGGCGGATACATGCCGCTGATGATCGCCGTCCGGGCCGGCGCGCAAACAGGCGCTGTCGACCAGGCGTTCGTGTACCGCAACCCTCGCGCCGCCAACCGGTCGAGATTCGGTGTTTGCGCGTAGGCGTCGCCGTAAGCGCCGAGTTCCGGGCCAATGTCTTCGCAGGTGATCCACAGTATGTTGGGTTTCGGTCTTTCGGCAGCCTGCGAGAGTACGCCGGCTCCAACAACCGCTCCAAAACCCCGGCGCGTGATTCCGCCGGCATGGGTCTCCTTGTTGTGCTTCATCCCGTCAGCTCCATCCTGGACCATTCAGCTTCTCCTGTAGACCAGCAGCCGCCGCCCGGCCGGGAGTTGGAATATGATGACCTGTGGCCGGTTGGCTGCCGGATTTCATCCTTCACTTAAAAACGCGGTCTGCCACCGATTTAATTCGAGGCGCCAATTCGATGACCTTAGGACTCCATACTATATCCATTCATAGCCTGGGCTGCGTTACAAACGCTCGCCGAATCGCCGCTTAGTGCCCTCCTGGCGGTTTTCCCGCCACGTAACGCCGCACTGACAGCGCCGAGTGCCGTTGCCGCCCGGCGCCCCTCCGTTGTACATTGGGCGGCGACCAACAGGAGGAGGACCTATGAACAAGAACCGCAGAACTGTTTTGAAAACGGCACTCGGAGTCGGAGCCGCGGCAACCGCCGCCACCGCCCAGACCGGACCCGTGAAGAAAGTCCACTACCGGGCCGGCAAGCCGAAAACCACTCCGTTGTTTTCAGGAGCCGTCTCCTATGGCAACCTGCTGTTCATTGCCGGCAAGGGCGCTCACTTCGAAGGCGACATCAAAGCCCATACGGACCACGTGCTGAACGAAATCCAAAAGGAACTCGAGAACGCCGGCTCCTCCATGGAGAAGGTACTCAAGTGCAATGTGTACTTGCACGACCTGAAAGACTACAAGGCGATGAACGAGGTCTTCCGCGGCAGGTTCGGCCCGGAACCGCCGGTGCGGACGACCATCGCGGCAGCCGCCGGAATCCCCGGCAATTCGCTGGTCGAAATCGATGTGATCGCCTATATCTAGACGGGTCCGCCTGCGTGTGCCGCCTCCTGCAAGGCTTTGCGGGGGCGGCTCAAGGTAGATTCCGGCTTTCGTCGGAATGCGGAGAATTTGCTGCTCAGCAACGCTCCGTGCTAAAGCTGAAGAGAGGAGTTTGCCGACGTTTCCGGAACCATGACGGATGCTGAACAGAGGCCGGTAGAGCACGCCGGGAAAGAGCAAGGGAGACTCGGCCAGATCCTCGTCCAATGGCTGAGGGACTTGCTGCTGGCCATTTTTATCGCCACGGTCCTGATTCTGTTCGTCTACCAGCCGGTGAAGGTAGAAGGCACCAGCATGCTCCCCTCCCTGGAGGATCAGGAACGGATTTTCATCAACAAATTCACTTACCGTCTCGGGTTTGGCCGAATCAGCCGAGGCGATCTGGTGGTCTTTCATTTTCCGGGTGATCCCGGCAAGTCCTACATCAAGCGCGTGGTGGGATTGCCTGGAGACACGGTGGAGATTCGCGAGGGCGTGGTGTTCGTCAATAGCGCGCCTTTGGACGAAGAATACGTTCCGGAGAGTCTCCGGGACTCGCATTCCTGGCCGCTGACGACTGTCCCGGAGGACCACTACTACGTCCTTGGCGACCATCGCGCGTCCTCCAACGATAGCCGGCACTGGGGTCCACTCCGCCGCAGCCACATTTATGGGCGTGCGGCGTTTGTTTACTGGCCTCCGGACAAGATCGGCTCGCTCTGAAGACCGCTACCGGCGGCCGAGAATCCACCACACCAGCGAAAGAACCGCACTCAGCAACAGGCAAGTTGTCAGCGGGAAGTAAAAGGTCGAGGATTTCCCGCGGAAGACGAAGTCACCCGGCAGGCGCCCGAGCCTGAGCGGCAGGCGTTCTCCGAGGGTGACCGCCAGGCCCACAAGCAGCAGCACTATACCCAGGAGGATCAGTGTTCGTCCCAAGCTCATAGCTCCAAATCAGACCTGCCGAAGCGGCGCGCCAAGCCACGCCGCACACGGGAGCGTGTCTGTCCGCGGTCGCCGGCCTCATCCCCATCGTAGGTTGGCTGTCGGCGGCGCTGCAAACCGCCGCCACCATGGAAATCAGCCGCTCCAGGACAATCACGTGTCCCTGGAGTGGCAGTTCCTGATTACACTGGCGGCTAGAATAAAGAGAGTTGCCAGCGCGCTGCACGCCGCCGCTGGCTCGCACTACAGAGGAGGACAGGCATGGCCCACTTAGCAGACGCGATTCTGGCCGAATTGGATCGGGAAGCACAAGCCACGCGGCGCATTCTGGAGCGCTTGCCGGAGGATAAACTGGGCTGGCGCCCCCATCCAAAGTCGATGACGCTCGGCCAGTTGGCAATGCACCTGGCAAGCGCCCCCGCTCAAGGAGCCACGATGTTTGAAAAGGACACCTTGGTTCTTCCAGCCGAATACTCGGAATCACCACCCGCAACTTCCGTGAAAGAAATCATGAGCACGCTCGACGACGGATTGGCCGCCGCGCGCCATATTCTGGAGTCTTTCGACGACGAACGGATGGCAGCCACGTGGACCGTCGAGCGGGAAGGCAAGCAACTCATGGCCCTGCCTCGCTTGGCTGGCGTACGCGCCATCCTGTTGAACCACTGGTACCATCACCGCGGCCAGATGTCTGTCTATCTGCGGCTGTTGGACGTGCCCGTGCCGGCGATCTACGGCCCCAGCGCTGACGAGGACCCCTTCAAGGGCGAAGAGTGATCCTCAACGCGCCACCCAATTGGGCAAAGTAGTTGTCAGAAACGGGAAATACGTAATCACCAAAACTCCGGCCAGCCTCACCAGCAGCACCGGGATGATCGAACTGTAAACCTGCATCAGCGGTTTCTCAAACCGGTAGGCGGAGAGAAACAGGTTCATGCCCACAGGGGGAGTCAGGTAGCCGAGTTCCAGGTTGGCCAGGAAGATGATCCCCAAGTGGACCGGGTCAATGCCAAAAGCCTGCCCTATCGGGACAATGATGGGGACCACGACAACGATGGCGGAGAAGACGTCCATCAGGCACCCCACCATCAGGAGGGTGACATTCAGCAGGAGCAGGAACAGGTAGGGTGATTCGATGGCGGCAGTGACCCATTCGAGCGCCCGCGCGGGAATCTGCGCATCCACCATCCAGTTCGTTAGGCCGAGCGCCACTCCCAGGATCAGCAACACCCCGCCCACCAGCAGGCCGCATTCCTTCATCACCCGGGTCAGGTCGCGCCCCAGCTTCAGGTCCCGGTAGATGCAGGACTCCACGAAGAAAGCGTAGAAGGCGGTCAGGGCGG
Source organism: Acidobacteriota bacterium (assembly GCA_037444075.1). Lineage (GTDB taxonomy): Bacteria > Acidobacteriota > Terriglobia > Bryobacterales > Bryobacteraceae > JBBIND01. Next base: position 35,522 of record JBBIND010000010.1, on the reverse strand, counting down.
CTGCCTCTACGGGTGTGGCGAAACCACCGAACAAAGCGCCCACGGCCACCACAGGAAGCAACAGTTCCCATTTGGCTTCCCAAATAGCACGCCGTGCCTCCAACCCATCAAAACGTTTTTCGGCAGCGGTCAACTTTGGACCTTGCCGGACTCCCCACCAGGCCGTGAGGCCGACCAGCAGGATGCCCGGAATAATCCCTCCCAGGAACATCTCGCCGATGGTCACTTGCGCCACGATGGCGTAGAGGATCAGCGGAAGGCAGGGGGGAAACGTCAGACCCAGCGAGCCTGCGCCCGTGAGCAGTCCCAGCGAGGCCTTCTCCGGATAGCGCGCGGCCAGCAGGACCGGCATCAGCAAGCCGCCCAGCGCCAGAATCGTTACGCCGCTCGCGCCGGTAAAGGAGGTGAAGAACGCACACACCAAAGCGGTGACGATGGCGGGACCCCCGCGAAATTGGCCGAACAGGGCATCAAAGACGCGAATCAGACGGCGCGAAGCCCCGCCCTCGGCCAGAAAGTAGCCTGCCAGCGTGAACAGCGGTATGGCCGGCAATGAAGGGTTGGTCACCAGGCGGTAATGGTCGACCGGCAGCACCGCGATAGGGATTCCATCGCCCCAGAACAGGATGAGCGCGGCGCCCCCCAGCGTCGTGAAGATGGGCGTACCGAGAGCCGTCGCCACCAGCAGCGCAATCAGCGCCCACAGCACCAGGCGTTCCGGGTCGAGAGGAGGCCGGGCGCAGAAAAGAATCAGCCCGCCCGCCAGAGCCGCTGCTGCGGCGCGTCCTTTCCAGGTGGCTGCGGCGTGCCAGAGCAGGCGGACCGCGACGAGGCCGAAGCCCAGCGGGATCACCAGTTGCACGACCCACAGGGGCACATCGTAGGCCAGTGTGGCTCCGGCGGTTTTCTCGGTGAGCACAAACTGCACGCCGGCGTAGCACAAGAGCGTTGTTATGGCGGCGGCAAAGGAATTGCTGAACAGGCGGGCCCTTGCGCGGGCGCCGCCTTTAAGCAGTGAGCCGGTGGCCAGCGCCAGCAGCCTGTCTTCCCGCGCGGCAACGGCTGCGCCAGCCATACCGACCACCAGCGTGAGATGCTGCACCAGGGATGTAGCCCCGGAAATCCCCACGCCGAACGCCGCCCGAAGGGCGATTTCCGCCAGGGGCAGAATCACCATGGCGCCTAGCGCAAGGCTCAGAAAGAGGTTCTCGGATCGCCCCAGAAAAGCCGTCACCCGGCCGGCGGTCATTGGCTATGGGCCCTCCGGTTGGCACGGAATTCCTTCAGCAAGTCCAGCACCTTATCGAACATATCCGCGGGCACGATGCGCCCGCGGATCTCCGGATAAACGCTTGCCGCGCTGCGGCGCCAGAGCTGCTCTGTTTCACCGTTCACCGGATGCACGGTGAGGCCCCGTTTCTTCATCGCCTCGACGGATTCCTCCGCTTCGGTCCGGCTGCGCTGCTTGATACGGTCACCCGCTTCCTTGGCAGCTGCCAGCATCTGCTGACGGACCTCCGGGGCAATCCCGTCCCACGCCCGTCTGGTGATGACGGCTCCTCCCACGAGCGGCGCCCAGTTCAAGTCCAGCATGTGCGAAGCAGGGCCATAGAACTGCCCGGACAGCGCATAGAAGGGCACGGTAGGCACGGCGTCTATCAAGCCGGTTTGCAGCGCCGGCAGAATGTCATTCGTTTCCAGAGGCACAGGCTGATAGCCCGCCGCCTTCATGATGTCCACCTGGTCGTTGTCGCCGGACCAGGTGAACACTTTGAGGCGTTTCAGGTCCGCCGGTTGCAGGACACGCTCCTTCGAGAAGAAACGCACCCACCCGGCGTCGCCCCAAAAGAGCACGACGAAACCCTTTTCTTCAAAACGCGCTTCGAGGAGCGGACGCAACTTCTCCACGACGAAGTCGACTTCCTCGAGCGAGCGGAACACCATCGGCATGTTCTGCAGCGCCCTGACGGAGGGTTCGATTTCCGACAGTCCGGTCACCGTCAGCATGCCGGCGTGCAACTGCCCCACGCGCATCCGCCGCACCATGTCCGCCTCGCCGCCCATCGTGCCGCCCGGATAGATAGTCAGGCTGATGCGGGCTCCCGGCAGACGGCTCCAGTGCTGGCCCATGGCTTGCAGTGATTGGTGGTAAGAGGAGCCTTTCGGCGCCAGCGTGGCCATTTTCAGATGCACGGAGCGTTGAGCGGCCAACTCGCCGCCACAGCAAGTTGCCAGCAAGATTCCCGCGAGCTTCGTCGCGACAGAGCGTCTCAACATGTGCCTTTACTCCAGAAACAGTTCATCCACTTGAGTCAGTAACCACCTGGCCCGGCGCTGCATAATCAGATTCGCCAGCCGGAATTCCGGTTTGGCGTCCACGTCAATCTCCAGCGCTTTGTTCAGCAGGGAAACAAACTCCTGCCGGTTCTGCCGGGCGACGGAGATCTCTTCGGCCAGACTAACGAGCGGGGAAGCCAAGTTCCCGCCGCTCAACTGCATCGCCCGCTCGAAATGACGCACGGCGCGCTGTTCCGCCTCGGCCGCGGCTCCGGGACGGCTGGATTCGTAAGAGATCAAAAAACTATGAATGGCTCCATGATCGAAGCTCTCGTCCAGAACCAGAGCGCGGTCCATCATCGCTTCCACTAACGGCTGGTCCGCGACTGTCTCCGGGTCATCTTTGGAGAGCGAAATCGCCGCACCCCAGGAGGCGGCGGTCCAATACAGCAGCGGAACGTCCCGCCGTTCAGCGGCAGCCACCGCGGTCTTGCTTTCCGCCCGCAGAGCGCGCTCGAATCCGGGATAGCGAACGTTGAGGCCGCGCAGTCCGTAGTCACGCGCCCGCAGGTAGAGGTTGCGAGCGCGGGTCCGAAGCCTCTGTGCCTCAGTGAAGTCCTTCGGCTCCATCTCATCGGCGTCCTGCTGCACGAAGGCGTACGCGTACTGCGTGAATCCGCTGGCGGCGGCGAGCAGCAGTCCCTGGTGGCGAGGGCTTTCCGCCAGCAGGCTCTCAATAAGCTTCAGGCTGAACGGGAGAGCGCCTTCGATCAGGTCAGGATCGTTGTCGGAAGCATAGGTGCTGCCGCTGGCCGCGAGCGAATCGCCCAGCCTGTTGATGGCGTAGCGCTTGACGGAACAACCCGCCAGCACGAACACCAAAGCCAGCCATGCCAGCCCGATCAGAATTCTGCGCCTGGGCCGCATATTGCACTCCTCTGCCTCTTTCGAGCCTACCGGTTCAACCGGCTCAAATACAAGTGGCCCTCATTTTTGCAGGTGATTGTGCGGGGAACGCTGGTCCATTCGCTGCCGGCTTCGGGCTTTCTCGCCCGGGAAACGCTCCTTGACCAACAACCTATCGGCGCTTCTTTTGGGCGGCGAAGATCAGCCGTAACAGCCGCTCGAAGTCCTCGCCCGACACACTGTTGCCCGGCCGGTCCGTATCCACCCGATGCACGACGACGAGCCTTCGCCCCGGAACCACCACGACGTAGTGTCCGCCGGCTCCGCGCGCAGAAAAGGAATCCCTGCCGACCCACCACATGTAGCCGTAGCCTTCCCCGCCGTAGTCAGGCTCCCCGGTTCGAGAGTATGAGGACGTGCTCTCACGCACCCAGGCGGCAGGCACCACCTGACGATCACCCCACTGACCCTTTCTGAGAAACAGCAAGCCGAAGCGAGCCAGGTCCCGCGCCGTCATCCTGAAGGGGTAGGCCGGGTGAACCGAATCCGGTCCAGTGAAATAGGCGCCGTCACCGGGTGTGAAGTCCTCCATTTCCAACGGCTGAGCGATCCGCCGGTGAAAGCTCTCGAAAATGGTCTCGCCAGTCAGCTTTTCGTAGATGGTGCCCAGAGCGTTGAAATCCCAGTTGTTGTAGTACCAGAAGGAGCCCGGCCGGTGGCTGTGTCTCGGCGGGCGCATAGCCTTCATCCGGGGGGTCTCATAGAGTGCGGGGTGGTAGACGCCAGACCTGCTTCTTAACAGGTTCGCGATGGTGGCCCGTTTCTCGACGTCGCTGAGGGCGGGCTCGTTGTCGTCGATGCCCAGTGTTGCCAGATTGTCCGACAGCCGGATACGGCCTTCAGCGGCCTGAATTCCGTACAGCGCGCTGAGCAGGCTCTTCCGGATGGAATGGCAGTTGAATTTTCTGTCTGTCTGGCCCCACTCATCCACCACGACTCCGTCATCGACAATCATGACGGCAGCCGTACGCAGCGTGGCCGAATAATCCCGCGCCCTCTTCAGCCCGGCTGCCGACCAATGCGAGGGGTGCTTCCGCTCCCAGGACTTGCCCGGCACGGGCGGCGTCGCCCGGACGGCGGGCGCCAGAGCCAGGGCGACGAACGCCGCCAGCGCCAGCCCGCCTCGCCACCTCACAGCGCTCACGAGTTTTGCCGATTGCGTCATGGTGCTCCTCCAGGCCCGGCCGTTGTCCGGGCTGCGTTCAGTCCACGGCGGGCCGCTCCAGCATGGCCCGGCGCTGAATCATCTGATAGATGTGGTGCGCCTCGTGATAGACGAGGTACTCCACCAGGAAACGAACATCGTAGTGGTTGTACTCGGGGTGGCGCCCAGTGCGGCGCCATTCCGTTTCAGTCAACTGCTCCAGCCGCCCCAGCAACTTGAGCCGGTCCTCGAGGAAGCTCCTGCGGATGTCCAAAGCGGAGCGCTCCAGGAGGCGGTCGGACTCATGATCCTCGTCGGGATCATAGGAACTCAGCGCGGGATCCGTCTGGGCCAGCATCAGGTCCAGGCGCTGTACGAACACCTGCTGCACTCTCCAGACATGGCAAATCAGTTCTTTGAGCGACCACTCCCCGGAGGGCGGGCGCGTGGAAAGAACTGTCTCCTTCAACCCTCTGGTGAGCCGTTCCAGGTGTTCGGCCTGCTCGTACAGGCGCCGCGCCAGGCGCGCCCCTTCAGGAAGCTCCCTTGTAGCCCGGACCTGATTCATAATAGTGGAATTATAGCGGCAACCGGCGGAACATTCACTGCATGTTAGGCTCATATTATGGGTCTTTCCGAGTCGTTCATCGCGCAGAAGTTTGCCATAACAGAGCGCGACTTGGAGCGGTACCTGGCAGAGGCTCTTTCGAGCGGCGGCGAATACGCCGACCTCTATTTTGAATACCTGTCCACTACCTCCATCAGCCTGGACGAATCCATCGTGAAGAGCGCCAACCAGGGAGTCATAATGGGCGTCGGAGTGCGCGTCATCCTGGGAGAGCGCACGGGCTATGCCTACAGCGATGATCTTTCGCCCGAGCGCATTCTGAAAGCCGCCAGTGTGGCCGGCCGGATTGCGGCTACGTCGGCTACGCAGCCGCCCCTGAATCTGAGGGAGTTGGACCGCAAGTGGGACCTGTACCCTGTGGTCCAGGCGCCGACTGACACGCCGCTCAATGAGCGTGTGCGCCTGGTGCAGCGCGCCGACGAAGCCGCTCGCGCCTATAACCCCCGCATCTTCATGGTGCACGCTTCCTACCTGGACAGTCTCCGCCACGTTCTCGTGGCCACGAGCGGCGGTCAGTTGACCCATGACCGCCAGCCGCTAGCGAGGCTGAACGTGGTGGCGCTGGCGCGCGAGGAGGGCAGTCCCCCGCATCGCGGTTTTCACGGCGGCGGCGGAAGAGTGGGCCTCGAATTCTTCCTCGAAGAGAAGACTCCGGAGTACTTCGCCCGCGAAGCGGCGCGGCAGGCCATCGTGCAACTGGAGGCCGCCGATCCCCCTGCGGGGGAGACCGTTGTGGTGCTGGGTCCGGGCTGGCCAGGCATCCTCCTGCACGAAGCCGTTGGGCATGGGCTGGAGGCGGATTTCAACCGCAAGGGGGTCTCCGCATTCACCGGCCGGATCGGGCAGCAGGTAGCCAGCCCGCTGGTGACCGTGGTGGACGACGGCACTTTGAGCGCCCGGCGAGGTTCGTTGAACGTGGACGACGAGGGTTGCCCCACGGCCCGCAATGTCCTGATTGAGAACGGTGTCCTGCGCGGCTACCTGCAAGACCAACTCTCCAGCCGCATCACGGGGGCACAGCCTACCGGCAGCGGCAGGCGCGAGAGCTACCAGCACATTCCGCTGCCGCGCATGACCAACACGTTCATGCTCGCGGGAGAGAGCGATCCGGAAGAGATCATCCGCTCGGTGGACAAAGGCCTTTACTGCCCGGTGTTTGGCGGCGGCGGGCAGGTCGATATCACCAGCGGTAGCTTCGTGTTTTCGGCCAGTGAATGCTACCTCATCGAATCCGGCAAGCTCACTCGCGCGGTGAGAGGAGCGACGCTGATCGGCAACGGACCGGAGGCGCTGCGCCACGTCAGCATGGTAGGCTCCGATCTTCAGCTCGATGAGGGTGTGGGCATCTGCGGCAAAGAAGGGCAGAACGTCCCCGTGGGCGTGGGCATGCCCACCATGAAGATCGACAAGATGACCGTGGGAGGTACCGCGCAGTGAAGAGTTCCTTGGAGGAACTGAGTCTGGAGCTTGTCCGGCTCGCCCGGAGCAAGGGCGCCGAGGAAGTGGAATGTACGGTCTCCGAAGGGGAGGAGTTCTCCGTTAACGTCCGCATGCGCGAAGTGGAGAACATCAAGCAGGCCGGCTCAAGGGGAGCCGGACTGCGCGTCCTGTTGGGGCAGCAAAGCGGCTCCGCTTACACTTCCGACTTGTCGCGGGAAGGAATAGACCGCATGGTCGAGTCCGCCCTGGCAGCGGCTCGTGTAGCCACCACGGACCCGCATGCCGGTCTTCCTGATGCGGACACGCTGGGCGCACTGCCTGGAGAACTGGGCTTGTACTCGAAGGATCTCGAACAACTCAGCGAGGAGACCAAGATCCGGCAGGCGCTGGAAGCGGAGGAGGCGGCGCTCAGCTTTGATGCGCGTATCGTCAACTCCGAGGGCGGGAGCTTCTCGTCCCATCTCAGCTCCACGGCGTTTGCTAACAGCCGCGGATTCTCGGGCTCTTACCGGACCAGCAGTTGCTCCATCTCGGTGGTCCCGGTGGCGCGCGAAGGGAGTTCGATGGAGCGGGATTACTGGTACACGCTGTCCCGCTCACACGCCGCTCTCGAAAGTCCCGCGGAAGTCGGCCGGACAGCCGCCGGGCGCGCGATCAGGCGGCTCAACCCGAGGAGAATCGCCACACAGAAGGCTCCGGTGATTTTCGATCCGCGCGCCGCCCGAAGTTTGCTCGACCACATCTTCGAATCCGTGGAGGGCAACGCCATTTACCGGAACGCCTCGTTCCTGGCCGGATGCCTGGGCAACAAAGTGGCCTCCGATCATGTGACCGTCATCAACGACGCCACCATCCCGGGACTGTTCGGCACTTGTCCGTTTGACGACGAGGGCGTCCCGAGCCGCCGTACCGTAGTGATCGAGCGGGGCGTGCTCAAGAGCTATCTGCTGAATACGTACACCGCGCGCAAACTCGGCTTGAAGACCACCGGCAACGCGAGCCGCGGGCTGAGCGGCAACGCCGGTATAGGACATGGTAACTTTTACATGGAGCCGGGCCCTCAACCGGCGCCCAAGTTGATCGAGTCGGCCCGCAACGGCCTGTACGTCACCGAACTGATGGGCTTCGGTGTGAATACGGTGACCGGCGATTACTCCAGGGGCGCGGTGGGGCTATGGATAGAAAACGGCGAACTTGCCTACCCGGTCTCGGAGGTGACGATCGCCGGAAACCTCCGGCACATGCTGTTGGAACTGGAAGCTGTTGGCGATGACCTGGAGTTCCGGGGTTCAATAGCTTCACCTACTTTACTTATTCGGGAGATGACTATCAGTGGCCAGTAAAGCAGATCCTAAGCTGCCCCGGGCCCGCACGCCTGTGCTGCTTGTTATCGGCTTGCTCATCGTGGGGGGCGCCGCCTTCTGGCACCTCGAAAGACGCGGACCGTTGATGACCGAAATTCCCGTGTTGACGCCGGACGCGAAAGCCTACACGCGCCACCTCCAGTTGAGCGAAGTTGAAATGAGCGCCGCGGAGAGTTATTTCAAGCAATCCCTCGTGGAGATAACCGGCAAGATCACCAATGCCGGAGACCGTCCGCTCGAGCTCGTGGAACTCAACTGCATCTTCTACGACGCTTACGGCCAACTCGTCCTCCGCGAGCGCGTCCCCATCGTGCGCAGCAAGGAGGGCATCCTCGCACCTGGCGGAACTCGAGAGTTCCGGCTGCCGTTCGACAACATCCCGGAAAGCTGGAACCGGGCCATGCCGCAGCTTGTTATAGCTCATATCTCGTTCGGCTAGCCGGGAACGCATGGCCCGCGTCCTTGCTGTAGACGACGATTGCGAACAACTGGACGTGCGCGCTCTCCTGCTGGAATCCGCCGGACACGAGGTCTGCCGGGCGGCAGGGGCGGAAGAGGCGTTGTCCTGCTTGGACGGGTTCGCTCCGGAAGTCGTACTGATGGACCTGCGGCTGCCCCACCCCGAACAGGGGCGTTTTCTCATCCAGGAATTGCGGCGCATCAGGCCGACGGTGAGGATTGTCGTCCTCTCCGGCTGGCCTGGAAATACTGAGGACATACCGGAGATAAGCATGGTGGACCGATTTCTACGCAAGCCCTGCAATTCGCAGACATTGCTTGCACTCATCCAACGGCTGGCGATTTTTGCGCTGGCTGTTTTTCTGTTGGGTCTTCACCCGGCGCTGGCGGCGGAAACTTTCAGTTTTCAGGTTTCGGAACCGGCGGAAGTGGTGGCCGAACTGACCATGCGCTCACCCGGCTCAAACTGGAGCGAACCGGGGCGCGAAGCGGCGGTAGCCGAGCTCAACCTGCCGGGCAGACCTGCGCAGCACATAGTCCTGTTCGCGGGCGCGGATTGGCACCTTTACCCGGTGTTCCTCGGTCCGTTCAAGCCGGGCCAACACACTATGAGCCTCAGCCGGCATCCGAAGTGGTCCGCGCCGGGGAGCGGGCTTGAGGTATCCGGGGTCCGTTTCCGGCAGGTCACCCGCACAGACCCCTACTACGGGCTGCTGGCGCACGCCCCGGTGCTCTATGCGCGGCCCAACACGATTGGCCGCTTCAGCGATGTGCCTGTTCTCATGTACTGCGAGCGGTTGACCGAAAAGGGCCTTCCGCTCGTGCAGTATACGGCCATCTTCTCCAATGAGGACGGCGGCACTTCCACGCGCGCGCTCATGGCCCGCTGGGGCCGCACAACGGACATCGAGTACGTCTACAAGGTTTTTCCGGACTCCAATCACAAGCCGTTGCGCGCCACCATTCAGGCTCGAGGCCACAAGGAAGTGGACTTTGAGGGCCGGCGAGAAGCCCTGCACCCGTTGCTCATGCCGGTCACCGAAAACAACATGGTTTCCGGCGAAGCCGGCTCAGCGCTCCGCTTTCAGCCTGCGCCGCTGGAAGTGAACCTGGACGGTGTTTCCCGCGAACAGGTCATGGACGACCACCCATGGACGTACCGGGTGATGGCCGAAGAACTGGAGCGGGAAAACAAGCTCAGGCGTTTCGGCGTTGTGGACGGCCAGAAGATCAGCGACCCGCGCAACTATCTGTATATAGAAGCTCTGGTGGTCAATCGCCAGGCGCGCATTTCCCCCGCTCTCAGGTTGTCAGGCGAGACCCGCTGGTGGTTCGCCCATCTCGGACGCGTCGACTACGCCGTGGAACGCGACGGCTGGGTCCGCATCGCCGTCGAGTTGCCTCCCGGCAAGCAGCCGGCGGACATCGCCGAAGTAGGCTTCCAGTGCCTGGTGGAACCTCCCACCAAGGAGAAGCCCTCGCCCGACGCAGGCGTCTGCCGTCTGGACGGCGTGCGCCGGAGCTTCTTTCTCGATGCCGGCTACCGTCCGGGCGCAACCGTCTGGAGTTTACCGGGCGGCAATTCCTGGAATATCCCGACGGGAGAACTGCTGATCTTTTCGCTGAAGCCAGGGAACTAGGCGGGGACTTCGCGGCGCATCAAAGGCCGCGGCTGTGGATCCTCAGGGTGCAGGCCGCAAGAGCTTCCTGGACCGTTCCAGGTCAACCAGCAACTGGCGTGTGACCTTTTCGGCCACATCCGCGCTCGCGCCACGGAACTTGCCGCCGCCGCTTTCCTGCGTCGTTGACCAGATCACGTCACCATCGCGGTTTACCAGCCGTACCGAGGCCACCGCTTCGTGCTTGCGCTCGGAAATCCGCGTGGATTCATGCTGCCCGACGCTGGTGCTGGCCTGAATTCCTCGTCTCTCCGTGGTTCGCGAGCCTGATGGCGTGGAGGTGTTCGCGCCCACACCGGCGCGAGCGCTGATGCCTTCGCTGGACTGAAACGTGTCGGTGTAGATCAGGTCTTCGGCGGAGCCCCGCAACCAGGCGTCCGCCCGTTCCGGATTCTCCGTAAGCACGAACAGGCCGGTCCGTTGCAGGCTGGTGATGATCATGTCACGGATCTGCGTGGCCGTTTCCCCTCCGGACAGCCTCTCCACGTGGATCCGCTTGATGGCGAGCAGCGGTTCCTGCGCCTGTTCGGCGAAGGCAGCCACTGCCGCGGCCAACATTACTGCCAATCCGGCCAGCACCCGGTTCCTCATCCCTTCCCCGCCTTGCGGGCTTCATCGTCCTGGTACTGCACTTTTAGCCCGGTACGCGCTTCCAAGGCCACCAACAACGACCGAATTGCGTTCTTGTCCACTTCGAAGACGAGGGCCTGCTGTTCGCCTGACTCGTCCTGGTAGCCAATCGTCAGGTAGTGCTTCTTTTTCTTGCTTAGCAGCAGCAGTGGTGAAATGACCACAGCCATGGCGTAGCGGCGGCTGACCTTCTGGCCGTACTCGATCAGATTGACGCTGTCGTAAGGCACGCTGACCGGCGGGAACTTCGCGGTAGTGAACTCCAGCCTGTCCGGGTCCGCAGTCAGGATTTTCCCGCTAGTGCGTGCCTTGAACACCGCCGAGGTGCCGCCCACATACTCGGCGCGGCTGCCCACACCGTCACCCCAGAGCGGAACTCCCACCGCCATCAACAACAAAAAAAGGGCCATGCGCATGCCCGAATCCCTTCCAAATCAGGTAGTTGTTCTGAACCCGCGCTCTTCTCACGCGCCGCGAACAAAAAAAAGAAAAAAACATTGCATCCCGCCTTCGACGGGTCGCATCAGTATGGTCAGATATGCCCAATCCGGATTTGGGGCACCATAATACGGGAAAGTCGGCTTTCCCGGAGGGGCTACCCTCCGGCACCGTTATCAGCCCGGACACGCGCAGACCAGTGCGATTGCCGGCCGGGCAAAGCCTTACCGAGCAATGGCCGGTTCTCGACGTGAGCGGTCCGCCAAGGATCTCTCTGGAGAACTGGTCCTTTTCCATTTCCGGACTCGTAAACCAACCCACTTCCTGGAACTGGGAGGAGTTTTCAAAGCTGGAACGGGTCAGGGTTTTCGCTGATTTTCATTGTGTTACGCGCTGGTCCCGGCTCGGCAATCTCTGGGAAGGGGTGAGCGCTGCCCGCCTGGTGCAACTCGCCGGGGGACTGCTGCCCGAAGCGCGGCACGTGCTGGTGAAGGCTTTGGACAACGGCTGGACAACCAACCTCCCGGTCTCTCACCTCCTGGCGGATGACGTGCTCATCGCCCTGCTCCACGATGGAACCCCTCTGAGTGCCGCGCACGGCGGACCTGCCCGCCTTGTCGTGCCCCGCCTGTACGCCTGGAAAAGCGCCAAGTGGGTTTGCGGATTCGAGTTCCTGGACCGCGAAGAGGCGGGCTTCTGGGAACGCCACGGATATCACCGAAGGGGCGATCCGTGGCGGGAAGAGCGCTTCGGCTGATAGAGTGGAGCAAGTGGGAGACAACGTCAAAGCGAGGGGCTGGTCCCGCAGGAAGCTACTGGCAACCGCCACAACTCTCGGCGTTACGGGCATCGGCGCGTATCTTTACCGGCAGGCGCCTTCATTCTGGAGACAGTACTTCTCCGAGTTCAATCAGCAGGTCGAGCATCCAGGGCTCATCCCGGATCCTGACTCCTGGCCGGACAAAGGCTTGCAGGCCGCATGGCTGGGCCACAGCACGGTTCTGCTGAAGATCGACGGCTTTACCATCGTCACTGACCCCGTTTTCAGCACCCGAGCGGGACTGGGTTTGGGTCCGGTCACCGTCGGAGTGAAGCGTCTGGTGGCTCCTGCTTTGCAGCCCGCGCAACTGCCGCAGTTGGACATGGTGCTGCTGTCCCATGCCCACATGGACCACTTCGACGTCCCGTCGCTGCGCCGGCTGGAATCCCGCCGCACAGAGGTGGTAACGGCATGGGAAACGGGCGACCTGCTGCGCGCGGACCGCTACGGCGCCGTGCGCGAACTCCGGTGGGGAGACCGGGTCCGAGTGGGTCCGGCCACCGTGCAGGCTTTTGAAGTGAAGCACTGGGGCGCGCGCATGCGCACGGACACTCATCGCGGCTACAACGGCTACTTGCTCGAAGCCGGCCGTTACAGGGTGCTATTCGCGGGCGATACGGCGGTAACGGACAGCTTTGCCCGCTTGCGCGACTCCCGTCCGATCGATCTGGCCATCCTGCCCATTGGGGCCTACGATCCCTGGATACGCAACCACTGCACGCCGGAACAGGCGTGGCAGATGGGTAATCAGGCCGGAGCCGAGTTCTTCGCTCCCGTTCACCACCTTACCTTCAAGCTGAGCCGCGAACCGCTCGAAGAGCCTCTGGAAAGATTCCTTCAGGCCGCCTCCGGGCATCCGCACCGGCTGGCAATCCAGCGCATCGGCGGAGAGTTCCGCCTCTAGCGCCGGGCGCCCACGCGCTCCAACACCTGCCGTATGGCGCCCATGACGGTTTCTTCCACTTCCTGGTTGAAGGGTCCGGGCTGCCCGTAATAGACCATGCTGTCGACAGCTTCGTAACCTCCCTCGCTCAGGACTTGCGCCGTGGGGATGTAGCACATCACGTCGTTAGAATACCCCGCCACCACCAGCCGTTCTTTGGGGAACTCCCGCTTGGTTCGCAAAGCGTAACCCACCACCACTTCTCCGCCCAGCGCCACCAGCGTCAGATCCTGGTGAAAGCGTATGGCCTGCACCGGATACGGCACGCGCCGCACGGGACGTCCCTCCGCGTAAGCCTTCAGCATGAGGTCCGCCCGGCGCGCTTTGGCGAGGTTCTGGTCGCCGGCTTCCTTCTCAAACTGCTCCCGCGTATGGTAAGCGAACGGCAGGTCGACTAACCTGAAGGCCGTGCGGATGGGTGGCCGGACGCTTTCCAACTGGCCTCCCAGCACACGCTTCACCTCCGCCGCCAGAGTCTCGCCGTGCTGTACGGCCAGCGGCGCCTGACTGCGCGGGTGGGGATTCTGGTCCCCGCCGCACAAGGCGAGGAACAGCGCCGTCGAACCCGGATGCTCGCGCTCGACGGCGGATTGGGCGTATCCGGAATAATCGCCGCTGAGTTCGTAAAACTCCCCCGTCAGCGTCGTGTTGTGGCAGGCATAACCGAACAACACGGCTTTCAGCGAACCGTCCGCCGCCGCCACTTTAACCACCGGAACGGCGTGGTCCACCGGACCTTCCGGGTTAACTCCGATGCGCACGCCTTTCGGCGTGAACTCGCGCCGGTTGACGGCAAAGCCCGCCTTGCCCTGGCCGAAGGCCAGCCGCGCCGGAGCGAGGTCCGCCAGAGCGGCGCCCACAGCCATGGCCATATCCTCGGAAAGCTTCTGAGCGTAAGCCTTTAGACGAGCCTCTTCTTCAGGGCTCAGCCGGAACATCGTGCTCAGATTCGGCCAGATGACCGGTCCGGTGTGAGTATGGGAAGCGTTCAGCAGCAACGCTGAACGCTCCAGCCCATACTGTTGCTGGAGACGCGCTGCCAGGGCGTCGGAGAAGGACCGCGGGAATCCGATGACATCCACCGAGACGATGACCGCCCTGCGTCCGGAAGAATCCTGGACCGCCAGGGCTTTGGCCCACAGGTCGTGCGCCACGCCCTCGGACGGCTTGTTCCGGCTGGCGTAGCCGGACATCCAGATGGGGCCTTCCGGAGTAATCTTCACCCGGCCGACGCCTGCCTTGAAATCCGCCCCGGCCAGACAGCCGCAGCAAATCAACCCAATCATCCATCTCCGCATAGCAATGCTCCAACCTAGACCCACACTGTTTCGAGGGGCTCCTTCCGCTGGCACAACTCGCAGGAAGCCGCGTCCCGGTAGTAGCGTGCGTCCAGCTTAGCCAGATAGTAGAACGGCAGCGGACTGAAGTCGGGCGTTTCCGGCGTGGGCTGATAGACGACCACCGCCAACGCGACCACTTCGCCGCCGTTGCTTTCCACCAGTTTCTTGAGTTCGGTGAGTTTGCGGCCGCTCCGCAAGATGTCGTCCACCAGAAGCACTTTTTCGCCGGGCACGAGTTTCAGGTACTGCCGGAACCTGAGCGGCTCATCCTCGTTCTCCCTTTCGGCCCAGTAAACCTGATGCGCGCGCAATGCTTCGCAGACGCCGTAAGCCACCGGCAGACCGCCCGTGGCAGGCGTGACGACCGACAAGCGCGGAATCATCGCCCGGATTTCAGTGTTCGCCCGGACCAGCCGGCTCAGGCCTACGCTTAGGGTCTTCTGGTATTGGTAATACCGCAAAGCCAGGGCCACTTGAAGGTATTCGTCCGAGTGCAGGCCGGTCGGATACTGGAAATGTCCATTCCGCAACGCGCCCGTGTCCAGCAGCAGTTTGACTACTTCATCTTGTGTAGGTAGCAGATGCATGGGTTAGTGTGCTCCTTTCCCCGACAGTACGCGGGGGATGGTGCGGAGGAGGATCGAAAGATCCAGCGGCAGCGACCAGTTGTCGATGTACTCCATGTCCTTCCGCATCCACGTCTCGAAATCGAGCGAATCCCGGCCCTCCAGCGCCCAGAGGCAGGTAAGCCCGGGACGCATGCGGAGCCGCCTTCGCTGCCACCGTCTATATTGTTCCACTTCTTCAGGAACCGGCGGGCGAGGCCCGACCAGAGACATGTCGCCTTTCAGGACGTTCCACAGTTGAGGCCATTCGTCGACGGAGAACTTCCTCAAATACCGCCCGATCGGCGTCAGGCGGGGATCGTTGGGAATCTTGAAAACAGTTTGCTTCGGGTTCAGATGCTGGAGAGATGCCTTCCTTGCTTCGGCATCCTGGCACATGGACCGGAACTTGTAGAGTGTGAAGCGCCTACCGCTGAGGCCGCAGCGCAATTGCCGGAAAATCGCCGGACCCGGCGAGGTCGCCCGGATCAGCACGGCGGTGAGCAGCATCAGCGGAGCCAGCACAACCAGGCTGGTGGCAGCCACTACAACGTCGGTGACCCGTTTGATCATGAGCGCTACTTCGTCCTGCGGTGTGGCCGAGAAGGTCAGCAGCGGGGTCGTCTGGAACTTCTCCAAAAAGACCCGGCTGTACACGTGCGGGAAGAAGTCCGCCGCAACGTGCGAGCGCACACCTTCCTCGTCGCACATCAGGAGCGTATCCTCCATCTCCCCCAGCCGCCGGCTATCTACGGCGAAGATCACTTCGTCGATAATCTGGCGGGCCAGCAACTCCGGCAGAGCCGCCAACGGGTGCACCGGATAGGCCTTCTCCAGCCGGATTTCGTCTCCCGGAGCATCCGGTTCGGCTGCGAGGAAGCCCACCAACCGCGCCCCGAAATCGCTTGAAGCCTCAACCTGTTCGGCCATGCGCCTTGCGCGCGGACCGGTTCCCACCAGGAGGATGTAGTAGGGCGCTCCCAGCCCTCGCCGCATCCAGCCGAACAGACGCCGGGACCCCAGACGGAACAAGCACAGAGCCACGAAACCATAGGCGGCCAGCAGAGCCAGAAAAGGGCGGCTCAAGTCCAGCCGGAGGGTATATTCGATCAGCACGATGCCGACCGTGCCGAAGGCACACTGCTTGAAGGCGTCTCGGAAAATGGCGCGCGGCCGCGCCGCGTCCAGGTGGTCGTAGACGTTCAACCAGGCGCCCACCAGGGGCCATCCCAGCATGGCCGCGCCCAACAGGAGGGCTTTCACCGGCGGAACGATAAAGAAGATATTGGTCAGCTCCAGGTGGAGCCGGGTTTGATAAGCGGCCTCGAAGGCCGCCGCAATAAGGATGACGTCGGCCAGGCCGTACAGGATCTTGACCTTCCGGCGTTGACGGCTGAACACTTCCGCCAGACAGCATAACACGACGGCCGCGGCGGCCCGGGCGAAGCGGCAGCGGGCCGGGTTGCCCCTACGGTCTCGCTTCTGCTAAATTAGCGTTTACTAGGTTAGTGGTTGCTAGCCTTGAAGCGTATGGCCACCCAGCACCGCATGAATGCTGATGACCGGCGTGCGGCCATTGTAGAAGCCGCCGTCAGCCTGTTTTCCGACCGCGGCTTCCGAGGCGCCACCACGCGCGAACTGGCTGCCGCCGTCGGCGTGACCGAACCCGTCCTTTACCGGCATTTCCCCACCAAGCAAGCGCTCTACGATGCCATCATCGAGTCGCGCTTGCGGAGCCGCAATACCCGCCCGGACGACAAACTGACCGCTCTCATCGAGGCTCAGGACGACCAGGGAGTTTTCACCCGGCTCGGCGAGCTCATCCTGGACTGGTACCTCGAAGACCCCCGCTACGTGCGCCTGCTGCTCTACAGCGGGCTGGAGGGCCACCAACTTTCCGAGCTCTTCTTCGCGCGCCAGGTGGAGGTCTTCTACCAGCACATTTCGAAGTATCTCCGGGCGCGCATGAACGCCGGCGCGCTGCGCAAGGCAGACCCGACGCTCGCCGTACAGGCTTTCGCCGGCATGCTGGTGCACCAGGGTCTATCTTATGTGGTCTTCGGGAAGGGCAGTTTGCCGGCCAGGCGGAAGCGCGTGGTGGCCGGGGTGGTGAAGATTTTCCTGGAAGGTTTGAAATGCTCCCCGCAGACCGAGGCTCGCTCTTTATGAAACGTCCTTTTCTTGCTTTGCTGGCAACCGCGGCAGCTTGGCTTGCCGGTTGCTCCAATTCCCCTACCTCGAATGGGCCAGCGCGGACAGAAGCCACGGAACCCACGGTGGTAGCCGTGGGGAAAGTGGAGACCCGCCGCATCGACCGCGCTATCTACGTCACTGGTTCGCTGCACCCCGATGAGACCGTTGCCGTGGGCTCCGAAGTGCCCGGCCGGGTGGCGGAAATCCGTTTCGACTTCGGCCAACGCGTACGCCGCGGCGACGTTGTCGCCGAACTGGACAAGCGGGAGCTGCAGCTGCAACTGGACCGCGCCCGCGCTGCTTTGGCGCAGGCGCTGGCCCGAGTCGGGTTGGAACCTGGCCAGGAGAACTCGGCCGTGGACTCGACACCCTCGATGAGACAGGCGTTGGCCATGCTGGAGGATGCGCGCGTCAAGTACGAAAGCGCCGCAAAATTGGTGAAAAGCGGGGACATCTCCTCGCAGCGCTTCACCGAGTTTGAGCAGGCTTTTCGCGCCCGTCAGGCGGCGGTGGAGGCCACCCGCGACGAACTCCGCACGCTGCTTGCTTCCGTGCAGGCGCTGCGCGCCGAGGTCAAACTGGCCGAGAAACGTTTGGCGGACGCCACCGTGCGGGCGCCCTTCGACGGGGAGGTAGCTGCGCGCCACGTTTCGCCGGGCCAGTATCTGCGTGAAAACACGCCCATATTGACGCTCGTTAAGAGCACCCCGCTACGCCTGCGCGTCGAAATTCCGGAATCGGCGGCCGGCGCCGTAAAAGCAGGGGCCCGGTTGTCGTTCACCACGGACGCCCTGCCCGGGGAATCGTATTCGGCCGAGGTCCGGTCGTTGAACCCTTCGCTCGAGCCCCGGTCGCGGTCGCTCACGGTGGAAGCGCGGCTGACATCCAACAATGCGGGTCTCAGACCGGGCATGTTTGTGCGCGTTGAATTGGTAGTGGAACGCGGCGTGGAGATTCACGTCGTGCCGCCGGAGGCGCTCTATACCGTGGCCGGCCTCACCAAGCTCTTCGTGATTCGCGATGGCAAGGCCCTGGAACGCAAGTTGACGCCCGGGGTGAGCCAGGACGGGTGGGTGGAAGTCCCCGCGGACGGTTTGCGCGTGGGGGACACGGTGGCGCTCACCGAACTGGCCGCACTCGTGGACGGCGCTACAGTCCAGGTGAGGAACGGCTCAAAGGGGAGCTGACGCATGCAAAAGCTGGCTCAAATCTGCATACGGCGCCCCGTTTTCGCCACCATGCTCATATTGGCGCTGGTGGTTCTGGGACTGGATGCCTACCGCAAGCTCGGCGTCGATTTCTTCCCGAAGATCGAGTTCCCCATAGTGACCGTCACCACGGTGTTACGCGGCGCCTCTCCCGAGGAGGTGGAGTCTCAGGTCAGCAAGCGCGTCGAGGAAGCGGTTAACACGATCAGCGGGATCGATGAATTGCTCTCTTTCTCCTCCGAGGGCCTTTCGCGGGTGGTGATTCAGTTCGTGCTGGAGAAGGATGCCGACGTGGCCGCTCAGGAAGTGCGTGACAAGATCTCGGCTATCCTCGGGCAACTGCCGCGCGATGCTATCCAACCGGTGGTGGAGAAGCTGTCCACCGACGCCTCTCCCATCATCAACATCGTCATTTCCAGCCCGCGCGACTTGCGCGAGACCACCAAGATCGTCGACGACCGGATCAAGAAAGACATAGAGACGATCTCTGGCGTCGGCCAGGTGCGCTTCGTCGGCGAGCGCCGCCGGCAAATCCAGGTATGGCTGGACGGCGAGAAGCTCTACGCCTACAACCTCAGCATTGACCAGGTGCGCCAGGCTCTGGCCGCGCAGAACGTCGAGATTCCCGGCGGGCGGCTGGACCGAGGCCCGCGCGAGGTCTCCCTGCGCACTTTGGGACGCATCGAGCGCCCGGAGGACTTCGCCCGCATCGTCGTCGCCTCGCCGGGCGGCGCCCCGGTCCGTTTGGGCGACTTCGCGCAAGTGGTGGACGGTTACGAGGAACCTCGCTCGCTCGCGCTGCTGAACGGAAAGCCCGCCGTGGTCCTGCAGGTTCGCAAGCAGGCGGGCACCAACACGGTGGCTATCATCGACAGCCTCAAAGCGCGCATCGACACCTTGCGCCCGGTGTTGCCGTCTGACTTCGCCATTACCTACACGCAGGATCAATCGCTGTTCATTGCCGAGTCTTTCCGCGCCGTGCAGGAACACCTGATTCTGGGCGGCTTCCTGGCGGCGGTGATCGTGCTGCTGTTCATCCGCAGCTGGCGCTCCACGCTCATCGCCGCGGTGGCCATTCCGACGTCGATCATCTCCACCTACAGCCTGATGCAGGCCATGGACTTCACACTGAACCAGATCACCATGCTGGCGCTGGTGCTGGTGGTGGGCATCGTGATTGACGACGCCATTGTTGTGCTCGAGAACATCTTCCGTTTCGCCGAGGAGAAGAAGCTATCGCCCGTTCAGGCGGCGATTGAGGGCACGCGCGACATCGGACTGGCGGTGATGGCCACCACCTTCAGCCTGGTCATCATCTTCCTGCCCGTGGCTTTCATGGAAGGCATCGTCGGGCGGTTCATGTCGAGCTTCGGCTACACGGCGGCGTTCGCCATCCTGGTCTCGCTGCTGGTCAGCTTCACGCTGACGCCCATGCTGTGCTCCCGCTTTCTCCGGCCGGGCTCGAACGGCGCGCGCGGCTCCACCAAGGACACATGGCTGTTCCGCCTGTTGGCCGGGCAGTACCGCCGGATGCTGCACTGGTCGATGTCCCACCGCTGGGCCATTGTAGTGCTCTGCTTCCTCGTAGCCGCCACTTCGGTGCCTCTGTTCAACGCCATCGGCAAGGACTTCCTGCCCACCGACGACCAGAGCGCCTTCGAGGTGTTCGTCCGCATGCCGCCGGGCTCATCGCTTGAGGGGAGCCGGGAAGTGATGCGCGAAGTGGAAGAGGAGCTTCGCCGCCTGCCCGGGGTGCGTGACCTGCTCACCACCATCGGCGCGGATATCCGCCAGCAGGTGGACCGCGCGTCAGTGCTGGTCGAACTCGTGCCTGTCGATGAGCGCGGCCAAAGCCAGGCGGAACTGATGTTGCTTGCCAGGCGCCGCACGGAGCGCTTCCGGGACCTGAACATCAGCGTCCAGATGCCAACGCTGATTCAGGGAGGCGATTCGCGCGACCTGATGTTCTTCCTCCAGGGGCCGGATCTCGAGGAATTGGAGAAGTACGCCACCGAGTTGCTGCGCCGGCTCTCCGCCGTGCCGGGCGTGGCGGACCTCGACACCACCTACGAGCCGGGCAAGCCGGAGATTCGCGTCAACGTGAACCGTGACAAGGCCGCCGATTTAGGCGTCAGCCTGGCCTCCGTCGCCACCGCCCTGCGTACGCTCGTGGGCGGCGACGAGCAAGCCACCACCTACCGCGAAGGCGATGACCGCTACGACGTGCTGCTCCGCGTCCAGAAGGAGTTTCGCGATTCGCCGCAATCCCTGGAGCGCCTCTACGTGCCTTCCACTTCTCTGGGCAACGTGCCGGTGGCCAACGTAGCTTCGTTTGAGGAAGCCACCGGACCCACCATGATCGAGCGCTACAACCGGCAGAGGCAGATCATTCTCATGGCCAACCTGGTGGAAGGCCAATCCATGAGCAACGTTCTCAGTATCATCGACGAGACGGTCCGCGACATGAACCTGCCTCCCGGTTACTCCAGCGGTCTGCTCGGCAAGAGCAAGGAATTCGGCCGCGCGGCCACCAGCTACGTGATCGCTTTCCTGCTGGCCATCGTGTTCATGTACATGGTGCTGGCGGCGCAGTTTGAGAGCTTCATCGACCCGGTGACCATCCTGCTCAGCCTGCCTCTCAGCGTGCCTTTCGCCTTGCTTGCCTTAATGCTGGCAGGGGAGAATTTCTCGATCATCTACTCCTCGGTCGGCATCCTGGTTCTGTTCGGCATTGTGAAGAAGAACGCCATTTTGCAGATTGACCACATCAAGTCTCTGCGCCGCAAGGAAAACCTCAACCGGCTGGAGGCCATCTACCGGGGCTGCGAAGACCGTCTGCGGCCCATCCTGATGACGACCGCCTCCCTGGTGGCCGGCATGATGCCCATGGCGTTGGGCGGGGGCGCCGGCAGCGGCTCCCGCCGCACGGTTGCCATTGTCGTTATCGGCGGCCAAACGCTTTGCCTGCTGCTGACTCTTCTGGTCACCCCGGTGGCCTATTCGTTGTTTGATGACTTCGCCCATGCCACGGTCTGGTCGCGCGTCTCCGGTCTCTACCGCCGGGGAGGCGGAGCAGTGCGGCGCGCCTTGGGCGGAGTGCCGGGACTATTGCGTTGAAACCCATGATTCGGATCCTACTAGCCGCCCTGCTTGCTTTGCCGGTTGTGGCCGCCGAAATCGAGGCGCCGCAACGAGTTGGCGTGGGCCTGATGAAAAGGCAGCTCACGCTGGCCGAGGCCGTGGAAACCACCCTCCGCGCCAACCTGGAAATTGAGATTGAGAAGACCACCGTGGCCAGCGCCCGCGAAGCGGTCAAGGGCGCGCGTGGCTTCATGGACCCGCTGCTGAGGTGGTCCCCCCTGTTCGACAACCGGAACACGCCCACCGGGTCCGTCCTGATGGGCCGCGATGGCAGCCTCACGGAGCGGGTCCACGCCGAGAATTTCGCGTTCCGCCAGCGGCTGCCCTGGCAGGGCTCCCTGCTCAGCCTGGATTTCGACAACTCACGCCAGAGCACCACGAACCCGTTCGCCGGACTGAATCCTTACCTGCTCAGCCGCCTGACGCTTGGCTTCAGCCAGCCGCTGCTGCGTAACCGGCAGATTGACCGGGAACGCGCTGAATTGCGTCTGCGCAGCAAGCAGGCGGACATTTCCGGGACCGATTTCGAACTCAAGCTGATTGACGTCGTAGTCCGCGTGGAACAAGCCTATTGGGACCTGGTCGCCGCCCGCCAGGACTTTGGCGTGCAGTCGGAGAGCGTCGACCTTGCCCGGGAGCAATTGGCGCGCAGCCGCCGCATGGTCGATAGTGGAACGCTGGCTCCGGTGGAACTGACTGCCGCCGAAGCGGAATTGGCGCGCCGTCTGGATGCCTGGTTTGCCAGCGCAGGCCTGGTGACGCAGGCCGAAAACGCGCTGAAGACGATGCTGGCTGCCGACCGCCTGGACCCGCTGTGGGGCGAGGAGATCCTCCCCACGGCCGAGCGCATCCTCGAGCCGCCTTATGATGACCTGCGGGAAGCCGTGAACGCCGCCCTCCGCCGCCGGGCCGAACTGCGGCAGTTGGGATTGCGCGATGAATCCAATGAGATCAGCAAGGAACTCTACTCGGATCAGACCAAGCCGCAACTGAACCTGCTGGCCGCATACAGCCAGACGGGGTTGGCCGGCTCGCTGTCCGCCGCGGACAATCCCTTCAGCGAGCTGAGCCGCATCCAATTGGAGCGCATCAACCTGCTGTCAGCCAGAGCCGGAATAACGCCGTTGCCCGTCATCTCGTTCGGGGCTTTACCGGAAGGTCTTCTCGGCGGGTACGGCTCGGCGCTTTCCAACGTTCTCCGCGCGCGCTATCAGAGCTTTCAGGTGGGGCTCACCCTGGATTGGAACGTCCGCAACCGCGCCGCCGAGAGTGGACTGGCTCAGAGCGTTCTGGCCGGCCGCCGAATCAAGTTGGAGCGCGCCCGGCTCGAGCAGGGCATCGAGGCGCAAGTCCGCAATGCCCTCCAATCCATACAAAGCGCCCGGCAGCGCATCGCCGCGGCGGAGGCTGGCGCCCGCGCCGCCCGGGAGAAACTGGAAAGCGAGATCCGGCTGTTCCAGACCGGCGAATCCACCAACTTTCTGGTGCTGACGCGGCAAAACGAGATGGCGGATTCCCTCCGCAGGGAGGTGGTGGCGCGCCTGGATTTCAACAAAGCCGTGAGCCGTTTGCAGCAGGCGCTCGGACTCACCCTGGACTCGCACAACATCCGCCTGCCTTGAGCCCCGCCATGTGCTCGACGGGAATTTTTCCGTGCTTGAGCGGAAATGGGTAGCCTGAAGGCCCTGGTGTAGTACAAAATAAGAGTGAAATGTTCGTGGAAGTCCTGTGGAAAACAGAAAGGCAGGGCGGTTCAGGCGTTTGCTCTGAGCGACTTGCCTTGCACAGGACCGAAGCCCGGACGGGCCAAGAAACTCACAGGCTAAGTCTTTCAAGTTAAAGACCACAAAGACTACTTGCCTGGAGCAACGCAACCCGTCAAGCTGGAACGAAAGCGCCATGGCCAGCAGTGAAATCGCCTTCGAACGGGGACTCCCCTCTAACGTAGATGCCGAACGGCTCGTATTGGGCTCGATCCTCCTGGACGACTCCGCCTACCTTCAAGTGGCCGGCGTCCTCTCTCAGGAGGATTTCAGCCTGGAAAAGCACCGCCGCATTTTCGCCCGCATGGGGGACTTGCACGAGCGGGGCCTCAAGATTGACCGGGTAACCTTGGCGGAAGAACTGATGCGCCAGGGACAGTTAGAGTCCGTGGACGGGTTCAGCTATCTTGTCTCGCTCGACGACGGGCTTCCACAGATTCACAACCTTGAAGGCTACGTCCGGATTATCCGGGAAAAGGGCTTGTTGCGGCGCGTCATCTTCACCTCGCAGAAGCTGATTGACCGCTGCATGCTTGGTCAGGAGACGGCGGACGAGATCCTGGGCTCTGCCGAGGAAGCCCTGCTAAAGCTGGGCGAGGACCGCTCCCGCGCCGATTTGGCCTCCCCGCGCGGCATCATTGACGGATACGAGGGGGGCATCAGCACTTTCCTGGATCCGAGCAAGCGCGTCAAAGGCCTGGGCACGGGCTTTGTGAAGCTCGACGAGATGACCGGAGGATTGCACCCGGGCGAACTCATCATCCTGGCGGCGCGTCCCTCCATGGGGAAGACCGCGCTGGCGCTGAACATCGCGCAGCACGTCTGCGTCCATCCCAAGCTCAAGAAGACAGTGGCGGTCTTTTCGCTCGAAATGTCCAAGGAGTCACTGCTGACACGCCTTATCTGCGCCTCCGCCAGAGTGGACATGGGAAAATTCCGGGCCGGCTATCTCAATGCCGACGAGCGGCGCCGCCTGCAGGTGGCAACCTCGGACCTGGTGGAAGCGAAGCTCTTCATCGATGATACGGCCGGCATCAACCTGATGGACATGCACGCCAAACTGCGCCGACTGAAGAGCGAGCACGGCCTGGATTTGGTCATCGTGGACTACTTGCAGCTGATGAGCGGACGTGGCCGGTTCGAAAACCGCAACCAGGAGGTCAGCGCCTTGTCACGCGGCATGAAGCTGCTTTCCAAGGAACTGAACGTGCCGATGCTGGTCATCTCGCAGCTCAGCCGCGCCCCTGAAACCCGGCCCGGAGATCACAAGCCGCAACTCAGTGACCTGCGCGAGTCCGGGTCCATCGAGCAGGACGCCGACCTGGTGGGCTTCGTCTATCGTGAGGAAGTCTACAAGCCGGATAACAAGGACCTGCAGGGCATCGCTCAGCTGATTATCGCCAAGCAGCGAAACGGACCTATCGGGAGCGTCAAACTCCTCTTTCTGCGCGAGTTCACGAAGTTCGAGAACTTCACCGCGGATTTGCCTGACGAATAGCGCCGCATCCCCGTTGTAAACTGGACCTTTCCGGTGCTGTTAGAGCTGCGCAAAGTCCAGAAACGCTTCGGCGGGGTCGTCGCGCTGAGCCGCGGCGACTTGTCTGTGCAAGCCGGCCAGGTGCATCTGTTGCTGGGAGAAAACGGCGCGGGCAAGTCCACCCTGATGCGCATCGTGGCGGGAATGCTGGAGCGCGACGCCGGCGATATGCTCTGGCAGGGCCGCCCGGTGCACCTCAAGAAGCCCTCTGAGGCAGCCGCCATCGGCATCGCCATGGTGCACCAGGAATCCCTGTTGGCGCCCCACCTGAGCGTGGCCGAAAACATCTTCCTGGGGCGCGAACCCATGCGAGGCGCCGGATTCGTGGACCGCGGACGCATGCTGCGCATGGCCGCAAGGCTGATAGAAGAGCATCGCTTTCCGTTGCAGCCGGATTGGCGTGTCGAGAAACTCACCCCAGCCGGCAAGCAACTGGTCGAAATCTGCCGCGCGGTTCAGCACGGTTCGAGCCTGCTGATATTCGACGAACCCACCAGTTCGCTTTCCGAGTCCGAAACGCGCGAGGTGTTCCGCATCGTCAGCCAGTTGCGGGAGCGGGGGATGGGCGTCATCTACATCACGCATCGTCTCGAGGAGTTGAGAGCCGTGGGCGATAGCGTGACTATCCTTCGCGACGGCGCCACGGTCCACAGCGGACCCTTGGAGGAACTGCCCACCGGCGAGATTATCCGGCACATGGTGGGCCGCGAGATTACGGCGATCTATCACCGCAGCCCGCTGCCCCCGGGAGAGGAAGTGCTGCGCGTCGACGGCTTACGGCGGCGCCCCGTATTGAAAGACATCAGCTTTTCCGTGCGCGCGGGAGAGATTGTCGGCTTGGCTGGATTGGTTGGCGCCGGGCGCACCGAACTGTGCCGGGCGCTTTTCGGGCTGGACAGGTATGACAAAGGCATTATCCATGTCGCGGGAAAACCGGTCCAGATCCGGTCGCCGCGCCAGGCAGTGCGCGCCGGGCTGGCGCTGATCCCGGAGGACCGGCAGCGGTCCGGTCTTGCGCGCTCCTTGCCGGTAAGCCATAACCTCACCTTAGCCAACCTCACCGCGGTGTCCCGCTTCGGATTCCTGCGCCATTCGACGGAGCGTGACAAAGTGGAGGACTTTTCCAGGCGCCTGCGCATTCGGGCCGAATCGCCGAAACAGCGCGCCGGCCGCCTGAGCGGCGGCAACCAGCAGAAAGTGGTCATCGCCAAATGGGTGTTCCGGGGGGCTCGCATGTTCCTGTTCGATGAGCCAACGCGCGGTATCGACGTCGGCGCCAAAGTGGAGGTTTTCGAGCTCATGGACCAGCTTGCGCGTTCCGGCGCGGGTATCCTCATGGTGAGTTCCGAGATGCAGGAGTTAATCCAGGTGGCTGACCGCATTCTGGTAATGCGCCGCGGACGTATCACCGGCGAACTGCCCGGCGCTGCTTCCCAGGAAGAGATCATGCGGCTGGCGGCTCTCGAAGAGGCCGCCGGCGGGGAGTTGCTGCAATGATCCAGCGGCTGCTGCCCTTCTTCACTTTGGCCGTCCTGTTTGTCGGCCTTTCCCTGGCTTCACCCTACTTCCTCACCGGGACAAACCTGTCGAGCGTCATACGCCAGACAGCGGTGATCAACATCATGGCGCTCGGCATGACGCTGGTGATCGTCGCCGGGGGTATCGACCTCTCCGTGGGGTCCATCCTGGCCATGGGCGGTTTGATGGGAACCATGGCCATGGAGCACGGTTTGCCTATCCAGATGGGCGTCGCCATCGGCATTCTCACCGGCGGCTTCTGGGGACTGGCTAACGGCGTGATGACGACGCGCCTCAGAATCAACCCCTTCATCGTGACGTTGGGAACCCTCGGCATCGTGCGCGGACTGGCGCTGATCATATCCGACGGTCTGCCGGTACACAAGATCCCTGCCCGGTTTTCTTTCCTGGGTGAGGGTAACCTGCTCGGCGTGCCCTTTGTGCTGTGGGTGCTGGTGGTGTGCGCCCTGGGCGTCCACATCATCCTGGAACACACCCGTCTGGGCCGTTACGCCTTCGCCATCGGCAGCAATCCTGAGGCCGCCTACTACGCCGGTATTCCCGTGGCCTTCCACACGACCGCCGTCTACGCTATCTGCGGGCTGTTGACCGGCCTGGCCGGCATGATCGAGGCGTCGCGCCTGATGACCGGACAGCCTACCGCCGGCCAGACGTACGAGTTGCAGGCCATTGCGGCGGTCGTCATCGGCGGAGGCAGCCTGCGCGGGGGCGAGGGCAGCGTCCTCGGCACGCTGGTGGGCGCCTTCATCATGGGCCTGCTCTCCAACGGCAGCGACCTGTTGGGAATCTCCCCCTACCTGCAGCAAGCCATCATCGGCGCGGTCATTATCCTGGCTGTCTCCGTGGACGAGCTCCGCAAACGCAAGCTGGGCGCCTGAAGTAATCTCCGGCGGGTGGTCAACACTGGCAACCAGCAGCGTTGCGCCCTTGCAGCCCGCAAAACCGCCTGTTCACCTGTCGCCCTCGCACGCCTCACGCATGATGAACCTGGCGGGGACGACGGAACACGAACCGTCTAGGCGACGGCCCGCCGCGCGCTGAAGAGGCTCGATGCGGCGCTTTCGCCTTGCCGTGCTTCCGGGCTGCCTTCTTCGCTGGAAAGACCATCCGCGGCGCTCTCCTGCCCGGTCAGTTCTTCCAGTAACGAGCGCAATTGCAGGGCATTGACGACGGACCTGCCTCCCGCGTCGTTGGTGGTGATCACAAAGACCGACTCGGCATGCGCCATGATGTGGCGTACGCGCTCGCTCCATTCGACCAGTTCTTCAGGCGAATACAGGTAGTCTGTCCTGGCTGTTCTTTCAGGCGGCCCATCCGTCCGCGTTGCCGGAGCCAGAGTGCGGCCGTGCAACCTGACGTAGCCGACCCCGGTGGTCAGATAGGACGTGGGCGGCGTAGCCCTGGCAAAAGCCGGCTGGTCGATGTTGCAGAAACTGATGTGGTAGTCAATGAAGGTTCCCAAGGCATCCTCGCTAATCCAGGAGTCATGCCGCATTTCCGCCACCAAAGGGAACTGATGGAAAACCCGGCGCAGCCTAATGAGATATTCGCGGTTCTCAGCTGTGAAGCGAAAGGACCAGGGGAATTGCATCAGCAGCGCGCCCATTCTCCCCGCTGCACGCAGCGGCTGCAAGCCTTGCACAAACTGCTCCGCTTCTTTCGGCTCCAGAATCCTGTCATGGGTGAAGCGCCTCCACAGCTTCGCGGTGAACTGGAACGCGGGGTTCGCCTGCACTTTGCGCAGCCAGAGGTGGGCGATTTCAGGCTTCACGCAGCCATGGAAGGTGGCGGCGATCTCAACCGTGTCAAAACGCTCCGCCAAGAAAGAGAGGGCGTGAAATCCGCGTGGTGTAGGCCTGGGGTATACGGCAGCCGCCCAGTGCGGGTATTCCCAACCCGACGGACCGCAGCGGAGGATGATCGAGGACATGGGACCTCCTGGTTTCGCTTTTCGTTCGCCTTCAGTCTATGCCAAAAGTGGTCGGAGGTCAAGACACCAAGAAATATTTTTTTGCATCACGGAGAATGAGTAACCTTTATTCGCGTGCGAACGTTCTTACCGTTACATCCCCGTTACGACAGCGGGCGCCCTCACCCACAACACCCCAACCGGCGCCCGCGACTCAAGTCTCTTCCCTGGGCCGCGATCGTGCTTAGTCGTTGAACATCCCCTCAAAAAGCGCAGAGGACAGGTACCGCTCGCCGGAATCCGGCAGGACAACCACGATGTTCTTGCCCTTCATCTCCGGTTCGCGAGCCAGCCGGAGCGCCACTGCCGCGGCGGCTCCGCAGGAAATGCCTGAGAGAATGCCTTCTTCCCGGGACAGGCGGTGAGCAACTTCCATCGATTCCTCGTTGCTCACCTGCTCTACGCGATCCACCAGACTGAGGTCAAGGATATCTGGAATGAATCCAGCGCCGATGCCTTGAATCTTGTGCGGACCGGGCTTGGGAGCCTCCCCGTTGAGCGTCTGGGTAATCACAGGGCTCGCCGTAGGCTCGACGGCGACCGCCATGATTTTCTTGCCCTTGGTGTTCTTGATGTAGCGGGAAACGCCCGTGATAGTGCCACCTGTCCCGATGCCGCACACGAGGACATCGATGGCGCCGTCGGTATCCTCCCAGATTTCCGGCCCCGTGGTCTTGAAGTGGATGTCTGGATTGGCCGGGTTCTTGAACTGCTGAAGCAGGACGTAGCGGTCAGGTTCCTGTGCAAGCATCTCCTCGGATTTGGCGATGGCTCCCTTCATGCCCGCCGCGCCTTCCGTCAGCACCAGTGTTGCGCCCAACGCTTTCAGCACCTTGCGCCGCTCGAGCGACATGGTTTCCGGCATCGTCAAGGTTACCGGGTAGCCGCGTGCAGCCCCGACAAAGGCCAAGGCAATGCCTGTGTTTCCACTGGTCGGCTCGATAATCTCTTTGCCCGGCTTCAGCACCCCGCGTTGTTCGGCATCCCAGACCATGGAAGCACCTATGCGGCACTTCACCGAATAGGCCGGGTTCCGCCCCTCGATCTTGGCCAGCAACGTCGCCGGGGCTCCGTTATGAATCCGGTTCAGCCGAACCAGCGGCGTGCGGCCAATCGTGAAAGAATTGTCCTGAAAGATCAAACCATCCTCCTCGGCAGTCAAATATCCCAATGGGGTATGTAGCGCGCCTGTTTCTCCCTCCAGGCGCGGGTGAGGTCGGCGAACGTCGTCTTGTCGAGAATCTCCGCGACAGAACGATCCACGCTCTTCCACATCTCCGTGAACGGGGTCTCCGCTTTTCGGCGCGCTCCGGATTTGCCGCTCCGGGAAGCTTCTACAAAGCGAAGTATCTCACCCACACTCAGGCTGTTCGAGGGGCGCGCCAGCAGATATCCGCCCTCCGCGCCGCGCCGGGATTCGACAAACCCGCCTTGCTTGAGACCCGCCAGAATGAGTTCAAGAAATTTCTGCGGAATCTTCTGGCGCCTCGCAATAGAGGCTATTTTCACGGGCTTACCGGGCCTCTGGAGGGCCAGGTCAAAAATCGCTTCGATCGCGTACTCGCCTTTGACGGATATGTTGAGCGGTCCCAATGCTTAATCACCCTATCTATAGTAGACAATACATGCTTGCGCGGGCGGTGTCAAGCAGGGCCGATCGGACAAACGTTTTGTGGCCAGGGATGCGCGTGGATTACAATGTCATCGCGGTGCAGCAAATCGGGCGATATCAGGTCCTTAAGGAACTCGGCCGGGGGGCGATGGGAATCGTGTATCAAGCCCTCGACCCGGCGATCGGACGCACGGTTGCGGTCAAGAGTATCCGCCTGTCGGAACTCAGCGAACCAGGCGAGCATGAACGATTGCGCGAGCGCTTGTTGCGTGAGGCACGCGCCGCCGGCATGCTCTCCCACCCCGGCATCGTCACCATATATGACATCTCTGAAGAGCATGGCACGGCTTACGTTTTCATGGAGTTCGTGGCTGGGCAGCCGCTGGAAGAACGCATGCTTTCAGAGGAAGGGTTGGAAGCCGGCCAGGTGCTGGACATTCTCAGGCAGACCGCGGACGCCCTGGACTATGCGCATCAGCAACTGATAGTCCACCGCGACATCAAGCCTGCCAATGTCATGATCAGTTCCTCCGGCGCCGTGAAGATCACCGACTTCGGCGTGGCCAAGCTCGCATCGCAGCAGAAGACGCAAGCGGGCGCCATGATGGGCACGCCGAACTACATGTCGCCGGAGCAAATTCAGGGCGGCGAGGTGGATGGACGCTCGGACCAGTTCTCCCTGGCGGTCATCGCCTACGAGTTGTTGACGGGGGAGAAGCCGTTTACCGCGGACAACCTTCCCTCGTTGCTCTTCAAGATTGTCAAGGAAGAACCCGCCGCGGCAACGCGCCTGAATCCAACTCTGCACGCGGGCACCGGCAGAGTTCTGACGAAAGCCTTCGCCAAGGACCCGGAGCAGCGGTATGCGACCTGCAGTGAATTCGTCTCCGCGCTCGCGAGTTCGCTCGAGGAGAGCCCCGGCTGGCGGCCGCAGAAGCGGGGCAGCCTGGAGACCATGGCCACCGTGGCAGGGCCCTGCCCTCAACTCGAACCGTCCGCTTCGCCGCCTCCGCCGCGGCGAAGGCGGGAGGAGGAGCCGTCGCACCTGGTCCGCAACGTAGTGCTGGTCTTCTTTGCGGTCGTGGCGATTGGGCTGGGCTTGATGGCCGGACGCAGGTACTGGGAACCACTGTTACAGCCTGAGGAGGTTCTCCCCATCCCCGAAGCGCAGGTTGAGGCGCCGCCTGCCGAGTTGCCGGAGCCGCCGGCGAAGGAAGTTGCTGTTCCGCCACCGAAGGCGAAGCCTGCGGAGCCGAAACCAGCCCCTGTCGAGGAACCGCCCAAGCCCCCTGAGGCGGAGCCTGAACCAGTACGCGAAGAACCTAGCCCTGCAAGGCCGCCGGAGCCCGCTAAGCTCGAGCCGCCCACGGAAAGTCTGATTTGGTTCCGAACTGAACCACCCGGAGCCAACATCACTTTGGACGACAATCCCGAACTCACCTGCCTCAGCCCCTGCAGCCTCACCTTGCCGGTCGGGCGCCACGTGGTGCGGGCAAAGATGGAAGGCTACCGGGCTGGTCTGCGCATCTTCCAATCCGCAGAAGATTCCGCAATCAATCTGAAGCTGGAACGCCTCACCGGAACACTGGCCTTAAGGACGAACCCGCCGGACGCTAGCATCACCTTGAACGGCAAGACGCGCACCGAACGCACGCCCGCTCTGCTCACATTGCCGGTAGGCACCTACCGGCTGGAGCTGTTCCTCCAGGGCTACAGCCGGTATGAGGAGACCATTCAGGTGAAGGACCAGGTCATCTCCAACATCGACGTCAACTGGAGACCTTGAAACGCCTGCGGCAGAGGACTTTCCACCGGACCATTTGCCCCTCCAGCGCCCGCCGCGAGAGAATAAAATGACGGCTTTCCATCTCGCGTCAACATGTTAGACCGTATCACCGTGCACGGGGCACGGCAGCATAATCTCCGTAACATCGACGTCGAAATACCGCGCAATACGCTGACGGTGATTACCGGGCTTAGTGGTTCTGGGAAATCCTCGCTCGCTTTCGACACGATCTACGCGGAGGGCCAGCGGCGCTACGTCGAAACCCTGTCCCCGTATGCGCGGCAGTTTCTGGACCAGATGGAAAGGCCGGAAGTCGATTCCATCGACGGCCTCAGCCCGGCCATCTCGATTGAGCAGAAAACGACCGGCCGCAGTCCGCGGTCCACCGTCGGCACGGTAACGGAAATCTACGATTATCTGAGGGTTCTCTACTCTTCCGTGGGGGTGCCTCACTGCCCGCAATGCGCCTGCGAAATCAGTCCGCAAACGGGTCAGCAGATCGTGGGCCGTTTGACAGCGGCGCACGCGGGTCAGCGAATCATGATCCTGGCGCCCGTGGTGCGAGGCCGGAAAGGCGAGTACCGCAAGGATTTAGAGAAGTATGCGCGGCAAGGTTTCCTCCGGGCGCGTATCGACGGCACGCTGCGCTCGCTCGACGAGGAGGTGCCGCTCGACCGCCGGCGCAATCACACCATCGAAATCCTGGTGGACCGCCTGCTGATCCGGGATGGCGTCGAGTCGCGGCTGGAAGCCTCCATCGCCACTGCCTCTCGAATGGCGAACGGCCTGGTGCAGGTGGCCGTAGTGGATGGCGAAGAGCGGTTGTATTCGCAGAAGTCGGCCTGTCCGGACTGTGGCATGAGCGTGCCGGATCTTGAACCGCGATCGTTTTCTTTTAACAGCCCGTATGGCGCCTGTCAGGAATGCAATGGCTTGGGCAGCACATGGACTTTCGACCCCGGCAAGGTGATCGTTGATGCCTCCAAGCCGCTGCTCGATGGCGCGCTGGGACCGGGCGCAGGCTCGAGCAACATGCACCATCGCCTGCGGGAGGCTGCCAAGCGGCTGCGCATCAGCCTCTCGACCCCCTTCGAGCGTCTGCCCGCCAAAGCGCAAACCGCGCTGCTCGAAGGCGCAGCGGGGATTCGAGGCATCCTGGAAACCCTGGAAGACACGTTCTCAACCGCGCCGGACAGCTACCGCGAGTGGTTGACCGACTACATGTCGCCTACGGCGTGTCCGGCATGCCGGGGCGCCCGGCTGCGGGCTTCCAGCCTCGCCGTTCGGGTGAAGGGCATCTCCATCAGCGAGTTCACGGAGCTATCGTTAACGCGGGCCCTGGAAACAGCGCAGAAGTGGAAATTTGACGAGCGCGAACGGCAGATCGCAGGACGCGTGGTGAGTGAAATCACCAACCGCCTCGAGTTTCTCGCCACGGTCGGTCTCGACTACCTGAGCCTGGGCCGCTCGGCTGCCACGCTTTCCGGCGGCGAAGCGCAGCGGGTCCGGCTGGCGACGCAGATTGGTTCACGGCTGCGCGGCGTGCTCTACGTGCTCGACGAACCTTCCATCGGACTGCACCCACGCGACAACGTCCGGCTCCTGGAAACGCTGGGCCGCCTGCGGGACTTGGGCAACACTGTCCTGGTCGTCGAGCATGACGCGGAGACCATCGAGCGCGCCGATTTTGTCATCGACCTCGGACCCGGCGCCGGCCGCCTCGGCGGAGAACTGGTGGCCACCGGCTCTCCAAAGATGATCCGCGAGTGTCCGCGCTCGCTAACAGGCAAGTACCTCAGCGGAGCAGTGAGCATCCCCACTCCGGAAGAGCGCCGTCCGGGCAACGGCCAAATGCTGAGGCTGCGGGGGGCCCGGGAGCACAATCTGAGGAATCTCGACCTGGAATTCCCGCTCGGTACGTTCATCGTAGTCACGGGCGTTTCCGGCAGCGGCAAGTCAACGCTGGTCAACGATATCCTCTACCGGGCGCTGGCGCGGAGACTGTACCGCTCGCGCCAGGACCCGGGGGAGCACGATGCCCTGGAAGGCATCCAGCACATCGACAAGGTGATTGAAATCGACCAGGCGCCCATCGGCCGCACGCCCCGCTCAAATCCCGCCACCTACACGGGAGTGTTCACGCCCATCCGTGACCTGTTCGCGATGCTGCCCGAATCGCGTCAGCGCGGCTACCGTCCCAGCCGGTTCAGCTTCAACGTAAAAGGCGGCCGCTGCGAGGCTTGCCAGGGTGACGGCATGAAGCGCATCGAGATGAACTTCCTGCCGGACATCTACGTCACTTGCGACATTTGCCGCGGCCGCCGGTACAACTACGAGACTCTCCAGGTGAAGTATAAAGGGCACTCGATCGCGGACATCCTGGAAACCACGACAGAAGAGGCGCTGGCGCTGCTCGAGAACATCCCCGCCATCCAGACCAGGCTGCAGACGCTCTGCGAGGTGGGCTTGGACTACATCCACCTGGGCCAACCGGCCACGACGTTGTCCGGCGGCGAAGCCCAGCGCATTAAACTGGCGCGGGAACTCAGCCGCCGCCAAACCGGCCGCACGCTGTATATCCTGGATGAACCGACAACGGGCCTGCATTTCGACGACGTCAGGAAATTGCTCGACGTGCTACAAAAGCTGGTGGACCACGGCAACACCGTGATCGTCATCGAGCACCAACTTGACGTGGTGAAGACGGCTGATTGGATTATTGACCTCGGCCCGGAGGGCGGCGAGCGCGGCGGGCGGCTGGTGGCCGCGGGCACGCCGGAGCAGATTGTCCGCTCGCGCAAGGGTCACACCGCGCGGGCTCTAGCCAAGGTAGTGTCAGGAAGGAAGAAGTGAGCAATTACGAACAGAAGCCCCTCGACCTCACGGGCTTGAGAACCGTGTCCCTGAAGGCGCGCGGCGGCAAAGTCCGCGTGGCGGATTTCGCCTCGCCCTACAGGCGCGGGTCCGGATTGAATGGGTGGCTTAATTCGCTCCCACGAATCCTCGCCGCGGATTCTCTACGTAATGTGGTCGAGGCTCTCCACGAAGCCCGCCGGCGTGGGCGCGCGGCCATCTGGGCTCTGGGCGGGCACGTCATCAAGTGCGGCCTGGCGCCGGTGCTCATCGAGTTGATGGATCGCGGCTGGGCGGGAGCTTTCGCCCTCAATGGCGCCGCCGCTATCCATGATTTCGAGATTGCCGTGGCGGGGCATACCAGCGAAGACGTCGAAGCCGTGCTGCCGGATGGCAGCTTCGGCTCCGCAGAAGAAACGGGCCGGGAGATGAATCTCGCTTACCAGGAGGCGCAGCGCGATGGCATTGGCGCGGGTGAAGCTCTTGGCCGGCGCCTGGACACTCTGGCAGACCCTGAATTCGCCGGACAAAGCCTGCTGCTGTCCGCCTGGCGCCGGAAAATCCCGGTCACCGTCCACATTGCCGTGGGCACGGACACTCCGCACACGCACCCCGCCGCTGACGCTGCCGCCATCGGCCACGCCACGCACTATGACTTCCGGCTGTTCTGCGCTTTGCTGCGGGACATCGATGACGGCGGAGTGTTCCTGAACGCCGGCTCCGCCGTGGTGCTGCCGGAGGTATTTCTGAAGGCGGTTTCCGCCGTGCGCAATGTGGGGCACTCACTGGCGGATTTCACGACCGTCAATTTGGATTTCCTCCAACACTATCGCCCGCGCGTGAATGTGGTGGAGCGTCCGCACGCCGGAGCGGGCGGCAAGGGCTACGCGCTCACGGGCCACCATGAGATCATGCTGCCCCTGCTGGCAGCCGCGCTGATTGAGACGGGGTCATGATCGAACCCGAAACCCCGCTCCACAGTACGCCTCTTGCGGAGGAGCCTGTAGCGGAGCCTTACCCGTTTTGGGACTATCGCGACCTGGCGTTCTTGATCGGCCTGGGGCTGCCCTCGCTGGTGGCTTCGGCCTTGGTGGTGAAGTCGCTTTTCTGGCTTGTGCCTGATGCCTGGGGCAGCAGAGCAGCCGTGCTGCTGGCTACGCAATTCCTGGCTTACGGATTCTGGTTCCT
>JBBIND010000009.1:0-77624 GCA_037444075.1 Acidobacteriota bacterium | reverse complement strand
CGTGGAGCGCTATAAGAGTCTGGCCAGCGTCGAACGCGCCTTCCGTTGCATGAAGTGGGTGAGCAGACCTGCCAAATGCTCGCCACTCCAACGCCGGTCCAGGAGCGCGCGCTGCAATGGCTGCAGGTCAAGCCCTGAGGCGTACCCCGTACACCACACCCTCCGGAGTAGGATAAGTCACGAGAAGTGTGTCACTTGGGCGCGATTGGAGGGGAGGAACTTCGGCCGTTTTCCTCATCCTCTTGCTGAGCGAGTTCGATGGCCCGGGAAGTGTCCCGCCAGGGCGGTTGCGCGCATGCAAATGCAAGGAAATGTCGCATTTCCACTGACTTCCCATACACGTCTCCGGCTCCCTCATTCGACGTGTCTGTTGCCCGCTCCGGATTCTTGCGCAAGAGGCAGCAGGACCAGCGTGTCGTTTTGATGGTCTGGCTGCCTTCCGGCGGCACGGGCTCTTCCCAGCCGTCGGCACCGCGCGCGGTGCCCGGCCGCAGCCTGGCCGTCAGGCAATCGCCCCACTTTGAAGAAAAGCGGCGGCTGATAGCAATTGGATTCGAAGAGGCCCTGTAAGAGCTCTGCTGTATTTGGCCTTTCGGCGGGATTTAGGCTGAATCTACGCCTAATGCGGCAGCCAATTACTGGCATACCAATTACTATGCCACCGGCTCCCATGCCGGGTTTGCCTTCAGAATTTCCGCTGGCAGCCGATATGCAGATAGAAAGTTTGGAAAGAGATCCTGCAATCGATGTATGATGGGCGGAGAGACGGACGTTTCCGTGAGGACGGATCATGCCCATGGGAGCTGAGCCAGCGGGGAACTCCCGGTTGGTCTAATAGACACCGTCTTGGAGTGGCTCAAGAGGTAATTGCGGTTAGGGACTCCTCATGAAAGACCAAAAGGTTTCCGGAGCTGAAGAACTTCTCCCGGCCAAAGACGGCGAGCCGAACGTCAAGGGAGACGGTTTAATCCGTATTCTCATTGCCGATGACCATCCCGTCGTGCGCGAAGGGCTGCGCAAGCTTCTCGCCATGGAGGAGGATTTTGAGATCGTCGGGGAGGCCAGCGATGGGCGCGAAGTTCTCCAGATGATCGAGGGGCTGCGTCCGGATGTGGTCTTGCTCGATTTGAAAATGCCGGGCATGGACGGCGTGCGCGTCCTGCATGCCTTGAAGAACCGCCAGCACAAGAGCCGGATTCTCGTCCTGACCGCCTCTGAGGACAAGAATGAGTGGGTGCAGTCCATGAAACTCGGGTGTGCGGGAATCGTGGTCAAGCAAACGGCTCCCGAGTTGATCGTCAAGAGCATCCGGAAGGTGAACCAGGGCGAAATCTGGCTGGACTCGCACACCACGGCGGCCGTAATGCGGCAGTTCGCTTCCCCGTCGGAGCTCGATCCATCTCCCGGCCCCAAGTCCAGGGAACGCTCGCCGCTGAGTCAGCGGGAACGCGAAATCGTCGCTCTGGTGGCCAAAGGCTACCGGAACAAGGAGATGGCCGAAAAGATGTTCATCAGCGAGCAGACGGTGAAGAACCATCTGCACAACATCTTTGACAAGCTCGGCGTGTCTGACCGTCTCGAGCTGGCGCTCTACGCCATCCACAAAGGGCTCCAGGGTCCCCCTGAGGAATAGTCCCGAGTCCGCACCCCGAAATGGTTTGTCTTGCTCTTGGCATCCAGATTCTGCGAGAATAGGGCAACAGCGATAGCGGACGCGCACCTGAACGGGTGCTTGAAAACGGTGCAGCTGTGTAGGAGAGTAGATTGTGAAGGAAAAAGGTGTTGTTAAGTGGTTTAACCCCGCTAAGGGCTTTGGTTTCATCCAGCGCGCCAACGGGGAGGACGTGTTCGTGCATTTCTCGGCAATCCAGATGTCGGGTTACCGCTCCCTGGAAGAAGGCATGCAGGTGGAGTTTGATGTCAAGCAAGGCCCGAAGGGGCTGCAAGCTGAAAACGTGACAAGATCGTAAGGCGTTGGGTAGTAATACCACGCGTTGGGGCCGCCCCTGGGGCGGCCCATTTCATTTGGTCTTTGATAGACTGCACGGTGTGGAGGCAAATATGCGCATTCTTAGTGCTGTTTTGATGGCTGGGTTGCTGGCGGTCGCCGCCCCGGCTCAGGACGGTTGGAAGAAGATTTTCGACGGCAAGACGCTGGACGGCTGGAAGGCCAGCGAGAACGCTGAAAACTGGACGGTTGAGGACGGCGCCATTGTGGGGCGAGGCGGCAGGAGCCACCTGTTCTACATGGGAGAAGTCTGCACGGACTGCGAGTTCAAAGCCACTGTCATGATCAACAATGACGGCAACTCCGGCATGTACTTCCGCGCCGAATTCGGCCCAGGATGGCCGAAGGGGTATGAGGCTCAGGTCAACAGCAGCCACAGGGACCCCAAACGTACGGGCAGCCTGTACAACTTCGTGGATGTGCTGGAACAACTGGTTCCGAATGATACGTGGTATACGCAGCACATCATTGCTAAGGGTAACCGCATCGTCATCAAGGTCAACGACAAGGTGGTTGTGGACTACGTTGACGAGAAGAACACCCACCAGAAAGGCCTGGTCGCCTTCCAGCAGCATCATAACGGGAGCGTGGTGCGCTATAAGGACGTGATGCTGAAGCACCTGCCCTAGAACACGCCGTCAGTATCCTCCGCGAGCCCGGACCTTCTCAGCAACGCCCGCAGGTCCGGGTTCCGGCCCATGAAAGCCCTGAACTGCTCCTCGGGCGGGGCGCTGTCACCGCGAGACAAGATTGACTCGCGGAGTTCACGGCCTGCGGCGCGGTTGAAGATGCCCTCCTTGAGAAACCGTGTAAACACATCGGCGTCCAGCACTTCTGCCCACTTATAGGAATAGTAGCCGGCTGCATACGCCACGGGCCCTGCAAACAGGTGGGTGAAGGAAGTGATCATGGCGTAGTCCTCCGGCAGCTTTGCGGGGGAGAGTGCCTGCTGGATACGCCGGCAAAACGCCAGCAGGTCCGCTTCGCCATCAGCCTCGCCGGAGTGCAAAGCCAAATCGACGAAGCCCATGGCCAGTTGACGCATCATGGCGTTAGCCGCGCGAAAGTCCCGGCTCCGTCGAAGCCTGTCCAAATGCGCCACGGGAAGGGGCTCGCCCGTCTGCCAGTGCCCGCTCAGCAGGTCCACCGCTTCGGCTTCCCAGCACCAGTTCTCCAACAGTTGGGAGGGCAACTCAACGAAATCCCAAGCAACGTTGGTTCCGGCAAAGGAACGCGACTCGACGCGGCTGAGGCAATGATGCAGCAGATGCCCGAACTCGTGAAAGATGGTCGTCACGTCGGAGTGCGTGAGCAGCGCGGGACGCCCGGATAGCGGCGGCGTCAGGTTCCCGCAGACCAGGCCCAGGTGCGGTTCGCAGCCTTCCGCTCCGGCTCGCCCGGTTATCAGCGCATCCATCCAGGCGCCGCCGCGCTTGTTTTCGCGCGGATGCCAGTCCGTGTAGAAGGCCCCCAGAAAGCTGCCGTCTTCGTCGTGAATCCGGTAGCAGGCGGCTTGGGGGTCCCAGCCGGGCACCCCTTCTTGCCGCTCGATGCGGATGCCAAACAGCTTGGACGCGATGGCAAACATTCCCTGCATCACGCGCGGCAGGGGAAAGTAGGGCCGCAGCGCCTCCTCGTCGAATTCGCAACTTTCGCGCCGCAGTTTCTCAGCGTAGTAGGGCACATCCCACGACTCCATCTCCGGCGCCTCGGCGCCTTCGAGTGACCGCCGGAACCGTAGCAACTCCGCGTTTTCCTCCTGGAAGCGCGGCAGAGTTTGCCGCCGAAGATCCTCCAGAAACTCCCTCACCTGAGGTGTCGAGGAGGCCATGCGCTCTTCGAGCACATAGTCCGAGAATCTCTCATAGCCCAGCAGGCGCGCCTTGGCCTGGCGCATTTCGAGAATGCGCTGAATCAAGGGAGCATTGTCGTGATCGCCGCCGGACGCGCGGCGGTTGTAGGCCAGGTAGCAGTGGCGGCGGATGGAAGCATCCTCCAGGTACGTCATCACCGCCGTGTAGCTTGGCGCCTGCAGCGTGAACCGCCAGCCGGAGATGCCGCGCTGAGCCGCGCTCTCGCGGGCAGCCTCCACCGCGCTTTCGGGAAGACCGGCGAGTTGCGAGCGGTCCGTGAGGAGCAGTTCGAAATCGCTGGTTGCGTCCACTACGTTCTGCGCAAACTTCGTCGTGAGGGTGGCCAGTTCACGGTCAACCGCCTGCAATTTGGCCTTCTCCTCGTCGCCCAGAGCGGCTCCGTGGCGCCGGAAGCTCCTCATGGTCTTGTCCAGGTAGCGGCGGCGCGGCCCACGCAATCCGGAAGCTTCCTTCCCCGAAGCGTAGGACTGCAACACGCGCCAAAGACCCTCGTTGAGCGGGATGCCGGAAAAGAACGCGCTCACCTCGGGTTGGACGGCATTGAACGCCGCGCGCAACGGCGGTGTGCTGGCCACCGATTCCAGATGGCGAACGACGTTGAAGGCCCTCTCCAGAGCATCGGTCAGATCCTCCAGCCCGAGGATGAGTCCCTCAAAAGTGTCGGGTTCGCAAGCAATGAATGCGTCGAGGTCCTGTCTTGCTCTGCTCAATAACTGCCCGATGGCGGGCTCGACATGTTCAGCCTGGATGCGGTGGAAGGGGATTTCGAAGGGGGTGGACAACAGAGGGTTGCCGTCGTCCGGCGGCGTGGCAGGAATCTCGCTGCTCGCACCGGCGGCGCGCTGCGTGTCGGCCATGTTCCATTGTAGCTGGCCCTCCCGCGGTCTAAGGTGGACTATATACAATAACTTCATGCCGATTGGGTATCTCCGCATTGTGTTCGCGGCCTTGTTGTGCGCGACTGCCACCGAGGCTGCCGCCCTCCAGAAACCGGAAGTGGCCTCAGCCGTGCGCCTGCTGGAGGCGTGGATCGAGTCGCAGATGGCCTACCGCAACCAGCCTGGGTTGTCGATAGCTGTCGTCCACGACCAACAGGTGGTTTGGATGAAGGGCTTTGGTCAAGCCGACCTGGAGAAGAAGGCCCCGGCAACGCCGCAGACCATTTATCGCGTGGCGTCGAACACCAAGCTGTTCACGGCGATGGCGGTGATGCAATTGCGGGACGAGGGCAAACTAGGCTTGGATGACCCCGTAGCCCGGCACCTCCCCTGGTTCAAGCCGAAGCAGGCGCCGGGTTCACCCGCCGTCACCATCCGGCAACTGCTCACGCACACTTCCGGTTTGCCGCGCGAAGCCGCCGCGCCGTATTGGAACGACTTCAAATTCCCCACCCGGGATCAGGTGCGCGAAGGCTTACCCGCGCAGGAAGCGGTGTATGAACCTGAGACGCGCTGGAAGTACTCCAATCTCGCCCTCACCATTGCGGGGGAGATTGTAGCCTCCGTTTCCGGAGAGCCGTACGCAGACTTCGTCAACCGGCGCATTCTGATGCCGCTGGGCATGAGTTCGACCAGTCTGCACTTGCCCGCGGGGCACAAGCCGCGTCTGGCCACAGGCTACGGACGGCGCATGCCGGACGGGCGGCGGGAAGTCATGCCGTGGAGCGAACTTGACGGCATTTCAGCCGCGGCCAGCATGTCCTCCACCGTCGAGGATTTTGCGCGCTTCGCGTCCATGCAGTTTCGCGAAGCTCCGCCAGTCGGCTCGCAAGTGATTTCGGCCAGGACATTGAAGGAGATGCACCGCCTGCACTGGCTCCAGCCGGATTGGAAGATGGGTTGGGGCATCGGCTTTCAAGTCTGGAGGGACGGTGACCGCACTTTGGTCGGCCACGGCGGTTCGCTCGCCGGCTACCGCAGCCAGACAGCGATCTCTCTGGAGGACAAGATAGCCGTCATCGTCATGACTAATTGCGACGATGGCAACCCGGCCATGTTTGTGCAGCAGGCGTTCCGCTACCTGGCGCCGGCCATTGCGGCGGCTGTGACTCCGGCGGCGAAACCAACTCCGCCGCCAGTTGTCTGGTCCCGCTACGCCGGCCGCTACCGCAACCTTTGGGGCGATTCCCAGGTGCTGATCTACAACGATCAGTTGACGATGATTGACCCGACCTCCCAGGACCCCAAGGAGACGATGTCCACGCTGGTTCCTCTTTCGGATGGGACCGTCCGCCTGGAAAACAAGAATGGATTCGCGGCGGTGGGGGAGAGAGTCATCTTCGAGACCGGTCCGGACGGAGAGGTCACGCGAATGCGCGTTGGGGAAGTCTATTCACGCCGGCTGGCGGCAGCGCAGCCCTGAGCAGCACCGGCAGTCCTGGTGGACACACCGGCCGCAGGCGCTGAAACCGCTGACGTGAGGACTTCCCATTGAGCCCTCAGGCCGACGGCGCGGCGAGGTTTCTGAACAAGCCGTGGGGCCAGCTGAAGCTCGCCCCAGGTGCAGTCTCTTAGCCGCGCTTGCCCTTGCGGCCGAGCGCCCGTCGCGCCGCATCCACGATGTTCCTGGCCACCAGGCCGTACTTCTCCAGAAGCCCGTCCGGAGTGCCGCTTTCAGCGTACGTGTTCTGGATGCCGACGAACTCCATGACCGCCGGATGCGTTTCAGCCACCACCTGGGCCACGCGCACGCCCAAGCCACCGTCGACGAGGTGTTCCTCGGCCACCACCACGGCTCCGGTTTGAGCCGCGCGGGAGATGGCGTCGCGGTCCAGCGGCTTGATGGTGTGCATGTCGATCACACAGGCGGAGACGCCTTGCGCTTCCAGCGTTTCCTGCGCCTTGAGAGCCTGCGCTACCATCAGCCCGGTGGCGATGATGGCGATGTCAGAGCCGGGCACGAGTTCGATGGCCTTGCCGATTTCATACTGCTGCTCGGGCCCATAGATTACGGGCACTTTGGCGCGCCCCGCCCGCAGGAACACAGGTCCAACGTGAGCCGCCGCCGCGTGGACCAAGGCGCGGGCGCAGACCTCGTCAGCCGGATTCAGAACGACGAAACCAGGCAAAGCGCAGGCCAGGCTCAGGTCTTCGACGCTCATTTGCGAAGGTCCGTCCTCGCCAATCGAGATGCCGCTGTGCGTACCCACCACCTTCAGGTTCACGTTCGGGTAAGCCACCGTAACGCGCAGTTGTTCAAAACCCTTGTTCAGAAGGAAGCAGGAGAAGCTGGCGACGAAAGCGATCTTGCCGCAGCTGGCCAATCCGGCGCCCACCGCCACCATGTTGGCTTCGGCGATGCCGCAGGAAAAGAAGCGGTCCGGAAACTCGGAGGCAAACAGGTGCGTGAAAGTGGATTTGGAGAGGTCCGCATCGCAAACGACCACGTCGCGGCTGGCGTGCCCCAACTCGACCAGAGCCTTGCCAAAGGCCTCGCGCGTGGCGGCTCCCATCTTCAGTTCGAATCGCGTGCGAGTGGACATCAGGCAAGCTCCTTCAATGCAATTTCAACTTCCTGGGGCGTGGGCGCGACTCCGTGGAACTTCGGATTGTTCTCCATGAAGGAGACGCCTTTGCCTTTCACGGTGTGGGCAATCACCACCGTCGGCTGATCCTTGATGGCGGCGGCTTCCGTGAAGGCAGCCCGCAGGGCCGCAATGTCATGCCCGTCGACTTCGATGGTGTGCCAGCCGAAGCCCCGCCACTTGTCCGCCAGCGGCTCGAGTTCCATGATGTCGCTGATGAAGCCGTCCAACTGGAGCTTGTTGTAGTCGACGATGGCGGCCACGTTGTCCACTTTGTGGTAACTGCCGAACATGGCGGCTTCCCATATCTGGCCTTCCTGGATTTCGCCGTCGCCCAACACAACGTAGGACCGGTAGGGCTTGCCATCCAGCCTGGCTGCCAGACCCATGCCCAGCACCACGGAAAGTCCCTGCCCTAGCGAGCCGGTGGAACCTTCGAGCGCGGGGATAAAGCGCTTGTCCGGATGCCCCTGGTAGATGGAACCCAACTTGCGCAGGTTCTTCAACTCCTCCACGGGCGTGTAGCCGGATTCGGCCAGGACGGCGTACAGGGCGGGGCACCCGTGCCCCTTGGATAGCAGAAAACGGTCGCGCTCCGGCCAGGCGGGGGCTTCCGGCTTGTGGTTCATCACGTCGAAGAACAGAACCACCAGGATCTCTACCATCGACAGCGAACCGCCCGGATGGCCGGACCCGGCGGCGCCGGTCATTTCGATAATATGGCGCCGGACAGTCTTCGACAGCGCCTGCAACTCCGCCAGACTTCTTTTTCCGTTCATAGGGGCTAATAGGCCACTGTAACACACGGATAACGGCGTCCGAAACTTGCGCTGGCCGCGTGAAAAGGGTTAATCTTTGCACATAGTTAAGTTTGAAAACCCAAACACGGAGACACATCAATGGCGGATACAGTCGCTCGCATGGATCATTATTCGGTCGTAGTGGCGAACCAGGTAGGTGAGGGGGCACGCGTTCTGGAGGCTCTCCGCAAGGAGGGGGTGAACCTGATCGGATTCTGGGGTTACCCGATCGGGGAGGGCTCATCTCAGCTCGAATTGGCCACTACCAACGTGGAAGGACTCAAGAAAGCCGTCAAGGCTGCCAAGCTGAAGCTGAGCAAGAAGCAAACCGCTTTCCACGTGACGGGCAAAGACCGGCCCGGAGCTCTGGGGGCTGTAATGACCAAACTCGCCCAAGCCGGCATCAACGTCCATGCCGTGCAGGCTGCCGTGGCAGCGGCGGGCAAGTTCGGCGCCTTCATCTACGTTGCGCCGGAAGATGTCCGCAAGGCGTCCAAGGCTCTGGGCGTTTAAGACGGACTGAGGCTAAACTCCAAGACCACTCGGCCCGCCGGACGGGCCGCAAGGATGTTTTTTCGCCGCATCATACTGATTGTCCTGGACAGTGTTGGTGTGGGAGAGACGCCCGACGCCGCCGCTTACGGTGACACCGGCAGTGACACGCTCGGCAATGTAGCGCGGCTCAGGCCTCTCCATTTGCCGAACTTCGGTCACCTGGGTCTGGCGAATCTAAAGGCGCTCGCTCATCTCCCGCCGGTCGATTACCCGCTCGGCTGTTACGGGCGTTGCGCACCGGCTTCGCCGGGCAAAGACACCACCACGGGGCACTGGGAAATGGCCGGCATCCTGCTCGACCG
This sequence comes from Acidobacteriota bacterium, assembly GCA_037444075.1. Taxonomy (GTDB): domain Bacteria; phylum Acidobacteriota; class Terriglobia; order Bryobacterales; family Bryobacteraceae; genus JBBIND01. Next base: position 68,562 of record JBBIND010000009.1, on the reverse strand, counting down.
GCCTTTCCCGACCTACCCGAACGGATTTCCGCCGGACGTGATCAACCTGTTCGAGCAACGCACGGGCAGAGGATCACTGGGCAACGTGCCCGCTTCGGGCACGGAGATCATCAAGCAGTTGGGCGAGGAGCACGCCCGCACCGGCTGGCCCATCGTCTACACGTCGGCGGACAGCGTCTTCCAGGTGGCGGCACACGAGGAAGTCATCCCGCTGAAGGAGCAGTATCGCATCTGTGAAATCGCGCGCGAAATCCTGCGCGATGAGCACGAGGTCGGGCGAGTCATCGCCCGCCCCTTCGTGGGCTCCCCTGGAGCCTACACGCGCACGGCCAACAGGAAGGACCTGGCCGTGCCACCGCCCCCCGGCATGTTGCTGGACGAATTGGCCGCGCACGGGGTCGACGTGTTTTCAGTGGGCAAGATTTCGGAGATCTTCCTCGGGCGCGGCATCCGCTCGGCGGCGAAGACTAAGTCCAACGCGGACGGCATGGCGAAAACGCTCGCAGCCCTGGGCGCCTGTCAACGAGGTTTGATTTTCGTGAACCTTGTTGATTTCGATCAACTCTACGGCCACCGCAACGACGGCGAAGGATTCGCCAAAGCGCTGGAAGAGGTGGACGCGTGGCTGCCTGCTTTAACCGAAAGGCTGGGCACCGAAGACGTAGTGATGTTCACGGCCGACCACGGCTGCGACCCGACTACACTCTCTACCGATCACAGCCGCGAGTATGTGCCGATTCTGGCTTGGGGTCCCGCGACAGCCGAGGGCGTTGATCTCGGCACGCGCGCTTCGCTGGCGGACATCGGCCAGACTGTGGCCGAGAATTTCGGCCTGCGCCTGAAACACGGCGCCAGTTTTCTCTCCTCACTGGCCGCCTAAGGCGCCATAGGCAGAAGCCCCCAATCTTCGTGCGAGGTGACTTCGGTCACTGCGGCCGTGCGGGTTGTCCTGCTAACTTGCCAACAGGCGATCACGCCTCGCCGGCTGACAGTGGCCCGGCGCTAACCTGAATCAAACGTAAGGGAGATTGAATGTTCTGCTATCAGTGTGAGCAAACCTTTCGGGGCGCCGGGTGCATCCATTTGGGAGTCTGCGGCAAGGAACCGGTGGCTGCGCTCCTCCAGGACCTTCTGGTGGTGGGGGCCAAAGGCATCGCTCAGTACCTTCACGAAGCCGGCAAGAGAGGCGTGAAAGACATCAACCTGGACCGGTTCGTCACCGAGCTGCTCTTCGCCACGGGCACGAATGTGAACTTCGACGCGAGCCGGCTGGCGGACCTGGTGAGGGCCGCGAACAAGACCAGAGAGGACGCGCGAGAGCTCTACGAGCAGGCTTGCGCGCAGGCAGGCGAGCAGCCGGAAGCGCTGGCGGGTCCCGCCGTGGCTAACCTGCCGGATGAGCCGCTGGCCATGTTGACGGAAGGGAAGCTGGCAGGGCTCATGCCCAGGTTCTCCCAGGTTGGCGCCGACATCACGGGACTCCAGGAGTGCGCCCTGTACGGTCTTAAAGGCGCCGCAGCCTATGTTTGGCACGCAAGCCGTTTCGGCCATGAAGACAGCAGCCTCTACGCATCCTTCGCCGAGTTTCTGAGCCTGTTGGCGCAGCCCGCGCACACGGCGGAGGAACTCCTGGACGCCAGCCTCCGCATTGGCGAACTCAACCTCCGCGCCATGGCCCTGCTGGATACGGCCCACACATCTACTCTGGGTCATCCGGAACCGACCGCCGTCCGCGTGGAGCCGCGTCAAGGCAAGGCCATCCTGGTAACCGGGCACGACCTGGCCATCCTTCTCGAGTTGCTGCGCCAGACCGAGGGCAAAGGCATTCAAGTGTACACGCACGGCGAGATGCTCCCGGGACACGGCTATCCCGCGCTGAAGGCGTTCCCCCACCTCGCCGGCAACTACGGCGGCGCCTGGATGAATCAGGCGATCGACTTTGACCTGTTCCCCGGCGCGATTCTGGTCACTTCCAACTGCATCCAGCAACCCATGGACAGCTATCGGGACAGGCTCTTTACCTGCGGTCCGGTGGCCTGGCCTGCGGTGCGCCACATTGCAGACAGCGACTATGCGCCCGTCATTGAAGCCGCACTCGCAGCGCCCGGCTTCACCGAAGATGGCTCCGGCCGCACCATCACGGTGGGCTTTGGCCACAACGCGGTTCTGGGCCACGCCGAAACCATCGTCAACGCGGTCAAGAGCGGCGCCATTCGCCACTTCTTCCTGGTGGGCGGCTGCGACGGAGCCAGGCTTGGCCGCAACTACTACACCGACCTGGTGGGCGCGGCGCCGGAGGACTGCGTCGTGCTGACGCTGGCCTGCGGCAAGTACCGGTTCAACCAGATGGAGCTCGGTGAAATCGGCGGACTGCCGAGGTTGATCGACATCGGCCAGTGCAATGACGCCTACTCGGCCATACGCATCGTGACGGCGCTGGCGGAAGCCTTCCAGTGCGGCGTGAATGATCTGCCGGTGTCTCTGATCCTCTCCTGGTACGAACAGAAGGCCGTGGCGATTCTGCTGACTCTCCTCCACCTGGGCGTCAAAAACATCCGCCTGGGCCCCAGCCTGCCGGCCTTCCTGTCTCCTTCCGTGCGGCGGCTGCTGGCGGAGAGTTACAATCTTCAGCCGATACGCACACCAGCCCAGGACCTGGCCGAAGCGCTCGGTGAGCCGGCGCCTGAGCCCCGGATCATGCAGTCGGCGTTGACGGTGCTCTAGACCGCCGCCGGCGGCTGAAAACTGCTTTTCCAGCGGGGACCACGCAAGGGTCCCCGCTTTTCCTCACACGGACGCTTCCCTACTGTCCTGACGCACCCCTCCACTGCACCGGCGCGATGTGATAGGAATGACTTAGCGCCGGGCGGAGTCCTACAACCCGCCCGGAAATGCACTGCGACGGAGGGAACTCTATGCCCCGGAAGCTGACCCTCGCCTTGCTGGCCCTCGCCGCCGCCGTAACTCTGGCGCAGCGTCCACCGGCGGCCAGCGGCCCCGAGACGGAATTGCAGAACCTGCTGCACCCGGCAGCGCTGGCCAACGTCAAAACGCCGTCTACGATCCAGGAACTGAGGAAGCATTTCGCGGACCCGCCCGCGGAGTACCGCTCCATGCCGCTGTGGGTCTGGAACGACGAATTGCAGTGGCCGCGGTTGAAGGAGCAGCTCTCGCATTTTCGCGAGCAGGGCATGGGCGGTGTCTTCGTGCACCCAAGGCCCGGCCTGATGACCGAGTACATGGGAGCCGAGTGGCTCGGCCTTTGGAAGCAATCGACGCAGGAGTCCAAGCGGCTGGGGATGCTCGCCAATATTTACGACGAGAACAGCTATCCTTCAGGCTTTGCGGGCGGGCTCGTGCCCGCCGTGGCGCCGGACACCGCCTCGCAGTACGTGCAGGCGGAACAGGATGTGCCTTCCAACCGCGTGCGTTGGACCGCAGCGGAGACGGTGGCCGTGTATCTGGTGGAGAAGGACGCGAGCGGCGGCATCACATCAGCGGCTCGCCTGACCCGGCCGGAACAGTTGCCCGCGGGACGTACGGCGCTGGTGTTCCGCCTGCGGCGCGCGAGCGGCAGCCCCTGGACCGCCGGCTTCCCTTACGTGGACTTGACGAATCCTGAAACCGCCAAGCACTTCATCTCCACGACGTTCGAACCATACAAGCGTCGCCTCGGAGCCGAGTTCGGCAAGACCATTCGCTGGGTTTTTGATGACGAACCGCTGCTGGCTACCGGAGGCGCCTACGATCAGGCCACGTTCGCCCTGCCGCTGAGTTTCTACACGCTGGCTGAGTTTCGGCGCCGCTGTGGCTACGATCTGGCGGACCATATGCCGTCGCTTTACTGGGACACCGGCGAGTTTCAGAAAGTCCGCTTCGATTACTGGCAAACGCTGCACGACCTGTGGAAAGAGAACTACATGCGGCCGCTGTTTCAATGGTGCGACCGCAACAACCTGCAATTCACCGGTCACTGGATGGAGCACACCTGGCCCTTCCCCTGGATTTCTCCCGCCGACGCCTCGCTGCATGCCTATCAGCACGTACCGGGCATCGACATGCTCGAAGGCACGCTCCTGCGCACGAAGGGGGCGGATCCCCACATGCTCTTCACGATCAAGCAGACGGCCAGCGTGGCGCATCAACTGCGCCGCCGCACGCTCTGCGAAGCGTACGGCGTAGCGGGGTGGGACAGCACCTTTGAGCACTACAAGCGCTTCGGCGACTGGCTGATGGTCCACGGAGTCAACTTCATGAACCAACACCTGTCGTTTGTCACGGTGCGCGGAGCGCGCAAGCGGGACCACCCGCAGAGCTTCAGCGACGTGGCCGCGTGGTGGCCTTACTACCGGCTGCACGGCGACCACCTGGCTCGCGTCAGCTACCTGCTCAGCGCCGGCGCCACGGCCAACCGCCTGCTGGTGCTGACGCCCACCACCAGCGGTTTCCTGTGGGCGCGCCGTGGCGACCGAACACCGGAACTCGACCGTATGCGCGCGGACAACGGCCAATTGATTCAGCACCTGGCCGATCGGCAAATGGATTTCGACCTGGGTGACGAGTACATTCTGGAGTGGTTCGGAGGCCAGGAGGGACGCCGCCTCGCCGTCGGGCACGCGCGTTATGACCTGGTGCTATGGCCCGCGCACATGATCAACGTCCGCAGCCAGAGCCTGCCGCGTTTGGAAGCCTATTTGGCAGCGGGCGGCGAGATTGTGGCGCTCGGCCCGCCCGCAGTCTACGTGGACGGGCGTCCGAGCAAGCGCGTGATGGAACTGCGGGCGCGCTATGCGGCGCAGTGGCACTCGGTAGAAAGCCTCGCTCAGTTGGATGGGGAAATCCGCCGCCGGCTGGCCCCCACCGTCGTCTTCGACCCGCCGCTGCCGCCCGGAGTGGGCCTGAGCGAACGCCGGTTGGAAAGCGGCGAGCGCATCCTGTTTCTGGCGAATGCAGGGCTCGATTGGGCTCGCTCCATGGCCACCATTGAGGGAGCCGGCCTCGAACGCTGGGACACTGTCAGCGGGCGCATGGCGCCGGCCGCCTACCGTAAAGATGCTGACGGCCGGCTCAGAGTTCCTGTGAACCTGGCGCCTGCCGCATCCGAACTTCTGGTCGTTACCAAGGCGGCCACGCAACCACCGGCCGAACAGGAGCCTCAATACGTTGCGCTCAGTGCGCCTGCCTGGCGGGTGACGCCGGACGCCCCGAACGTGCTGGTGTTGGACTACTGCGACTTCAAGACTAACGGCATCGAGCGGCGCAACGTCAACACTTGGCGGGCGAACTGGCTGCTTTGGCAGGCGCACGGCTTCGAGCGCCCTGCCTGGGACAACGCCGTGCAGTTCAAGCGGCGGGTGTTCGACAGGAACAACTTCGGCCCGGACACTGGGTTTGAGGCGACCTTCCGCTTTGAAGCCGCTGACCGCGAGGCGCTGCGCGGACTCGAACTGGCTATCGAAGCACCCTCTCTTTATCAGGTCACCGTGAACGGTCACCCGGTGCTGTTCGATGATGCAAAGACCTGGCTGGACCCGCACCTGAAGTCCGCTTCCATGGAACGCTGGACGAGGGTCGGCGAAAACGTGATCACCATCACGGGGCGGCCCTTCGACGTGCGCATGGAACTGGAGAACATCTACCTGCGCGGCCACTTCGCCGTGGTTGCCGCCGGCGCCGGGTTCCGTTTGCAGGCGCCTCGCGAAGTGAATTTCGGAGCCTGGTCCGCACAGGGGTATCCCTTCTATGAGAACTCCATGACCTACTCCACGGAAGTGGATGTTCCTCCGGGTGCCACCCGGCTTCGCCTGGAGCTGAATGCGTGGCAAGGCAGCCTGGCGGAGGTGCTGCTGGATGGGAAGCGCGCCGCGGTGCTGGCCTGGCCGCCCTACGCGGCGGAGATTGACGCCGCGAGCGGGAAACGCCGCGTCGAGGTACGCGTGGTGTCCACCCCGCGCAACCTGTTCGGCCCGTTCCACAATCCCACCAAGCCGCGCATGCGAGCCTGGCCCGCCGCCTGGAGCGACTTCCCTGAGAACCAGCCGCCCGGAGCGGCTTACGACATCCTTGAGTATGGACTGACGCAGGCGCCGGCCATCAGCGCGGGAACGCGGCGCTGAGCAAACCGGCTGCCTGATTTTAGTCGAAGCGCTTTGTCAAGCCACCTGACTATTTAACCGAAGCGGGTCTCGGTTGGGACAAATGGAACATAACCCGGCAGCGCCAACCTTGCCAGCTACCCGCGCTCCCTGAAGGCTGACCCTTCCACGGCACTCTGAAGTAGCCTTCGGAAACCGAATCATCCACAATCAGCAGGAAATCCCCCTGCCGTGCAACGCCGGAGGCTTCGTTGAGGCGGGGAGCCGGCAGTTCGCGCAGGCCACAAGCGGTTCCCGCCATCAGCCACAACACCAGGATGTACGAAGGAACCCGCAGTGCCCTCAGTTTACTGTAGGGTGGCTCATCTGCGAGAGCCGTCAACGGCACGCCATGATGGCCTTCTTTTGCCCGCGCGAGCGCTCCAGAGTGACCTCCTTCAGAGAGCAGCCGCGTCGAGCGCCAGCAATTGCGGCAGTTGGGCGGACTCGCGGCGCAAGCCGAAGTAGAAGGGGCCGAACTCGGCGTAAGCCGCGCTAACTTCGTCGAAACGCATGTCGTAGACGAGTTTCTTGAACACCAACGGGTCGTCCGCGAAGAGGTCCACACCCCATTCCCAGTCGTCGTAGCCTATGGACCCCGAAATGATTTGTCTAACTTCTCCGCCGTAGCGCCTTCCGCTGAGACCGTGCTCGTGCATCAGCCTCTGCCGTTCAGGCAGCGGCAGGGAATACCAGTTGGCCCCGAAATCCCTCTTCCGGTTCATGGGGTAATAGCAAAGGTACTTCGCGGGCGGTATCCGCGGCCACAGGCGGGACGCCATGGCCTTCCTTTGCCGGGCGAGGACTTCTTCGATCCCCTGGTTCCATTCCTCGCTGTGTGTCTCCACCCCGGACTCGGCCAGCCGCCGATACACCTGCACCGTGGACTCGTACAAGCCGAGTTCCACGACCGAAACAAAACTGCCGGTGGTCTCCAGGTAATCCCACAGGCGCAAGCCCGTCGTCTCCGCCTGCGCAGCAGCCAACTCATCGAATGATTCGCGGAAGTGCAGCCACAGCCAGTCCGCCTTGTGGCCCAGGAGCGCGTAGATCGCGCTGTACCCGCTCTCTTCCAGTGCCGACAGCGCCTCCACCGCCTCCCGCGTAATCGCCTCCCGTTCTTTGAGCGGCGTTTGCCGCCATGCGGCGCGCCGCAGGCGCATCATCTGGTGCAGGACAGCGGAACCTTCCAGAGTCAGAGGCACACCGGGAACGTGTGCCGCCCAGGCTTCTGTCTTGTCTTGCGGTTGATCCGAATGCATCGGCTGATGATCCCCTCGCCACCATTGTAGCGGCCCCCTGCCATCAGCCTGCCCTCGCCTTTGGTAGGTTGAAGACACGGACCTTCGCATGAAGTCACGGCAAAGATCGGATAACTCCCTGATGGACCTGAGCCGCTACGTGCTCTCTTTGCCGGAAAGGGCGCTGCGCTCGGCCTCGGCGCTGACGGGCGGGCTTCTGCGCGAGCTCGGCGACATCACCGTGCCCCCGGCCGTGCGCCGCACACGGCTATATAACAACATGGTCGAATCCACCCTCCGGTTCCTGATCGAGCAAGTCGGGCAAGTGGAAGGCGCCTACCCGGAGCAAGGACGGCTCGCGGAGGACTTCGCCATCCGCCGAGCGGCTGGCAACGGCATCGAGTTCGTGGGCCTGCTCGCCTTCCGTGCCTCGCCCGTGTGGGTCTTCGCCGCCCTGTCGGATCTGACCGGAGCGAGCCGGCATTTGATACGCGAGATTTCTGAAAGCCTCCAGCAGGCGGGGTTGCTGGAGCGCGGGCGGACGTTTGAATCCGTCGACCAAATGCTCGACGGGCTGGAGAAGACTTCCGGGCGTCTGGCCGAGAACATCAACACGCCTCCCCTCGATATCGCCGGCCTCAAACAGGAGTGGGCGTCGCTCAAGCGGGAAGCTTCGGCGTTGGGCTCGCCGTCACTGCCACCGCCCGAGGCGCTGAGGGAAGGCTGGGAATCCCTGAAGCAGGAGGCCGCCGCGCAAAACCGTTCGGTCTTTGAATTGTCTTCTTTGATGGCGCTGTCCACGGTCAGCCGCCTGCCGGACAGGGTGGCGAGGCTTTCCCGTGGAGCCAAGGTGGCCGCGCTACGGACTGGTGACCTGTTCGCTACATCCCTGTTGACGCACTACCAGAAAGTGCTGGCGGAGATCCATGAACAGGGCTTCCTCCAATACTGGACCCGGGAGTACAGGCCCTACCTGCGCGCGGCTGCCGAACAGTTCAACCCTCAACGCACATCGCTTACGCAGAGGTTCTTGGGATCAAAACCGGCTGAAAAAACAGCGGAACCTCGCCACCCCCCGGAGGAAGTCTGAGATTGGGGCGCGCCGGGTGCGCTAAGCGCCCAGCCTGCCTGCTGCCAAGCCGGACCGCGTACCACTTCAGCCCACCGAGGCTGAGAGTCTGGCCGGGCGGCTTTCTTCGGCGGCTACCGGGGACTTGCGCTCCTCCAATAGCAGACGCCTCAGCGTGCGCAAGTCGTTCAAAATGCGGCGGCTCTTTCCGACGTGACCGGAAAGGGCAGCCAACCGGTGGGAAACGATCAGGAGCGCTTCCTTCCTTCTGACGGCATTCGCAACGACTGCCGCCTTGATCTCCTCCTCCACGTCCCGACGGGCATCCTCAACCGCCTCGAGCAGCAGATCGACGAACTCGTGAGCGCTTTCGACGCAATCAAACGGCGTCTCCGACTTGTGGCTCATGGTCCCTCTCTCGAAAACCCCTGCATTGTACCAGCTTTCTCGCCGCGAAAAAACCCGTCCGGGGAGATCACGGCCTTCCGAAGCGGGGTTCCATAGCTCTCTGACCACCGGGGAAGACTTTCGTCGGGTCTCTGTCCACAGCTTGGCTTCGCCCCGGTGCCTACACTGTCGGACCCCTCACCTGCAAAGGACCAAACCCAGCAGACATGAAAAAATCTTAAGTTGACACTCCGGCAGCGGGTGTCTAAGCTGGTATCCGGTTAGTCCACACTATGTTATTGCCACAATCTTTTTGGGGTGATCAATGAAAACACACCGATGGATTATTACGCTGGCCGTCCTCTTGTGCCTGGGCGTATCCGCCTGGGCGCAGGACTCGCGCGGGAGCATCACCGGGCGGGTCGTGGACCCGCAGGCTGCGGTGATACCGGGCGCGACACTGACGGCCACCAATCAACAAACCAATGCGGTCTCCAAAACCGTAAGCAATCAGACCGGTTACTACGAATTCAACCTGTTGAATCCCGGGCACTATACTCTGACGGCTGAGGCGCCCGGATTCAGGCGCCACGTGCAAACCGGCATCGAGGTGAACGTCGCCAGCCGTCTTGACGTCGAAGTCCAATTGCAGGTCGGACAGCTCGCCGAGACGGTGGAGGTCACCGCGGTGCTGCCGCTGCTCGACACAACGACGGCGAGCGGCGGTCGCGTCATCGACAACCGTCAGATCATGCAACTGCCCTTCTCCGACATGAACCCGTTCGCGCTCTCCGCGCTGGCTCCGGGCATGCAATGGACCGGCCAACCCGAGTATCGCCGCCCGTTTGACAACGGCGGCACGTCCGCGTTCAACACGATGGGCGGCGTCGGATCGAACGAATACACCATTGACGGCGCCCCCGTGACTGGCACCGGCCGGCGGGTGGGCTTTGTTCCGCCTTCGGATGCTGTGGAAGAGTTCAAGCTCGAAACAACGACTTTTGACGCCGCCTACGGCCATACTTCTGGCGCGACGATCAACGTGATGAGCAAGTCGGGCACGAACGCCTACCACGGCTCGCTCTACGACCAGCACTGGCAACAGAGGTGGAACGCGACGCCCCACTTCACGCGTCTCGCGCACGACGACGCTGTCCGGCAGGGCAGGGTCAGCAAGGACGCGCAGAAGCAGGGCACCGGCCGCTCCAACCAGTTCGGCGCCACGCTCGGCGGACCCGTGCGGGTGCCCAAGCTGTACAACGGCACGGACAAGTTCTTCTTCTTCTTCAGCTACAACGGCATCTATCAGAGCAAGGCGGAAACCACGGAATCTATCAACCGCACGGTGCCCAAGCTGAACTGGCGGCAAGGCGACTTCTCGGACCTGCTGGCCATCGATGCCGTACGGTACACGGTTTACGATCCCCGCTCCGCGCGGCAGGAAGGCTCACGCGTGGTGCGTACGCCTTTCCCCGGCAACCGGGGCGTTCCTGTGCTGAACCCTGTCTACAAGTTTTACGAACCGCTGTATCCGAAACCGAACGACGTGCCTGGCCTGGTTTCCCCGGAAGGCTTCAACAATTACCTGGCCGTGGCCATGCCCAAGGATGAGCGCTTCAATTCGCTCCTGAACCGCTTCGACTACAACGCCAGTGACCGGCACCGCTTCTTTACCCGCTGGTATTGGAACCACCGGCTGGCCGACGAATACGATTGGACCTACGAGACCAAGCGCGGCTTGCACACCAACGGTCTGATCCGTATCAACAAGGGCGCCGGCGCCGGATACCTCTGGACCATGAGCAACACCACCATCATGGACATCGGCGTGAGCTACACACGCTTTAACGAGGGCAACGACAGGCCGATCCAAACGGCTTTTAAGCCCACGTCAGTGGGCCTGCCGGCGTATATGGACGCCAAGGCGGACAAGTACCACACGCTGCCTCAAATGACCATTGAAGGCGTTGAGACTGTGGGCGCCGGTTATCCGGCCATCGGAACGCGCGGCAGCACGGGTGAGGCGAAGGTCCAGATGACCACCGTGCGCGGCAACCACTCGCTCAAGTACGGTTATCAGGAACGCCGCTACTGGCGGACTTCCGAAGGACCAGGCAGTTCCGCCGGTAACTTCACTTTCAACAACCTCTACATGCGGCAGGCGGACAACACCACAACGGCTTCCAACACGGGTCTGGCCTGGGCGGCATTCATGATGGGCCTGCCCTCCGGCATTAGCATCGCCACCAATGACACCGCTTATTGGTCAACGCGCTACCGAGCCCTCTATATTCAGGATGACTGGCGCCTGACCAACAAGCTGCGCCTGAACCTTGGGCTGCGCTACGAGCGTGAAGGCGGCCTGACGGAGCGCTTCAACCGCGCTTTGAGCGGCGGCTTCCTGTTTGACTACGTCCCGGTGTTCGCCAGCCTGGCTCAGGCCGCGTATGCCCGCAATCCCATCCCGGAAATGCCCGCCAGCCAGTTTGTGCTGCGGGGCGGCGCCGAGTATCTGGGAACACGCTTCAAGACGTACTCGGACGGCACGCACCACTTCCTGCCTCGCGCCGGCTTGGTTTATCAACTGAATCCGAAGACCGTGTTGCGAACAGGCTATGGCTGGTACTACGACACTCGGAACGTGAACAACGACACCGCGAGCCAGGATGGCTACAGCCAGGGCACCAGCACCATCATGACCACGGACTTGGGCCTGACCTTCTGCTGCGGCGTCGGCGCCATTTCCAATCTCTCGGCGGTCAGGAACCCCATGGTGGATCCTTTCCCCGCGGTGCGAACCAATGGTGCGCGGTTTGACACGCCCTACGGCAATACTCTTGGGAGCCTGATGCGCCAAGGCAGAGGTTTCGACTTCCTGCCGCGGGATTTCAGCCCGGACTGGCAACAGCGCTGGAGATTCGGCATTCAACGCGAGATCACCAGCAACATGGCCCTTGAGGTTTCCTACAACGGCGCCTTCTCCAAAATCGGTGTGGTGCAACGGCTGAACTTTCTGCCTGCCCAGTATTGGGCGACGGGTCTGACGCGGAACCAGGCACTGGATGACGACCTCAACCGCAACCTGCCTAACCCGTTCCACATCAACAACCTGGCCGCTCTGCGTACCTCTGATCCGACAGCCTTCAACTGGATGGCGACGCAGGGCTTCTTCACTGGCTCCAACATCCGCAAGCACGCGCTCCTGAGGCCCTACCCCAACATGGGCAGCGGCGGCGTCAACGGCATCCGCGAAGGTCTGACGTACAGGGACACTCGCGGCAACAACCTGTATCACGACCTTCAGATTCAGTTCGAGCGCCGGTTTGCCCGCGGGTTCCAGACGTCGGTGATGTACACCTACGCCCACGGCAGCGAATCCGACGTCTACGACAACGAGTTCGACCTGACGCCGGTTTACCGGCCGCAAAACGCCATCCGGCCGAATCGAATCGTCTGGACAGCGATTTATGAACTGCCGTTCGGCAAAGGCCGCCGCTGGGTGACCGACAACCCCATCCAGCACCTCATCGGTGGCTGGCAACTGAGCTGGATCTACCAGTATCAGGACGGCAACGTGACGGGCTGGGGCAACCGGTTCTTCTACGGCAATCTGGATCAACTGGAATCTCTGTTCAAGCACGACCAGATGCGCCGGCAGAGCATCCACCAGTGGTTTGACCCGAGCATCGCCCACACCACGGGATCCGGAGCCATTCCGTCAGGCTTCACCGGGTTCGAGGGCCGCAGCGCCCTTCAGCCCGGCAGCTATCACGTCCGCGTCTTCCCGACCCGGTTGACCTCCCTGCGAGAGGACGGCATCCGGAACTGGGACGTGAAGGTGAAGCGCAACTTCCGCATCACGGAGCAGTTGCGAGCCACCTTTGACGTTGACCTGCTGAACGCTACCAACCACACCAACTTCAGCGGACCGAACACGGATCCGACCAGCCGGCTCTTCGGACGGGTGACCAGCCAGCGCGGTTTGAGCCGCGTGTTGCAGTTCAACCTGCGCGTGGAGTTCTAACAGCTAATCAACTTCCGGTAGGGGCCCACAAAGGTCCCTACCGGAACCTGTAAATCAGTATCCCGTAGCCCACCCCCGCCTCATCCTCCGGCTTGGCTGCCTGGAAAGCCATGAAGCGGCCGTCGGTTGAAACCACCGGATTCGAAGCCTTGCCTCCTTCGTAGTCATTGAAGAAGGTCACCCGCTGGAAGTCCTTGCCTTCGCTGTCCAGGCGCAGTTTCCAGATGTCGATATGCCGGAAGCCACCCGGTCCGCCCAGTTTCTGGACCTGCCTGTCCGCCTCGACAAGGGTGTAGCGTCCGTCGGGGAATATCCCCTCCACCTCGTTATAAGTACCGGGCGCCTGCGAGAGGTTCTTCACCTGGCCGGTTTTCAAATCAAGGCCCATCACGGACGCCATGCCCTTCGGCTCGTAGCAACTGAAGGTCATCTTGGTGTCGTTGTCATGGAAATCCTGGGCTTCGATCACGCACCCGGCATCTTTGCTCTCATACACCACCTGCCGGTTCTTCAGCGCAGGCACGGCCACATCCACTTCCGCCACGACCAATTGCGAAGCTCCCTTCGGCAATTCCGGATTCTGCGCGCTGGTTTCCGAGAAGGCAATCTTCATGCTGCGTTTCGAGATGGCGGCTCCCTCGCTCATGCGCTGATTGAGCCGCACGGGGCGTGAACCCGGCTGCCGGCTGAGAAGCCACAATTCGTTCTCCTCGCGGCGGCTGACGCGGATGTCTTTGAATCGCTCGGGGCCAATGAGCATGTAGTCTCCGTTCGCCAGGTGCATGACACGCAGGAAGGCAGCCCCGGGAACGTTGCAGGTGAGACAGCGGATGACTCGCGTCTTCAGGTTGATGACAAAGGCATCGCCGAAGCTCTTGGCCATGAACGCGATGTTCTGATTGTCCGGAGAAATGTCGGCGCGTTCGCCGAAGTGGGTGATCTGTTCCACATTCTTCGGCAGATGGTCCAAGGGGTTGCCCGGCTTGCGCTGTGCGTATGCAGTAGCACATAGAAACACGAAGCAGACGGCGATACGGATCATCATGTTGTTATCCTCCTGTCGAAACGCAGGTATTGTACCTCGTAAGCGCCGTCGCGTCAGACAGTCGCCTTCAGAGTTGTGGTTGCCAGCCAGGCGCCATCGGCGATGATGTTTTCATAATGACTTGGCCTCCTCCGTCTGAAACGGCTGCGGGAATCCCAGGTACTGGACTTCCTCCTCGAGTTCAATGCCGAACCGGCTCCGGACCCGGTCTTTCATCTCCTGGATGAGGCCGCAAAGCTCCCGTGCCGTGCCGTGACCCTGGTTGTACACCAGGTTCGCGTGGTAGTCCGCCACCCGCATGCCGCCGCGTACGAGACCTTTGACGCCCGCCTGGTCGAGAAAATACCCCGCCGGGATCTTGCCTTCGCGCACCACCTCCGGGGGCACCTCCTTCACGAGTTCAGCGGGCAGGTTTTTCGCCAGGAGGTTCTTGAAGATGCTGCCGGCGCACTGCATGGTGGCGGGGAACTTCTCGTCCCTCACCCGTTGGATATCGTCAGCCCGCTGCCTGAGCGCGAGCTTGTCTGAGGGTTCAAGCACCAACTCAACACGCAGGATGATCCAATGGCGGTAGCGTTTGAAGGCGCTCTCCCGGTATCGAAACGCGCATTCCCGCGCGGGGAGAGATCGCGTGCCCTGCCCGTCGTAGAAATGCACGGCTTCAATGCGTTCGGAGATCGAATGCCCGTACGCGCCGGCGTTGCCGCAAACGGCTGCGCCCACAGTCCCGGGAATCCCAGCCAGGGTCTCCAGCCCTTTCAAACCCCGGTCCACGGTGAAATCCACCAGAGCCTGCAAAGTAGCGCCGGCATCTGCCTCAATGCGTTCGTGGTCAGACTCCAGGCGCGACGCCGTGAATCGCAGTACGGCTCCGCTAAAACCGTCGTCAGAAACAACCAGGTTCGTACCGCCGCCGATTACCGCGACCTCGACACCGTCCGATCGGAGCGTATTCAGCGCCATTACGAAGGCCTCAGGCCGTTCCGACTCAGCGTACACGGCGGCCGGACCACCGATACCGAAACGTGTGTACCTGCTCAAGGGCACGTTTTGCGACACTTGAAGATCGGGGATGGCTGCAAGATGCGAGATCGTCTCTGGATTCAACGGCACTCACCCAGATTACAGGAGGTCAACCGCATGCGCACGCGCTTTCAAGGATTCCCGGCGGAGGCTTTCAGTTTCTTCCGGGGACTGGAGAAGAACAACAACCGGGATTGGTTTCAAGCCAGGAAGGAAGAGTTCGACACCCAGGTGATGGGGCCCATGAAGGGTCTCGTGGATGCCCTGAACGACGAGTTCTCCGCTCTGGCGCCGGACTTCGTGACACCGGCCGCCCGGGCAATCTACAGGATCTACCGCGACACGCGTTTCAGTGCCGACAAGACGCCCTACAAAACGCACATCGGCGCCACTTTTCATCATCAGGCGCTGAGCAAGCATGACGGGGCGGGGTTCTACTTCAGCGTCTCTCACAAGGGGATCGAAGTCGCCGGGGGCGTTTACATGCCTGGCCCGGAATCACTGCTGGCTATCCGCAAACATCTGGCCGGGCAGCATGCCGAGTTCCGTAAGTTGGCTGGCAAACCCGCCCTCCGGGAGTTGCTCGGCGAACTCCAGGGAGATCAACTCAAGCGCGTGCCGAAAGGATTTCCCGCGGAGCATCCGGCGGAAGATCTTCTGCGCCACAAACAGTGGTACCTCTACAAGGTGTTTGAGCCGGAATTGGCAGCGAAAAAAGACCTGCTGCCATTTCTGACAAAAGCTTTCCGGATGATGCTCCCGATGATGGAGTTTCTGAATACGCCGGTGCTGGAGGCGCTCCGCAAAAAGCGCCGCGATCCTCTGAAGAAAGGCTGACCTGAGGAGCGGCAGCGTCTCAGGACGCTCGCAGCATGCCCACGCCGGCGTTCAACAGAATGACCACCATCGCTAATGGAATCAAATACTTCCAACCGATGTTCATGAGCTGGTCATAACGGAAACGTGGGAAAGTGCCACGGAACCAGATCATCGCGTAGATCAGCACGAAGACCTTCAGGAAGAACCAGAACGGACCCGCAACAGCCGCTGAGACGCCGGGCACGAGCATCACGAGACCCAAGCCCATCAGGATCAGTGCGAACACTGCCAACCCCGCTGCCTGCGCTGCGTGGCGGCTCTTCAGTCGCCACGCCAAAGGCAACGATGCCAGCCCGGCGCCGCCGATAGCAACGGCCGGGAAGACAACGTTCAGCGGTATCTCAAGCCACGAGACGCTCGGAAACGGGCGCAGCCAACCGCCCCAGAAGAGGGTGACGCCGACGCCGGTGATGACGAAGATGCTGGCGTATTCCGCCAGGAAGTAGAGTGCCCAGCGGAAGCCGCTGTATTCGGTGTGAAAGCCGGCCACCAATTCGGATTCGGCCTCCGGCATGTCAAAGGGCGCGCGATTGGTTTCCGCCACGGCCGCAATCAGGAAGATGACGAAGGTGACCGCCATCAGGCCGTAGTTGTCGAAAACGAACCAGAGCCCGCGCTCCTGCTGCGCCTTCACAATCCCGACCATGCTCAAGGTCCCGGCCGACATCACGCCGCACAGCAGCGCCAACGCCAGGGCCACTTCATAGCTCACCAACTGCGCCGCGCTGCGCAGTGCGCCGAGCAGCGAATAGTGGCTGTTGGAAGCCCACCCGCCCAGGATGATCCCCAGAATGCCCACCGATGAAAGGGCCAGGATCACCAGCAGGCCGATGTTGACGTCACTCACGCGGAGCGTTTCGCTGAACGGAAGCACGGCGAAGGCTGTCAGCGCCGCGAAGGTGGTGACAATCGGACCCATGAGGAAAATCTTGCGATCCGCGTCAGCCGGCACGATGTCTTCTTTGAGCAGCAGTTTCACCGCGTCCGCAATCGGCTGCAACAATCCGTGCGGCCCCACACGCATGGGGCCAAGGCGCACCTGGAAATCCGCCAGGAGCTTTCTCTCCAGCAGCACGATGTAGCCGGCCAGCAGGGGGAAGACCCCGATGATGACCAGCGTCATCACCAGCGGGCGGAACAACGGGTGTGCGAGAACGGTTTCCATAGTGGTCTAACGTATCAGGGAAGTCTGAGCCAGCCGGAGGAAAGGCTCGGGATAGACCCCGATGCCGAGCGTCAACGCGCCGGTCACCACCAGCGCTACGCGCAGGCCGAGCGTGCTCTCCAGCGGCGCCAACTCCTTTGATTCAGCGGTGAACATGCTCCGGACAATGCGGAAGTAGTAGTAGATGGCAACCGCCACATAGAGCGCCGCCACCACCGCCAGAGTGTAGTGCTGCGCCTGGATCAGGGCCAGGAAGATGTAGTATTTCCCGATGAAACCCGCTGTCGGCGGGATGCCGGCCAGGGACAACATGAAGATGAGCATGAGGACGGCATAGCCGGGGCTCTTGTGCATCAACCCGGCCAGATCCTCCAGGTCATCGCCTGCCAGGTTCTCGCGCCGCAGCGCCACCAGCACCACGAACGCGCCCAGCGTCATGAAGGCGTAGACCAGGATGTAGACGGCCATTCCCTTCAAGCCGGTCTCGTTGCCCGCTATCAGTCCTAACAGGATGTAGCCGGCGTGGGAAATCGAACTGTACGCCAGCAGGCGTTTCACGTTGGATTGGGTGATGGCCGCCAGGTTGCCCACCGTCATGGTAAGCACGGCCACCACTATCAGCAGGGGCACCCAGGCTTCGCGGCTGCCTGCCAGCGGTCCCAGGAAGATGCGCATGAGGATGGCGAAAGAAGCCGCCTTGCTGCCTACCGCCAGGAAGGCGGTGACAGTGGTCGGCGCGCCTTCATAAGCGTCCGGCGCCCACATGTGGAAGGGCACGGCGGAAATCTTGAACAGCAAGCCGACCGTGGTCGTCGTTACGGCCAATAACACCAGCGGGTCCCAGGCATCGCGCAGGGCCACTGCCGTCGCTACCGCCCGCAGTTTGGTGGAACCGGCCAGACCGTAGAGAATGGAGAAGCCATAGACCATGAATCCGGTCGATAAGGCTCCCAACAGCAGGTACTTGAGCGCCGCCTCATTCGAGCGCCGGTTGGAGCGCAGGAACCCCACCATCACGTAGAAGCACAGCGCCATCAGTTCCAGGCCGACAAACAACGTAATCAGGTCCGTGCCAGTGGCCAGGAAGAACATGCCGCACTGCGCCAGCAGGATGAGGCCGTAATACTCTCCCTGGTGTTCCCCTTCAATCTCCAGGTAACGGTAGGAGATGATGGCCACAATCAGGCCCGCGGCCAGGAAAATCCAGTTGAAGAACAGGGAAAAACCGTCCACCGTCAATGTGCCCTGAAACGCGGTTATTTCCTGGTAGCCCTGCGTCACCAGGAAATTGTGCTGCCGCCACAAGCCGGCGCCGGCGAACAACTGGCCCAGAATCACGAAAATCAGGAGGCGCTTGCGGTGCCGCGGTTCCGGAAAAACCAGGAAGTCAAACAGCAGCACGGCGCAGCCGAACAGCGCCAGCATGATGGCCGGAACCAGGACAAAATGATCGGTGCTCGTGTAAAACTGGCTCATCGGACACTAGCCTCCGTGGACGGCGGGATTGCCTTGAGGGCTTCATGGTAGCCTGGCCGGACACGCTCCACCAGTTGCGCCACGGGCTTTTCCAGGACCGCGAAGAAGGGCTTCGGGTAGATGCCTATCCACAGCGCCCACGCCATGAAGGGCAGAAAAACGGCCCACTCCCTCAGGTTCAGGTCCGGCAGCTTCAGGTTGCGCGAGTTGGTGACCTGCCCCAGCATCGTCTTCTGGTACAGCAGCAGCAGGTACGCGGCGCCTAGAATGACGCCGGTCACGCCGACCGCCGCCCACCAGGGGTTGGCCTCGAACGCGCCTTGCAGGATCGTAAACTCGCCCACAAAACCGTTGAGCAAGGGCAACCCGGCGGAACTGAGCATGGCGAAGGCGAACACAAAGGCGAAGTTCGGCATGACGTGGGCCAAGCCGCCGTATTCCTTGATTTCGCGCGTGTGACGCCGGTCGTAGGCGATTCCCACAATCAAGAAGAGCATGCCGGTGGAAATGCCGTGATTCACCTGCTGAATCACGCTGCCGGCGATTCCGTTGGGATTCAGCGAGAAGATGCCCAGCGTGCAAAAGCCCAGGTGGCTCACCGAAGAATAGGCCACCAGCTTCTTCCAATCCTGTTGCATCAGGCACACCAGCGCGCCGTAGACAATCCCCACCAGCGAAAGCCCTATCAGTATCTGGACAATCCACGGGTCAATGGAAGCCTTCGGCAACAGCGGCAGCGAGAACCGCAGAAATCCGTATGTGCCCATCTTCAGCAACACTGCCGCCAGGATGACGGAGCCTGCCGTCGGCGCCTCCACGTGCGCATCCGGCAACCACGTGTGGAACGGGAACATCGGGACCTTAATGGCGAATCCGATAAAGAAAGCCCAGAAGACCCACTGTTGCATGCCGAGCGGCAGGTCCAGCTTCATCAGTTCGGATATCTCGAACGTGTAGAAGCCGAACTGTTGGAAGTGCTGCAAGTACAACGTCAGAATGCCCAACAGCATCAGCACGCTGCCGGCGAGAGTGTAGAGGAAAAACTTGATGGCGGCGTACAGCTTCCGCGGACCGCCCCAGACGCCGATGATGAAATACATAGGCACCAGGACGATTTCCCAGAACACGTAGAACAGGAAGAAGTCCAGCGCCATGAACACGCCGATCATGCCCGTCTGCTGGAGCAGGAACATGGCGTAGTATTCCTTCGGCCGGTAGTCGATCGTGCTCCAGGAGGAGAGGATCGCCAGAAAGCCGAGCAGCGTGGTCAGCATGATCAGCAGCAGGCTGATGCCGTCAATGCCCAGGTAGTACTTCACGCCCAGCGCTGGAATCCAGTCGAGCCGCTCGACAAACTGAAAGCCGTCTGCCTGACTGTCAAACCGGAACACCAGGGGCAAGGAGACCAGGAAACCGGCGAGAGCCGACAGGTTGGCCCAGATGCGAATCAGGTTCTTGTTGGACGCCGGCAGCAGCAACAGCACGAGCATGCCCGCCAGTGGCGTAAACAACACGATGCTCAACAGGTGATCGTTCATCAATCGCTCACAACACTCAGCGCACCAGGTAATAGGCCAATGCAGCAGCCATGCCCAGCACTACGACCAGCGCGTAATACTGCACGTAGCCGGTCTGAAGAACCCGCATGGGGTAGCTTGAAGCTTTCACGGTGAATGAGGAAAAGCGCACCGCGCCGTCCACCACCCAGGCGTCCCACCAGCCGGAAATCACGGCGGCCAGGCGTGTCACCCAGCCGGCGCCGTTCACACCACCGTCCACAATCCGGTTGTCAAAGGCAGTGAAGGCGCGCCCGCTGCCTTTCACCATGCCGTTCACGAACAGGAAATCGTAAAGCTCATCCACGTACCACTTGTTCTGCAAAACCGTGTACAGCCGGCCGCTCGAGCGAGCCATGCCGTCCGCCGCCGCGGGGCGCACGACGTAGAGATAGCGCGCCAGCAAAATGGCCGCCACGGCCAGCGCGACGGAAAGCCCCATCAGCAGCCATTCCACGGCGTGGTCGGCGTGGGCCGCTTCGGAATGGGCCACGGCGCCGGCGAATACCGGTTCCAGCCAGTGCTCGAACAAACGGAAGTTGTCCCCGAAGGCGCTCCACAGTTTCGGAACCCCAATCCAGCCGCCCAGCGCGCTGCCCACGGCCAGGATGGTCAGCGGCACGGTCATGGTCCTCGGCGATTCGTGCACGTGCGGCGCCACCGCCGGGTCCACGCGCGAAGTGCCGTAGAAGGTCATGAACATCAGCCGCCACATGTAAAAGGCCGTCATGAAGGCGGTGGTCAGGCCCACTGCATAGACGATCTTGGAGCCGTGCGGGCTGCTGAACACCTGCCACAGGATCTCATCCTTGGAAAAGAATCCGGCCAGCCCGGGAATTCCCGCAATCGCCAGCGAGCCGACGAACATCGTCCAATGCGTCACCGGGATCTTGTCTTTGAGCGCGCCCATGCGCCGCATGTCCTGTTCGCCGCTGAGCGCGTGAATCACCGAGCCGCTGCCGAGGAACAACAGCGCTTTGAAGAATGCGTGCGTGAAGAGATGGAAGACCGCCACCCAGTAAGCGCCTACGCCAGCCGCCATGAACATGAAGCCCAGTTGGCTCACCGTGGAGTAGGCCAGAACGCGCTTGATGTCGTTCTGTACGAGGGCGATGGAGGCAGCCAGGATCGCCGTGAAGGCCCCTATCCCGGCCACGATCAGCGAAACATCCGGCGTCATCGCGTACAAAGCGCCCGAACGGGCCACCATGTAAACACCCGCCGTCACCATCGTGGCCGCATGGATCAGCGCGGAGACGGGCGTAGGGCCTTCCATGGCGTCGGGAAGCCAAGTGTATAGCGGCACCTGAGCCGACTTGCCCGTGGCGCCGATGAACAGCAGCAAGGCGATCGCGCTCAACACACCGAATCCGGCTGTTTCCGCGGCGAACTCACCGCTGCCCAGCATCCGGTTGACGTCCACAAAACGCACCGTCCCGAACACACCGAACATCAGGAGCATGCCCAGGATGAACCCGGCGTCTCCGATCCGATTGACGATAAAGGCCTTCTTGCCCGCATCACCGGCGGACTTCTTGTGGTAGTAGAAACCGATCAGCAGGTAGCTGCACAAGCCCACGCCTTCCCAGCCGACGAACAACAGCAGGTAGTTGTTGGCCAGCACCAGCATGAGCATGAAGAAGACGAACAGGTTCAGGTATCCGAAGAAGCGGTAGTAGCCTCCCTCGTGCCCCATGTAGCCAACCGAATACACGTGGATGAGGAATCCGACCCCGGTCACTACCAGGATCATGACGGAACTCAACGGGTCCAGCAGAAAGCCCCAGTCCGCGCCGAACCGGCCCAGCACGCCGTCCTGCAATTGGAACGGGAGGCCCGGGAGCCAGGTGAACTGAATCACCTGATGGACCTTTTCCGCTTTGCCGGCCAATTGGATCACCGCGCCGATGCTGAAGATCAGCGATAGCAGCACCATGCCGGGACACAACAGGCTGACGAGGATGCGCGATGCCGCGCCATGCGCGTGCCCACCGTGTCCTTGTCCGTGGCTATCGCCGTGGCCGTGATCGGCGTGGCTGCCGTGGTCCCCGTCCGCCGCATGCGAGCCGCCCGAGTCATGCCCGTGATCATCCGGGTAGACCACCATATCGGGCGCAATGGCCACCGAAGAAGGCGCCTGCGGATCCAGCCGCCGCCCCAGCAGCAGCATGGCCACCGCGCCGAAGAGCGGGAACAGCGGGATCAGCCAAATGGAATCCAGGAAATTTATGCCCATGCCGCCATCCTCACCACTTCAGCAAGTCGATCTCGTCGGCCAGTATTGTCTTCCGGTTGCGGAACAAGGCGATCAGGATGCCCAGCCCGACAGCCGCCTCAGCCACCGCAATGGCGATCACGAAGAGGGCGAACACCTGCCCGTGCACGTCGCCCAAGTGGCGCGAGAAGGCGATCAGGTTGATGTTGACGGCATTAAGAATCAACTCGATCGACATCAGGATCACCACGATGTTCCTGCGGGCCAGGACCCCGAGCGTTCCGATGAGCAGCAGCGCGGCGCTCAACACAAGGTAATGGGTCGGCGTTATGGGGTGCAGCATCAGGTCCTCTTCTTGGCCATCAGCACGGAGCCCACAATGGCCACCAGCAGCAGAATCGAAACGAGTTCGAACGGAAGCAGGTACTCGGAAAACAGCACGTCCGCCAGGCGCTCAGTGTTGCCCGCTGCCGCCGTTTCCGCCGTCTTAGGAGCCGGGAGCTGGAAAGCGTCCATTCCCTTGTAGAGAAGGGCGATCACCATGCCGCCGACAGCCGCCACGGCCGCCAGGGCCAGCCACCATTGCCGTTGGAATTGACGCACACCGGAGGCGACATCCAAATTCACGAGCATGATGACGAACAGGAACAGCACCATGATGCCGCCGACGTACAGGATCACCTGAACCGCAAAGAGGAACTCGGCCTGTTGCAGCAGGAAGAGTCCCGCCACGCCGAGCAGGCTGACCACCAGCGCAATGGCTGCGTGGACGGGGCTGCGCCGGGTGATCGTGAGAACGCCCCCGCCCAGGGTCATCAGCGCAAACGCGTAGAAGAAGAACGTGTCCAACATGGGTGCTACCAGATTTCAGTCGCCGGTTATCCGCTGTCCATTCAGAATTTGTAACGCGTCGGCTTGGGGCCCTCTTCCAGCATCTGCCGGTCCCAAATCATGCCTTCCCGCGAGAAGCCCGCCAATTCGAAATCCTGCGTGAGTTCCAAAGCGTCCACCGGGCAGGCGTCTTCGCACAAGCCGCAGAACATGCAGCGGGACGTGTCGTAAGTAAACGTCGTCAGTTCCTTGCGGCGTGTCTGCTCATTCCGCTCGCTGCCGACTACAATCAGGTTCTCCGGGCAGGCAACGGCGCACAGGTTGCAGGCAATACAAAGCGTTTCGCCGGTCTCCGGGTGGTTGTTGAGGCGGGGCGCCCCACGGTAGCGCTCGGCCATCTGCGGCCGCTCGGCGGGGTACTGCTCCGTGCAGATGTGCTTCGGGTGCTGGTTGCGGAAAGTGACCCACAGACCCTCGAGAAGGTCTATGAGGAAGATCTTCCTCAGCAGTCTCCGCATTAAAACTCCTTGTACATCTTTCTGTTCGGTCCTAGCGATCGATCTCACCGAGCACTATATCTATGGTACCGATAATGGCCACGATGTCGGCAATCAGCGCGCCTCGTGCCATACAGTCCAGGGACTGCAAGTTCACGTAGGAAGGCGGGCGTACGCGCAACCGGTAGGGCTGCGTGGAGCCGTCGCTCACAATGTAATAGCCCAGTTCGCCCTTGGGCGCCTCAATGGAAACGTACACCTCGCCGGCGGGCGGCTTGATCACCTTGGGGACTTTGCCCATGATGGGGCCGGCCGGAATGTCCTCCACCGCCTGCCTGAGGATGCGTACGGACTGCCGCATCTCCTGCATGCGCACGATATAGCGATCGTAGGTGTCGCCGTTCTGCCTGGTCGGAATGTCGAACTCGTATTTCTCGTAGCCGGAATACGGCTGCGCTTTGCGCAGGTCCCACTCGACGCCCGCCGCGCGCAGCATGGGTCCGGTAACGCCGTACTGTTTGCATTGCTCCGCGTTGAGCACGCCCACGTTGGTGAGGCGCGCCACCCACATACGGTTCTGGGTGAGGAGTTCCTCGTACTCGTCCAACTTGGGCAGGAACATGCCGCAAAACTGTTTTACCTGCCGCTCCAAACCTTCGTGGACCTCATACTGCAAGCCACCGATGCGGAAAGCGTGCGTGGTCAGCCGGGCGCCGCAGTAGTCCTCGAAGATCTTCATGATCTCCTCGCGTTCCCGCATGACATAAAACAGCGGGGTAAGAGCGCCGACGTCCAACGCATGCGTGCCCAGCCACAGCAGATGGCTTGCGATGCGCTGCAGCTCCGTCATGATCACGCGCACCACCTGCGCGCGCGGAGGAGCTTCCAAGTGGAGCAGTTTTTCCACCGCCAGGCAGTAGCCCAAGCCGTTGGAGACCGCGGCTACGTAGTCCATGCGGTCCACGTAGGGGGCGAACATGGCGTAGGTACGGTTCTCCGCAATCTTTTCGACGCCGCGGTGCAGGTACCCGATGACACAGTCCGTGCCGATGATCTTCTCGCCGTCCAGTTTGAGGATCACGCGCAGCACGCCGTGCGTGGACGGGTGCTGCGGGCCCATGTTGAGGACCAGTTCGGAGGAGTCGAGGAAAGTGGAATCTGGGAGAGGGTTACTGTGCGCTGTCAATCTGAAGATTCTCCTTCACCCACCGCTCGTCCATCTTGAGGATGCTGTAGTCCTTACGTAGGGGATAACCTTCCCAGTCTTCCGGCATCAGAATCCGGCGCATGTCGGGGTGGCCGGCGAATTCGATGCCGAACATGTCGTAGACTTCCCGCTCGAGCCAGTTGGCCGTCAGGTGAACAGGCGCCAGGCTGGCGGGTTGATAGCCTTCCGCGACGCTGGCCTTCAGGCGGATGCGCTCATTGCGGGTGAAGCTGTAGAGGATGTACACCAGGTCGAAGCGCTCCGCCCGGGCCGGGTAATCCGCGGCGGTGACGTCCACCAGGTAGTCAAAATCGGCCTCAAGTTTGAGGTACTCCACGATGCCAAAAAGGGCATCCGGCGCCGCGACCAGGTACGGCTGGCCTGCGTAGGTCAGAAAATCCGTGATGCGATCCCCAAACTTCTCAGCCAGGCTGCGGGTCAGGTCGCTCTCCCACGGAGTCGGTGACGGCGGTGGCGGTGGCGCTGCTTTGGGTGCAGCAGGGGCAGGAGTCGGGGGTTTGGGCGGAGTTGCGGGTTTCTGCTCTTCAGCCATGGACGCTACACAAGGAGAGAGGAACTACAACCTTACAACAGCGAAAAACACAGTGTCAAATCAACGCGATGACTCAACGCGATGACTCGGTCCCGGGGCCGGTTTGGGCTTAGCCGGCGCGCTTGAATCGCTTCAACAGCGGCCATAGAAGTGAAGCCAGCGTGGCCAGCAGGAAGGACGCCACGATGGGCCTGGTCAGAACCTCCATCCACTCCCCACGGCTGAGAATCAGGGCGCGCCGGAGGTTGGCCTCCATCATCGGCCCCAGGATGAGACCCAAGACGAGCGGTCCGAGCGGGATGCCTGCCCGGCGGCAGGCGAAGCCCAGGATGCCGGCGGCGAACATCACCCACACGTCGATGACCGTGTTGTTGAGGGCGAAGGAACCCACCACGCCCATGAGGATGATGCCAGCCCACAAATAGCGGTCCGGAACACGCAATGCTCTCACCAGCGGCCGTGCGCCTAAGAGACCCACCACCGCGATCAGCACGGCGGCGAACGCCATCAGGAAGATGATGGAGAACACCAGCGACTGGTGGTCCCGGAACAGGAGCGGGCCAGGCTGAATGCCGTGAATCAACAGGGCCCCTATCAGCACGGCGGAAGGCGCATCGCCGGGGATGCCCAGCGTGAGCATGGTGGTCATGGCGCCGCCAATCGCAGCATTGCAGGCGCCGCAGGATGCGGTCAGGCCCTCCACCGACCCTTTGCCGAACTCTTCCTTGCGGCGGGACATCTTGCGGGTCTGTTCCCAGGCAATCACCGAGGCAATGTCTCCGCCCGCGGCGGGGATGGCTCCGACGAAAGTGCCCAACCCGCTGCCCATCACCCCGGGCACACCCATCCTCTTCCACTCGTCTTTGCGCGGCCAGATGCGGCCCAAGGCGATTGGACCGCCTTTGCCCGCCGCCCGGCGTTCGGTCATTTGAGAGAACACCTCACCAAGCCCGAACAGCCCGATCATCACAGGGACGAAAGCAATCCCGTCCAGGAAATCCGGCATGCCAAACGTAAAGCGGGGGTAGGCGGTCATGGGGTCCAGCCCGACCGAGGACAACGCCAGTCCGAGCATGCCTGCCAGCATCCCCTTCAATACGTTTCCGGTGGAGACGCCCGCCATCAGGCTGATGCCGAACAACGCCAGGCCGAAATACTCCGCCGGCCCAAACCGCAGCCCAAACGACGCGATGGGGAAAGCCGCAACAGCCAGAAAGAAGATGCTGGCCAGTTGCCCTGTCATGGATGAGATGGCGTTGATGCCCAGCGCCAGCCCTGCTTTGCCCTGCCGGGATAACGGATAGCCGTCCCAGGATGACGCAATGGAAGCAGGCGTGCCCGGGATGTTGATCAGAATTGCTGGTATGCCACCGGCTGGGATGGCTCCGCAGTATATCCCCAGCAACATGGCCATGCCCTTTTCCGTGGAGACCCAGAAGGTCAACGGAGTGAGCACGGCCACGCCCATGGTGGCAGTCAAGCCGGGCAACGCTCCGAATACCGCTCCCAAGGCCACTCCGATGACCAGAAACAGGAGCACATCCCACTGGAGGATGGCGGTCAGTCCGGCGATGATGTCGGCACCCATTGGTTACTGTAAGTGGATTTTCAATCCGTACTGAAAGGCCAGGACGACGGCGGCTGTCACCGCGGCACTCACGGCGACGCTGTTCCGCCACCGCTCGCCCAGCAAGCGAAGGAAGAGGACCATGAAGACGATGGTCCTGAGGGCAAAGCCGAAATACCCCCACAACAGCAGATACGCTGCCGTGAGCCCTCCCGCCATAAGCAATGTCCGAAGGTTGTGAAGAGGCGGCCTGACAGAAACCGCGGAGCTAAAGGCCGTCACTAACAGACCCACCGCCAGCAAGGTTGCCGCGACTCCAACTGTCATCGGGAAGAAGCCCGCGCCGGGCAACCGGCCCACGCCCTCCGGGAACCGGGCGCCGGAAATCACCAGGGAAAGCCCGAGCGTGGCGAAGATTCCGCCTATCGCCACGTCGTTCCGGTTCACCGTAGTCCCTCCAGCAGCCCCGGAATCGTCCCGGCAAAAAACACAGCCTGCTCGCGGGCGAACGCCTGGAACTGTTCGCTTTCAAGAAACACCGGCTCCATGCCGCGCTCCTCGCACAACCGCGCGAACTCGGGGCTTTCAGAAGCCGCTCGCAAGGCGCTCATCAGCACTTTCTTGATCTCCCCAGGCATGCCCTTCGGCCCGTAAAACCCGCTCCAGGCTCCGTTGCCGGGCGGGGCATTTTCGTCGGCTGAGGAGGGCACCCCCTCGAGGATGCTGGACCGTTCCGGACCGAACACCAGCAGCGCTTTCATGCGTCCAGCCCTGACGTGCGGCCCCACTTCGCCGACGCCGGCCACCACTGCATCCACATGCCCTCCCAGCAGGGCAGTCAGCGCTCCCGAGGACCCGGCGAAAGGACAGTGGACGAGCCTCAAACCCGCGTCGCGCTCGAGCAGCATGGCATTGATGTGCCAGATGGAGCCGGTTCCGGAGTTGCCCACGACGTAGTAGCCGGGGCGCGCGCGCACCGCCTGAATGAACTGCGCGTAAGTTTGCCAGGGCGCGTCCACTTTGACCGCCAGCACGGGTTGGGTCTTGCTCACAAGACAAAGCAAGTCCATCTCTTCAGGACCGACTTCGCCGAAGCCCAGCGAACGTACTGTCGTGATCTCAACCGGACCGTGGCCTATGGTGTAGCCGTTCGGCGCCTGCCGAGTGACGTAGGAGAACGCCAGCGCGCCGGAAGCGCCGGGTTTGTTCTCGCACACCACGGGGACGCCGAGTTTCTTCTCCATCAGGCTGGCCGTCACGCGGGAAATGGTGTCGGAAAGGCCGCCGGGAGCAGCTTGCACGATCAGCTTGATTTCGCGCGAAGGGAACTTGCTCTCAGGGCGCGAGCAGGCCACGGTCGACAGGCACACGGCCAGCACGGCGGCGCATTGCTGAACAGAGCGCATCTTCATGGCTGGCCAAGTCTCATGCTTCCCATGGTGGCAACACTTCCAGTTCCAACCGGCGGAACTTCACCACGTGGTGATGAGGACGCCCGCCGTGTATCTGGAGGCCGATGGCCCCGTTCAAGGTGCGTGCAGGAGAGAGCGAATTGACCTCCGCGCCGTCAACCAGGACTCGAATGCGTGGGCCGTTGCACTCGATGTCCAACCTGTTCCATCGCTGCTCACCGCCTGTCACGCGGCTCGGCTTGCGCACACCGTAAATGCTGCCGGTGGGATTGGCCGCATCGCGGTAGTCGACCTGGAGTTCGTAGCCGGCCAAAGGACCGTGCGCCGGCCGTTCGTCGTTGCGGATGCCCCAGCTACGGTATGGCTCGCGGATAAACACGCCGCTGTTGCCGCCGGGAGAAATCCAAAACTCGAGGCCGAGGCGAAAATCGGCGTACTCACGCCTTGTGAACAGGTAGCCGGGTCCGGGCCGGCTGTGATCACAGCGCCCTACCAAGGCGTCTTCCTCGATGGACCAGATGCCGTGCCCGGCTTTCACCCAGCCGCTGAAATCGCGCCCATTGAACAGCGCAAGGCGCTGGTTCGCTGCCATGCCCAGCGCCGGCAATCCCGCGGCAACCGTGTAGATCCAGGTTCTGCGTGTCATCCGCTGCCTCAAGGCATTTTGCCGGAAAACCCGGGGTTAAGGCAACGGTGGGATAATCAGGAAGTGGCCAAGGCCAAGGATCTCGAGTTAAGGCTGCAACGCGCCGAACAGCAGCTCAACCTTTTCCAGCAGATCAGCCGCTTCATGGTGCGCGAGATGAGCCTGCAGGAAGTCCTGCAAGGCATCGTCTCCCTCGTCGTCGAGTTCATGAACTGCGACTCGTGCCTGATCTATCTGCGGGACAAGAATGACTTTGTTCTGTGCGCCAGCAACACGCCTCACGCCCAGTTCATCGGCAAGGTCCGGTTGAAACAGGGCGAGGGACTCACGGGGTGGGTGGCCCGGGAGCGCCGTCTCCTGGTCATTTCGAAAGAAGCTTACCGTGACAGCCGGTTCAAGGCTTTCCCCGGCTTGCCCGAAGATACTTACGAGGCGTTTCTTTCAGTTCCGGTCATCGCCCGGAACAGGGTCATCGGAGTGGTCAACGTGCAGCACCGGCAGCAGCATTCCCACACAGGCGGCGAAATGGAGTTGCTGACTACGGTGGGCGAACAGGTGGGCTGTTTGCTCCTGCTGGCGCGCATGGACCCGGAAGTTGTCGAAGCGGCCAGCCATGCTGAATTGGCATTGGCAACGCCGCGCCGCTGAAGCCTCATGCGGAAGCCCGGCAATCTCATCCGTTTAGCATTGATCGTCCTGACTGCGCACCTGTCCGGCAGCCCGGCAGCAGCCCAAGCCCCCGTCGAGCCTGCGCAGGCCGGAGTTGGGCCCGCGCACAGCGCGGAGCACTGGGAAGTCTCCTTCTTCCATGACGAGGAGAAGTCCGAACTGGAGATCTATGATCTCTACTTTTCATCCGCCGCCCACGGTGCAGCCGCGGGTGTGATCCGGGAGCGGGGTGACCTGCGTCCGGTCTTGTTGCTGACCTCGGACGAGGGACGAAACTGGAAATATGTCCCCCTGAAGGAGCCTTGCTGGTCATTACATTTTGTTGACGAAAGCCACGGCTGGATGGCTGGAGAAAGCGGCATCCACCATACGCGCGACGGAGGCCAGACCTGGGAGAGAACAGCCCGGCTCAGGGGAATACGCCGCGTGCATTTCATTTCGCGCGAACGCGGCTGGGCGGTCGGTGACAGGAAGACGGTCCTCGAAACCTCGGATGGGGGACGCCAATGGACCAAAGTACCCGCCGCAGGCGAGCCGGCGACGGAGCCTGACCACACCACCTATGGCGCCATCGGCTCTTCCGACTCCGGGCAAGTGGTGATCGCCGGTTGGAGCGCCCCGCCCCGCCCTGGGCAGCCCCGCTTTCCCACGTGGATGGATCCGGTGCGGGCCAAGCAGCGCCAACTGCCGACACTCACCATCCTTCTGCAATCAGCCGATAACGGCACGACCTGGAGTGCTTCCACTTCCTCCATGTTTGGGCGCATCACCCGGGTGAGCCTGGGAGCTGCTGGCAGGGGTCTGGTTCTGGTCGACTTTCAGGATGCCTTTGAATGGCCGTCCGAGGTGCACGCCTACTTTCCCGGCGGGCGCAGCGAACGTATTTTCCGCGAAAAGAACACCGCCGCCACGGACGTGATGCTGCTTGCCAACGGCGAGGCCTACCTGGCTGCGGTGGATACAGGCGGCGCCCTGACCCAATCACCCGTGCCTGGCAGGCTCAAGATCCTGCGCAGCCGTGACTACTCCAATTGGGAAACCATGGATGTGGACTACCGCGCGGCCGCCACGTGGGCGGTTCTAGCTTCGGCGGAGGGGGCGGCTTTGTGGGTCGCCACCGATACCGGCATGATCCTCAAGCTGGCGCAACGCTGACGCTCCGAACATAAACAGAACGCATTGTTTTATCCACACTTGATCCACTGCTGTTGGCCTGCAACCCGCTGATAACAAAACCACAAATAATCTCAGGAAAACGCATCGCGCCCGTCGTTTTTGACTTGACTGTCAGCGTCATTAGGGGCATTATGGTGATGGTTCCAAGAGGTTCATGGAACAGCGAGCCTAGCGGGACGTAACGGACCCCAAGCGGTGATCCGAAGAACAGCCCCTATAAAAAAGGGCATTCTTCGGGGAGCGAAGGGAAACCGGGCGTTTCGCATAGGTAAGCTTCGAGATCGTTTATCGGTCCGAGCGCTACGATCCCGAGGGATGAGTCCCGGAGGGGAGTGAGAGATCGAGGAGACGGTCCCGGGCGTTGGGCTGGAAGCAGACAACGGGTGACGGGCAGAGATCCTTCCCGCAAGCGGCCAAAAGGCGGGAAGGGGAGTTCGAAACTGAACGGGTTTGCGGAAGGCTTGACGTGGCGCTGAAGAAGTAGGCCGGGAGCTTTGACCCCGCTGTGGGGTTGCCCGTAAGGGTGGCTTCGCTGTGGGAGAGCGAAAGGCCGTTTCGAGGCGCCAGCTTCTATCAGGACGCTAGCAGAGGTCGCCTCAGAGCTGTGAAGCTCTTCTGCTGAAAGGCAGTTGAGGGGAGCAAAGAGGAAGGCTTCCGGTAGTCCTGAATGACACGCTCAAGCCGTGCATGCCGGCCGGGGAGCAAGCTGGAAAATGGGTCACTTGGAACCACTTTTATTTGTCCCCTGCCTTTACTTGTCGCTTGGCTTCCAGCGCTTCTTGAAAGTCACAAAATTACACCTGCAAGGCGAGCATCGATAGAAGCGCGCGCCCAGCCTCAGCAGCACCCTTTTTCTCTTCGGCAGCCGGTACGCCTCAGAGTGCCAATTGCGCAACTCCCAACCGTGGCAGCGCGGGCAGCGGGCATAGGCTAGCATCGCCGGGGACCACGTGCGCGCGATGAAGCGCTCCCTGCAAGCCCGGCAGCGGATAGGCCGCACTCCGAGCAGGCTGCGCGCTCGTTCCATGAGACTCTTTCTTCGGGAGAACCGGATGTCACCGGAGCCGCAAGAGGGGCAAACGATGTGGAGCATAGGTAGTGCGAGCCCTATCGAACGGGATTACGCGTCATTCAAAGATCTTTCGGGGCTCCCGGAGCCCTCTTGTCAGCCTTCCTGATGTAGTCTTCCAGGTAATCCTGGAAGGCCTGCCACAGGCGCCGGTACACCGTCTCGGATTGCCTGACTTCAAGTCCTTCGATTTCGGCAACCGGAAGCAGGTTCCGCGTGGAAGAGGTGACAAACACCGCATCGGCCTGCTCCAGGTCTTTCAGGGTGAGTTCGCGTTCGCCGATGGAGATATCAGGCACGCTTACGTCCCTCAGCAATAATTCGCGGGTCACCCCCGGCAGGCAGCCGGAGCTGAGCGGAGGCGTCCACACGCGATCTCCGCTCGCTACGAAAATGTTGGCGGACGTACACTCGCTTACCTGCTGCTTGTCGTTCAACAGGATGACCTCGTCATAGCCGCGCGTTTGGGCTTCCTCGAGCAAGGCGAGATTCGCCGCCCAGGCAAGGATCTTGGCGCCGGCAAACCGGCATCCGGAATGACGCGCCTGAGGGGCGACGGCCAGGCGCAGGCTGTTGCCCCAGTCCTTCAAATCCGTGGTGAACGCGAGGACATCCCAGTCCCGGGCGAGGTTGGGGCCTTCCCACATGCCGCCCCGGTTGCGCACGATGACGACGCGCAGCGTGGCATCGAAAGCGGCGTTAACCTGCACCAGTTCGAGCAGTTGAGAATGGATTTCATCCGGGTCCGGAGGCATCGGCACGTGCACCAGAGCCGCATCGCGATTCATGCGAGCCCAGTGCCGGTTGAACGCAAAAAGCGCGCCGCCCCTCACTTGCAGGGTGCTGAAGACACCCCAGCCATTGAGCAGCCCCACCTGTCCAGCCGTGAGGAGCTTCTCGCCTGCATCGTGAATCTTGCCGTTATGGAGCAGGTAGCGGTGCATAACTGCTTCATTCTAGCTGATCGGCGGGAGACAACCCCGACGCGGGCGTGTCATCGCCGGCCAACCAGAACGTAGCGCCGGTCAGCGGCCCGGACGGATCAACAGTTCTTCGCCCAGCAGTTCCTCGAGCAGCGGAGATTCCGGGTAGGGGTGCCCTTTGTAGTGCCGAAAGCCCTCGCCATAGGTGATGCCCGCGCGCTGCCCACAGGCGCGCGTCCACTCCTCCATGGTCTCCAGATAATCGTCCATCCCGTGGTGCTGCATCAACCAACGGCGTTGGCTGTCATGGGCTGCCAACATGTCCCGTTTGAGTTGAAAGACGCTGGCAACGTTAACGACAAAGTCCGGCTCGACGAGTTGGCCTTCGCGATTCATGCTGCCCACCGGCAAAGTGTAGTAAAGGTGCGGAATCGCCTCGAGCGGAGCCGCCGTGCAACCCGGCGCGGCGTAGTTGCCGGCGGGGGCGGCGAAGCAGGCATCCCGGACGAGAAGACTGGTAGCCTCGTGGTCGCAAAGGTAATCCGAATAGAACGACGTGATGACGATATCCGGACGCGTCTCCCGGAGCACTGCGGTGATGCGCCGGCGCGAAGCGTCATCGACGTAGATAGAGAGGTCGCGGAATTCCGCGCACCGGTATTCCGCGCCAATCATCGCCGCCGCCGCGGCGGCTTCCTTGCGGCGGATGGCGGCGATTACGTCCGGCGCGTAATCGTTGGCGCCGCAATCGCCGGGCGTCATGGTGACGATCGTGATGTGATGGCCTTGCGCCGCAAGCAGCGCCAAGGCGCCCCCGGCGAGGATCTCCGCATCATCCGGGTGCGCCTGAACGCTCAGGATTCGTTTCTGACCGCCGGCCATTTCAGCCGAGTTCCTTGACGGCCTGAATCAGGTCGTTCACCGCCTTCTTGCCGTCCGCGAAGAACATCAGCGTATTTTCGGCGGCAAACAGCGGATTGGGAATGCCCGCAAAACCCGGGCTGAGGCTTCGCTTGATCACGACCACCGTGCGCGACTTGTCCACATCGAGAATGGGCATGCCGGCAATTACCGACGCCGGGTCGGTGCGCGCCAGCGGGTTCACCACGTCGTTGGCGCCGATCACAATGGAAACGTCGGTCATGGAGAAATACGGGTTGATTTCATCCATTTCCTTCAGCGCTTCGTAAGGAACATCGGCTTCGGCCAGCAGCACGTTCATGTGGCCCGGCATGCGGCCGGCCACCGGGTGGACGGCGTACTCCACCGTCGTGCCGCGCGACTCAAGCAGAGCGCCCAGCGCCTGCACGGAGTGCTGCGCCTGGCTCACCGCCATGCCGTAACCGGGAACGAACACCACGCGGCGGGCATTGTCGAGAACCATGGCGATCTCCTCGGCGGAACCGCCCTTCACCTTGCCCGCGTACACGCTGTCGGCCGAAGGTCCGCCGGCTACCGCCTCTGCGCCGAAACCGCCGAACAGCACGTTGGCCAGCGACCGGTTCATCGCCTTGCACATGATCTGCGTGAGGATCAGACCGCTGGCGCCTACCAGCGAACCGGCGATGATCAGCATGTTGTTGTTGAGCACAAAACCCGTACTCGCCGCCGCCAAGCCGGAGTAGGAATTCAACAGCGAAATGACCACCGGCATGTCGGCGCCGCCAATGGGAATGGCGGTCAGAATGCCGAGCAGGGCGGCCACTCCAACCAGCACCCAGTAGAGCACGGTCGCCTCAGGCTTCATAACGAGGCCGGCCGCGAGCCCCACCGCGCTCACGCCCAGCAGGGCGTTCAACGCGTGCTGACCGCGGAACAGCACCGGGTTTCCGGACACAAGCTCCTGCAACTTGGCAAAGGCCACCAGGCTGCCGAAGAAAGTCACTCCGCCGATCAGGCCGCTAGCCGCCGTGGCGACCGTGAAGTCCGTAGCGACGGCTCCGCCAACGCCTTCAACCTGCAGCAGCCTTTCCACCAGCGCGGCGCCGGCGACCAAGACAGAGGCTGCGCCGCCGAACCCGTTGAACAACGCCACGAGTTGCGGCATCGCCGTCATCTGGATCTTTGCAGCCAGGATGGCTCCAATCGCTCCACCGATGATGATGCCCGCGATGATGAGCTCAAAACTGAGGATTTGGCGGTCCAGCAGAGTCACCAGAATGGCGATCAGCATTCCGGATGCGCCCAGGAGATTGCCGCGCACTGCCGTTCGAGGATGCGACAGCCCCTTCAAGCCGAAAATGAACAGTGCGCTGGCCAGCAGGTATGCGA
Source organism: Acidobacteriota bacterium (assembly GCA_037444075.1). Lineage (GTDB taxonomy): Bacteria > Acidobacteriota > Terriglobia > Bryobacterales > Bryobacteraceae > JBBIND01. Next base: position 33,527 of record JBBIND010000009.1, on the reverse strand, counting down.
TGTTGATGAGTGCGTTTGTCATGGTTTACTTCTTCTTGCTGAACATCTCCAGCATGCGGTGAGTCACCATGAACCCGCCCACCACGTTGATGGTGGCAAAGACCACGGCGGTGAACCCCAAGATGGTGGTTAGCGTGGTATGTTGCGAACCTGCCGAGAGCAAGGCGCCCACCAACGTGATGCCCGAAATGGCGTTGGAGCCGGACATCAGAGGCGTGTGCAGCGTGGGCGGAACTTTCGTGATGACTTCAAAGCCAACGAAAATTGCCAATACAAAGATCGTGATGGAGATAACTAACGTATCCATTGTTTTTATTCCTAGTTGTTGCCGCCGAGGGCTTCGGCGACGCGCGGGTTGACTACCTGTCCCTCATTACTGAGCAAAGTGTCGCGGACAATCTCGTCTTCCATGTTCAGCTCAAGCTGGCCTTTGCGGACCAGGTGGAGCAGGAACGTGGTGATGTTGCGGGCGTACATCTGGCTGGCGTGGTGCGGAATCGCGGCAGGCAGATTGGCCGGGCCGAGGATCTCGACACCGTGGTTGATGACGGTTTCGCCGGGCCGGGTCAACTCGCAGTTGCCGCCGCGTTCGGCCGCAACGTCCACAATCAGGGAGCCGGGCTGCATGGCTTCCACCATTTCGCGCGTAATCAGGATGGGAGCCTTCTTGCCGGGGACCGCCGCCGTGGTTATGACCACGTCGGACTCGGCGATGGCTTTCGTCATCAGCTCCCTCTGGCGCTGGTAGAAAGCATCATCCTGCGCCTTGGCGTAGCCGCCCGCGTCTTCGGCGCCGGAGGTTTCCAAAGCCAGTTCGAGGAACTTCGCGCCAAGGCTTTGCACCTGCTCCTTGACGGCGGGCCGCACGTCGTAGGCGTACACCACGGCACCGAGGCGGCGCGCCGTGGCAATGGCCTGCAAGCCAGCCACGCCCACGCCGATAACCAGCACTCTGGCGGGGGAAACCGTCCCGGCAGCCGTCATCAGCATGGGGAAAATCTTGGGCAACCGGTCCGCCGCCATGGTGACGGCTTTGTAACCGGCAATCGTAGCCATGGAAGAGAGTATGTCCATGGACTGAGCGCGCGTGATGCGGGGCATCAACTCGAGGGCGAACCCGAGAGCGCCTGTGCCGGCCAACTCCTTCACGGCGTTGGGCTGAGCCAGCGGATCGAACATGCCGATCACGAGCTGCCCTGGCCGCATCAGGGGCAAGTCCGCCCGCCCGGCTTCGAGGTTGGTTCCGAAGGACCGTACCTGCAGGATGGCATCGCAGCCTGCGAACAGATCCTGCCGGGAATGCACCAACTGCGCGCCTTTGTCGGCGTATGCCTGGTCGCTGTAGGAGCTGCCAAGACCGGCGCCGGCCTCCACGCGCACCTCATTGCCGCCCTTGATGATGTTGGGTATGGCCGAGGGCACCAGAGCCACTCGCCGTTCGCCCACAAACGTCTCCTTGGGAACTCCGACAATCATTCCATTTTCCTCGCTTGAAAAATTAAGCCACCGGGCCGCGCAGCGGTCCCCAATCGGTAGCCATTCGCCGGCCGCGCCCGGCTAGTGACGCCAACTGTTCGGAACTGAACGGCTGAAAACGCTGCGCCGCGTCCAATGCCTGGCGCAGTTCCTTTGGGTCGCGGAGACCAATAATAGCCACCGCCACGCCCGGCAGACTCCAGACGTAGCGCAAGGCTGCCTCGTAGTCCTCAGGGCCGGCAAGACGGGCGCCCGGACCGTTCACGGGCCCGCCCAGAACTTTCATCCCGATGACGCCGATATTGCGGCGCCGGGCTTCGGGGAGCACCTTCTCTTCGAACGCATAGATGTGGCGTTCGACGAAATTCAGGGTGCACATGAACAGCTCAATTTCCCCGGTTGCAAACGCCGGCAGCACTCTGGCCGGACGCAGATGGCTCGTGCAGCCGATGTGCCGGATCATGCCCTGCTTCTTGGCTTCGCGCAACGCCCCCAGCGTGCCGTTGTTAGCCAGCACCTGATCGAGACTGGGGAAACGGTCATCGCGGCTGATGTTATGGATGTGCACGCAATCCAGATAGTCGGTCCGCAGCTTTCTCAAGCTGTCCCGTATCTGGTACAGAGCATCTCCCCGCGCGGACGTCTGGACCTTACTCACCAAAAAGACCTTGTCCCGCTTGCCTTCGAGCGCGCGGCCGACACGTTCCTCGGAGAGGTTATACGGCGGGGCCGTATCGATGTAATTCAATCCCCGCTCGAGCCCTTCGCCGATCACCCGATCCGCCACGCTCTGTTCGACATTGAAATCGCCCAGGTGCTGGGCGCCCAAACCGAGAATCCCCGCCTGAAAACCGGTGTTGCCCAACTGGCGCACCGGGATTCCCGAAGATCCTGGGAGAGTAACGGCGGCAAGGGTTGAGGCGGCTACCGTCCGGGCGAAATCACGCCGCGTGAAAACCCTCACAAGGGGTATTTTACCGATTGGGTGCTCCCGAGCGCAATCGCACACCCCCCGAAAAAACGATTTTCGGAGGGTTTACCCTTCATTCAGCAGGGCGCGGATGGCGCGGATCACTTCAAAAGCGTCCGCCACGTAGAGCACATCGGCTTTGCCACGAGCCCAACCGCAGTTGGCGTCAAGATTCACAGCACGCCGCTCGTTGATAAAGCGCCAGCCCACCACGTGGGGCTCCTCGCCGTGGCAGCAGGTGGCCAGCCCTTTGGGGTGCCGCGGCGTAGCGCCTGTCTGACCCACCTGGTGCAGGTGTGTCAGGAATGGCAGCACCGCCTGACCCTCGCCGCTCAGATCGACCAGGGACTTCGTGCTGCCTAGAGAAGCTTTCGTCTGGCGGAGGAAGCCCAGGATCAGGTCCGCGGCCTCCGAAGCGTGCACGTCCCCGTCAGGTTGCTTCTTGGTCCAGCCCGCTCCTGCAACAAACAACAGGGCAGCATCCGGACGAATCGTCTGTCCGCCCGTTTCCGGCGCCTGGAACCCGGTGACCGTTGTGCGCGACATCGCCTCAGGCGTTTCCACGGTCAGCATCTCGACCGACGCCGGAGCAGAGTCGCCGGTCCATGCCGGCTGCGCACCCGCGTCCAACGCGATTACCCAAGGCCGATCCGTGCGCGAGGTGAGCGCCTCCATGCGCTGGCGGTAGTACCAGCGGCGAATCGCGGGCGCTCCGTTCTCGACGGCGACAGAAACGACGTGCGTATCGACCTTGCCGCCCAGCCTCTGCGCCACGCCCGCCAGAACCCGGCTCCAGCGGCTGGTGCCAGGCGCCATAATCAGCGACGCCTGCGCGGCGCGCGCGATGGCCTCAGCGGCAGCCGCGTCGGTGGCATAGCGCGCCGTGGCGAAGGCCTCGCCAGCCACGCCCAGAATGCGCGCAGCTCCGCAGTTGGCCACGGCGTTCGCCGCTTCCTGAATCTCGCTTCCGACCAGGCCCAGCGTTAACGAACTTCCCGGCAAGGCCTCCACCAGGCGCTTGGCCGCGGTGACCGCCTCCAGAGCAGCTTTGGGCAACGCCCCGTCTTCATTGGTGTGCAGCAGCAACAGGATCTTTTCCATGGCGTTCACCCCTTGATCCAATCCACGATCTCGCGGGCAATCTCGGCCGGCGGCATGTCTTTGGCGATTCTCGTTTCGCGCTGCTGGCGAGGCAGGCTGACGCTGTGGTACGTCACGCCGGCAGCCCCTACCTGCACGGGCTTCGCCTTCTGCAGCGCTGGCATGATGGCTCGCATGTTGGCCATGCCAAGCTGAGGCTGGTTCGGGGGCTCAGGCAGCGTGCCGGTGGCCCAACCGAACAGGGCAGGCGGACCGGCGCACAGCGAAACCTGTTGGCGGCCGCCTTCCACCCGCTCCAGCACTCGCATCGATCCATCCGCCTGAAATTCGAGCAAATCAACGCCCTGGAACTGGTCCATAATGCCCAGCTGTTCGCCGGCCATCTGAAGCGTCGCGCCCGCTCCGCGCGTGGCGGACTCCCAACCGCCGAACACGAGCAACCGGCTGCGGTCCAACCCGGGGAGCGCTTCCACCGCGGAGGCCAGAGCGGCAGCGGCCTCGGCGGAATCCGTAAACCCGCCCGCCGGGCAGTCCAGCGCCACCAATTCGAAGGGCGCCTTCTGCGCGATGGTCATCATGACCTGCTGTAACTTTGCCTTCGGCGCAAGGCTCACCAGCCAGACCTTGCTGCCCGGGGCCTTCCCGGCCAGGTGGGCAGCCTCGTAGAGAGCGTGTGAGGCCCAAGGGTCCAACACGGCGGGCAGCATCATTTCGTTCTTTAGCGCGGGCCCGGAAGCACCCGTCACCGGTTCCAGTGTTTGCAGGGGGTCTGGAGCCAGACCGCTCAGAACAACGATCTGATAGCCAGTACTCATAAACTCGATACCTTTCTAGTTTTCGGCAGAATGAAGACCGCCGGGACCCGGCCGGAAGTCAATGTTCGTGGTTCCCTCGGGCGTTTCCACGGAGCAGTTCCACAGGCAAGCTCCGCAATGCACGCATTTTTCGCGGTCAAAGACCGGCATTCCCGCCTCGCCCGGGTGGATGGCTTCGCCGGAGCAAATCTCCACGCAGACACGCGTGCCACAGGTTTCGCAGAGGTTCGGGTACAGGAAGACAACGTGGTCCGGCAGTCCTGACGGCGCCTGAACCTTGCCGCCCATCAGCAAAGCATCCTGGTGGCTCACCAGCAACTGCCCATCGTAAGGAATGGGCGGCCAGCCGACGCGCTCCATCAGCGCGTCGTGGAGCGGCTTGCCTCGCCGGGCGCAATCCTGCCGGATCTTTTGGATTTCCTCCCGGCTAATGCGCCCCGCGAAGAACTCCTCGGCGGTCTTGAAACGAGCCTGCGGAGGAAGGTGCTTGCCGGGCATCCACATGCGCCCGCCCGTGAGTCCCGCCAGGGCCATGCCCGCCAAGCCTCTGACAAAACCACGATGGAAACCATCGCGAGCTTTCTCCGCCTGACGGCTTTCCTGCTCGAGACGGCTGGCTCGCCGGCGGGCGACGTAGGCTCTTTCCAAATTCCCGGCTGTGAATGGCTCGCCCCGCTCGAGGATTTCGATGACTCCTTCGGCCAGCAGCACCCCGGTAGTCCAGGCTTCGTCCACACCGGAGCCGGTGAGCACGTTGGTGCTCCCTGAGCCCTCTCCTATGCGGGCGTAGCCATTCCCGGCCAGGCGTGGTTCGCCACGGCGTCCTGATTCCTCGATGGACTTGGCGCCCCAACTGCGCAATTTCCCGCCTTTGAGGTAACGCCAGAGGTAAGGATGCTGGATGTAGTGCTGCAAGTAGCGATAGGCTGTCCGGACGGGACTTTCCAGCCAACTCGGCACAAAAATTCCTACCGAGGCTACGTTGTCAGGATGGACGTAGAAGAAGCCGAAGATCTCAGGCTCCGGGTAGCCGAGCGTGTGCAGAACCGTGCCCGGTTTCAAGTCGACGCCTTCGGGCAACTCCACCACCATCTTCATGCCCACGGCCCATTCGTGGCGCGCGTTCCCTTCCGGCAATCCGAACTTCTCATCCAGCTTTCGGCCGACGCCGCCCACGGGCCCGTCGCCGACCACTGTCAGCGCGGCGCGCACGTCCATGCCCGGCAGTGAAGGCTGGTCCGCCAGCCGGACACCAGCCACACCCGTCTCTTCAAAGAGCGGTTCGGCCACAGGCGAGGCGGGCCACACTTGCACGGCTCCGGTCATCATCAACTGCTGCCCAACCCACTGGTTGAATTGGCCGATGGAGAGCACCAGCCCTCCGCGCTTGTGCAGGAACTCAGGAGTGAAGGGCAATTCGAGCGCCATGTGCTCGTAAGGGAGCACCGCACGGGCTGCCCGGATCAGCTTGTCGGCGGAGGCCAGAGCCGCGCTGCGCCGGCTGGCGCCGTGAGGGTCCAGCAGGTACAACACCTTCTCCTCGCCCACGGGCGCAGCCATGGGGATTTCCGCCGGGTCCAGCGCGGGAAAGCTGGCGCGGATACCGCGGGCGCGCGTGACCACGCCGGAGACACCGAATCCGATGTCGTCGGCGCGCTCATAGCAAATCACCTGCAAGGGCAGGCCCGGCATCACGCGGCTTTCCAGCGGAGCGCCGCCGTCCTCGGGCGCAACCCTGCGCGCCAGCGTGGTCAGGAACCCTCCGGTGGCGGGACCGAAACCCACGCAGACCACATCCACGTCCATGCTGGGACGGTCCGCCGGTTCCGTGCTCATGCCGGATAATCCAATGCGGCGGGTATCATGACGCGAGTCAGCGCGGCAGCCGCTCGATCCTTGGCCAGATAAGCGCCGGTGAGGCAGCAGTCCAGCCGGGCGCGCAACCGGGAGAAGTCTTCCATGTGCTCGACGCAGACGCAAGGGCCTGCTTTCACAGGATGGCCGCCCGCGGCATCCACGACGTCCGTCGCAAAGCCGGTCATTCCGGGAACCAGGCTTTCGATGGCTTCCAGTTCGTTTTCGCGGTAGCAGCCGGGGTAAGCCGGGTCGTCCCAAGCCGGGTGCCGGTTATAGCCGAAAACGAGTTCAGCGCACACACGTCCCACTTCTCCGGCGGCGCGAGCCGTCTGGATATGGCACAGGTCCGAGTAGAAATTCACGAGACCTTCGAGTCCCTCGGCGAGCACCGGATGTTCAGCACCTTTGGCTTCCAGTTCGACGACGTCGAGCACCATCGAACGGGCTGCCAGGAGCCAGCAAAGCGCGTCCGCCAGAGGGAACGTAACTCCCTGGCGTGAACCCTGGTAAAGCCTGGCGCCCTCCGCATCCGTGGCTTTCTGCAAGTGCAGCAGCGTCCACAGCCACATCTGCATGGCGCTCGCCAAGGCGCAGGCTCCCGTCCCGGGGCGCTGCGAAGCAATCTGCCGCATCTGCCGGATCCAGCCGCGGTACTGCGCCAGGAATACCTCGTTGGTCATGGTGACCGAAAGCTGCCGGCGCTGCACCGCCTCGGGGCCCTCGTAGGTGGCCTCCAGCTGCGCGTCCATCCACTTGTGGCCGAGGAAGCCGGGGCAGTCCTCAGTGATGCCGTAGCCGCCCATCAGGCTGACGGCTTCGCGCATGACGTTGGCGCCGTGGCCCGTGTTCCACAGTTTGGCCGCCGGACAGAGCACGTTCGCCAGCCCGTCCAGCACCAGGAAACGCACCAGCGTATCGGAGCTCAACTCCTCCAACCTCGCGGCGTCGCGCTCAGATTCGGGCCGGGCGCTCAGTTCCAGGTACTCCAGCGCTTCCTTCTGTTTCTTCCGCAGCGCCTTGAACGCCGCTGTGCCGCCGCGCACGCCCTGTTCGGCGAGCAATTCGTCCTTCTGCTTTTCGAGTGGATCGAGGTCGTCAAAAATCCGCGCGGCTTCAAAGCCCAGCGAAGCTGCCGCCTCGCCCGTGGCCCAGATGCTCAGCAGGCGGTGCAGCACGTCTTCGCGCTGCTGCAACCCCAACTCATAGCGTGGCGACCCGGGCAGAACAGCCTCGCCACCGCGGAAACGGTCGCGATGGTAGCGTATGAGCGGCTCGACGGCGGATATCAGCTTAGCGGCGGTCATTACACCTACCGTCACGCGAGTGCGCCGGAACACCGCTTCGATGACTTCGCCGTGACTGTAGTTGGGGATGATCACGCCATCCTTGACCGTATAGCCGCCGATGATGCGGCTGGCGGACACGCGCATCTTGAAGACAGGGTCACTCGTGGAGGAGAGCTGGTGCACCAGCTTTCTAGTCGCCGGTCCGCGGTCAAAGAGCCCTTCGTCGTCCTCTTCAAGGATCACCATGCAGGTACCCTTGATGCGCGGGTCCTCGGATTCCACGGCTGCCGTGACGAACTTGGCAAAACCCATGCCGGTGATGAAACGGCCGCGCTTGTTGATCTCCAGTACCGGCTCGGCGCCTTCCTCCCAACTGCTGATTCTGAGTTTGCCGCTCAGCAAGCCGGTCTCGACGCCCACGTAAGGCAGTGGTTCCGTTAAGCAAAAAGCGCCACGCCACGGCTCGCTGCCGTCGGCGGGAGGAACGGCGAGGCCCATGTAACGGTCGCGCTGCTCCGGTGTCCCGCGCTCGTGGATGGGAGCCAACGCCAGAAACGTAGCCAGGCTGCACGTGGCCGCGCCGGCGTCCACCCAAGCCAGTTCGAACGCAGCCAGCGCCAGAGCCAGGTTCTTGGGGCCTTCGATGTAGCCGCCCTGTGACGGCTCCATGAACAAAGACGTCAGGCCGCAGTTGTCGAACTCCTTCAGCATGGCTGCTTTGCGCGGCGTCCAGTCGTGCGAGTTCCGCGCGCCTTCGGCGACCAGTTTGGCCACCGGGCCGCGAGCGACGCTCCGCACGGACTGCACCATCATTTGCAGATCGAACCGATCCGCGTAGCGCCACATGATCTGCCGCACGTCATCGCCGGGCAGAGTGCGCAGGGTTTCGGACTGAAGGTTCGGAACAGCTTCAGACATGGCTGATTTTCCTTTCGAACTAGGCGGGAGCGGCCGCCCCACCGGCCGCAGGGCCAAAACTCTAGATTAAACCGCGCCCATGGCTTCTCTCAACCAGGAGTTTCGACCGGCCGCCCGCCCGAACGTCGAGCGGCCGAACTCAGTCTCCTGGCGAATCCCTTGGTACGCGTCAGGTCTGTGTCAACGGCCGCGGCTCAGGCGGCGGAAATACTCCGCCACGGCGTCCGCGTATCCGGCTGGAGGTTCCTCCCGCGCACCGCTTCGCACCACTCCGGCTGCATCGTCATCCAGCTTTCGGCGGAGGCGCAATTCCAACTGCTGAACCATGGGCAGCACTTGTTGGTGCATGCGGGCCAGGATCTCCGGATTGCCCGGGAACCTGCTCGGATCCAGGCTCTGCATCTGCCGGATCAATTCGTGCAGTTCCACGCTGGCCTGCGGGTCGTCGGAAAGAGGGCCGCGCAGTTGCTGCAAGTCGGAAATACTCTCCCGGTACAACCTCTCCATATCGGCTGCCGAGCCAAAGCGGGGTTCCACTCCCCCGGTGGGGGCTCTGCGCTCGCCGGTGTTCATGGCCGAAAAATCGTCGCTGCGCGGACCCGGAGTGCGCCACCCTCCCTGAACGCCGGTCTCCTCGCGGGTCCGTTGGCCGCCACCGGCCTCGCGTCCGCTCTCCTGGCCGCGCCAGCCTCTACCGCCTTCACCCTGACCCTGCGCTTCCTGACCGCGCTGACCCGCCTGTTGCCTCTCCGTTAACCGCTCCAGGCGGTTTCTCAAGCTTTCCAGTTGAGCCAGAGTCTGGCGCGCGTCTTCTTGTCCGGCGGGCGTCCGGCCAAGGGCGGCCTGAGCCTGCCTGAGTTGATCGCGCAGGTTCTCAAGCCCCTCAGTGATGGGACGCTCCCGTTGAGAGGCCAAGGCGCCCATGCCTCGCCGCAACAGCTCGGCGTTGTAGCGCATGCGCAAGGCCAATTCCTGCTGCTGCAAGTCTCCGAGCGCTTCCCTCAGCCGCGCGGAGGCGGTTCGCTGGCTGCTGGAGAGGTCCCTTGCGGAGGATTTCATGTCCCGTTCCAGGCGTTCGAGATCCTCCACCATCCGCTGGCGCTCGGTTGCCATTTCCCGGCTCTGCTTAATTTGCTCGGGGGTCAGCGCCGGAACTGCGTTGGGCGGTCCTCCGGCCTGTGCTTGCGCGCCGAAGGTGCGGCTCATGCGCTCGGCCAACTGCCGCTGCTGCTCCGCCATGGCTTCCGCTTGCCTTAGAACGTCGTCCAGGCTGTCCGCGCTCTGCTGCTGGCGCATACCGCGCATGAGTTCGCTGGCTTCCCGCAGCCTGTCCGCGGCCCGGCGGGTCTCCATCTGGCCAGCGCCTTCCTGACGGTCGCCCGCGCGTCTCATGTCCTGCGTGGCCTCCTGAAGCCGGCGGAGGGCCTGCTCAATGCGCGGGTCCGTCTGCTGGCGCTGCTGACCGGACTGCGCCCGGCCCGCCGTGGCGGATGAGGATCCGCTCTGCGAAGGTTGCCCTTGCGCCTGAGAGGAAGACTGCTGCTGCGAGCCGCCGCGTGACAACTGCTCCAGGCGCCGCTGCAACTGCTCCGCCTCGCGGCGCAGCATCTCCTGCTGCCAGCGCTGCTGGAAGGACTGCTGCTGGCGGCGTTGTTGCTCGGCCAGTTCCTGCTGCCTTCGAGCCAGTTCCTGTAAGCGCTGCATGGTCTCATCCACTTCGCGGTTGCGCTGTTCTCCGGTTGCCGCTCTCTGCCCGACTTCGTACTGGTTCATTTCCGTGTCCAGTTCGAGATCGAACAGGCTCTCCAGGTCGCGCGCGCTGCCTCCTCCGCCGCCTCCTCCACCGCCGCCGCGGTTGCCAAACGCCACCTGGATGCGCCGGAAGGTGGATTCGGCCCGGAGCAGGTGTTGAAGCGCCTTCTGCTCATGCGGCAGAGCCTCCTGCCACTGCCCGGCCTTGAGTCTTTCCGCGGCCGGACCCATCGCCTCCGCGGCCTGCAGCATGTCTTTGGAGAAGCTGGAAAACTCCTCGTTGGTGCCCGACAGCTCACGCCGGCCCATCCTCTCGGCCAGTGAGCGAGCCTGGTTGCGGAGCGCCGTTTGGACCTCGGTCAGAAATTTGGCGTTCTCTTGGGCCTGCTGCCTGCCGGGCGAGCGGTCGCGAAGCTGATTCCACGTGGCGGCGATAATCTCCTTCTGCCTTTGAGAGATGCGGCCGGCGTTGTCGCCTTCGCCACCGCCGCCTCCTCCGCCGCTGTCCATTTGCTGAGATTGGGAGAACTCCCGCTCATAGGGCTGCGCCTCGAGAAAATACATGTCCGTCCGGGCAGTCACACGCGCGTCGCGCGCGCTGGCATAAACAGCCACAACGTCGCCGGGAGACAGCTTAAAGTCCTCCAGGTAAATCGTCGCGGTGCCCTCAGCCTCCTTGTCTCCCTTGGAGGACAATAGCGGAGCCGTTTGCTCTTCGCCGCCGTTCACCGAGTAGTGGAGCATAAGGTTGTGGAGGCCAAAATCATCGTTTGCCTGCACGACGACGGTCACCTCCTCAATCGGGCTGACTCTTGCATCACGGCCCGGGCGGGCGATGCGCACCAACGGTTCCTCGTCCCGGAGCGCTTCAATGAAGTAGTCATCCGTCAACCTGACGAGTTCGCCTTCATGACGGCCCGCGATGTAGTAGGAGCCGTCCTTGCGGATCGTCATGCGTGCATGGCGCCAGTTGCCTTCTCCCCGGCGCAGTTCTATGTCGCCACCATCCAGAACCAAGGCGCCATCGTTCAGCGGCCTGTCAGTCTCAACCGCAACCTGTACTTCCGTGCCTTCCACCGCGCGGACGTCGCCGCCAGGGTCCTCTGAAGCGGGCTTGAGCCCCGTCCAGGCGGGATACGTGTAACTGACGCGAATGCGCCGGACCGAGGGCAGATCCACCACGGTGAGCGTGTGCGCCCTGGAGCGAACCGCCCCCGAGGCCACGTAGTAATCCACGGTCTGAGAAATGCCGGCAAACAGGAACGTGTGGCGCCCGGTCCCTTCTTCCGGCACCATCAGCGCTTCTTCCCACTTGGTGGTTCCGCGGTATTGCGCGAGCAACTTGACTGCTTGAGACTGGAAGCCCACCAGACGCGCCGTGACCAGTTGCGTGGCGCCTTGCCGCACTGTGCGGTCACCTGGCTCAACCACGATTTCGTAGAAGGGACTTGAGCCCGTGCGGGACGATGCTCCCCATAACAGCGCGGCTCCATGTCCCCAGAAGCCCGGACCAGCCAGGATGAGCCACACCAGGACTGCCGCCGCCGCTCCGGCGGAGGACAACCAGCCAACTATCAGGCCGCCGCCGACGATCCGCCGAGGTTCCGCTGCTTTGGTCAGCGTGACGGTGTCCGCTGAAAGCAATTCGAGAAAAGGATCCTCGGGTCTTACGGCGGACGTCTCCGTGTAAGTGATCAGCCTCTGCTCGAACTCAGGATGTTTCTTTTCAACCGTCCGAGCTGCTTTCCCCCGGGTGGCTTTCAGCAAGGGCCAGATCAGCCCGAACCCTACCGCCAGAGCGAGGGCCAGAAGAAGCGCCGTCCGCCCGGCGATCAGGCTTGTGCGGGAGAAAGCCTGGGCGTTGGCCGCCAGCACCGCTGCCACAGTAGCGGTCAGCGCTATGCAGGCCGTAATGCCCAAGCCGCGCGCCAGCGCAGCAAACCGAAGGCGCGCTACGAGACGATCCACGTATAGCCCCAAAATCTCCAGTGAACTCATGCCGCCTCCCTTCCAACCTTCAAATGCCGCCCGGCCACAATCGACTCAACTGCGGCAAGCGCCAGCGCGACCGCCAGCAATGGCCACCAGAAACTGCGCGGCTGAGCTTCGGTTTCTGTGTACGGCGTTCCGCTCTCTGATTCCGCTTGGCTGGTGGTTTGCCACAACTTGAGCGTTTCCTCTTCGATGGGCGTGAAATCAGATTCGCGGCGATCGGTATTCACCGCCACAACGAAGTTGCCGCCCGGCCGGCGCACGTCGAAGTAGCCTTCGCGGTCAAGCGTGATTCCCTCCACCACAGCGGCTTCGGACAAGCCCAACACCCGGCGTCCATCCGGGTCCAGAACCTCGACTGCGGCGCCGCGCTCATCTCCGTGCCTCAGTTCCAAATAAGCGCCAACAGTCAGCATCGACGGCCGCTCCCCGATTCGGCTAAGATAGCGGGCCGTCTGTTCGACGAAGGGCACAAACGAGGCATGCAGCGGGAAGTCGTTGGCGACGTTGTCCAGCGTCGACGCAAACAGCAGAACCCGGCCCGCTTTGCGCCGGCTTTCCAGCAGAACCGGGGTCTGGTCCGCGAGCCTCGCTACCACGCGCGCATCCTCGGACTCAACCAGAATCGACTGGTAGAACTTCACGCCGGCCCACTTGTTGGCACGGCGCACGGAAGGGTGAGACTCGTCCACCCAGGAAACCATTTGAAACCGTCCGCCCTCTTTCGCCGAGTAGCGGGAACTCGTCGCCCTGCCTTCGAAACCTGCCAGTTGCGGCGCGGCGGCAGCCACCGGGCCAACCACAATCATCGCAGCGCCTCCGCCTTCTATGAACTTCACCAAAGCTTTCTCAAACGGCTCGGGAAGTAATCCTACATTGGAGAGCACCACGAAGGCGTACTCCGCCGGATTCACGTTGCCCGCCTGTTGCACCGTCCTGACGTCCACTGCGAAGAGCGCCTCTGTGCATGCCTCCAGAGCCGTACGGAAATAGAGCGGTGACCGCGTGTCACGCGATTCGTGCAAAAACAGGATGCGGCTCAGTTCGTGGCGTTCCATCGCAAACCGATAGCGATCATCCGGCGCGTATTCATCCCCGTCGTCGAGGCGAATCTCCAAGCGGCTCCAGCCTCGGGGCGCATCGGAGATGGTGAACTCAACGGCTCCCCGCCCGTTGGCCGGAATTTCCACGCGGCGGGATTCATGCACCTTGCCGTTCATCACGAGCGAAACTGTCTTGGTAGCCGGCTCCGTGCCGTATCCGGCAATCGTCGCCTGAATTCGTCCGGCGCCCGCACCTCCAAGCCGGGTGGGCGCCGTCACATTCTCCACAGCCCAATTGCCCTTGGGTCCGTCACCCGGCGCGTGCACAGTCAGGCTGACGCCCAGAGGCAAACTCAAATCCCCGAACCCGGATGGCAGCGCGCTCTTTTGCAGGTCGCTGAACAGGTGAGCCTCAACAGGCACCCGTGATGATTGCGCAATGGACTTGAGGGCCCTCACAAAATCGGCGTAGGCATTCCTGGCATCTTTCGCCTGCACGGATTCGATGGCGGCGCGCAGCACGGCCACGTCCGGAGTCGGGTCGCTCAGCATGGTGACGCCGCCGGCGAAGGTCAGTACTTGAGCCTTGTCGCCCGCCCGCAAACGCTCAGTTGCCCGCAGCGCTTCCTGCTTCGCGCGGCTCAACCGGTCCCGCGCGCGCATGCTGGCGGAATCATCGATGGCCAGCACCACCAGCCTCTCGCCGCCCATACTTCCCGTCACACGGCTCATGAAATAGGGTGCGGCAAACGCCAGCGCCAGCGCGGCAAAAAGCGCCGCGCGCAGCGCGAATAGCAGCAGGTACCGCAGGCGCCTGTGCCGGATGGAACTCTGTGTCCGCCGCTCGAAGAACATCAGCGAACTGAACGGACGCGGCTCGCTCTTGTGCCGGCGCAGCAGATGGAACCAGACCGGAAGCGCCAACGCCGCCAGACCAGCCAGGAACCAAGGTGACAGCAAGCCCATGGATTATCCGCTCACATTCTTCCCTGCCTTACGGTCAGGTATTCCCGCAACGCCGCATCCAAAGGGCGGTCAGTCGGGAGCAGGAAGTAGTCCAAACCGGCGCTGCGCGCCAGAGTGCTCAAACGTTCAATGTGCCCGCTCATCTTCAGACGGTAGTCCGTCCGCACGTATTCCGGCGAAACCTCCATCGTGTCGCCGCTCTCCATGTCCTCCAGCAGCAAGGGCTGACGGAATTCAGGCTTAATCTCCTCCGGATCCAGAACATGGAACAGGATTGGTTCATTTCCCCGGTAACGCAGCGGCTCCACGGTGCGGATCACCGCGCTCGCTTCTTCATAGAAGTCCGAAATCACCACCACAATGCCTGGCCGGTTCAGAAACTGCTGGAAATGGAAAAACGGCCGGGCGAAATCCGTGCGCTTGCCCGGCCGCGCCTCGTTCAAGGCGTGCAGCAACCGCTGTAGCTGCCCGTGGCGGCCGGAGGGCGGCAGGTAGTTTCTGACGTCGTCATCGAAAACGATCAACCCGGCGGCATCGCGCTGCTGCTTGGCCAGGTAGAAGATGGACGCGGCCAGGTAGCGGGCATAGTCGAGCTTGTTCACGCGCTGCGAGGCATAGGACATCGACCCGCTGACGTCCACCAGAACTGTAATGCGCGTGTTGGTCTCGCCCCGGTAGCGTTTCAGATAGCAGCGTTCGGTACGCGCGAACACGTTCCAATCCACGTGCCGCAGGTCGTCCCCCTGCGTGTAGGCCCGGTATTCGGCAAACTCCTGGCTGAAACCGAAGTCCGGCGAGCGGTGCAATCCGGCGATAAAACCCTCCACGACGGTCTTCGCCAGCAGATCCAACCCAGAGATCTGCGCCAGCACTTCGGGATCCAGGAAGCGTTGCAGCATGTCAATCTCCGCGAGGCGCGGGTTTCCACTCCAGCAGGCGTTTCAGGACGTCGTCGGCTTTCAGCCGGTCCGATTCGGCATGGAAGTTCAGCAGCACCCTGTGCCGCAATACTGGCGTGGCCAGCGCCCGTATGTCTTCATAACTCACGTGGTAGCGGCGCTTCATCAGCGCGCGAGCCTTTGCCGCCAGAACCAGAAACTGCGTCGCGCGCACGCTGGCGCCGAAGTTGACATAGCGCGCGACGAAATCCGGCGCGCTCTCATCGGAAGGCCGCGTCGCCCGCACCAGTTCAATGGCGTGCCGCGCGGCTGAAGGCGCAATCGGAACCATGCGCACCAGCCGCTGGAATTCCCGTATTTCCTCCGCGTTGGTCACCGCTTCAGGCTGCGCGGCCGCGGTGGTGGTGGTCAGTTCGATGACCGTCATTTCGTCGTCGGCCGAAAGA
Organism: Acidobacteriota bacterium; assembly: GCA_037444075.1. Lineage (GTDB taxonomy): Bacteria > Acidobacteriota > Terriglobia > Bryobacterales > Bryobacteraceae > JBBIND01. The sequence goes on along the minus strand of JBBIND010000009.1, from coordinate 18,006 downwards.
TAATCCAGCATCGTGTTGAACAGGAAGCGATCCAGCTGAGCTTCGGGCAGCGGATAGGTGCCTTCCAACTCGATCGGGTTCTGCGTGGCAAGCACGAAGAACGGCGCCGAGATCGTGTAGTGATTGCCGCGCACCGTGCAGGACAACTCCTGCATCGCCTCGAGCAGCGCCGATTGGGTCTTTGGCGGGGTTCGGTTGATTTCATCCGCCAAAAGCACGTTGGCGAAGATCGGACCCGGGACGAAAGTCCACGTGCGGTGCCCCGTGGTAGGGTCCTCCTCAATGATGTCCGTACCGGTGATGTCCGACGGCATCAGGTCCGGCGTGAATTGAATGCGCTTGAAGACTAGGCCCAGCGTTTGGGCGATGGTTCTTACCATGAGCGTCTTGGCCGTGCCCGGCATGCCTGTAATCAGGCAGTGGCCGCCCACAAACAGGGCAATCAGCACCTGCTCGATCACTTCATCCTGCCCGACGATGACTTTTCGCACCTGAGACAGGATTTCGTCCTGTACATGCTGGAAGCGGACGATCTTTTGCTTTAGTTCCTCTGCTTCCAAACTTATGCCGCCCCCGGCCATCATGCCATGTGCTCTGATCATTGACTCCTCTTGTTGTTCTTCACTGGCTCAGCTCCAATAGCAGCCTTTGCGCCGGTCTGTATCCCGGGGCTGCTTCCAGCGCCAGAATCACCTGCTCGAGAGCCTGTTCGTTCTTGCGCGCAGCCCGATAGGCGCTCGCCAGATTGAAATGCGCCGCCGCTCTGTCCAGCGGCTTCAACGCCAGCACGGAGTGAAAAGCACGCACGGCGCCCTCAGCGTTGCCCTGCTCCAGCCACAGAGTGCCCAGCCGCCTCTGAAGGTCTTCGTCCTGTGGGTAGACGTAATTCAGCTTTTCCAGCGCGCGCGCCGCTTCGGCCTTCTGCCCGGCTTCTTCCAGCAAACCGGCCAGGCGTTTGATCACCTCCGGATGCCGCCCTCCGATGCGTGCGTAGGCGGCGAGTTGCTCGCGCGCCCGGGCTTTGTCACCCAAAGCCAGATAGGATTCGGCCAGAAACTCGTAGACGCTGCCGTCTTCGACGTAGTCCGGATAGAGATCGCGAATCTGCCGGCCTTGCTCGATGACTTCACTGTGCTGGCCCGCTTTGGCCGATGCCGCGATTTTGCGAATTCCGTTTTTCCAGTCTCCGAACCCCTGCACCGTCTTCGAGAGTTTGCCATCCAGCCAGGCAAAGAACGCCTTATCCAACTCTTCAGGCGCGAGCGCCAACTCCTGCACGATAACTTCAGGCGTGGACTTGCGTTTCCCGAAGGCGTGCATCATATCGAGCAGTTTCCGGTAGCCCCACTTCTCCGCGATGTAGCCGCACAACTGGCCCGCCTGGAAATAAGAAACCACCACTTGAGCCGGGTACTCCGGCCGCACGAAACCGCGGTCCAACTGCGCCACGGGCAGCAGTTTCTTTTCACGGACCGCCTCGATCACATCCGGCGTGATGCGGTCGCCCCAATCCGGCGAGACCTCCGTCTCCTCATAGACCGCCATGCCCTCGGTAAACCAGCGCGGCACACGGTGCCCTGTCGCCGTCAGCACGAACACGTGACTGAGTTCGTGCCACAGCGTGCTGGCCCAGTGGAAGCTGCCAGGCTTTCTTCCGCTCGGGCTATCCATGGCCACCACGTTGCCGAACGCCACGCCCAGAGCACCCAATCCCGGCATGCCAAGCGCGCGCACGGCGAAGTCTTCGTGGTCGGGGTAGACCTCCAGCCTTACGGGACGCTCCAGGCGCATACCGTACTTCTTCTCGAAGGTTCGGATAGCCCGTGTCAGCTCGGATTCAAAATACGGCCGCAGGAAGTCAGCTTCGCGCCGGTGCAACCGAAGAACGGTGGCGGGACCAGTGAACGTCTCGAAGTTCCTGTAGCTGTCTAAAAGCCTCAAGGGATTCACGACTTCCGCGTAACGCTCACCGTTGGAGTAGCTCAGCTCCAGATGCTCTCGTGCTTCGTCATCCAGCCCCAGCCGCATCAGGTTGATTCCCAGTTCGACGCGCGCTTTGTGGAGTCTCGGGTTCAGCTCGATGGCCCGGCGGTAGAAGCGCACGCCTTCTTCGTAGCGCCGGTTAAGAACCAGGAAATGCCCGGCGGTGGCAAAAGCCTCGCCGTACATGGGATTGATCTTCAGAATCCTTTCAGCCCAGGGAGTGTTGTGGTCGTCGTTCAGCCAATCGATGGCGGCGAGCATGGCCATGGCGTCCAGCGCTTTGGAGTCGACCTCCAGAGCCTTCCGCGCCTCCTCGGCGGCTTTGGACTCATTGCCATCTTCGAGCGCGAGGCGAGACAGCAGGACGCGCGCGTCAACCAGTTTCGGGTCGGAAGCGATGGCCTTTCCAGCCAATTCGACGGCCTTGCGTTCGTAACCGCGCGCCGAAACCAAGGCCAGACCGAGCAGCGCTTCCGGGTGATCAGGCTGTATCTCGAGCGCTTCGGCAAACAGCTTGCCGGCGTCCTGCCATTGCCTGCGGTCAAGGTAGAATCGCCCCCAGCGCGCGCGGCACAGCGCGTTCTTCGGAGCGCGCTCGCAGGCGCTGCGGAAGGACTCGTTGGCCGCCTGATACTGCTCCAGCGCCCAGGCAGCTTCGGCGCGCACGTAGGGATCAGCCGACGAGAGCAGTTGCTGATAACAAGCATCCGCCTGCCGCGCCTGCCCGGTGCCCTGCAAATCACGGCATTTGTCCAACGTCTGGGCCGGCGACAACGACGCGCAAAGCCCCAGCCAGGCGCACACGAGCAGCGCCCGAAGGTTCACATGGCCCAGTGGCGTTTGTCCACGCTGGCGGGCGCGGATGGAGCCTCGGCTGAGCGGGAGTAATACCGCCGGCTTCCTCTCCGTCAATCCGCTGAGCGCCTTCATGGGTCCATCGCCGCCTGCGTTTTGGCCAGCTCAAGCAGCAGCGCGGTGAGCTGCTTTCTGTACTCCGCTTCCGGCAGAGCGGCCTTCTGGTACTTCAGCCTGTCAATTTGCTGCTCGAGGTCTTCTTTCTTCATGAACAGTTTCTGCTTGGCGGGGTCGGCGGCAGCCGCCTGAGCTGCGCCGAACCGCACCAGCGTAAAGGCCGCGGCCAATCTGCCGCGTCCGTCTTCCGGAGAGGGCGTCTGAGATCCGGCGCCGCCATCCGTGTCCTCAAGCAGCGCGTGCTCCGTAGCCAGCCGCTTCTGTGACTTATAGAATTGGGCCGTCTTCTGCTGGGCGTAACGGAAAGCTTCCAACGCGGATATCGCCTCGTTCTTGTCCGTGTCCGCCGAGGGGTCGCGCAGGGCCTCCGCCCAATAACGCGCAAAGATGGTGGCGTTCTTCTCGGTGCCGCTCTTGGTGGCCGTCACCACGATCCGGTTCTCCCGGCTCAAGACTTGCAAGGAACCGCCGCTGGCGCTGGTTGTGTTCACCACTAACTGCCGCGCGGCCGGGACACGGTCCAACCACCTGGCCAATTCAGCCGCGGTGACGTCCGGGCCGTGCAGGTTGAATTTATAGTCGACGCCGTCGAATGTCCCATGGCCAATCAGCGTGACAGCCAGCGCGTCGGAGGATGTGCACTGGCGCGCCAGTTCCTCCAGCGCGGAGGCGAGCCGGGCGCGCGTGGCGGACGGCCCGTGCAGCGTTTCCATGCGCGCAACGCCCGCGCTGGCGCGCAGCGTTCTATCCATCTCCTGAGCCCATCCGGCAAAACGCTGCTCGTATTCGGCCTCACCTCCCAGGCCGGCCACGGTCAGGAAACAAGTAGCCCCGGAGAGAGAAGAAACCGCCGCCAGAAGCAGAATTGCCGTCCTCATATCACACCCCACCGCCGCCGCAGAAACCACTCGACTGCCTTCAGGAGAATCAGCGCCAGGAAGATCGCCGGCATGTTCCACAGGTCCTTTGGCTCGCGCGTCGTGATGCCTGCCTCCGAGTATGAGATTTCGCCGGCCAGCCTGTTCAATCCGGACGGCGCGTAGTAGCGGCCCCCGGTTTCCTGGGCCAGCCTCTCCAGCAACTCCCGATTCTGTCCGGTTCGGAAATGCTCCGCGACTCCATCTTCCCGCCGGAACGCCAGGGTATCGCGCCCAATTTCTTCCCCGCCTCTGCTCACCAGGGCCTCGGCGAGGTAGCTGCCGGGCTGCTCGGCCATCCACTCGCCGGCGTAGACGCCCGGCTCCTGCGGCACGGGACTCAAAGCGACGGTGCCGGATAACCCGCCCGGCCCCGCGATGCGCGCTTCCACGCTGGCATCCACCACGGGGGCATAGGTCTTGTCCCGAGCCTCGACGCGAATCGGCACGCGAAGGTCATCGGCCAGCACGCGGCGAGGCGTCGAAACCACCACCGGGCCGGGTGATTCCGACGAAAGCCATCGCAACAACTGTTGCCAGAACATCTCGTGCGTCAGATCACTCTGCTCCTGCAACATCTGCCATCGCCAGCTTCCGCTTGTGGCAAACAGAGCGATGCGCCCGCGCCCGTAGTTCTGGGTTATCAACAGCGGCAGGCGGCGCCCTCCGGAGGGAGTCATCTCCGCCAGCACCACCGCCCCCGGCTTGGGAGTTCCGGCGTCCTGGTAATCCGCCAGCGCCGGCAGCCGGGTCCAGCGCTGCGCGTTCTTGTCCCGCTCTTCCACCAGGCGGCAAACCAGGCTATCCTGGCCGGCTGGAGTGAGGGCCACGGCGGCCGGCTCCCTTTGAAAGGTGCCTGCGCGCTGCGGCAGGGCCGCCGGGAGCACGTCTTCGAGGGATGAACCGCGGTAGCCGCCGTCGCCCAGCGCCGCCCTTCCCCCCAGAAACAGCACGCCGCCGCCGCGGCGGTCTGCGAACTGCCGCACCAGGTCGGCTTGCGACGGTGTGAAGTAAGCCGCCTCCACATTGCCTATCACCAGACCTTGAAACGCGAACAGTTCCTCCGCTCGGGAAGGGAAACCGTCGCGCAAATCGTTTGGGTTCTCGATGCCCTGGCGGTAGATCTTGTTCTGCGTGGTGCGTAGAACCGATACGAGGTCGACGTTCCGGTCTTCTTCCATGGCACGCCGCACGAACTTGAACTCCCAGCGCGGCTCGCCTTCGAGGTACAGCACACGCGGCCGGTTGGGGCGTACTTCCACCAGGCGCGTCACGGCATTGTTGCGGGCGTTCTCTTCCCCTTCCAGCGGTTGGACGGCCACTTCGAGGTTCCTGACACCCGCCAAACCCGCGTGGAAGGAGAGGCTTTCCGTTTGGGGCGTCCCGTCCGGACCAAGCGTCACGTCGCGGCTGGCGAGCACCTTCGTCCCGTCCTTGACCGTGAGTTTAGCCTTGCTGCGGGCATAGCCCCAGTGGAGGAACGTGACCTGGCCCGCGAGCCTGGAATCAGGCAGCGCATTCGCGGGAAGCACCACGTCGCTGATTTCGACGTCGCGCGCCGGCCGTTCGCGCCCTACACCCAAGACATGAACCGGTATCCGGTGGCGCCGGATTTCCGCAATCGTCTCCGGCGATATTCCTCCGGTCGTGTCGGCGCCATCGCTCACCAGCAGCACCGCACCGATGGGTAGCCCCGTGGCCTCCGCCGCTACCTGGACGAGCGCCTCGGAAATCCTGCTGGCAGAATCCACGCCGGTAGCCTGCTCGAGTTTGTCCATCCGCTGGACCGCTCGCCCGAACCGGTAGAGCCTGACTTGGAACTTCTCCTGCAACGAGGCCAGCGTCCCGCCTTCGAGCGCGCTGCGGGCCTGCTCGAGCCGGGTTGTCCCGTCCTCATTGAGCGCCATGCTGCGCGAATCATCCACCAGCACGGCCACGATGTTCTGTTTCGGCTTGAGCGTGGAAACAGCAATGGCGGGATGCCACAACAACAGCAGGATGAGCGCCGCCAGGGAGCACTGCAGCAGCCAGATCAGCGCCGGGCGCCAGGCTTGCATCGCTTTCACGGGGGATTTGCGCCTCAGCCACAAAGCCCAGCCCAGCAACGCAGAGATGACCAGAATCGACGCGGCGAGGGCCCACACCGGCCACCGCGCCAGCAAGACGAATTCGCCTTGCGCGAAAACCGTGAACGGGTACTTGAAGAAGAACTCAAACATCGGTCAACCGGCCGTCAATAAACTCTCCTAATGCGTCATGGCATACACGATGTAGTTGATCCCCAGCCGGTAAGCCAGAGTCGTAAAGCGTTCAGGGTACTGCGGTAAATCAGCCCATTCCCAGGCATCCCCCAGATCCATGTTGTGGCAAACTGCGACCATCAGCCGGCCGCGATCATCGTAGATGCCTTTCCAGGAAGGCTCCACGCCATCCTGCTCGTAAGTGACCCCCGAGCGGAACATCTGGATGCCGGGGACCTGAAAACGCTCGTCGAGATCGTAAAGCACGTGGAAAATGGCGTCCGAAGAGGGAATGTCCACCACCGGACGATCCGGGAAGACGCGATTCAGGCTCGCCAGGAACATGTTCCACTCCCACGACCCGTGGAAATCGTCCACCATGAGGAAACCGCCCCGCATCACGTAGTCACGCAGTTTCGCGGCTTGCGCGTCGGAGAGATTCCAGTAGCCTACTTCAACGGCGTATGTCCAGGGGAAGTTGAAGATGTCGTCTGTATCGAGGTCCACCACCTGCTCGACGGACCGCGTGTGAATCCTGGTCAACCGCCTGACGCCTTGCAGAAATTGCCTGTCCGCCTTCGGATAATCCGTAGTCCAGGAACCTCGCCCCCGGCGCCCGTATCCTCCTGACCAGTAAGACGGGTACCGCAGCCGGGCAAAGACAAACTCCGTCTTTTCATTGGCATCCGCGGGCATGGGAGCGGGGGAATCCTCTCCGAACGGAAAGCCGCGGAAGCGTCCCTGCTGCAGCCCGTGCAGAGAGGTTGCCAGCAAAATGAAGATACCCGTGGCTAGCAAAAAGCGGGCCTGCATGATTTCCCCTCTGTAGCAGCCAGAATAGCACGGCGGCCGGGCTGCAAAGCGGCGCAGCCTTATAGAGACGATACCGGCAGGCAAAACAGTTACGCGCCATGCCGGTTTCCATCATCCTCGGCATTCCGCGCCGGACGTCTGCTGGCGCCGAGGCGCCGGCGCCATCCCGGCTTTGCTCGAAATGGGCATCCGCATTCCGGACGACATAAGCTTGATCGGTTTCGACAATGCCGAGTTGTCGTCCATCGTGCATCCGCCGCTGACGACGGTGCCAGCGTTGTATAGCTTGGTGAGCGGAGAACGGGGTCAGGTCACTCCGAGTCCCGGTCTGTTGGTCCAGGGGCAGCAATTCTTCGGACGCTGACTCGTCCGAGATTTCTACTTTCTCAGCGTGGGGGTGCGCTTTGGCGTCCCTGCCGCCCCTTGCCCTAAGGGACCGCTACCGGGCGGTTTGCACCGGTGGCAAAGCGCACTGGTATAGGTTCGGTTCTAGACGGGTGAAGAACCGCAGGAAGCGGCGAAATTGGTCCGTCGATGGTTTCCAGACCCGGCGGTGTGTGCAAGAAACCCTAGGGTCTGGCTCCTGATCCGGCCAGCCAAAAGAGCTGTGCATCTCACTCCATTTAGCATCGGCCCCCAGTGTGTCGGCCGTGTCGGTCCCCAGTGTGTCGGCCCCCATGTGTCGGCCCCCAGTGTTGTTTCGGGAGCAACGAATGGTGTAGTATTCCCGGATGATTCGGAGGGTTCTCTTCACTTGTCTCGCGGCCGCCGCAGCCTGTGGGCAATCGGTGGAAGTGCTGGGTCCGCCGCGGTGGATGGCCGTCCAAGGCATACCGCAGGCGCGGACCAACGCCGTTGCCGCCGCTCACGACAAAACGCTGCGGGCTCTGCTGGAGCGGATTCGCGCACTGCCGCTCCTGAATCCGCCGCCGGGCGTCTACCCGAAAGCCGGCCTGAGTTTCCTGCCGCCCGAGCAGCCGGGCCAGGCGCCGGCGTCGCTGCTGATGATCGGTTTTTGGCCGCCGATGGACGTGCGCATCACCAACGGTGCGCTCCGGTCGGCGGGGGAACTGAGCCACTTGCTGATTTACGCCAATTGGGTGCGGGAGACGGCCTTCGACCGGACTTTCTGGCGCGATGCCGGCGGAGGTTTTTATCCAATCCCTCCGCGCCTCGCCGAGCTCCAGGGATTCCCTGTCTACCAGGGATATGGCAGCGTGGAGACCTCCGGTATCCTCGTCATCCTGCCGCCCGGCAAGGAGCTGTTCACGCCGATTTCGCAGGAACGCTTCCACTTGTTCGCTATCGCGCGGCTCGAAAAACAGATTGCCGAAGCGGCCCCCGCATTGAAACGGGCGCGCGATGATTACGAAGCCGCCATCTCGGAGGCCGGGCGCGCGGCGCGCGAATCGAGAATCGCCGCGTCGCTCGTTACGTATCAGCAAGGGCGCTCCCGAACGCCCCAACAGGTGAAGGACCGCGAAACGGAAGTCCGCCGCCTCGAGGCCAACGAAGAGGAGCGCCTGAAACTGGAGGCATCTCCGGAAACGAACCGGCTCCTCGGTCCGCTGAATGAACAACTGCGCAAGACTCAACAGGCCTATGCGGCGCTCCCCCAGGCGAGGAAAACCGAACCGGCGTGCCATCTTTCGCATGAGCGGGATAGCGGCATTCCGCAGCCTGTGGCTGCGGGGACGGCCGGCTGCGTGCCCGTGGTGTTCGTTGGGCCCGTAATCGACCGCGCCAAACCCGCATCCGTGCAATTGCTCACGATCGAACGCTATTGGCCCTCGCGGCAAGACGTCGAAAGAGGGGTGGACCGCTCGCAGCGCAACATCTACTATCACCTAAACAAGGAAACGATGGAGGCGCTCGATTGGAAATCGGTGGCCGCCGAACTGGGGCGGTAGACTCATGCCTGGCACGCCGATTTTGTGGGGCAGGCACTCTTGACAGCAGTTGGAGGGCTGCCGCTTCGTCGCTGGTTTCTAAGGATTTCGATCCTCCCAAGCAGGCGTGACATGCCGGTCTCCAGGTTGCATTCCCAGACCGTCCAGTAGTGCCACCCCATGGCAGTGAGGTTCCGCCTGGACTTTCGGTCCCGTTTGACATTGCGCTCGATCTTCCGCTCCCAGTACGCCCGGTTCGACGCCGGCATCCGGGACCGCGGGCACCCGTGCCAGTGCCAGAAGCAGCCGTTGACGAATATGGCGAGTTGGAGTTCGGAGATTCCCATGATGAGTTGACTGAGCGCCTTGGATTCGGGCAATTACGCCGGGGCCAGCGTGCTCAACATTCAGATCGGCCAAGACTTGGCCCGTCAATAGTTGCTGCGAAGCCCGGGAGCCGGGAACACAGGGCACTCGAATTCTAAGAACGCGCACACAACCGCTTTCACCTCATTACGAGAACGCCGCCACAATGACGTGCTTTAGCTGTAAGGCTCGCTGATCTAGGTCCGGAATCTGGCGGAGGAGAAACCTCCGGAAACGGTGAAATTGGTTACCGTCCCCGTTTTTGAATCTGGTAGGCGCGGCAGGACTCGAACCTGCGACCCTCTGCTTAGAAGGCAGATGCTCTATCCACCTGAGCTACGCGCCCGCAGATGAGGTGGGGACTGCTAACCACGATTGTACTACCGCCTGCCGCAGGCTCCGGCATCGTGTTAGATTGGCGTTGGATTCCGTGCGCGTGCCCTGGTACATCGGCTGGCCTCTTCTGGCGCTGTTTGCCTATGGCGTCCTCTGGTTTTTCGCCCAACGGGCCGTGTATTTCCCCATGAAGCACCCGCAAGGCTTCTGGAATACCGGGCTCCAGGCGGGGCTTGAGGACGTTTGGATCACTACGCGCGATGGCGTGCGGCTCCATGCCTGGTTCGCTCCCGCGGAGACTGGCGTGGTCACGCTCTTCCTGCACGGCAATGCAGGCAACATCACGCATCGTCTCCCGCTCGTTGAGATCATCCCTCAGGCTGGTTCGGCGCTGCTGTTGCTTGACTACCGGGGTTACGGACGCAGCGAGGGCTCGCCCTCCGAAACGGGGCTTTACGCAGACGCCGAAGCAGGCTACGAATACTTGCTCGCGAGAGGTTATCAGCCGGGCTCTATCGTAGTGCACGGCGAGTCCTTGGGCACCGCCGTGGCGGTTGACCTGGCGGCGCGCCGGGAGGTAGGCGCCGTCGTTTTGCAGGCCCCGTTCAGTTCCGCGAGCGAGATGGCCGGGAGGCTTCTGCCCGTGGTGGGCCCCCTGGTGATGCGCAGCTACAATACGATTTCCAAGATTCCCCGAGTGAAAGCACCCTTGCTGGTCGTTCACGGTGACCGCGACGACATCGTGCCGCACGAACAGGGAATGAAGCTCTTCAATGCCGCGCCGGAGCCAAAGACCTTCTGGACGGTCCCCGGAGCAAGGCACAACGATCTCCTGGAAGTGGCCGGCGCTGATTACACCCAACGCCTCAGGCACTTCTACGCGACGGCCGGTCTGAATCCCGGCGCGCGCGCGGGCCAACCTTGAGGCTTATTGAATCTCGAGACCGGAGTTGATGCGGTAAACGCGGCCGGCTTCCGTCTTGAGTTCCTTTTCCTGCCCGGCGTAGCGCACCTTTAGAGGTTTGCCCAACCGCGAAGTGACACGGGCCTCCACCAGTTTGCCGGCTTTCCAGGAAAGGTCAACGTCAAAGCCTCCCCGCGCCCGCAATCCCGTAACTCTGCCTTCCGGCCAAACGGAGGGCAGCGCCGGCAACAGGTGCAGGAAGCCTGCACGACCCGCCTGCACGTCGCTCGGGCCCGTGGGCGTCCTGTAGGGGTCATGGCTCTGCAGCAGCATCTCGGCGATGCCGGCCGTAGCCCCGAAATTCCCATCGATCTGAAACGGCGGATGAGCATCGAAGAGGTTCGGATACAGCCCTCCGCCCGACCACTGGCCGGAGCGCTGGCTCTCGTTAGTGACCAGCCGGAACAGATTCTGGAGGATCTTGTAAGCGTGGTCCCCGTTCAGGAAACGCGCCCAGAAGTTCACCTTCCACGCCATGGACCACCCGGTTCCGGCATCGCCGCGGAATTCGAGCGACTTCATGGCCGCTTTGAACAGGTCCGGCGTGCCGTACGGTGTGATTTCGCTTCCAGGGTGCAGCCCCCACAAATGAGACACATGGCGGTGTGTGTTCTTGGGGTCGTCCTTGTCTTCCAGCCACTCCTGCAATTGCCCGTAGCGGCCCACCTGATTCGGCGCGATGCGCTCGCGCAAATCCGCCAGCCTCTTGCGCAGGTCCGCGTCCACGCCCAGGATCTCCCCGGCCGCGATCACGTTGGCGAACAGCTCGCGCACAATCTGGTGATCCATCGTGGGGCCCATCACGAGCCCGCCGATTTCAGGCGAGTTGCTTGGCCCTGAAATCAGCCAGCCCCTTTGTGGATCCTTGACAAGCACGGCGGCGAAGAACTCCGCCGCGCCTTTCATGAGGGGATAGGCGGTCTGCTCGAGGAAACGCCGGTCTCCGCCGAACAGGTAGTGTTCCCAAAGGTGCTGGGACAGCCACGCCCCGCCCGTCAGCCAGATGCCGTGGTTCGATGCGTTGATAGGGGCCGTGCCCCGCCACAAGTCGAAATTGTGATGCACCACCCAGCCGGGCGCGTTGTAGTACTCCTTGGCCGTGATGGCTCCCGAGGCAGCGACTTCTTTGAGAGCCTCAAACAACGCAAAGTGACACTCGCTGAGGGCACCCGGTTCCGCCGGCCAATAGTTCATCTCCGTGTTGATATTGATGGTGTACTTGCTATCCCAGGCCGGGTTGTTGAGATGATTCCAGATGCCTTGGAGGTTAGCCGGCTGGGTGCCGGGACGGCTGGAGGCCATCAGCAGGTATCGCCCGTACTGAAACACCAGCGTTACCAGGTGCGGGTCGTTGCCCTCGGCGAATCGCCGTATGCGCACGTCGGTCGGCAATTGGGCGGCTTCCGTGGTTCCCAGATCCAGACTCACCCTCCGAAACAACGCCCGGTGATCGGCTATGCTGGCGGCCCGGACGTCTTCATAACGCTTCACCTTCACGGGCGCCATGCGCGCCGTGTTCCTTGCGCGCGGGTCGGCGGAGACATCTTTGTAATTGACGAAATTGGTGGCAGCGACGACGTAGAGCGTCACCGCGTTCGCGTTGGCAATCTCGATGCTCGCCGGCGTCGCCTGCAAGGAGCCGCCATCGATTTGGGCCGTCATCCGGACTTCATAGCGTATGGCGCCATTCGGAACGCGCCCGGTCAACACGAGCTCGTTCTGTCCGAGTACCTCGCCGCGGCTGCCGGGGTGCGCCGCCCGGAACGTTGCGCTGAGGTTCAGTTTCCCGGGCTCGCTGGCGGTGAGGCGCACGGCAATGGCCTGGTCGGGGTGGCTGGCCAAAACCTCGCGCCGGTACTTGACGCCGAGGCTTTCAAACTCCACGGACGCGACGCCCGTATCGAGATCGAGCTCGCGCCGGTACTTGCGCGCAGCGTCGATCTCCATCCCGGGGAAACTCAGCATCAAGTCCGCCATGGCTTGGTAGGGCAGCTGGCGCAGAGGCACGCTCATGAACTCCTTCATGGCCAGAGCTTCCGCTTCCTTCTGGCGTCCCTCCCAGAGCATCCGCCGGATGACTTCCAGGTACTGGTGAGCACCGGCGCGCGCGTAACTCCGGGGTTCACCCTGCCAGACAGTGTCCTCGTTCAATTGCAGGCGTTCGAAGCCGGGATCGCCAAAGACCATGGCGCCAAGCCGCCCGTTGCCAACCGGCAAGGCTTCCACCCATTCCCTGGCCGGCTGCGAGTACCACAAGGAGAGCGTTCCAGGTGAGGGTTCCTGTCCGTGAGCCGGAGCGGCCGCCAGGGTGGCCAATATGATTGCACCCAGCGCCAGCCAAAGCCGTTGAGCCATGCGTAGAATCTCCTTCCTGCTCCAAGATGACATGAAAACCGGAATCCCGTTACAGGCGTTGCCGTTTGCGCGGCGCAGCTAGAGCGGCTCGAACCGGCAGGTGAAGTGCCTCAGGAAATTCGGCTCCTGCGTGATGCGCACTCCACGCAAGGCGCTCCGCCGCTCGTGGACTTCCAGAATCGCCTCAACCACGTAGTCGATATGGCTTTGCGTGTAGACGCGCCGCGGCACCGCGAGCCGTAACAGCTCGTGCCGGGCAACCTCCCCGAACATCACCGACCCTACTTCCACGGACCGGATACCGGCGTGGCGGTACAACCCGATGGCCAGAGCTTGCGCGGGAAACTGATCGCGTGGGATGTGCGGCAGCATGCGGCCGGCATCAATATAGACCGCGTGCCCGCCCGGCGGCTCCACGATAGGCACACCCTGGTCCGCTATGTGACGGCCCAAATAGTTGACCGATGCCAGCCGGTAACGCAGGTAGTCTGGCTCCAGCACCTCCTCCAGGCCCACTGCGATGGCCTCCAGGTCTCGTCCTGCCAGCCCGCCGTAGGTCGGATAGCCTTCCGTGAGAATGAGCAGATTCGTTTCCTGCTCCGCCAGAGCGTCGTTATTCGTACACAGAAAACCGCCGATGTTGGCGAATGCGTCCTTCTTGGCCGAGAAGGTGCAGCCGTCGGCCAGCGAGAACATCTCCTGGGCTATGCTTCTGGGCGAACGGCCGCTGTAACCGGTCTCATTCTGCTGGATGAAGTAAGCGTTTTCGGCAAAGCGGCAGGCATCCAGGTAGAAAGGGATGCCGTATTGGCTGGCGAGTTGCCTGACCGCCTTGATGTTCTCCATCGAAACGGCGAGGCCACCGCCCGAGTTGTTGGTCACCGTCAGCATGATGAGCGGGACGCGGCCGGCGCCGTGTTCGGCCAGCAAGCGCTCCAGGGCGGCGACGTCCATGTTGCCCTTGAACGGCAGGCGCGCCTGTGTGTCGGCGGCTTCGGGCACAGGCAGGTCCACGGCGTCGGCGCCGGCATACTCGATGTTGGCGCGCGTGGTGTCAAAGTGCGTGTTGTTCGGCACCACGTGTCCCGGGCGGCAGAGGATGCTGAACAGGATGCGCTCCGCCGCGCGGCCCTGATGAGTAGGGATCACGTGGCGGAATCCGGTGAGTTCGCGCACAGCACTCTCAAAGCGGTAGAAGCTATCGCTGCCGGCATAGGACTCATCGCCGCGCATCATGGCGGCCCATTGCGCGGTGGACATGGCGCTGGTGCCCGAATCCGTCAACAGGTCGATGAGGATGTCCGAGGCGCGTATGAGGAATAAGTTGTAGCCTGCTTCCTCCAGCAGGCGCTCGCGCTCGGAAACCGTGGTGTGGCGGAGCGGTTCCACGGTCTTGATTCGGAAAGGCTCGATGATGGTCTTCATATTGTGAGCCGCTTGTCCGGAATTATCCAGATTACTAGCTGTTTAACTGGTTGGATCACGCCTGGGCGGTCGCTTCCAGCGGCCGGTTAGGCTGCCGTGACTTCCACGAACTCGCTTTCCGAGCTTGGCTCGGGGACGGGGACACCGTCCTTCCTGAGGCCCTCGATGTGGTAATCCATGGCCTCACGGATCAGCCGCAGCACTTCTTCTCTGGTGCTTCCTGCGGCGACGCAGCCAGGCAGATCCGGGACGTGGGCTCCCCAACTCTTCTCTCCGCGCTCGACTACTACCATGTATCGCATCGCGCCTAACCTCAATCCTTCAGGCCAGCCTGCTTCAAAATGGCGTTGAGCGTTCCCGGCGGGACATCAACGCTTAGCTTCCCTGCTACCGTCAGTGTTTCAGGTTTCGTCGGGTGCTTGAACTGTCGATGGCTCCCTCGAGTTCGCGCCAGTCGCCACCCGTTTTGCTCCAGCATACGAATAAGTTCCCTGACCTTCAAGCTGTCCTCAGCTTCGCATAACCAATAGACTAACGGCCGGGGGCATCACCCGCCGCCCTATTCCCGGGCGGTTGGACGCATGCCCGCATTAGCCGGCAATCCCTGGGCGCAAATGTTCCTGGGGCGCGTGGCGGAGCGGTTCCACAATCGTGATGCGGAAAGGCTCGATGATGGTTTTCATACTGTGAGCACCTGGTTCGGATTCATCCGTGTCACCAGCTGTTTCACGAGCTGGATGCCGCCCGGGCAGCCGCCCGGATTTCGGCCATCTCCTTCTCGCTGAGCGGTGTGAAGGCTCTGGCCAGGCGGACGTTTTCTTCGAGATGAGAAATATCCGTAATGCCCACAACCGCAGTCGACACCGGGTAGCTCAAGGCATAGTGCAGCAAGTGCCGGACGGCAAGGCCCCGCTGAACCAGCGCGCCGCGGCTGACTAACTTCATGGCGATCACACCGACCTGTTTTTCTTGGGCCAGACGGAAGAACCGGTCCAGGTCTTCAGGATCGTCCATGACGTCCCGGGCAGCATTGAGGGTGATCAGGGCGCAGTCGTACGGATAGTCGTGGAGGGCATCAGCAAGCACCCGGGACGAGTGTCCCGTCACGCCGACGTAGCGGATCACGCCCTTGTCACGGAGCCGTTCGAGGGCTTGACGAGCGCCGTTCTTCTGCCGAAGTTGTTCGAGCGTGCCTAATTTCCCAACGAAATGGTGCTGATACAAGTCGATGTGGTCGGTCTGCAAACGCCGCAAACTTTGTTCGATCAGCGCCATGGTGCCGTCGTATGTGTAATTGTGGCTTTTCGTGGCCAGGAACACCTCGTTGCGGCGTTTGCGCATTACCGTGCCGATGTTCAGTTCACTGGCGCCATCTCCGTAGAAAGCCGCCGTGTCGATGTAGTTGATGCCCAAGTCAAGCGCACGATTGACGATTTCAACCGCCTGGTCGTGGCGGTCGTGTCTCGCCAAGGTATACAAACCGCCCAAGCCGTAAATAGTCACCTGGTGGCCGGTTTTCCCGAGAGGTCTTCTGGGGATGAGATTAACGGACGGTTCGGCAGCTGCGGCAGCTGTGTTGGCGAAAGTACCCTCTGCGGCGGCCAGACCCAGCCCTGTTGCGGCGGCCAAGCTGCCTTTCAGAATGGCTCTTCGGTCACGTCCTTGTTTCACGAAACGCCTCCTGGCCGGGATTTCCAGACAGTCTCAATATACACCGCGCCCCTGCAGCAGACTCAAAGCACCGCTCTCGTTGATCAAACAGTCATCCACCATTCCCGGCAGCGAGGTGACGGATCCGCCGCGCGGGCCGGCGGAGGGTGGGCTAACATGGTGGCCGTGGGGCGTTCCGGCCAAACCCTGGCAATTTCCCTGTTGACCGCTGCTTGCGTGTCGGCGCGCGCGCAGTCACCTCCGCCCGCCACTCAAGCCGATCGCAACCAGTGGTACGTCTCAAGTACCTTCGGGCCTAGCAGCATACTGCCCTCAGCGTTCTTCGCCGGTGTCGACACAGTTCGAGACCTGCCCGATGAGTGGGAACAGAATGCCAGAGGCTACTCTCAGCGTCTCGCCGCCAGGATGGCCCATACGGGTGTCCGCAACTCCGCCGAACTCGGCCTCGTCAGCCTGCTCAAGCATGACCCCCGTTATCATCCATCCACGGCGCGGGGGCTATGGCCACGCACAGGACACGCGCTCGCCTCCAGTTGGGTCGCCCGCACGGAGAATGGGGGCCGCACGTTCGCCGTAGGCCGGTTTGCGGGCATGGCCGCGGGATCTTTGACCGCGACAGCCTGGCTGCCGCCCAGCCAGAGCACGTGGAAACACACGGCGCAGTCCGTGGGCATCCAGGTGGGCGCAAACATGGGCGCCAACCTGTTGCGCGAATTCTGGCCGGACGTGAGAAAGCGGGTTTTCGGCCGGTAGCCTCGTTGAGGCGGCTCAGCCTGCCACCGAATATTTGCGCGCCAGTTCGTTTAGTTGCCGGGTCATACGCGGCACCGCGGTGGCGGGGTCTTCCTGGGCCTCATATTCGAGCGCCAGGTAGCCCTTGTACGCCGCCTTGGCAAACATGCGCATGATGCGATCCCAATCCGAATCGACGCGTTTGCCTTCGGTGTCGCGTATCTCCGTCTTGAATTGCGCGTTCACCGTCAGAGGCAGGCACATTTCGATCTGCCCATAGGCATCCTGGAGGAAATTGCCCGTGTCCAGGTTGATGCCCACCCAGGGAGAGTCGACTGCCTTGACGATTTGGATGATGCGCTCGGCGCGCGCCGTGATGCCGCCGTGGTTCTCCAGTCCGAGAATCACGCCCTTGCTGCCCGCATACTCACCGGCACGCTTGAGAATCTCCGTCACCCACGTGGCCGCCACGTCCTCGCTTTCGCCCTTGGGGACGTTGCCGCCGAAGACGCGTATATGACCAGCCCCCAGTTTGTCGGCAACATCCACCCACTTGCGCACTTCAGCCACTTCTTTTTCACGTAATTCCGGCGTTGGCCGGCACATGTCTGTTCGGATGGAGATGCTGTAGATTTCCACGGCGTTCCGGTACGCCAGGCGCCGCAGAGGCAGCAGGAAGCTGTCTTCCGTGCTGGGGAACCAGTACACGGTGAGGTCCAATCCGTCCGTATCCAACTCGACCGCCAGCCGGACCAGATCGTCGTAGGTCATCTTCTTGGTTTGCAGCGCTCGCCTGAACGAGTACGCGCAAATGGCGGTTCTCAACCGGGGCTTTTTCTCAATCCCAGGCTGCTGCGCCAAGCCCAAGGGCGCCAGGTGCAGTGCTGCCAGGGACGGCATCGTCTTCAGGAGGTCGCGGCGGTTCATAGTTTTCCTTTCGGTACCGTCCATTGTACAGAAGTCTCGCCTGCTGACAGGATGA
This sequence comes from Acidobacteriota bacterium, assembly GCA_037444075.1. Taxonomy (GTDB): domain Bacteria; phylum Acidobacteriota; class Terriglobia; order Bryobacterales; family Bryobacteraceae; genus JBBIND01. The sequence continues at coordinate 361 of JBBIND010000009.1, read as the reverse complement.
CCTTCCGGCGCTCGTTGCCACTTGACGTAATGAATGGGGCGCAGGCATCATGGCTGTCTGTAGCAGTCTGGAATCGGTCTTACGAGTTGACGTTCGGTGGGGGCTTGAGGGGAGCATCTGCGCTGCTCCGCCACATAGCCGGATCTCTATCTGTGCATCCCTGTCCCGCCATCAGAGCCTGCTGGTGAACGGCGCAGCCACGCGAGTTCGCATTCACCGCCACGCGGAGCCAGCGGCGCGGTCAACCTCGAACAGCCGTAAGTTACGTGAACAAGGAACACCATGAATAAGAAGCAACGAGCCGTTGCCGTTGAACCTGTTGCCGCGTCCAGTCATTGGGAGCGGATTGCCGCCATGGACC
>JBBIND010000008.1:18829-80211 GCA_037444075.1 Acidobacteriota bacterium | reverse complement strand
GCGCGGCCACGCTGTCGGATATGTATTCGGCCGTCTGCGCCGGGATCGGCACGCTGCGCGGGCCGCTGCACGGCGGCGCTAACGAAGCCTCCATGGACCTGATCCAGCGCTTTCGCTCGCCCGAGGAGGCGCTGGCTGGGGTGCGCGAAATGCTCGCGCGCAAGGAGCGCGTCATGGGGTTCGGGCATCCCGTCTACCGCGAGCGAGACCCCCGCCACCCCTACATCCGGGGCTTGTCCCTGGAGCTTTGCCAGGCCGCCGGCGACACGCTCCTCTACGACATCTCCGCGGCCATCGAACAACTGCTGTGGGATGAGAAGAAGCTCTTCCCCAACGTGGACTTCTTCAGCGCCTCGGCCTATCACGCCATGGGCATTCCCACGCCGCTGTTCACGCCCATCTTCGTCATGAGCCGCATCACGGGCTGGGCGGCGCACATCCTGGAGCAGCGCGCCAACAACGTACTGATCCGGCCCAGCGCGGATTACGTCGGACCCGCTTCGCGCGAATGGACGCCCATCGAGGCGCGGTCCTGAGGCCATGGCGCAGGACCTGCGCGACGCCCGGCGCCCGGAGCCGGATCCTCTGCTGACCACGCTGGCGGACTATACGCTCTCCTTCGAAGCTCCCGCCGGCGGCGAGGCCATGGAGACCGCTCGCCTGTGCCTGATGGACTCCATGGGCTGCGCGATGTTGGCGCTGGGGTTTCCCGCCTGCGCCGGCCTGCTGGGGCCGGTGGTGGTGGGCGCCGAAATGCCTGGCGGGGCGCGCGTGCCCGGCACGCGATATGAACTTGACCCCGTGCGGGCGGCCTTTAACATCGGGGCGATGATCCGCTGGCTGGATTACAACGATACCTGGCTGGCGGCCGAGTGGGGCCATCCCTCGGACAACCTCGGCGGGATCCTGGCCGTAGCCGACTACCTGGCGCGGCAGGGGAATGAGATCCGCGTCCGGGACATCCTCCGCCGGATGGTACAGGCTTACGAGATCCAGGGCGTGTTGGCGCTGGAGAACAGCTTCAACCGTGCCGGGCTGGACCACGTGCTGCTGGTGCGAATAGCCACTACGGCGGTGGCAGCCGCCATGCTGGGCGCTGGCCGCGAGCAGGTGGTCAACGCCCTGTCATATGCCTGGATCGACGGCAGCGCGTTGCGAACCTACCGGCACGCCCCTAATACCGGTCCGCGTAAGAGCTGGGCTGCCGGCGATGCCTCCAGCCGCGGCGTATGGCTGGCGCTGCACAGCCTGCGCGGCGAGACGGGCTGCCCGTCCGCGCTCTCGGCCCGCGGCTGGGGTTTCCAGGATGTGCTCTTCCAAGGGCGCGAGGTGACGCTGGCCCGGCCCTTGGCCAGCTATGTCATGGAGAACATCCTGTTCAAGGTCTCCTACCCGGCCGAGTTCCATGCCCAGACGGCCGTGGAGGCCGCGGTCCAACTGCACCCGGCCGTGAGGGAGCGTTTGGCGGCCATCGAGCGGATCGAGATCGAGACGCAGGAGGCCGGCGCGCGCATCATCGACAAGACCGGGCCGCTCGCCAACCCCGCCGACCGCGACCACTGCCTGCAATACATGACGGCCGTGGCGCTGCTCCGGGGCGGCCTCGCGGCGGAGGATTACGAGGACGCGGCCGCCGCCGATCCGCGCATCGACGAGTTGAGGGCAAAGATGAGCGTGGCCGAGAATCCGCGCTTCACCCGCGACTACCTCGACCCGGAAAAGCGCTCCATCGCCAACGCCGTGCAAGTCTTCTTCGCGGACGGCTCTTCCAGCGCCCGGGTTGAGGTGGAGTACCCGCTCGGCCACCGCCGCCGCCGTGGGGAAAGCCTCCCCGCTCTGCGCGCCAAGTTCGAGAAGGCCGTCGGCGAGCAACTCCCGCCGCCATCGGCGGAGCGGATCCTCCGCTTGTTCGACGACCCACAGCGCCTGGCCGCGACGCCGGTGCACGAGTTCATCAGTTTGTGGACGCTATAACAAGCCCAGTGACACCCAGGGATCCCAGGTTCATAATCGAGTTACTCAGCAGAAGATCATAGATCCGGGCGAAGTCCGCCCGGAAATAGGCACAACTTCCAGCTAACCAGTCATTTACGGAGTACACAATGCACTTAGGGGGACTCACTGTTTCACTCCTGGCGGTGTAACTCGTGGCGGCGGCCTGCCAGACCGCGGGTAGGCCTTTGAAGAGCCGTCAGGCAAGCAGAACCTCGCCCCATGTAGGCACATTTCGAAAGGCCTAGGCCTGCACTACTGGCGCTTCCTGAGTGCAGCCGTTGCACGCACACGGCTTCCCCCCAAGTCAGGCCGGCCGGGGGCCACAACCACTACCGAACTGGGAATGTCAGGCTAGCTCGGTATTCTGGTCTGGAATAGCGCTGACTTGACTCGACTGGCTTAGGGTGGATTGGCGTGGCTTGCGCGCGGACAGCCTACCGCAGGGCGTCGAGGAATACAAGGGCCGGCGTGACCCGGCCCTCTGGAAACCATAACGTCGTCCCACCCGGCACGCTTCCTCTTCTTGCCTGCCCGCGGGGCAGCGAGCGAAACGGAAGGGCGCTGGGTGCCGCACCGATGAAACTACTTCAACAACCGGCGGAACACCATCAGCGCGAGACCCGAGCCCAGTAGCAATAAGGTGCCGGGCTCTGGAATGACAACGTCGTCTACAGGAGTAATGTCGCCCAATTCAATTTGATTCACTCCGAACGTGTCGGAGAGGGGCGTCGAGACCGAGAAGGACCTGATGCCGGCTATGTTGATGATCATCAGGTGACGGCCATTCGGTCCCGTTCCATCGAGGCCACTCAGCCGCGTTGCCAATACCTCACCGCCGACACCGTAGACGGTGAGCAGCAGGCTACCTTCATGGGCATAGCCGGCCTCGACCGCGATATAGCCTGTTACCCCAGGCGCGGTGGTGCCCGCAACCACAATGGCTCCATCGACCGGGGCGATCAGATCGACCAAGCCGAGAGCGTTGATCCCGCCCCAAGCATGTGGAGGATCGCGGAACACCGCCGTGCCCACTCCGCCGTGGCTAAACAACAGGCCGCCACCCTTGTACTCGTCGTTGAGCGCGCAGGCGGCCGGTCCGAACGGGGGAGATAGGCAAAAAGGTCCGCCGAAGGAGTCTGGAGTAATTACGCTACCTGAGCAAACCGCAGTAAGTGCGAGTAGAAGTAAGATAGACTTGGTCATCACCGTATTCCTCTCCCATACAGTATCAACACCATGGCATCTACAGCAAAGCCAAGTTCACCAACCAGTGTGGTTCGGCTACTTAAGCAAGTGTGAACGTACTCGGCAAACATGTCAACAACAAAAATTAAGCTTGCTAAATCATCTTTGCTAGAAAAGTACTAGACCTTCCAGTACCTCTCAGCTCTGCTTCCCGCACCAGCGACCGGAGGAGGCACGTAGATGTTTGCAGCAGCCCTTCGCCGGGTGAATCTCATGGAAGTGAGTAGCTGCTTGCTTACATCGACCTGGCTAAAACCTCAATCTCGACAAACCCAGTCGCATGTTGCACTTCCGGGGAAGCCGTACGGGCGAAGCAACTGGCGCGGACAGCCTGCCGCAGGGCGTCGAGGAATACAAGGGCCGGCGTGACCCGGCCCTCCGGAAACCATAACGTCGTCCCACCCGGCACGCTTCCTCTTCTTGCCTGCCCGCGGGGCAGGTTAGTTGGCGGCCAGCCACGGCGCGTACAGGACGAACTCGCTCTCCGCGGTGACGCCGTCGCGGGTTGCGGGCCGGAACCACTCACTCCAGGAGGAAGCCAGGCTGACTGATTGCGCTCCGCTGGACGGGCCGCTAATCTGACGGCGCTCGGAGGCGCGGCGCAGGAGTTGCGTCAGTTGTGCCGACGGACCGATCCCAGAGCGAGACGTGTGCGTCAGCTTGCAGAGATGGGACGTGAGTCAGCCGACCGAAGGTGTTTCCGCCCTTAGCTCCAGTAACTTCTGTCGAGGCTGCGGTATTGGACGGCTTCGGCCAGGTGCTTGGCGGCGACGGCGGCGGCGCCGTCCAGGTCGGCCACGGTCCGGGCGACCTTGAGGATGCGGTCATGCGCGCGAGCGGAAAGGCCCAATCGCCGCACCGCTGTCTCGAGCGTGCGTTCAGAGGCCTCATCCAGCCCGGCGCATTCCCTCAGAAACTTGCTCGGAATCTGCGCGTTGGTGAAGCCGCGGCCCTGCTGCACGGACCGCGCTGCCAGCACCCGTTGCCGTATTTCCGCCGAACTCGCCGCCGGGTTCCGCGACCGCAGCTCTTTGAACGGCACCGCCGGCACCTCCACGTGCAGGTCAATGCGGTCGAGCAACGGACCCGAAATCTTGCCCAGATAACGCTGGATGATTCCCCCCGTGCAACGGCACTCGCGCGTCGAGTCGCCATGAAACCCGCAGGGACACGGGTTCATGGCGGCGATCAGCATGAAGCGCGAGGGGAAGGACAGCGTCATGTTCGAACGCGCCAGTGTCACGGTGCCGTCTTCAATCGGCTGGCGCAGCAGTTCCAATACGTGACGCGGAAACTCCGGCAGTTCGTCCAGGAAAAGCACGCCGTTGTGCGCCAGGCTGACCTCGCCCGGGCGCGCCGTGCCGATGCCGCCGCCGATCAAACCGGCATCCGACACGGTGTGGTGCGGATTGCGGAAGGGCCTTTCCGAGAGCAGCCCCACGCCCTTGCCAAGCACGCCGGCGACGCTGTGCACCTTGGTGGTGGAGAGCGCCTCCTCCAGGGTCATGGGCGGCAGAATGCCCGCCAGCCGTTTGGCCAGCATGGTCTTGCCAGAACCCGGCGGACCCACCATCAGGACGTTGTGCGCGCCCGCCGCGGCCACCTCGAGGGCGCGTTTGGCCGCTACCTGCCCCTTGACGTCGGCGAAATCCGGAGAGCTGTCATCGAAAGGGCCCGAATGCAGCGGTGTGACCGGAACCGGCGCGAATTGCTCCGGCTGTTTCAGCAGCGACACCACCTGCGCCAGGTGGGTCAGGCCAAACACGTTGACGCCCTCGGCTACGGCCGCCTCGGCAGCGTTGTCGCTAGGCACCACCAGGTTGCGCACGCCCTGCTGACGCGCGCAGACGGCGATGGAGAGCGTGCCGCGAATCGGGCGCAGCGAGCCGTCCAAAGACAGTTCGCCCGCCAGCAGGAAGCCCTCGCATTGGGTCACCGCGCCCATGGCGCCGAGGATGCCCACCGCCATAGGCAGGTCAAAACCGGCGCCTTCCTTGCGCACGTTGGCCGGAGCCAGGTTGATGGTGACGGATTTGGACGGATAGCCGAAGCCGGAGTTCGCCAAGGCGCTTTTAATGCGCTCGCGGCTTTCGCGGACGGCTGTATCCGGCATGCCCACGGTGATGAAATCGCGTACCGAGCCGGAGCCGTAGAGATCCACCTCAACGTCGATGGGATGAGCGTCGATGCCGTAGACGGCAGCCGAGCGCGTGCGGAAGAGCGCCACACTAGAGTGTTGCCGCACGCGGGCGAAGCTCTCAGCTTTTCGCGCTACCGGCGTGTAATTGTTGGCACTTCCGGGCCCCGGCTAACCTCCTGACCCTCGTTGCCGCGGCCATCGCCCCGGCCAGCAGCCGCTACCAGTGACAGACTGAGGTGCCGGCTCTATTGAAATCCGGGTTAGAATGCGTTCGTGCGTATTCTACGCTGGGTCCTCCGGATTTTCGCCGTGCTGGCCGTGTTGTATCTCTACTTCGCCACGCTGCACCCGCACGAGGTAGTCTCCGATCACGCCTTCTTCGACCATCCTGGGCCTTGGGCCATCGCTCATCGCGGAGGGCGCGGTCTGTGGCCTGAAAACACGTTGCTGGCGTTCGAGAAGGCCGAGGCGCTCGGAGTGGACGTGCTCGAAATGGACCTGCGCGTGAGCCTCGACGGCGTTATCGTCGCCATGCACGACAGGACGGTGAGACGCACCACGGACGGGACCGGACGAGTAGCCAGCATGGCTTTCGCCGAGATCCGCAAGCTCGACGCCGGATACCGGTTCGAAGACTCTGCCTCGCAATTCCCCTACCGCGGCCAAGGGATCACCGTTCCATCATTCGAGGAAGTATTGGCACGTTTCCCGAAGTCGCGCCTGAACGTCGAGATGAAGGATTTCACGTCCGACCAGGCTGTGGGCCTGTGCCGCCAAATCGAGCGGCATCAGGCTGCCAATCGCGTCCTCGTGGCGTCCTTCGGCCATCCCGCCATGGCTGCTTTCCGCAAGGCTTGTCCTTCGGTTGCCACGAGCGCCACCCTGCGGGAGGGACTGACGTTGTATCACCTCCAGCGGCTGCGCCTCGCCAGCCTGTACCGCAGCCCTGCGGTGGCCATACAGTCGCCCGAGAATCTTGGCGGGAAGAGCTTCATCGAGCCGCGGTTGATTGAACTGGCGGAATCATACAACATCAGGATTCAGGTGTGGACCGTAAACGGCGAAGCCGACATGAAACGGCTGCTGGACATGGGGGTCCAGGGGATTCTGACGGATTACCCGGACCGCCTGTTGCGGGTAATGGGGCGACTGCCGCCAACATCGCAGTAAGCCTCAGCGTCCCCTTGCCGGGCTATCAGCCCCTTGTGAGGATGACCGTGGCCGAACCCGGAGGCGTCGCCGGAGGCCGTTGCGCGAGAACGGCCTATGTGATTGAATTGGCATGACTTGGAGACAACCATGAAACAGATAGAGAGACGCGCTTTTCTGGGAATGCTGCCAGGAGCCCTGGCGGTTGCGGCTTCTGTGCCTCAACCGGACCGGACCGCGTTGCCAAACCGCCCGAAAGTGCCCGGGACACTCGAATTGAGGGCGCGCAGCCGCGGCGAACAGCCCGCCGGTAGCGGACGTATCCAGGTCCGTGAGCAGGTGCTGCGGTGGGAGGTAGCCAGCACTGCCATCATCATCTGCGACATGTGGGACACGCACACCTGCAACCTCTCGGCGCAAAGGGTAGCCGTCATGGCGCCACGGATGAACCAGGTGGTCAGCGCCGCCCGCAGTCTCGGCGTCATGATCATCCACGCGCCCAGTGACACGATGAAGTTCTACGAAGGCACCCCATGGCGTACGCGCATGCAGTCCGCGCCTCCGGCGCCCTCCGCCATTCCGATCCTCGCCAGTTGTCCCCGCGAGCCGGCCGAGGCGCGCGAGTTTCCCATTGATGACTCCGAAGGCGGCTGCGATGACCCGATCGTGAAGAAATGGGAAGGGCCTTATCCCTGGACGCGCCAGCATCCGGCGATCGACATCCTGGGATTTGACGGCATCAGCGACAAAGGCCAGGAGGTCTACAACTTCTGCCGGCAGGAGGGCATTACGAACATCGCCCTCATGGGCGTGCACACCAACATCTGTATCCTCAACCGCTCCTTCGCCATCCGGCAGATGACGAGGCTCGGATTTCAGGTTGTCCTGGTGCGGGATTTGACCGACGCCATGTACGATCCGCGCAAACGGCCGTTCGTGAGCCATGCGCGCGGCACAGAGCTGGTGGTCGAGCACATCGAAGCGAAGTGGTGCCCGTCCATCCTGAGCGGCGACCTCACTAAGGTCATCCCGGGCTCGGACGGCCCTGTCAGTTGAGGTTGCCGGGGCGCGCCCCCCGGCGCGAAAACTATTCCACGAGGAACGTCATCCGCGACTCGTATTGCTGGTCTCCCACGCGGTCGCGAACTTTCAGCAGGACGGCGTATTCCCCGGGCGCCAGGTCAGAAGTCAGATTCAGGCTGAAGGCGCCGCCTATGTGCCGCCGGGGGTAGAAGGAGTCTCCCACGAACTCCGCCGCCAGGGGTTCTTCGTACAGCACTTTCCCCCCGGAGCGTTCTACAGACAGTCCGTATTCCACCTCGAAGCGGTTCCCCTTGCCAAACCGGTAGCCGGTGATGTCGAACCTGGCCCACACGGTATCTCCCGGCTTGTAAGCGCCCACCGTCAACCCCGAGACGTCCTGCTCGGACCGCAGAAACCGGAAGTTGCGCAGAGTCAGGTTCTCGCCAGGCTCCACGTACCTGCCACGCACCTGGAAGGGAACATCGGCGGTGGCCGTTTTGGCCCCCACCTCGTCTTTGACCTGCACATTGAAACGGTATTCTCCGGAATCGGCGGCCACGGGGACCAGGACCCCGTGCCACACCTTGGGCGTCCAATCTTTGTCCTGAGGCGCCAGTTCGGCTTCCACCTTTCCCGTTTCAGCTGCGGCGATAGGGGTTTTGCTCGCATCGACTGCGTCGATCTTGTAGCTGATGCGGATGGTTTCGCGCTCCGTAGCCTGGTAGCCGCTCAGGCGGAAGCTCACGTACACGGTGTCCCCCGGCCGAAATTCATAGGACGCGGAGACCGGCGGTCCGCCCTCGTAAGCATGGAGCGCCGGGCCGACCACGACGATCTGTTTGCCCTTTTGCGCGGACAGCGGCGCGAAAGCGACAAGGATGGCAAACGCACACAAACGGCTCCCGTACACAATCGTCTCCTAAAACAAAATGGTCTCCGGGTTGGAGCACCGGCTGCCGCCCACTCCTTTCGAGGACTGAGAGGCGATGCCGCCTGGGCGGAAAAGTCGCTTCCAAATCGCACCGGTCAAGGCCAGGAACCCAACCTGGAGGTTTTCAAGTTTCCGCCACGCAGTCTCCTGTCAAAGGATGCCACGGAACGACGGCCGTTCCAATCGAAATCTGTTTGGCGCAACTCTATTGCCGAGGGGAGGGCCGGTAACCCGCCTCACGGGCTTTACGCTTGGCCCAGTCCAGCAGGCGCCTGACCGGGGGGAAAGAGTCCCCAATGATGATGAGTCCTGGAATGATGAACAGCCAGCCGGGCATGATCGGGAGGAGCAACCCAACCAGCCCCACCATGATAAGACCAAACCCCAAAACCAACCTAACGAGTTTCCTGAGAGCCACTTATTGACAGTCTAACATCCCTTCCCGGAATCCACGGTGAACCGGCGAGGACGATGCGCCGCCACTGAAACTCGAGGTAGCGTACCAGGACTATTTTGGTACTTCAGATGCATAAAGGGCGTTGACGCAAGCCGGAGAACACACTTAGATTAAAAGCTGATGGGCGGCTCGGAGAAACGCAAAAACCGCCGGTTCGAACTGCATCTACCCTTGCGATTGGTCCGGGTAGGGTTTCGCAGCGTCACTGGCTCGGGCGAAACGAAGAACCTCAGTTCATGCGGCGTGCTGTTTGTCACGGCAGTACCCGTGGACGTGGGCGATCCCATCGAGTACTACATCAGCCTGCCCTCCGGCCAAGCCCCCGAAAACGTCAGCCTGCACTGCATCGGGAAGGTCGTTCGCTGCCTGGAAACGGAGCAGGAGGATTCACCCGCCACCGTCGCCGCCACGCTCGAACGCTACGAGTTCGTTCGCACCACTCGTTCGAAATAGACTGACCCCGGGACGCGCCATTTCCTCTTGTACCGTGGCCGTGTTTCCTGTACAGTAGCAAAGAAAAGGCGAACAAACCGCGTGAACCTCACATTTGGATTCGATTCGTCCCCCTCCGAGCAGTCTCTGACGCGCCGCCGCGACCTGGAGAGCACCATCAGCCGCCTGCGGACTTGGATGGCGAACCCGGATTCCCCCATCAGGGAGATTCGCCACCAACCGGCGCGGGAGGCCGAATGGGCGCCCGTTCCGGATGGGCTGGACGAGCGGCTGGTGGAGGCTCTGCAATCCCTCGGAGTGGAGCAGTTCTATTGCCACCAGGCGGAGGCCGTCAGCCTGGCGTTGGCCGGAAAGAATGTCGTCGTGGTTACACCCACGGCTAGCGGAAAGACGCTGTGCTATACCGCGCCACTGCTCGACAGGCTGATTCGAGAGCCCGGCGCAAGGGCCATGTGCCTCTTCCCCACCAAGGCACTGGCAGAGGACCAACTCCACGGGCTTCAGTCGCTCGCGGAGGCGATGGGCAGCGGCATCGGAGTGTTCACCTACGATGGCGATACGCCGCAGGACGCCCGCAGAGCCATCCGCGAGCGCGCCAACATTGTTCTGACAAATCCGGACATGCTGCACACCGGGATTCTGCCGCACCACACGCGTTGGGCCAAGTGCTTTGAAAATCTCCGCTACCTGGTCATCGACGAACTCCATTACTACCGCGGCGTCTACGGCAGCCACCTGGCGAACCTGTTGAGAAGGCTCAAGCGGGTCTGCGAGTTTTACGGGTCGAGTCCGCGTTTCATCTGCTGTTCGGCCACCATAGCGAACCCGCGTCAACTGGCCGAGACCATCACGGAGGAGCCATTTGAGCAGGTGGACCGCAACGGCGCTCCCAGCGGCGAGAAGTATTTTGTCTTCTACAACCCCCCGGTGGTGAACCGCCAACTGGGCATCCGCCGCAGCTACTTGCACGAGGCGCGGCGCATTGCCGGCGACCTGATGGAACGCGGGCAGCAGACGCTGGTGTTCGCCAACAGTCGCCTGGCCACGGAAGTGCTTCTGACTTACCTGAAAGACACCGCCCGGCAGGGCGCCCTGCCGGCTGACTCCGTGCGCGGGTATCGCGGGGGATACCTGCCTCGCGAGCGCCGGGAGGTGGAGCGTGGGCTGCGCGAGGGGGAGATTCGCGCGGTCGTCTCCACAAACGCTCTGGAGTTAGGAGTTGATATTGGCACCCTGGACACCGTGGTGATGGCTGGCTACCCGGGCGACATCGCCTCCACCTGGCAGCGGGCGGGGCGTGCGGGACGGAGGCAGAATACGTCGCTGGCGGTGCTCGTCGCTTCCAGCAGTCCTCTGGACCAGTACATCATTGAACATCCGGACTACTTCTTCGGGCGCTCTCCTGAAGAGGCGCATGTCAACCCCAATAACCTGGAGCTGCTGATTAACCACCTGAAGTGCGCGGCCTTTGAATTGCCGGTCCGGGACGGGGAGCAATTCGGACCTCATCCCACCGGTGACCTGTGCGAGTTCCTCCGCGACGCGGGTTTCCTGCATCACTCCGCCGGAGCGTGGCATTGGGTGTCGGACAGCTACCCGGCCGACGCCATCAGCCTGCGAGCCATCACCAGCGACAACTTCGTCGTCGTGGACACCACCGCCGAGCCGCAGGTCATCGGCGAGGTGGCTTTCACCGCCGCGCTGACCACGCTGCACGAGAAGGCCATCTACATGCACGAGGCGCGTCAATACCAGGTGGAGCGGTTCGACTACGAGGCGCGCAAGGCCTTTGTACGCCAGGTGGAATGCGACTACTTCACGGACGCCATCGACTATACGCAGGTCCGGGAGCTCGACCAGTTTGAGCAGACCCCCGTGAGCGGCGCTTTTGCAGCCCATGGCGAAGTCCGCGTCAATCGCCAGGTGGTGGGTTTCAAGAAGATCAAGTTCTACACCATGGAAAACGTGGGCGCCGGAAACCTGTCGATGCCGGAGCAGGAAATGCACACCACCGCCTGCTGGTTTCATTTCCCGCAGGAGTTCCTGGCCAGACTCTCCGATTTGGGCCCCGCCGAAAAGCAGAGCGGCTTGACGGGGACCGGAAACGCCATGCGTGCCGTGGCGGCGCTGCTGCTGATGTGTGACCCAAGGGACCTTGGCATCGCCATCACAGAGAACTCCCTGGATGGCGCCGGATCCTACGAACCGACGCTGTACATTTATGAGAACTATCCGGGAGGAGTCGGACTGAGCGCTCCCCTGCATGGCATGCACGTGCGCCTGTTGGAGGGCGCGGAGGATCTCATCTCGCGCTGTGCCTGCGACTCGGGATGCCCGAGCTGCGTCGGGCCAAGCGGAGAGACTGGTGAGCAGGGGAAGACTGCCGCGCTTCGGATTCTGAGAGAACTGCTGCCGGCTTGAAGCGCGACGCCGTCGCAGGAGCGGAATTCACCCTCAGGCGCCGTTCGGCTCGTCAGGGAAGATGGAAAAGCCTTCGGGCGGCGGATAGATGTCCTGCAATAGCTCCAGGCGTTGACGCAGGCGCCGGCTGGCGAGTTGCCTGGGTCCCGTTTCGACGTCAATGTCACAACAGATCCCGTGCAGATACAGGGTCAGCGTATCGGTGAAGGACTGCCGGGCATATTCTCCAAAGGCCTTCCCCCGCCGCACGCCCTTCTGCCGCCTCATCAATTGCTGCTTAAGATGCCAGCTATCCTCGTCCACTTCGCCGTGAGCACTCGCGCTGAGTTCCTGGCGCACGAGAGCGGCGTAGCGGTCCCAGTTTTCCGCCGAACAGGCATCAGCGGCCAGGCGGGCAATGGCGCCATAAAAGTGGTAATGATAATCCGCCACGTCATGATCATTGATCGCCATGACCAACACCACGCCTTCTTCCAAAGCCTGGCTGGCTGACCACGCCATGCGCTTGGGATTCGGACGCTCGAAGCACACCCTGTACCTGCCCTTGGCTCCGTGACCGCCGCGCTCGGTTTCCAGGTAAGGCACGAACAGGATGGCCGCCTTCGGTAGAGTAGCGCTCAGCTTGGGGGGCAAGGCGGCGATTGGGTCTTCCAGGTACTCCTTCAAGTCCTCCTCAGTCAGCGCGATACCCACCGAGAGGTAGGCGAATTGGCTGTTCAGAGGGATCAGGTCCGGGCGGAGCCGACGGGCAAACTCCTCCACGTCGAGTTGAGCAAGGTCGGGGTGTGAGGACATCGAAAACTAATCATATTCTAACAAATCTATTGCGGATAAAGCACTTATTGTCTCCCCTGGGATGGCCCGGCAAAGTCCGGGAGGCGGTTATGCCGTGAGAAAGGCCTCGCTGGGCACCCGCCCGGCAGAGTTCTGACCGAGCCGTATTGACGGGCGTTCCCCGGCTGGACCACACTGGGAGGGATCCAACGGGCCGCCGGAACCGGGTGGCGCGGATCATGTGGCGGAGGCGGCTCCTGATCACGCGCGCAGCACCCGCTGGAATCGGAGAAGAGTCTCACTGAATCAGCTACGCGTCGTCCTCGTCTCACCCAGAAACCCGCTGAATATCGGGGCGGCGGCTCGCGCCATGAGCAACCTGGGATTCTCCTCTCTGCGGTTGGTTAACCCATACCACGCCGCTTTCGGCGAGGCACGCTCCGCAGTGGGAGCCACAGACGTGCTCGAACAGGCGACCTTGCACGAGACGTTGGCAGACGCCGTGGAAGACGCCGTTCTGGTGGTTGGCACGGCCAGTGCCGGAGCGAGGCACCTGCACCAGACCCTGCGGAGGCTCGAGTCCGGCGCACGGTTCATCCGGAAGGCACTAGCCGAGGGCCCGGTGGCATTGGTGTTCGGCAGCGAGAAGTTCGGCCTTTCGACAGAGGACATGAGTCATTGCCACTGGCTCATGCGCATACCGACGCGCGAGGAACACGAATCGATGAACCTGGGGCAAGCCGTGGCGGTCTGCCTGTATGAACTCGTCCGAAACCCGAAAGGACCGGACCCGCGGCCGACCCGCTCCGACCCGGCTACCGCCCGGGACCTGGAACTGCTGTACGAACGGCTGGAGGAAGTCCTCGACGTTTCGGGTTACATGAGCCCGCGCACGTCTGTTTCCAGCCGGCAGAAGCTGCGCCGCCTGCTGAGACGCACTGCCGTAACGGGGGATGATGTGCAGATATGGCTGGGCATACTGCGGCAGATTCGCTGGAAACTGCGCTCGGGTTGACGACCCGCGAGAAGGGCGTTCGGGAGGCTGCGGCTTTCCCCGGCGTACGCCGCAACCCATTGACTTGGCGGGTGGGGCAGACTGTCCCTGGCCGCTCAGGAATCAGCGCCCGGCAGGTGCAACCCCGGCGTGAGAAGTATTTTGCGCAATGCAGAAGTCCTAGTCCGTTGAGTTCGTTGACCTTGCCCCGACCGTGTGCGACGATGTAACCGCATAACTTGAAGAAGCGAGGAAGCCTCATACGCACATGAAAATCCTGGCGCTGGGAGCAGCTGGCTTTATAGGATCCCACCTGACAGAGAGACTTCTCAATGAAGGCCACGAAGTCGTGGCGGTGGATATCGACTCCGAGAAGATCCGGGAGTTCCTGGATCACCCGAACTTACAGTACATTCAGCAGGACATCCGCTCAGCGGAATTCCGGCTCAGTCCGCTCGTGGAGCAGTCGGACATGGTGATCGACCTGATCGCCTACGCCAACCCGGGACTGTATCTGCGGATGCCGGTCGAGGTCTTTCAGTTGAATTTCCTCGAGAACCTGAAGGTCGCCGACACCTGCGTGAAGTTTAAGAAGCGCCTCGTTCAGTACTCGACGTGCGAAGTGTATGGCAGGACGGTTTCCAGTATTGAGAAGGCGAAGCTGGTGGATCCGGAAGACCCCGCTTTGGCAACCTTCGTCGAAGACGAGTCTGAGTTCATCCTCGGACCCGTCAAAAAGCACCGCTGGATTTACGCCTGCGCCAAGCAGATGCTCGAGCGCGTGTTGCACGCCTATGGAATGGAATACGACTTCCGCTTCAGCATCATACGTCCGTTTAACTTCGTAGGCCCCAAGATCGACTTTTTGCTTGATGAGCGGTCCGGGATTCCTCGCGTGTTTTCCTTCTTCATGGATGCCCTGCTGAACGGCACGCAGATGAAGCTGGTGGATGGGGGCTCCCGGCGCCGTTGCTACACCTACATTGACGACGCCATTGATTGCAGCTACCGCATCGTGGAAAACCCGGGGGGTGTCTGCGACAAGCAGATCTTCAACATCGGCTCGCCGGGCAACGAGACGTCCATCCGTAACATGGCTGAGCAGATGCTGAAGATATACAAAGAGGAGTTTTGGGACGGCACGTCACGCCTGCCGGACATTGTCAGCGTCCCGGGCGAGGAGTTCTATGGCTCCGGTTACGATGACTCCGACCGCCGCATCCCGGACATCACCAAGGCCCAAACGCTGCTCGGCTGGGAACCCCGATGGAGCTTCACCGAGCTGTTGAGGGCCACCATGCGGTACTACGTCGAGAGCCGGCCGGATAAGAACTGCCCGGCAGCGAAACCAGACTGACCGGCCGGCCATGCAGCCGACAGTATTCATCACCATACCGGCCTACAACGCCGGCGCCACCCTGGAGCGCGTTTTTGCCCGGCTCCCTGAAGCCGTGAGGGACCGGATTGAGCAATATGTGGTGGTGAACGACGGCAGCCGGGACGACACCGACGAAGTATTGGCCCGCCTGAAGCTCAGCTACGGTAACCTGGCCGCCCTGCGGCACGAGGTCAACCGGGGCTACGGCGGGGCCATGAAAACCCTGCTCGGACATGCGCTCGAGCACGGCGCCGGGATTGTCATCGTGCTGCATGCCGACGGACAGTACTCCCCGGAGAAAATTCCCGAGTTGGTGGAGCCCATCGAGCGGGGAGATGCCGACATGGTGCAGGGCTCGCGGATGTTGGGAGGCGAGGCGCTGGCAGGCGGCATGCCGCTATATAAGTACGTCGCCAACAAGACACTTACGGCAATAGAAAACCTGGCTTTCGGGCTGGGCATGGCAGAGTACCACAGCGGTTACATGCTTTACTCCCGGCGGGCGCTGGAGGCAATTCCGTTTCATAAACTGTCTGATTCCTTTGATTTCGACCTCGAAATGATCGTCATGTCAAAGGTCAAGAAGCTGCGCCTGAAGGAAGTCCCGATTCCCACCATCTACGCAGATGAGGTGTCGCATCTGAAGCCCATCCCGTATGGGATGCGCGTGCTTTCCGTGGTGTGGAAATACCTGCGCGGCAAGTACCACGCCCTGTAGCCGACTGGTCCGGACGGGCGGCTCCAAGGGGCGTTCGTCCCCGTATCGGCCCACGGTTTTCCATGCGACAATCATTTAGACCGCTCGGCCACAACGTCCGGCGGAACAGAAAAAGTTTGGCAGAACAGGAGACCCCCTTGAGAAAGTTGCTGCTTATTGCCTTGTTGGCGGCTGTGGCCGGCGTACTGCTCTCTCAGCAGCCCCCGGCAGCGCCAGAGAAGATTCAGACACTCATTATCACCGGGCAAAACGGTCACGATTGGCGCGGCACTACACCGATTCTGCGCAAGCTCCTGGAAGACACAGGGCGCTTCGAAGTGCGCATCACTGAAGAGTTTCGCGGGGCAGGCCCGGAAACGCTGGCGCCGTATGATCTGGTGGTCCTGAACTACTTTGAGCGCCGGCGCCCGGAACTGCGCTGGGGCGAGCGCGCTGACAACGCGCTGCTCGACTTCGTGCGCTCCGGCAAGGGCCTGGTGATGTACCATTTTTCGGTGGCCGCCTTCGACGGCTGGGAGGAATACGAGAAACTCTCCGGCGGCAACTGGCGCCCGAACCAGGGGCACCACTCTCCGCCGCATGACTTCACCGTGAAGATCGTTGATGAGAATCATCCAATCACCCGAGGACTGAAGACGTCTTTTCCCCAGCCGAATGACGAACTGTACGCCAACCTGAAGTGGCAGCCCGCGGGATCCTACCATGTGCTGGCGACCGCGTGGGACGATCACAGCCGCTACCAGGGCAAAGCGAGGCAACCCATTCCCGGTCCGGGGTTGGACCACCCCATCCTCTGGACCTTGAATTACGGAAAGGGCCGCGTGTATGCCAACATGCTCGGGCATGTGCCGGATAACCTGAAGACGCCCGCCTTCATCGTGACCTACACGCGCGGAGCCGAGTGGGCGGCCACCGGGAAGGTGACTCTGCCGATTCCGCCGGAGATGGCGAAATAACTCTGCGTTCTCTTAGCGGTTCGCCTTCCCGCTCAGCCACCGGCGGGCGGGAAGGCGCTTCGCACCCGCCTTCAACAGCACTTCGTGCGCCGGTACTTGGCCGTGAGATGGTGTTCGCAGAAGTGCTGCCATTCCCGTTTGCTGTGATTCCGCCCGTGCCTCAGCAGGTGGCGGCGGTAGGCGCCTTCATCCGACAGCTCGCGCAGAAGGCGCATGAAGAACCGGCCCAATTGGCGTAACCGCTTCATATGTCCTCCGCCCTCAGCGTGGAAACGATGAAGGGCGCCTCCACGAGTTTCGATTCACGCCTCCCGCGCAGCAAACCGGCCCAGAGCTTGATGGAATCGATCAGGATCGTCGTGACCAGCACCAGGAAAATGCCGCACACCACGGCGTCCAGGCGGTTGTTGAAGATCAGCGCGTTCACTTCCGAGACTTTCGCGGCAGGTATGGCGCCCGCCGCAAGCGAGGCGCTCAGTTCGGAGGCTTGGGCCAGGAAGCCCACTCTCGGGTGGGGCGAGAAGATCTTCTGCCAGCCAGCCGTGAAGCAGATCACCAGCAGCCAGGCGAGCGGCGCGCAGGTGATCCACATGTAGCGCGCTCCATGCATCTTGATGAGAATCGTGGTGGCCACGCACAGAGCGATGGCCGCCAGCAACTGGTTGGCGATGCCGAACAGCGGCCAGAGCGAGTTAATGCCTCCCAACGGGTCCCGCACGCCCTGTATGAGAAAGTAGCCCCACGCCAGCACCACCGCCGCGCTAGTCAGGATCACGCCCGGCATCCAACTGGTGCGCCCCAGGGGTTTGTACACGTGCCCCAGCAAATCCTGCAACATGAAGCGTCCCACGCGTGTACCCGCGTCGATGATGGTCAGGATGAACAGCGCTTCGAACATGATGGCGAAGTGGTACCAGAAGCCCAACAACGCCTGGCCGCCCCCGCTCTTGACGAAGATGTGCGCCATGCCCAGCGCCAGAGAAGGCGCCCCTCCGGTCCGGTAAAACAGGGTCTGCTCGCCGACGTCGCGAGCCAGGGTCTCCATCTCGACGGCCGTCACGGGAAAGCCCCAGGACGTGATGGTAGCCACCGCCGCTTCCGGAGTCGCGCCCACCACGCCCGCCGGCGAATTCACCGCAAAGAAGACGCCCGGTTGGAGCACGCACGCGGCAATCATCGCCATGATGGCCACGAAGCTCTCGATCAACATGGAGCCGTAGCCCACCGGACGGGCGTGACTTTCCTTGGCGATCATCTTGGGCGTAGTGCCGGAGGAAATCAGCGAGTGGAAGCCTGAAATCGCGCCGCAGGCGATGGTGATGAAGCAGAAGGGGAAGATCTTGCCCGCAAAGATCGGTCCGTTGCCGTCCGTGAAGCGCGTCAAGGCGGGCAGTTCGAGGTCGGGACGCACAAACAGGATGCCCACGCCGAGCATGAGCACCACGCCCAGCTTGACGAACGTGCTCAGGTAATCACGCGGCGCCAGCAGCAACCATACAGGCAGCGCGCTGGCCATGAACCCATAGATGATCACGCATGCGGCGAGCGCGATTCCGGACAATGTGAAGACCGGACCCAACACCGGTGAGTTGGCCACCCATTCGCCGCCAAAGATGCTGGCCATCAGAAGCAGAAAACCCAGAACGGAACATTCCAGCACCTTGCCGGGCCGCCAATAGCGCAGGTACAAACCCATGAACACCGCGATGGGCATGGTAGCGGCGGTGGTGAACGTCCCCCAGGGGCTGCCCTTGAGGGCATTCACCACCACCAGCGCAACCACGGCGAGCAGGATGGTCATGATCAGCAGCACCGTCAGCAGGGCGGTGATGCCGCCCACTTTGCCAATCTCCTCCCGCGCCATTTGCCCGAGCGATTTCCCGTCTCGCCGCATCGAACAGAACAGAATGATGAAATCCTGTACGGCGCCTCCCAACACGGCGCCGATCACGATCCAGAGCGTGCCCGGCAGATACCCGAATTGCGCCGCCAGCGTCGGACCCACCAGCGGACCGGGACCGGCGATGGAGGCAAAGTGGTGGCCAAAGACGATCCACTTGTTGGTCGGTTCGAAGTCGTGCCCGTTGCGCAGCCGCTCGGCCGGTGTGGCGCGCTGATCGTTCAGCGCCATTACCTTGGCGGCGATGAAGGCAGAATAGAAACGAAATCCGATCAGGTAGATGCAGACGGCCGCGATCACCAGCCAGATGCTGTTCACCGGCTCATCGCGGTCCACTGCCAGACCCGCCAGGCAGAATGCGCCGGCAGCAGCGATGGCAGCCCATAGCAGCCGCCCCAGTATCTTCTTCATGAGAGTGCATTGTAACTGATCGCGGTGAGGGGACTTCGCACATGGATCGTCAACGCTCCATCACGGCGCCGTGAACCGCCGGCGCCATAACCGTTCGCTGCCTGATATCACCACACAGGGCCGGAAACAGGCGATCCGCTTGTTTCTGCTGTCCACCCGGCTAGCCCGAGCCTATACTGCGGATACATAGCCGTCCCGCGCTGTGAGGCGGTTGGCACGCCTGACGCAGCGAGGCAGGTGTCCGCGGGCTGGCATTCACACTGGGAGGGAACAAACGCGTGCACAAACCTGTGAAGTACCTGGAAAAGGCGCTGTCAGCCGGAGCAGGTGTGGCCTGGAAAGTATTCAGCGGGCTGAACTCGATCAGCCCCAACAAGGCCTTCACCCCAAGATGGTCCGATGTTCCGCTGTTGAAGTCCACGGAGAAGACCAAACCGGTGCTTGGCGTGCCGAGAACCACGGATTCACTCTGCCCCCGGTGCGTGCCCGAAATCCGCCGCAGGATTATCGACGGCAAGTTGGATCACAGCGTCCTGATCCATGAGAAACCCGGCGAAATCAAAGCCGAGATCATCGAGCGCGATGGCCGCATCCTGATGGTCAAGGAGTGTCCCGAGCACGGACGCTTCGAAGACGTCATGTCCATCGATCCGGCTTTCTTCCGCAATCTGGAGCGGCGGTTCCCGGGGCGCGACATCCGCAGTCACAATGACGAAACCCTCCACAATCACGGCAGCAGCACCATCAAGCATGGACGCGGCGCCGTCCTGACCATCGACCTGACCAACCGCTGCAACATGATGTGCGACCCGTGCTTCATGGACGCCAACCAGGTTGGATTTGTTCACGAATTGAGCTGGGAGGAGATCACCACGCTGCTGGACAACGCCATCTCCATCAAGCCCAGGCGGCAGATGTCTGTGCAGTTCTCGGGCGGAGAGCCGACCTTGTCGCCGTATTTCCTGGACGCCGTCCGCTACGCGCGCAAGGTGGGCTACCACAGCGTTCAGGCTGCCACTAACGGCATCGAGTTCGCCAAGAGCCCTCAGTTCTGCCGCGAAGCGGCGGACGCCGGCCTGCGTTACGTGTACCTGCAGTTTGACGGCATCGGCAACGGCGCCAATTCCCACCGCGCCGTGGGCAACCTGTTTGACGTCAAGATGAGAGCGATAGAGAACCTGCACAGCGCGGGCGTGGAGATCGTGCTGGTGATCACGCTGGTCAACGGCGTGAACAACGAGCAGGTCGGCAAAATCGTACAGTTCGCTTTGGACAATCCAAAGAGGATCGCCTTCCTCTCGTTCCAGCCGGTTTCATTCACCGGCAGGGACGAGGAAGTGAGCGACGAACGCCGGGAGGCGCAGCGCTATACGCTGTCGCACCTCGCCCACGACGTTAAGAACCAGGCGGGTATCGGCGAACCGACGCGCGACTGGTTTCCGATTTCCTTCATGAGCACGTTTTCCGATTGGGCCGACCTGGTCCATGGCGCCGAAGCGGAGTGGGGCCAGGTAAGCTGCGGATGCCACCCCAATTGCGGCATCGGCATGGCCGTCATGGTGGACAAGCAGACCCGGGAAGCCGTGCCGATCACGGCGTTCCTGAACGCCGACCAGATGGCAAAGGACGTGGCGCACGTCAACGATGCGGGGCGCGGCCGCTTTCTCTCGGTGCTCGGCATGGCGTTGGCGCTGGCACGCAACTACAATCCGTTCAAAGCGCCCACCCACTTCCGGCTGCTGGATCTGTTGAAGAAGTTCGACAAGAGCTTTGGAGCTACAGGGCGGAATTATGGCGACGTGCACGGGCAGCGGCGGATGGCGGACATCGAGAAACGACGTTCCGACCGGTGGAACGTGCTGTTCATCGCCGGCATGTGGTTCCAGGATCTCTTCAATTACGACTTCCGCCGCACCGAACAGTGCATCATCCCGTATGCCACGCAGAAGGGTGAGATCTCCTTCTGCGCCTACAACACGGGCGTGGGCTGGAGGCAAATCGTCGAGAAGATGCACATGACCGCCACGCTGGCCAAGTGGTACTCCGAGCACGGCCGGCATGAGATCTTCGCCGGCGGCCATAGCGTACCGCTCGAGAGCGCCGCGCATTCGCTGGCCTTGCGGGCTGAGGACGTCGCCGCGGACGCCCAGAGGGATCTCCAACTGATCGGTGTTCCCCGCACCGCGCGCGAGGAGAAGCGCCGCGCCAGAGACGAAAAACAGCAGCAGGAACGACAGCGCATGGCGCGCTTGTACCGTCAAGTGGTGCTGAAAGAGCCAGCCCCGCAAGAGCTTGTGCAGATTGCGGGCGGCCAGTCCAGGACGCGGAAGGAAGCTGAAGTGCGGGAGGAAGTGGGCACATTCGGCGACTGATCGAGCAGGCGCAAAGCGCAGACCTACGGCGTGGAGCGGCAGTCAATCCATGCGGTCGGGCATAATGGTCCCGGAAGGCCCATGGATTTCGCGCAGCGCCTGAAATCGAGCGTTGACATCGTTTCGGTGGTGGGCGAGTACGTGCGTCTGCGAAAGGCAGGGCCGCGGCACGTGGGACTGTGTCCCTTCCACCCGGAGAAGACGCCTTCCTTCAGCGTCCATAGCGCTCACCAGTTCTACAAGTGCTTCGGTTGCGGGGCTGGAGGGGACGTCATCCATTTCGTCATGCAGCTCGAGGGGCTCACCTTTTGGGAGGCGCTCAAACACCTGGCCGAGAAGAATGGCATCCCGCTCCCCAAGCGGGACCTGCAAGCCGACCCCGAGAGCAAGCTGCGGGCTTCGCTGCAGGATATCCACGAAGCGGCCGCAGAGCTGTTACGCCAATGCCTGCTGTCGCCGGCAGGCGCCGCCGCCCGCTCCTATCTGAAGAACCGCGGTGTATCCGAAGATGTGGCGGCGCAATTCGGCCTCGGCTACACGGAGCCCGGCGGGCAGTTCCTGCTACAGCACCTTCGGAGGCGAGGCTTCGCGGACGAACTGCTGGAAACCTCAGGACTTGTGTTGAGGCGCCACGAAGGAACCGGACACTTTGACCGCTTCCGTGGACGGCTCATGTTTCCCATCCACAACGAGTCCGGCAAAGTCATCGCCTTCGCCGGACGCGCCCTGCGGCCCGATGACGAGCCCAAGTACCTGAACTCGCCGGAAACACCCATCTACCGGAAAAGCTACGTTCTGTACAACCTGCATCGCGCCCGCAGCGAAGTTCGCCAGCAGGATCACGCCATTCTGGTGGAAGGGTATATGGATGTGATCGGGCTTCACGCCGCGGGTGTCCGCGAGGTGGTAGCCAGTTGCGGCACGGCACTGACCGCGCAGCAGGTTCGTTCGCTCAAGCGGCACGCGCAGCGCATCGTCGTCAACTTCGATCCTGATGCCGCCGGCGCGGGAGCTGCCGAAAGATCCATCCAGATGCTGCTGACGGAAGGCATGCACGTGCGCATCCTGGAATTGCCCGAGGGGCTTGACCCGGATGAATTCGTGCGAAGCGCCGGCGCGGCGGACTATCGCGCCCGCCTGAAGAAAGCGGCCGGGTACTTTTACTGGCTGGCTGACCGGGCTCGCGCTAAGTACGATATGCAGATCGCCGAAGAGAGGATGACAGGCTTCCGCGAGATGCTGCTGCCCGCCCTGCAACTGGTGCCCGATGCGCTAGAGCAGGCCGCGTTGGCCGGTGACGTGGCCGCCTACCTCGGAGTGGACCAGGCCATGGTGCTGCGCCATTTCAGACGAACCTCAAGCGCCCGCACGGCTGACTCCCCGCGAAGCTCCGCCGATGCGCTGAAGCCCGCGGAAAAGCTGCTCATCCACGAGTTGTTGTGCAACCCGGAGGCGCGGCGAGCGGTTTTGCCTAAATGGGCGGCGACGGAGATCCCGCGCGGTTTGGCCTCCGGCGGAATTTTGCAGGCGATGGCGCAGTTGCAGGCCGCACAAGAGAATTGGAGTTATGCCGACCTGGAGGCGCGGCTGACCGAACAGGACCGCAGTGTCCTGGCCACACTTGCCTTCGCGGACTTGCCACCTGCTGAACCGGACTCGGCGAAGCAGGCACTGGAGTGCCTGCGCCGGCTTGAAGCCGCCGGACCGGAGGCGCTCCGCGCGGAGTTGCATGCGCAGGTGAAATCCGCCGAGCGTGCCGGAAACCTGGAGGAAGCGCTGCGCTTGACCCGGGAGATTGAGCGGCTGCCGAGAGGCTGAACGCTGCCATGTACGTTTGGTGTAGAATGACGGACAATGCTTCATCTGCCGTAGTAGAGGGAAGGGGGATTGGTTCGTGGGTCAAGATCGCCGAAACCGGTTAATGCAGTTGGTCGATCATGGCAAGCGGAAGGGGTTTCTTGCCTACGACGACATCGCCCGGCTGCTGCCAGAGGAGTATACCGACAACGGAGAACTGGACGACCTTCTCTCCGAATTACAGCAATCCGGCATCGAACTCATCGAAGATTCGCAGTTCGGACACAACGACAAAGGCGACGGTGAATCTGCGGAACTTCTGACGGATTTCGACGCCGGTCTGGGCATCGCCGAAAAGACGAACGACCCGGTCCGCATGTACCTGCGCGAGATGGGGACTGTGCCGTTGCTCACCCGCGCAGGCGAAGTTGAGATTGCGCGCCGCATGGAGCGGGGCACACGCGGGGTCCGCAAGGCGCTGAGCCGGTCACCCCTGGTCATCCGTGAAATATTGAGAACGGCGGAGGGCGTTCGCTCCGACTCCATAGCTCTGGGAAGCGTGCTGGATTTGCCCGACCCCCCACACACCGAAGAAATCCTCACCCAGCATCGCGACGCTTTGCTGACGACTTGCCACAAGATTGAGAAACTCTTCAAGAAGGTCCAGCAAAACGCTCAGAAACTCCTCTCCGTCTCACGCAGCCTGAAGCCGAAGCAGCACCGCACGTTGCGCTATAGCGTGGCGCGCGGCCTGATTTCAGTGTCGAAAAGCATCCGCGGAATCCGCTGGAGCCAGGAGATGGAGGAACGGCTCCGCAACCATCTGCGCGGCGTCGTCGACCGGTTCCGGCCGTTGGAAGAGGAGATCGCCCTGAAGCAGCGGCGGTTGGAAGGTCCGGCCGAGCACGTACGCGTGTCCGCGCGCGAGTTGCGCAAGGAACTGCGCCAGCTCAGCCAGCGCATCCAGCAACTCGAAGTGGATATCGGCGCGACCGCCTCGGATTTGCGCCGGACTCTGCTGGTTGTCGAGCGCGGTCTCAACGAGGCCGAAATCGCCAAGAAGCAGCTCATCGAGGCCAACCTCCGGCTCGTGGTTTCCATCGCCAAGCGTTACACCAACCGTGGTCTGCAATTCCTGGATCTGATTCAGGAGGGCAACATCGGCTTGATGAAAGCAGTCGAGAAGTTCGACTACCACAGGGGTTACAAGTTCTCCACCTACGCCACCTGGTGGGTGCGGCAGGCCATCGCCAGAGCCATCGCCGACCAGGCGCGCACCATCCGGATACCGGTCCACATGATCGAGACCATCAACAAGCTCGTGCGGACGCAGCGTACCATGCAGCAGGAATTAGGCCGCGAACCGACTTCCGAGGAACTCGCCAAGCGGCTGGGGTTGCCAGTGGTCAAGGTGCGCAAGGTGTTGCGGGTGGCGCAGGAGCCCATCTCGCTCGAAACGCCGGTGGGTGAGGAGGAAGAATCCCATCTGGGCGACTTCATCGTGGACCGCCGCCTGGCTTCGCCTTCGGAAGCCCTCATCAACCTGAACCTGCGCGAGCAGACGGCGGAAGTTCTCAAGACGTTGAGTCCTCGCGAAGAGAAGATCATCAAGATGCGCTTCGGCCTGCAGGATGGCAGCGAGCACACCCTCGAGGAAGTGGGACAACACTTCGCCGTGACGCGCGAGCGCATCCGGCAGATTGAAGCGAAGGCTCTGCGGAAATTGAGGCATCCCAGCCGCAGCCACCGGCTCAAGGCCTTCACCGAAGACGCCTCGTCTGAATAGAGCCGGACCCTCCAACCCAACCCGCCCCACTGCTCAACGGCTGGCAGCTACACTAATTGATGGCTCATGTGGAAGGATTTGGCAGTCTCCCTGTCGCTGGCTAACCTGCTGTTCTTCGGAACCTGGTCAGCGGTGCTGGGGAATTATGGCACAGCTCTGGACGGACTCCGTCCCGGCGCGGCGCCCGCGGAGTTTGCCGCCACCGCCGCCAATGTGCTTTGGCTGGGTGCGCTCCTGTTCGCCGTCCTCACAGCGCTGCGCAGGCGGCTGCGGGGCTGGAGATTGGGTCTCACTCTTGGCGCCGCGGCGCTGCTGGGCTCCGCTCCATTGGTGGAAGCCAGCCGGGTGGCTATACGCTACCGCCCCTATCCCTCCTGGGCCGCGTTCGGCCTTGGGCAGCACCAGCCGTGGCTTCTGTTAGCGGCGGCCGCGGCGGTGCTGGCGATTGCTCTGGTCGCGTTTTGTTACCGTCGATTCACAGGACGTTTGGTGTATGGGATTCTGCTGGCGGCTTTCCCCTTTGTGCTGGTTACCTTCGCGCAAGCCGCTTGGCGCGTCGTCCAGCCCTCGCGGGCCATCACTGCCTCGGCCGGCATTGCGCAGCCGGAAGTCCCACCCCCGGCAAGCGCTCGTAAACGTGTGGTCTGGATTGTTTTCGATGAATGGGACTACCGTCTTAGCTTTGACGAGCGCCCCGGCGGTTTGGAGCTGCCCGAAGTCGATCGCCTGCGGCGCGAGTCACTGTTTGCCACGGCCGCCTATCCGCCTTCCGAGCAGACTCACTTCTCAATACTTTCATTTCTCACCGGTAAGGTGATCACTCGGATGAAAGCTGTCCCGCCCGCTGATGTCGAGTTGACATTCCGGGATCATCAACCGGCTGCCAACTGGACGGAGCATGGAAATCTGTTTTCCGCTCTTACAAACGCCCG
Organism: Acidobacteriota bacterium; assembly: GCA_037444075.1. GTDB lineage: Bacteria > Acidobacteriota > Terriglobia > Bryobacterales > Bryobacteraceae > JBBIND01. The sequence goes on along the minus strand of JBBIND010000008.1, from coordinate 54,379 downwards.
CCTGCGGACCGGAGTGGTGGGGTGGTATTTGCCTTACTGCAATATGCTCGGCAACCAGTACACGGCCTGTTGGGGAGAGCAAAACAACCGCTATCGTTCCGTCCGGGCCAGCTCCGTAGCGATGCTGGCATCGCGGCAATGGCAGCAATTGATGCAGAAGGCCATGTTTTCCGTCTCCCTCAAGTCCCTCCCCGCTCTGCATCACAGCCAGCTTTACCAGCAGATATTCCCGCCAGCACTCGAGATGGCCGCGCGTAGTGACTTGGACCTGGTGTTGCTCCACCTGCCGGTGCCGCACGGCCCATACTTCTTTGACCGCACCACGGGCGAGTTCAATTTGCAGGTTTCCCAGGTCACCGGGTATTTCGACAATCTGGTGCTGATGGACCGCTGCGTCGGTGAAATCCGCAAGAAACTCGAGCAAGCCGGGCTTTGGAACGACACCACGTTGCTCATCAGCTCAGACCATTGGCTGCGCCACTCCGAGCAAATCGACGGCGGCAAGGACCACCGCGTCCCCTTCCTGCTGAAGCTCGCCGGCGATCCGAACGGATACGAGTACCGGCGCCCCTTCAACACGGTCCTGACGCACGACCTCATTCTGGACGTGCTGGGAACAAAACTGAGTTCGACCCGGCAGGCGGCTCGGTGGCTGGACCGGCGGTACGACCAGATCAGTGTTGAGCCGGTGTATCCGCTCTTCGTTGGCTCGGCCGCGGAAGCTGGTTCGACCACGGCCTTCCCGCCTCAGCCAAGCTTCCTCAGCAGGTAGAGAATGCGCTCGGAATCCGGCAGCCGCTGGGAACGCGCGATTTCAAACCGGCGGCGGCAGGCTGCCTCGAAGCTCTCCACCGTGAATCCGGCGTGGAGCGCTTCCCGGCCGCGCGCCACTTTCCGGAACATGGGATCCCCTGTGCCGACGTATTCGATCAACAGCCACCGTGTGGTTAAGTCCGCCGCCTGATCGAGGACCTGTTCAAGCGGAACCCTTTCACCAGCCAGAATGTGGTGGAGCACGGCCAGCATCAGCACGGCGTCGAAGGCGCCATGCGCTCGACTCATGAAGGAGGCGCACTCCGCGTTTCTCCAACCCGTGGCGGGCGTCGGACGCGTGAAGTCCACCGTTAGGGGCAAGACATTCAGCGCTTGGGCGCACGCGGCGCGATAGACTTCGCCCACCACCACGGGATCCGCGTCAATGGCCACTACCTGTGCTCCGGTTCTGGCCGCCATCAAGCTGAAGTGGCCCGTGTTGCAGCCGATGTCCAGCACTCTCTGCGGAGCACACTCGGCCAGGGCAGCGGCCACAAACTTCTCCTTGGCCTCGAAAGCCGCCGCCTGGTAGCTTGGCCTTCCGGTCATGTAGCCAGACCAGCGGGACGTGCGTTTCGTCTCGGGAGTCAGTCTCCTTAGACCGCGCGAAAGGCGCCTCAAGTGCATGTCCAGAACAAAACGCGCCTTTTCGGGGTTGGAAAGACGGCGCGGCCGGTAGACGCTGGGATCGTCGGAGCCCTTCCTTGAACCCAGCCACGCGGGGATGGAAACCAGTGTCAGTGCGTCGAACCGCAGCCGGTCAAGAGGCTTGAGCCAATCATAGACCTGGCCCGGCTCCAAACCGTCGCGCTGTGTCAGGAACAGTCCGCTGAGCGGCAACCCGAGCCGCCGGTTGGCCAGCAGCGGCAGCAGGAACGTGCGCTCGAACTGAGCCGAAGCCAGCCAAAGCGGGTCGGCGGGATCTCGCTTTTCGAAGGAAAGCCAGTCAACGAAGAGGGGCCTGGTGCCCTGAAAAAGCACGTTGTAAGGCGTGGCGTCTTTCAGGCAGAAGCCTTCCTCCAGGCAGTCCACGGCCAATCCGAGTGTCAGCTCAGCCGCGGCGTGCAGCATTTCGGAAGGCCATTCGTACGGATAGGACGGGAACCAGACGCGGTCGTGCTCCAGGTAGACGCCGTCCGGGTCGGCAGCGGCCTCCGCCGGCACGCCCCGCTCAGTGAGCAACGCCTGTGCCATGACGGAGTCCAGCCGGCGGGCGCCGATCAGTTCACCCCGGCCGATGCGCGCAGCGGCTGTCTTGGTGACCAGGAAATCGAGCAGATCGCCCGCCGCATCGGCGCGGACGTAGCGAATGGCGCGATTCCTGCTCAGAAACAGGCTGCCCGAAGGATCTCGAAAGGAGGCGGCACGGGTTACGCCCGGCAAACCGCCGGAGGGCAGTTCCTCACTCGCCATTACCGTTCCTGGGTTTCTTCGGCTTGAACCAGGAAACTATCTTCCTCAGGTAAAAGAGGCTGCCCACGAAACCGGCCGCGATCAACTGCCAGATGAGAGACCCTGTACCGGGATCAGTGTAAGCCTCCGCGGGTGCGGCCAGGACAAGGATGAGAAAAACCAAGACGATCATTGTTGCCAGTTACGGGATGTGCCGCTCGAGGCATCGCGCACTGCACGGCATCCGAAGGCCATTCTAGCATGATGGCCGCGCCGGACACCGCTGCGTCCATCCCTTGTCGGTGCTATAGCGCGGGACCCGCCCGATTCGCTACATCAAGCTGAACGGGTCAACGTCGATGATGAGCGCCGTGGCGGGCCATCTTTTCTCCAAAGCATGGCTGCGCAACCGGTTCAGAACCTCCCGCAGCGTGACGCGGCTGGAGGACTTGATCAGCATCTGGTAGCGGAAATCGCCCTTCAGCCTTTGGAGCGGCGCCTCAGCCGGACCGAGGACGCGCACCTGCGCGGGCGGCGGCGCAACCAGAGCGCTGAGTTCGCCGCTCAATCGAAAGGCTTCTTCCTGAGTACGGGCTCGGATGACCACATTCGCCAGGGCGCTGAAGGGCGGATAGCGCATCGCCCGGCGGAACTCGAGTTCCTTGGCATAGAAGCTGGCGTAGTCCTGGGCGGCGGCGAACCGGATGGCGTAGTGGTCCGGATTGGAAGTCTGGATGAGGACTTGGCCGGGCAGTGAGCCCCGTCCGGCGCGCCCGGCTGCCTGAGTGAGCAACTGAAACGTCCGTTCGGCGGCGCGGAAATCCGGCATCGAAAGGCCGATGTCGGCGGAGACGATGCCCACCAGAGTCACGTTCGGTATGTCGTGGCCCTTGGCAATCATCTGGGTGCCCACCAGAATGTCGTATTCGCCGTTGCGGAAGGACTGCAGGATGGTCTCGTAGCGGCGCTTGCCGGTGACCGTGTCGCGGTCCATGCGGGCAATGCGGGCGGTGGGGAACGCCTGGTGCAGCTCATCCTCAACTTTTTCCGAACCCAGACCAACGAAGTAGATGTACTCGCTGGCACATTGGGGGCAGACCGTCGGCACCCGCTCGGCGTAGTTGCAGTAGTGGCACAGCAGGCGGCGGTCGCGGCGGTGGTAGGTCAGAGTTACGCTACAGTCCCGGCACTGCACGCTCTCACCGCAACTGCGGCAGGAGACAAAACTGGAAAAGCCCCGCCGATTGAGCAGCAGCATGGTTTGCTCGCCGCCGGACAGCCGCTCGCGGATGGCTTCGAGCAGGCTCCTGGAAAACACGGCCTGCTTTCTGGTCGCCAGAAACTCCTCCCGCATGTCGATGATCTCCACTTGCGGCATGGGGCGTCTTTCGATGCGGTCAGGCAATTCGAGCAGCGTGTACCGCCCCCGCTCAACGTTCTGCCGGCTTTCCAGACTGGGTGTGGCAGACCCCAGTACGACGCAGGCCCCGGCGTGTTGCCCGCGCACCACCGCTACGTCACGTCCTCCGTAGCGGGGCGTCTCTTCCTGTTTGTAGCTTTGGTCGTGCTCTTCATCGACCAGCACCAGGCCGAGGTCGCGGACGGGCGCAAAGACGGCTGAGCGTGTGCCCACCACGACGCTCGCGGCGCCTGTGCGAATGCGGCGCCATTGCTCGGCGCGCTCGGCGTCGCCGAAAGCTGAGTGCAGGACGGCCACACGGTCGGGAAAGCGGTGGTAGAACTGCCCCGCGACGGCCGGGGTCAAGGCAATCTCCGGCACGAGCAACAAAGCGCCCCGGCCGGTGTCCAGACAAGCCTGAATGGCGTTGAGGTACACCTCGGTCTTCCCCGATCCGGTCACGCCTTGCAACAAGAACGTGTGAAACTGCCTGCTGTCGATGCCCTCCTTGAGGCGTTCGAAGGCCTCCTGCTGCGCCGGATTCAGCGTGTGGCGCGCCGGCGCGGCCAGAGACGGAGATGCAGGTTCGTCGGGGCGCAGCAGAACCAGGCTGCGGCGTGCGAGCGCCCGTGCCGCCTGACCTGCCCCGCGGACATTCTTTTCGACAGCCGCGAGGCTGTGCGGACCGGGATGCATCTCCAGGTATGCCAGCAATTCCCGCTCGGATTTCTTGCGGGGCGCCTCAGCCGGGCGGCCGCTGAACTCCACCTTCAGGCGCGAGGAGGAGGCACGCAGCGGGTCACGGTCCGCGTGGACTTCCTCCAGCTGGACGAAGCCTTTACGCTGCAAGTTCTTGAGAACCTTGCCGGCTCCGGGGACCTGCTTATTCAGCCACACCTCTGACAGCGGGCGCGCCTCCAGCATGCGCAGCAGCTGCACGCTGGGCTCGACGGCGTCACCAGTCAGCCGCCGGGCGGCGTCCCGCCCCGTATCCGTCAACGTGTAGACCTTGCTGCGGCGTATCTCGCCGCCCAGCGGGGTCATGCAGCGCAGCACCTCGCCGAGCGGGGCGCAGTAATAGGAAGCCAGCCAGCGCGCCAGCCCGAGCAGCGACTCATCGAGCACAGGCTCCTCGTCCAGCAGGCGCAGCGCCTCGCGCGCCTCAACCTCGGGAGGCGTTTCATGGCAGGTTAGCACCACGCCGGTCAACCGGCGCGCCCCAAACGGCACCAGCACGCGGCACCCTGGCTTCACCCGGTGCCGCAGGGTTAGAGGCAGACGATAGGTGAACGCCTGGTCGATGGGGACCGGCAGCGACACGTCACAGTACTCGAAAACGTCCCCGGGCATGCCTGAAACTTTGGCTCTGGAGCGGTGTTTGGCCTGATTGGAGGAACACGAGTGCTCCAGTTCCGCTTATCTATCCTAGCGGTCGCGGCATCCCTGGCGCTTGCCGGCGCGGATGGTATCCCCGGCTCCTGGACCGCGCAAATAACCTCAACCAGCCGCCGGGCGGAGCAACCTCAGACAGTGACTGCCATCCTCGAATTCAGGGTGGAGGGGGATGTCCTGAAAGGCGTGGTGAGCACGGGCGGTGAAAACCGCCGGCGCACGGCTGAAATTCTCGACGGGAAGGTAGACGGGAACAGATTCTCCTTCACTACAGTCGAGAAGATCAACCAACAGGAGCGCAAGTTCCAATGGAACGGCGTGCTGGAAAGCGGCACGCTGAAAGGCGACCGGACGCGCGAAGGCGCCCGGCGCAGCAGTTCCTTTACGGCTGTCAGGCGATAGCCGGAACGGAACGCGGACGTTCTCAGCCCAGATTGCGGATGAGGCTGTAAATGGGCCTCAGTGTCGGGTACAGCGACTTGTAGACTTCGTATCCGCGGCTGTAGAGCTGCGATTCGTGCGCCCGGGGCAGCACTTCTCCTACTTCTCCAACCGCCTCGGCACAGGCTTCTCCCACCGAACCGTATGCGCCGGTTCCCACCATCGAAAGCAGCGCGGCGCCATAGGCCGAGCCTTCCTGCGTTTTCAGTGTGGCCACGCGCTTGCCGAAGATGTCGGCCAGCATCTGACGCCAGAAGGCGCTCTGGCCCCCGCCGCCGGAGGCGCACACGCTTTTCACGTTGACGCCGAGTTCTTCGATGACCGCCAGACAGTCTTTCTGGCTGTAGGAGACGCCCTCCAGGAGCGATCGGATCAGGTCGGCACGCGTGTGCTTGGCCGTCAAGCCGATCCAGCCGCCGCGGGCGGAAGCGTCCAGGTGGGGTGTCCGTTCTCCCATCAGGTAGGGCAGCCAGAACAAACCGTGGGAATTGCAGGGCGCTTTGGCAGCCTCGGCGGTGAGCGCATTGTAGTCGGCGCCGGGCGCCAACTGGTTGCGGAACCACTGCAAACTGAGACCGGCGCCCTGGGTGACGCCCATGATGTGCCATTTCCCCGGCACGGCATGGCAGAAAGTGTGGACACGCCCCTTCGGGTCATAGCTGGCTCTGTCCATGTGGGCGAAAACGACGCCGGAAGTGCCCAGCGTGCAGGACACCGTGCCCGCGTTAACGATCCCGTTGCCCACCGCGCTGGCCGCCTGGTCGCCCGCGCCGCCCACCACGGGAGTGCCGGGCATCAAGCCGGTGGCGGCGGCGGCCTCTTCGCTCACAGCTCCGGTCACTTCGGGCGACTCCACGACGGCGGGCAGGATGTCAGCATCCAACTTCAGCCGCTCCAGCATCCGCGTGGACCAGCGGCGCGTGACCACGTCAAACAACGCCGTGCCGGAGGCATCCGAGACCTCACTGGCGAACTCGCCGGTCAGGCGGAACCGCACGTAGTCCTTCGGCAGGAGCATTTTGCGCACGCGTTCGAAGTGGCGCGGTTCGTTGTCCCGCACCCACAGCAGCTTGGGCAGTGTGAAGCCCGTCAGCACCGGATTGGCCGTAAAGGCCAGGACGTTTTCCGGCCCGACAAGGCGGTTGATGGAATCCACCTGCGGCTGGCTGCGCTGATCGCACCAGATCAGCGCCGGGCGAATGACCCGGTTCTCTTCATCGAGGATCACCAACCCGTGCATCTGCCCGGAAAGCCCGATGCCGCGCACCTTGTCGCCGCCGATGCGAGCCTCTTTCAAAACTCCTGCAATGGCCTTCTGTGCAGCATCCCACCAGTTGTCCGGGTGCTGCTCAGCCCACAACGGGCGCTCCATGCGCATGTCCTCATGGGGAGCCGTGAAGCCGAAGCGCACCTGCCCTTGTTCGTCGATCAGCAGGGCGCGGCTACCGCCCGTCCCGATATCAACACCGAGCCAGTACATATTCTTTTTCCGTGATTGTTTGGCCATCAGACGCCTTGTTCCTGCGCCAGGAATGGAAGATAGGCCGCTCCGAAGAGGCCGGCCTGATTGCCGAGAATCGCCTTCTCCACTCTCGTTTCTGACGCGCGGAACGTGAAGGAGCGCCGCTTGATTTCCTCCATCATGACCGGGGCAAAGAACTCCCACGCCGGCAGCATGCCTCCGCTGAGCAGATACAACGGCGCGTTGAAGATGTTCACCAGCATGCCGAGCGCGGTGCCCAGCGAAGTGCCCATCCGCGTGAAGATCATCTGCGCTTTCTCGTTGCCGGCGGCGGCCATCTCGTACACGTCCTTCGCCGTGAGGTTCTCGCCGAGGTTGAGCATCAGCGCCATGCTCTCCACCGCCGTGGCGGAGGCGTATTTTTCGAGGCAGCCGTAGTTGCCGCAGCCGCAGGGGTTGCCGTTCGTCACTACGGTCATGTGCCCCAGTTCGCCGGCCATGCCAAGGTAGCCATGAAGCACACGTCCACGCGTGATGACGCCGCCTCCGATTCCGGTGCCGAGCGTGAGCAGGACAAGATCCTCCACGTCCTTGCCCGCGCCCATCCATTTCTCGCCGAGCGCGGCGGCGTTGGCGTCATTCTCCAGAATCACCGGCGCGCCGAGTTTACGCTCGATTTCGTCGCGCACGGGGACGCCCTCCAAATCAGGGAGGTTGTTCGAGTTCATGATGATGCCCTTCTCCAACAGGATGAAGCCGGGAACACCGATGCCCGCGCCGGCGAAGTCCTTGCCGCCCGCTTTCTCCCGCAGTCTCACGATGCAGCCGACGATGTCGGAGATGACCGCGTCACGGCCCGCCGTGAGGTTCGTGGCCCCCGAAATCTGGTGGAGGATCTCGCCGGAACGGCTAACAGCGGCAGCGCGCAGGTTTGTGCCGCCTAAATCGACGCCTATGGAATACGCACTCATGAAGCCGCATGATAGCAAATGGAAGCGGCCAGCAGCCATGACGGGCGCGGGTTGTAAGCCTCCGCCCCCGCTCGGAGCCAGGCCGTCCGATTCCTGCCGCCTCAGGGCAGGCGCGGAGCCGTGCGCATCCACTCCAGCGTTTCGTCCCAGCCGCGCACACCGGTGACCGCGCCCAGGCTCTGCACACTGAACGCCGCCACCGCATTGGCTCTCTGCGCCGCCTCGCGCACTCCTGAGCCTCGCCACAGGGACGCCAGGAAACCGGCCACGAAGCAATCGCCAGCGCCGGTGGTGTCCACCACGGGCACGTCAAAGGCAGGTTCGGCAAAAGACCCTTGCCGGTCCATCCACAGGCAGCCGCGCGCGCCCATTTTGATCACTACCTGCCGGGCGCCCCCCTCCAGGAGACGCTCCGCGGCTTCCTCGGCCGATTCGCACCCGGTCAACTGCTGCGCCTCATCAAGATTCAGAAAAAGCAGGTCCAGGTGGGGCAGGCAGGGACCTATGACTCGAAGCCACTCACCGGAGGCGTCCCAGCCTCCATCCAGCGAAGTAATCATCCCGGCTTCGCGCGCCCGGCGCACCATATCGCCGGCGTGGCGGCGCACGTGGGGCAGCGCGAAAGGGTTGGCCAGGTGAAAACGCGTGCAGGCGGCGCCCCGCAGGCCGGCTTCCGCCAGAGGTTCAGAAAACGCCTCGCAGCCCGCGCCCGGGTGGTGCAGGAAGGCGCGGCGTCCCTGGGAATCCACCAGTACTGCCGTCCTGGCGGTCGACGCCGACAGGCGGTTGACACCGCTCACGTCCACACCGACGGCTGACAGGCGCGCCAGCACGTAGTCTCCCCAGGGATCAGTTCCTACCGCGCCCCACAGGCGCACCGGCACGCCCAGCGCCGCCAGAGCCCAGGCAGTATTGGCGCCATTCCCTCCCAGGCTGGTTTCGAAGGACTCCACCCACTTCGTGCGCTCCCAATCCACGTCGTCCACTGGCCTAAGGAGCAGATCCAACACCAGGTTGCCGGCGCAAAGCACGCCCCCGGGGCTTGTCGTGTTCATGGATTCAGGAGCCGTCGCCGGTGAAATTGGCCAGGAATTGGCGGCTGATGGGCCAGCGGCCCAAAACGCGGTTCCCTTCGCTCCGAAACGTACCTGACGTCAGGACGCTGCTCAAATCGCGCGGATTGGGCGTCTGGTCCTCGCGGGCGATATAACGCCGTAACGTCTCCGTCAGCTCTGTCAATTGCTTTGCCAGGCGCTCCGCCTGCTGCGGAGTGCCGCAATCCACCGACAGCAGAGCCTCCAGCGTACGTCCGTCCGCGCCCAGCGCCAGGACGGCCCGTTGAGCATTCGCCAGCAGCGAAGCGAACGCACGAGTGCCCGCGGGCATCCAGTCGCCGCCGCGCAGGCTGGCGGCAGGCAGGATGGTCCAGACAGGCTGCGGAGGGACCTCCGCCTCCAGCCCGGTCGGCCGGCGCTCTTTGAGCGCGTGAGCCGCCCAGCCGTCATCGGCAACCGCCATCGCCATCACGCTCGGGCGCAGCGCGAAGAAAGAGATGAAACGCGCCGGACGGCTGGCAGGCATTTGGCAATATCCAAAACGGCATTGGCCGCCTTCAATCGTGGCGTATTCGCTCAACAGCTTCCAGTTGAATCTCCCCCTCAGCAGGAAGTAGACCCTGCGGTCACCGAAACCGATGAGCACGCTGTCCAGGTCCGTGCGGTAGTCGAAACCGGTCCGGCGGACAAAGGCTTCATAGTCAGGTTCCAGCGCTACCGTCCGTCCGGCCAGCAGTTCAAGCAACCCGGAGCGGCGCAAACCGTCGATGTCGAAATGGAGCATTGCGGAATTGCGGTCCGGCAAGTGGCGTACAAGTTCCCCCGGAGCCACGGAGTGGCGCGTACGGTAGTAGAGCAATCCCCCCACGGCCAACAAACAGAAGGCTGCCAGCGAGACGCCGAGCAACCACGGCTGCATGCGGAGCTTCACAACAAACCCAGATTACACCGCCCCGGCCGTGCCATGGGAGGCGGCCCGGCGTCTGGCCCGGCGGAGGTCTGTGTAGGGCTTGAGTTCCTCCATCATCGCCCGGAAGTGCTGGAGGTCGAGCGATTGGGCGCCGTCGCTGACCGCGCGCTCCGGATGAGGATGCACTTCCACCATCAAACCGTCGGCGCCGATGGCCACCGCCGCACGCGCCAGTGGAGGCACCAGGTGGCGCTTTCCCGTGGCGTGGCTGGGATCGACGATCACGGGCAAGTGGGTCAACTGCTTGAGGATCGCCACGGCCGTGAGATCGCACGTGTTCCGAGTTTCGGTTTCGAAGGTCCGGATGCCGCGTTCGCACAGGACAACGTTGGGGTTGCCATGCGAAACGATGTACTCGGCCGACATGAGCAACTCCAGGATCGTGGAACTCATGCCCCGCTTCAGCAGGATAGGCCGGCCGCATTTGCCCAGGTTCTTGAGCAGGGCGAAGTTCTGCATGTTGCGTGCGCCGATTTGCAGCATGTCGGCGTATTCGGCCACCACGGCAATGTCGGCTTCGCTTATCACTTCGGTAACGATGGCCAGCCCGGTGGCTGCTTTCGCCTGCCGTAGCAACTTCAGCCCTTCCACTTCGAGACCCTGGAATTCGTACGGCGAGGTCCGGGGCTTGAATGCGCCCCCGCGCAGCAGGCGCGCGCCGGCGGAAGCCACCCCCTGAGCGGTCTGCATGATCTGCGCTTCCGACTCTACCGAGCAGGGTCCCGCGATGACCGTAAGGTCATCACCGCCGAACTCCGTTCCGCCGGCGGAAACTACCGTATCCTGGGCGCGATACTCACGGCTGACAAACTTGTAGGGAGCGCTGATCCGGACGGCCTTTTCCACCCCGTCCATGGCCTCCAGCGCTTCCAGGCAGGCTGTGACGTCGCCCCTTCCAATGGCGCCAATCACCACACGCTCGACGCCTTCTATGGCGTGGATCTTGTAGCCAAACTCACGGATGCGCGCGCAGACCGCGTCGATTTCCTCGCGAGTGGCGTGCAATCGCATCGATACAATCACCGTTGCCTCCTTCGCCGGCGGATGACCCGCCGAAAATCAAAAACCCACTCTAGCGAGTGGGTTCATCAGACTTTATTGCCCAACGCTCACACCACCCGCCCCGATTCAGGCAAAGCGCCAAAATCGAAACTCAAAGCCGATGGTGCAAACGCAAGACACTGTAACCACATGATAGGCGACCCGCGCCGGGAACGCAAGAAAATGTTCTCGTAGCGTTCCCACCATGGGCGGGCGGCGGAGTGGATTAGCCGCCGCGCGGCGCCGTCCGGGCGAACACGGTCCGGCCTTTCAGGCCATCGCAAGGTTGCGTCGAGCCGCCGCTTCCCAAGAATCTTCTAAACCGGTGGCCGCCGTTACCGATTAAGATAACTGGAGAGCGATCACCGCGATTCTGGCCGGAGAGGATCGGCTCGCGGCTCCAGCGCTTGAGCGACTGCATGTTGGCGAACGTATGCCTTTGACGAACAGGCTGGTACCGGCGAGTGTGCTGGTAATGGCCGCCACGGAGGCCCTCCTGGTTTTTTCCTGCTACCTGGCCTCCGTGTTGCTGCTGATTGACGTTTCCCCGGAAGTGTTTCTGCTCTATGAAGGCGGCTTGACGCGCATTGGCATCATGACGGCCGGCATGATCGTGGCAGTCTACTTTCAGGATCTTTACGACGATCTCCGGGTGCGCTCCAGGGCCTTCCTCCTGCAGCAGTATTGCTTCGTGCTGGGCGTGGGGTTCCTGCTGCAAGCCCTCTTGAGCTACGCCGCGCCGCAGTACATGTTGCCCCGCTGGATGGTGCTCACGGGCAGCGCCTTCGTCCTCGTCCTGGCGCCCGCCTGGAGGATCCTCTATTCCCGCGCGCTGAAGCAAGCCTACGTGCGGTCGGTTTTGTTTCTGGGGGCGGGGAAACTCGCCGCCGACATCGCCCGCAAGCTTCCCGGCAAGACTCAATTAGGGCTGGCTTGCGCCGGATATGTGGACGATGGAGAGCATGCCCCGGACAGCCTGCCCGAGGGCCGGCTGCTGGGCCGGGTAGCAGAGTTGCGGCGAATCGTGGAAGAAACGAGGCCGGACCTGGTGGCGGTGGCCATGCCGGAGAGACGCGACCGGCTCCCCGTCGCCGAGTTGCTCGAACTGAAGTTCAGCGGGCAACAGATCGTGGAAGCGGCCGCGTTGTACGAAGCCGCGTTCAATCGAGTGAGCACGCTCGAGTTGCGGCCTTCGCACCTGATCTTCGGAACCGATCTTGGCCCGGGCTCGCTGACCCTAAGGTTCCAGCGCCTTTACTCCCTGGCCGTCGCGGCTCTGGGGCTCTTGATTGGTGTACCGGTGGTGCTGGTGGTGGCGGTGTTGATCAAGCTCACCAGCCAAGGCCCGGTGCTTTATCGCCAGCAGAGAGTGGGGCTGAACGGCGCCTTCTTCACGCTATACAAGTTCCGGTCCATGTACAACAACGCTGAGAGTTCTACCGGCGCCATCTGGGCCAAACCTGACGATCCGCGGGTGACGCCCATCGGCAAGTGGCTGCGCCGCTACAGGCTCGATGAGATCCCCCAGTTGGTGAACGTGCTGCGCGGTGAAATGTCCATCATCGGCCCGCGCCCGGAGCGTCCGGAGTTTGTGGAGGCACTGGCCGAGATCGTGCCGTTTTACCGTCAGCGGCACTGCGTGAAGCCGGGTATCACCGGTTGGGCGCAGATCAACCACAAATACGGCGACACGCTGGAAGACACGATCACGAAGCTGGAGTACGATCTGTACTACATCAAGCACTGCTCGCCCGCCATGGACGCCACCATTCTGTTTCAAACCATCAAGGTAGTCCTGCTCGGGCGGGGCGGTCAGTGAGCCCGCAGGCCGCCGTCTGATTGGTGCTGGAGGTGGGGGTCGAACCCACATGCCCAGTGAAGGGCGCGGGATTTTGAGTCCCGTGCGTCTGCCAGTTCCGCCACTCCAGCCAGGATGTCGGCGCGCCTACGCCTAAGAGTATAACAGGCTCACTCCGAGGCAGGCGTGGACTGCTTTGCCGATGCCGGCGCGCGGCCGGAGACGCCTAAGCGAGCCCGGCAATCAGTTGCGAAGCACGCTCAAAGAGCATGCCGGTTTCGCTCCCGGTGCCGATGAAGCGCATGCCGCGCTCCTTCCAGAACTTGGCCAGATCGAGCGTGCGCGTCTGAGTGCCCGGGGCGACGCCGTGCTGATTGCAACTGTCGCGGATCTTCTCCATGGCTTCCACCATCTTGGGGTGCTGGAATTCGCCCGGCACACCCAGCGAGATGGAGAGATCCACCGGACCCACCATGACGGCGTCGATGCCCCCGACCGAAAGCAGTTCGTCACGCCCCTCGAGCGCCTTCACGGTTTCAATCTGGAGCACCACCATGGTGTTCGCATTCATGTGCTCGCCGATCTGCGGGATGGTCACCTTCTCGTAGTTGACGTGCGTCGGCGTCAGACCGAACCCGCGCACCCCGACCGGGGGAAACTTCGTCCAACTGACGGCTTTGGCCAGCAGTTCGGGGTCCTCTACGCGCGGGAAGATGATGCCTTGAGCGCCATTGTCCAATGCGCGGGCCACCAGGGCATACTCCAGATCGGCCACGCGCACCACGGGGCACAAACCCGAGTCTGCGGCGGCACGGCAGATGTCCTGCACGGTTTCGATGTTGAAGTTCCCGTGTTCGGTATCTAGATAAGCCCAGTTGAATCCTGCGGCGGCGAGAATACGCGCTACTTCGGGCGAGCGCAATTGCGCGAAGGCCGTGCCAATCTGCACCTTGCCCTCGGCCAGAGCCTGCTTCACTTTGTTGATGTACATAGCCGGTGGAAATGACCTACCCTACCAGCAACTGGTGGCCCGGGCAGTCCAAGTGGACGTTCTCGTAGAGCCGCCCGACGAAATCAAGGCCGTGGCGGGCCAGCAAGGGCAGTATCGTGAAGAATCGTTCCTGGAGGTGCTTCTGCGGATAGACGAGTCCGGACAAATGCCTAGCCTCCGAAGCAGCGCGCTCCTGACGCCGGAAGGCTTCCCGCGCCGACTTCCTCTCGATCTTTTCCAGTTGATAGAGCATCCTGGCACGGCTTTTGTCCAAAGCCGCAGCCAGCGTCGGATCGTAGGTGTCCAGGCAGCCGCGCAGTGTGTGAAGGTGTTCTGAGATTCCGGCGGCAGCCTGTTCATGGGCCGCCTTCAGCTGAGGGGGGATGAGGGCCCGAGCCATGCGCTCGCGCAGAGGCTCCAGGCCGTGGAAGCAATCGGGAAGCTGAAGGCCATAACGCTCCATGAGCTTGGCGCTGCGGCTGTCCAGCACCGTAAAAGAAGCCCGGGAGATGGTTACAGGCATGTGCCCGAGCAACTGCCGGTACAACACCTCGCTCTGTGCCAGGTAGGCCAGTTCCGCGGGACCGCCGACATAAGCCACGGTGGGCAGAACGAAATCCTGGACCACGGGGCGAAGCAATGCGTTTGGGGAGAGATAGTCGGCGCTGTCCGCCAACTCCTGCGTGGTGATGAGCCGGTCCCCGGCGTGGAAGCCATGCTCACTGCGGCGCAGCGGGGTTCGCTGACCGTTCTTGAGCAGGAAGAACAGAGACGTCTGCTCGTCCACGCGCACCTGCCGGTGATAGCCGGATGACTCCAACTCCTGGTTCCTCTGAAGAAGACCAGCTACCAGTTCCGGCGCTGCCTCCGCCGCTTTGCCGAGCAGCGGGGTGGCGAGCGCGCGCACCCGCGGGCTCAGCGGGTCAAGACACAGCAACCCCAGCGTGCCCACCAGGCGGCTTAGCAAGCGCCGGAAACCCTCGCCCATGGGCACCCCGGGCTGATAGCATTCCGCCACCAGCGAGGCGACTTCATCGCCGTGCGGGAACTGTGCCAAGGTGCGGCGCAACTCCTCGAGCGGGTAATCGCGGGGCGCAATCATCCCCACAGGCTGATGGCCGGCGACGGCAGCGTTCAAGCCGAGCCGCAAGGGTTCATGGTTCGCGCCGAAACTCCAGCAGTGGTTCACCTCCTCGAAGTCATGGTCTTCGGTGGCGAGCCAGAACAAGGGGACTGCGGGGACGCCTCGCGAATGCAACTTCTCCGCGAGTTTCACCGCAGTCAAGGCCTTGTAGATCGTGTAGCACGGCCCGGAGAACAGTCCCACCTGTTGACCGGTAGCGACCGCCACCGCGCCGGGCTTGGACAGCAGGTCCAACGCAGGGCTGTCGCCGTTCTGCTCGCGCAGTGCTGCCACTAACTCGGCGCGCCGCTGCTGCGGGTAATCAAGGGAGCGGGCCGCTGCCACGCAGGCGTCCAAATCGCCCGTGCGGTGGGGCAGGAATCGCGCCGCCCGGTCAAACGCGTACAATAAATCCGCAAACAACAGGCTGGCGTGGGGCAGCGCTGTGTGTGGCAGACAAGTCGGGAGCATGGGCTGGTCCAACTTTAACAGATGCTCCTTGCAACGCGGAAGTCGCTATATTTTGTTAAGTTTGAGGTAGTGCCCCGCGTGGGGCGCGCCAACATGGCTGGTGTCTACATCGCCTATCCTTTTTGCTCCCAGAAGTGCGCCTTCTGCAATTTCGCCTCCGGTCCGGGCTTGAAGAAGCTCGAGGGCGACTATCAACAGGCCCTAATCGCCGAACTCGCCCTTCACCCATGGGAATGGACTCCGGAGACGGTTTACCTGGGGGGTGGCACGCCGAGCCGCATTGAACCCGTACCGTTGGAGGCCATCCTTGCGGCTGTCCCGGGCAAACCGTGGCAGGAGGCGACCATTGAGGCTTCCCCCGGCACCGTCACGCCGGAAAGAGCCGCCGCCTGGAAACAGGCGGGCATCACTCGCGTCAGCTTGGGAGTTCAGTCCTTTGTCCACGAAGAGGTGCGCCCATTGGGGCGCAATCACACGCCCGCAACCGTGGCCGGGGATGTCGCCTTGTTGAAGCAGGCAGGCTTGGAAGATCTCAACATTGACCTCATCGCCGGCTTGCCGCGGCAGAACGCAGACAGTTGGAGCGTATCCCTCGACTGGGTGGAGCGCCTGGACGCGGAGCACGTTTCCGTCTACATGCTCGAAATCGACGAGGACAGCCGGTTGGGCCGGGAGATTCTGGCGGGTGGCTCGCGCTACGGGGCTGCCATGACGCCGGACGAGGGCCGGACAGCCGACCTTTATGAGCAGGCGGTAGAGAGGCTGGCAGGCATGGGTTTGAGGCGCTACGAGATCTCCAATTTTGCCCGCCCGGGCCGCGAATCCCTGCACAACCTCAAATACTGGCGCCTGGCTCCCTACGCCGGATTCGGCGCGGACGCGCACTCGTTTGACGGACGCACGCGCTGGAGCAACGTGGAAACCGCCGGCGAGTACGTCGACCGCTGGCGGAGCGGAGAGCCGGTGGTTCTGGAACGTCAGCCGGCTCGCCCCGCCGAGGAGCGGTTCTTCGTGGGACTCAGGCTCTCCGAGGGCATCTCTCCCACACCGCAAGAACGGTCGCGATTCAGCGAGCCCATCGCCCGGTTTCTGGACGGCGGCTTGATGGAAGAAAGGCAAGGCCGGCTGCGGCTGACCGGCCGCGGCATGATGCTATCCAATGAAGTCTTTCAGGAGTTCCTGCCCGGATGAATGAACAGCGACGATGGATTGACCTGCGCAGCGATACCGTAACGCGCCCGACCGGCGCCATGCGGCGCGCCATGGCCGAAGCCGAGGTGGGTGACGATGTCTACCAGGAAGACCCCACCGTCAACCTGCTGGAGAAGCGCGCCGCCGAAATCCTCGGCAAAGAGGCGGGCCTGTTTGTGCCATCCGGCACGATGGGCAACAGCATCGCCATCAAACTGCACACGCGGCATGGGGAGGAAGTGGTTTGCGAGGAACGCTCCCACGTCTTTAACTACGAGCTCGGGATGATGGCCTGGTTTGCCGGCTGCGTGGCCCGGCCGGTGAAAGCCGAAGACGGGGTTCTTCGCTGGGAGAATATCCGTCCCGCTATCCGGCCGCTGGGCCCTCACTGGGCTCCGACGGGGCTGGTGTCAATCGAAAACACCCACAACATGGCCGGGGGCACGGTGAGCCCGGTGGACGTCGTGGACGAGATTTGCGACGGGGCGCATGAGTCAGGACTCAAGGTGCATCTGGACGGCGCCCGGGTGTTCAATGCGGCGGCGCATTTGGGCGTGAGTGCTAAGCGGCTATGCGAGAAGACCGACACGGTCATGTTCTGCCTCTCGAAAGGACTGGGCGCGCCGGTGGGCTCCCTGCTCGTCGGTTCGCAGGCAGACATGGACCGTGGCCGCCTTTTCCGCAAACGCCTGGGCGGCGGTATGCGGCAGGCTGGCGTGCTCGCCGCCGCCGGCTTGATTGCACTCGAACACATGCCTGGACGGCTGGCCGAAGACCATGCGAACGCCAGGCTGCTGGCCGAAGGACTCAGCCGCATCCCCGGAATACACCTTGATGCCAGGCGCGTTGAAACCAACATCGTCGTGTTCGACGTCGCTGGAACCGGTCTCAGCCCGGCGGTCTGGAGCGCCCGGCTCAAGGAGCGCGGTGTGCTGGCGAACGGGGTGAGTCCCACGCAGATGCGCATGGTGACGCATTACGACGCCGGCCGGGAGGATTGCGAACACGCCCTGCGCGTTATCGAAGCCATCGCAGCCAATTCAAACAACGAGGAGTAAGCACATGCCTTTCACGCTGCAAGGGAAAGCCGCGCTGGTCACCGGCGCCGGCCGGGGGATTGGCAGCGCCACCGCCCGGCAATTGGGAGCTTTGGGCGCGGCCGTATTGGTGAACGACATCGACCGCGAACAGGCCGAGGCGACCGCCGCGGCGCTGCGCCAACAGGGAGCGCGCGCCGAGGCACACGCCTGCGACCTGACTAAGCCCGATGCCGCTCAAAGCGTCGTCGAAGCCACGCTGAAGGCTTTCGGCGCCGTGGACATCATCATCAACAACGCCGGCTACACCTGGGACAACGTCATTCAGAAGACGACCGACGAGCAGTTTCAGGCCATGCTGGATATCCACGTGGCAGCCCCCTTCCGCATTCTCCGCGCCGCGTCGGGTTGGCTGCGGGAAACCGCCAAGCGTGAGCGCGCTGAGGGTCGGCGCGTCATGCGGAAAGTGGTGAACATCACTTCCATATCGGGCACCGACGGAAATGCCGGACAGGCGGGCTACTCCAGCGGCAAAGCGGCACTGGTGGGCCTCACGAAGACGCTGGCCAAGGAATGGGGCCGCTACAACATCAATGTCAACGCAGTCGGCTTCGGCCTCATCGAGACCCGCCTCATTCAGCCCCTGGGCGCTGAACAGGCTTCCATACAGGTGGGGGAGCGCAACATCGCCGTCGGCGTGCAGCCCGCTGTGCTGGATGCCGTGAAGGCCTCCATTCCGTTAGGCCGGTTGGGAGATCCGGAAGAAGCCGCGGGTGCGGTGTTGTTCTTCTGTTCTCCCTGGTCAGACTACGTGACGGGCGAAGTGCTCATCTGTAGCGGCGGACTGCATTTCTAGGCGGCGCCGGGCCTGTTGGCCCGTGTGGGCATCACCCAATCCTGCGGCGCCCGGCCTTCCGGGAGCAGTTCACCTTTTTCGAGAAACCGTATTTTCGAGGCGAAGTGGGCCACGTGCGGATCGTGCGTCACCACCACGATGGTTTTGCCGAATTCGACGTTCAGCCGGCCCAGCAGCGTCATCACTTCCTGGGCGGAAATCGCATCGAGGTTTCCGGTGGGCTCGTCTGCGAGGATCAGGTCAGGGTCCGTCACCAGAGCGCGCGCTATGGCCACACGCTGCTCCTGTCCTCCCGAAAGCTGGCGCGGAGTGTGATCCATCCGGTCTCCCAATCCGACCAGTTCGAGCGCGTGTTTGGCGTGAGCCAGCCGGTCGCGCTTGCTCAGCCGGGTCAGTTTCAGAGGCAGTTCGACATTCTCCAGCGCCGTCAGCACCGGAATCAGATTGAAGGACTGGAAGACGAAGCCCACGTGCGTGTTGCGCCACCGCGCCACGGCACGGTCATCCAGTGTCCTCAGGTCCTCGCCCAAAGCGATAATGTGGCCTGACGTGGGCCGGTCCATGGCCGCTATCAGGTGCAGCAGCGTGGACTTGCCGGAACCGCTCGGTCCCATCAGCGCGATGAACTCCCCGCGGCTAACCTCTAGTTCAACGTCTTTGAGCGCCACCACGCGAAAGGTGTCGCGCTGAAACTCCTTGGTCAGCTGGAGGGTCTCGATGACAATGTCGTTCACTGGGCCTACCCCTCTCTGGCTCGCACGCGGCTGCCTTCCTTCAGGTCCGCCGGCGGATCCACGATCAGATCTTCGCCGCCGGAAAGACCTTCCTCGACCCGCATCCCGAGCGAGGTGATACCGCTGGTCTTCACCGTCCGGCGCAAAGCCCGCCCCTGATGAAAGAGAAAAACGGCATCCTGGCGCACCGCGGACGCCGGCACGAAGATGACCGTCTTCCCGGCTTCGCCGGACGGCTCGACGGCCTCGCCGACAAAAGCCACGCTGGCGTTCATCTCGGGACGCAGATAGTCATCCGGCTGCTGGATTTTGACCTTCACCTGGACCGTCGCCTTCTGCCGGTTGGCTTCCGGCGCGATTTCTTCGATAAAGCCCTCGTAGACCCGGTCCGGATAGGCATCGGTGGTGACCTTGGCGGGCGGCCGGGAACCCAACCGGGCAAAATCATTCTGGTTGATATCCAGTTCCACTTGGAGGTCCTTCAGATCCGCCAGGCTGACGACGTAGCCCTTGGCGCCGCGCTCTCCCACGAAGCTCGTCGTCACAAACTCGCCGATTTCGACCACCCGCTCGAGGATGGTCCCGGTGACCGGCGCTTTGATGACCGTATTGGCCAGTTGGGTTTCATAGAAAGCCACCGCTCCCCTGGCCTGCTGGACCTGCCCGCGCGCTGCGTCAATTTGCTCCTGCCGCGGACCTGCCAGGACCAGGTCCAGGGTTTTCTGGAGCGATTGCACGCGCGCCTGCTGACTGTTGTAGCGGGCTACGGCGTCGTCCAACGCCTGAGGCGAGAGCACTTTTTCGGCGGTGAGCTTCCGGGTACGTTCCAGGTTGATCCTGGCGTTCTCCAATTCCGCCCGGGCTTGCTCCACGTTGGCGCGCGCCACGCCTATCTCCTCCGGACGCGAACCGGCTTCCAGTTCCTTCAGGCGCGCTTCGAACGCAGCCAACTGGCCGCGCGCCTGCTGCAACTGCGCGCGGTACTCGTCGTCCTCCAGGCGCACGATGACCTGGTCCTTCTTCACCCGGTCGCCCTTCTCCACTCCAATCCAGGCCACCTTCCCGACCACCTTGGACGCCAACTGAATTTTGTGGGCCGCCACGATGTAGCCGGTGGCATTGAGGATGATGCGCTCGCCGGCTGCCCGGGCGTCCTGCCCCGCCGCGCTCACCCGCATCACGCGCACTTCGATGGGCGCGCTGCGCAAGCTGTAGAAGTAGCCCGCTCCTCCCAACAGCAGCAGCAGCGCCACGCCCACCAGGATCCAGGCTTTGGCCCACGGGGAGCCCGCCGCCCCGTGCTTCATCGACTTCTCAATGCGCAATCGGTTCAGGTCGGCTTGCACGTTCGCCTCAGGCCTCTCTTAGAGCTGTCAGAATCTGCTTGCGCGCGGCCGCGGCGGCCGGAAACAACCCGCCCGCCGCGCCCATCAAGAGAGCGAATCCCACGCCTACAGAAGCCACCGCGGGTGTCACCCGCATCTGAAAGGTGATTTCGCTGAAGGTGACGAAATTGCCGAATCCCGTGGTGAGGTTGTGCAGCGGAAGCGCCAGCAGGCAGCCCAACAAGCCTCCCAACAGGGACAGCAGCAGAGATTCCAGGAAGAAACTCACCAGGATGCTCGTGCGCGAAAATCCGAGAACACGCAGCGTACCTATTTCCGGCGCCCGGCGGGCGACAGCCGCATACATGGTGTTCATGGCGGCAAAGCTGCTGCCGATGGCCATGATAATGGCGACCAGTGTACCCAGGTATTGCACGGGGCGGGCTGAAGCCGTCTGTGAATCGTAGTAGGCGCGTTCCGTCATCGCGGTGACGTTCAAGCGGCGGTCGTTTTCAAGCTCGTTGATCAGCGCCTGCGCGGAAACCTCATCAGCGGCGCGCAGCAGCGCCGAGCTGAGCGCCTCGCTGCGGTTGTAGTCCGCGCTGATCTGGTTCAAGTCCGCGAAGATCTCGCTGTTGGCCGCCGAGCGGCCCGCGTCCACGACACCCACCACTTCCCATTCGCCGCGGCCGAAACGTAGCCGCGACCCCACGCGCGCTTCGGGATAACGCTCAGACAGGGACCGGCCCACCACCACCTCGCGGCGTCCCGGTTCGAACATGCGTCCTGAGGACAGGCGCACTTCCTCGCGCATGGTCAGCCCGACGGGGGTCAGTCCACGCAAGTTGATGTTGATGCCTGAAGGTTGCTCAGGCCGTTCCAGGATGATCACCGTGACCATTTCCAGCGAAGCCAGCGGTTCGCCCGCGGCGTCGCGCACAATCCCCGGCATGGACCGCAGGTCCTGAAACACGCTGCGCATCAGGATGCTGCTCAACTCCGCGGTGGCGCCCTTGCGCATCACCAGAACGTTGTGCGGGTGCCCCGTGGAGGCCAGCGACGTGCGCAGGCCCTCGATCAACGCGAGCACCATCAGCAGCACGGTCACCGTCAGAGCGATGCCCAGCGCGGTCATCAGCGTCGTTGTCTTGCGGGCCACCAGGTTGCGCAGATTGTAGGAGATGGGAATCGCCACGATGACCTCCTAGTCAGTGAAGCGCAGCGCCTCGACAATGGACCGGCGGGACGCCGTCCAGGCCGGCCACAGCGAACTGATCACGCCGATCAGCGCTGCCACTACCAGGCACAGGAGAATCACGGAAGGCGGCAGCGTCAGCCGGTTCATGTCCGCGACCGTCGCCGGCGAACGGCGCAGCAAATCGCAAAGGCCCGCTGCCAGGGCAAGTCCCAGGACACCGCCGATCAGCGAGATGGCCACCGATTCGGCCACCATGACACCCATCACGGTGCCGCGCGAAAATCCCAGGGTCTTCAGAATGCCCACTTCGCGCACTCGCTCGCGCACGCTCATCGCCATGGTGTTGCCGCTCACCAGCAGGATGGTGAAGGTGACCGCGGCGCAGATGCTCAGCAGGAAAAGCTTCACATTGCCGAGAAAAGCGAGAAAACTCAATTCGAACGCCCGCTCGCTTTCGGATTTGGTCTGCAACGGCGAGTTGCGGAACATCTCGTCGATCTCCGCTGCTATCCGGCTAACGCTGTCCGGACTGTCGGCGATCAAAACATAGGTGCCCACCATGTCGCCGCGCTCGCTGCCCATGGCCTCGCGCAAGTAATCGAAATGAAAGAAGAGGTTCTCGTTGTCGCGCTCCGAATCGTAGATGCCCCGCACGATGAGTTCCACATCGATCGGAAAGATATCGCCCTTCAGGACAATCCGGTCCCCCAAACGGAATCCCAGCCGGCCGGCCAGCTTGCGCCCCACCAGGCAAGCCGTGCGTTCCTGCTGAAACGCGCGCCGCTGTTCTTCGGCAGTGACATACTCCGGATACACGGTGAACAGCTTGTCCGGCTCGACGGCAAGGCGGGCAAAGAAGTTCTGCGGGTCGCGGGCGTCCTTGTACACGCCGCCGAACCATTGAAAAATCACCGATTCCCGCACACCCGCCACCTGGTTGATCTTCTGCTGGTAGGAAAGCGGCAGGGGATTCGCCAGCGAGACCCGGTTGCGCACCACCAGGCGCAACGCCTGCTCTTCGCTGGCTTCGCTGAAGAAGAACGCGTGGTAGAGCGCCATCAGCACGCCCAGCAGGCAAAGCGAAGCGCCGATGCTCAATATCGTGAGCAAGGTACGCCTTCTGCTGCGAAGAGCGTTCTTCAGAATAAGCGACAGGAACTTAAACACCGTTTAATATACTTAGCTTATCATTAGGCCGCGCGGCCGCCGCCGCTAAATGAAACTATGACGGATGCCGAAAACGCCTCTAAGCTCCTTGACGAGAGGTTCATGCGCGAAGCCCTGGAGTTAGCCCGCAACGCGGGACAGGAGAACGAGGTGCCTGTCGGCGCGGTGCTGGTTTCCGGAGGCAATGTCATCGGCAGGGGCGCTAACTCGCCTGTTTCCCGATGCGACCCCACGGCGCACGCCGAGATCATCGCCCTCCGCGAAGCCGGCGCGGCCGCCGGCAATTACCGGCTGGAAGAAGCGGTTCTCTATGTGACGCTCGAACCCTGCGTGATGTGCGCCGGGGCGCTCGTGAACGCGCGTCTGCGGCGGCTCGTATTCGGGGCGCGGGATTTGCGTTTTGGCGCGGTCCGCAGCAAGTTCAGGCTGGCGGACTCCGAACTGCTGAACCACCGGCTGGAGATCACCGAAGGCGTGCTGGGCGCGGACTGCGTCGCACTGCTTCAGGAGTTCTTCCGCTCGCGGCGCGATTAGCTTCAGCGCCGCACGTGCTCACGCAACCGGATGTTGCGGAACATGGCGATGCTCTGCGGGTCATGCAATTGCAAACCGATGGGCCCGGTCTTGCTGCGCGCCGGGTCTCCGGCGAACTCGCACACCAGCTTGCCGTTGACCCGCACGTGAATCATCTCGTTGCGCGACTCAATGGCGATTCTGTTCCAGTCATTCAGGATGTGCGCGTCCGGCGCCGCTTTGACGAAGCTGTAGACGCTGCCCGTCGGGTAGGTCTCTCTGTATCCATTGATGATCTGAATCTCGTAGCCGATGTGGGAGGGAGTGCGGGTGCGGTCATAATCGGGCGGCACGGCGTAGCGGGCGCGCGACGTGTCGCGGATTGAGATGCCGCTGTTTCCGCCCAGGCGGGTCCAGTACTCCATTTCGAGGTCGAATTCGCCGTATTCCTTTTCGGTGTACAGCCAAGCCTGTTGCTGCGACTTGCCCGGGACACGCTGCCCGAGAAGTGTCCCGTCGTTCATCACTGTCCAGACGCCATCGCCAATCACCTGCCAGCCGGTGAGGTCCTTGCCGTTCATCAGCTGGACCCACTCAGCCTGGCAAGGGGCGCCGAAGATGAGCAAACCCATCAAAGCTATCATTGCCCGCCACTTCATCACGGGTTCGTCCTCCCTTATTCGTCTGCGGGACCGCCGTCCCGTACCGCGATTTTAGCAGCAGGCGGCGGTGCACAGTCCTACTCCTCCATCACGACCTGGGCGGTGGCTCTCTGCGGCGCGCTTCAGCTTTGAGTCTGGCGAATGCTGCGGGCTCCAAGGCCTGATAACGGGAGACGCTTTTTGCCTCAGCCACGCTCGCAAGGACAGGCAGCATGAGCGGCTGACTTGCGCCGCCGATGGGCGGGGCCGCGTTCGGCGCGCGGCCCCGGCAAGGCGGCCCTAGGCCGCGCGGAGGAGAGGAGGTTGCACAGGCTGGGCGGCAGGCGGCTGGCGGAAGGGAATCAGTGAGCGTTGCGTGGTGGCTCCGCGCACGCTGCCATGGAAGTACTCATCCAGCGGGAACAGTCCGTAGGGCTTCAGTTCACGGAACACCCGCCCGAGCTTCTGCTGGATGCGGTAGACGGCGTGGAAGAAATTCCCGCGGTCCATCTTGAGTTTCATGCAGCACAGCTTCCAATCGGCGCCCAGGAGGTAGTGAAACCGGAAGATGCGGTGTTCCTCTTCAGTCAGCGTCCGCTTGGCAATCAGGCAGAAATCGGCAACGTATTCTTCGTCCTTGCGGCCCCAGGTGAAGCGGCTCTCACGGCCCTGCGTGAATTCGAAACTCACGCGGCTCAGGCGCTTCTCCTTGGTCGCGCAATGCTGGAACCGCGCGTAACAGGCGCGGAAGATGGCGCGCAACACGCAATTGCACGGGGTCGACCGCCCGCGCTTGCCAGTCAGCATTCCAAGGCCGTGGCAGGTAGTACAGGAACTGGCGGCCAGCGCCAGCGTTTCAGAACGGGTCCATTCCATCGTCTCTTTTGCTCCTCTCGTCGCCGCCTCTTTCAACCGCGGAGGCTGGCGACCGAAGTCTGTTCCCATCCTAAATCTATTTGAAAAACAGTCAACGCTGGATTGAATTAATTAGAAACAATGGAAGAAAAACAGGCGGGAGGATCAAGGCAAGATGCTGCAAAAAAGGAATTTAGGCAGAAACAATGGGGCCTATTAAATTCATTCAATAATCAGATTTTCGTGCTAATATTTCAGGAAAGGACGCAGCCTATTTCACAGTGAAATAGACTTCGGGCGACAGTGAACTTCGCCGCACTCATGTTGCTGCTACGCGAGCACGTAGTCTTACGCATCCGCAACGGCGAGTTGACCGAGCGCGGCTTGGCACGCCGCGTCGGCCTTTCCCAGTCTCACGTACATAATGTGCTCAAAGGAGCCAGAGTTCTCACGCCAATTGTGGCGGACCGGCTCTTGCAGGCACTCGAACTGTCATTATTGGACTTGCTGAGGGGACCTTCAGCGGATCATCCCACTCCATTCGAGCCCAGCCAGGACAACCCGCCTTAGCCCGTCAGCGCGCCGCTTCCTTGTAGATACTCAGGACTTCGGCGGCAGTCTGCTCCCAGCTGAAGCGTTTCACCTGGTTGAACCCGCGAGCGATGAGCCTGGCCCGCAAGTCCTCGTCGAGCAGCGCCTCGCGCAGCCCCCGGGCAATGTCAAAGACATTGTCCGGGTTTACCCCCACGGCGGCCTCACCCACCACCTCCGGCAGGCTGCTGACATTGCTCGCGACCACCGGAGTACCGCAAGCCATGGCTTCCAGCGGCGGCAGACCGAAGCCTTCATAGAGCGACGGGAAGGCAAACAAAGACGCAGACTGGTAGAAAGTGCGCAGCGTTTCAATGGGAACAAAACCCAGAAAGCGAACCGTTTGTTCGACGCGGCTGCGGATGACAGCCAGCCGCACAGCAGGATTCTGGGAAATTTCGTCGCCGATGATGATCAGCCGCAGATTCTTGTACTGCGGGTGGTTTTCCAATTCCCCGCGCAGGACGGCGAACGC
This sequence comes from Acidobacteriota bacterium, assembly GCA_037444075.1. Classification (GTDB taxonomy): domain Bacteria; phylum Acidobacteriota; class Terriglobia; order Bryobacterales; family Bryobacteraceae; genus JBBIND01. The sequence continues at coordinate 28,477 of JBBIND010000008.1, read as the reverse complement.
CTCCACCAGCCTGGGCACGTTCTTCTGCGGACGGATGCTGCCGGCGTACAGCACGAACGGGTAATGGATCTGGTAGCGGTCCAGGATCCGCTGGCGGGTTTCGCCGTTGTGGGCTTCGCCCGGCGCGCTGGGGGGAACCAGGAAACGCGGGTCCGGGGCGTTGTAAATCTGCCGGATGCGGGAAGACGGGATACCGAAGAAGTTCCGCACGTCACGCTGGGTGGCTTGGGAAACCGCGATGACGACTTCGGCGCGCTGCAATCCCCTCCGCGCACGGTACAGGCTCAATTGGTTGCGAATCCCGCCACGGCGGTTATAGAACAACCGGCTCATGTCGTGGACGGTGACCACGTAAGGACGGGGCATCCACAGAGGCACCCTGTCCAGCGGGATGTGGAACAGGTCCGCCGAGAAGTTGCGCAAGAACAGGGGGAAGCTCAGGTTGTCTCTTTCCTGCGTGTCCGGCCGGTCATAGACGCTGGTGGAGAAATTCGGAGGCAGATTATTGAAGTAGGATACGTCCGCCGTGAAAGCCGCCAGAAAATAGCGGTTCTCCTGATCGATCTTGGCCAGAGCCCGGACGAGATTGCGAATGTAGGTCCCAATCCCGAAATCCCGGACATGGCGGGCGTCGATGACAATGCGCAGGGCCATCTCTCAGCTGTGGTTGGCTGCCCGCTTCCACCCGTAGAGAGGAAACTGGCCGGTGAGTTTGCCGACGCGGGCCCTAACCTCCTCCAAAGCTCTATGACGCTCGGCCTCCTCAGCGCTGACGTGATTCAGCACGTGAGCGATCAGCGCGGCCACTTCCACCATTTCTTTCTCGCCGAAACCCCGCGTGGTAACCGCCGGGCTGCCCAACCGGATCCCGCTGGGATTCAGCGGCGGGTTCACGTCAAACGGAATCGCGTTCTTGTTGGCCGTGATGTAGGCTTCATCGAGGGCGGTCTCGGCCGCTTTGCCGCGGATGCCCTTGGCGAACACATCCACCAGCATCAGGTGGGTGTCCGTGCCGCCGCTGACGATGCGGTAGCCCTCCTGAGCAAGCGCCGCCGCCAGAGCCCTGGCGTTGGCGACCACCTGTTGCTGATAGGTTCTGAATTCAGGCGCCATGGCCAGCCCGAAGCAAACCGCTTTGGCCGCGATAACGTGCACCAACGGGCCGCCCTGCACGCCCGGAAAAACGCTCTTGTCGATGGCGGCCGCAAACTGCTCGCGAGAAAGGATCAACCCGGCGCGTGGTCCGCGCAGCGTCTTGTGCGTGGTGGACGTTACGATGTCCGCCCACTCGCAAGGGTTGGGATGGCAGCCGGCGGCCACCAAACCCGCAAAGTGCGCCATATCCACCAGAAGAACGGCTCCCACGGAGTCCGCAATCTGCCGGAAGCGATCAAACTTGAGTTCCCGCGGATAGGCGCTCCCGCCGGCGATGATCATCTTGGGCCGGTGCTGTTCGGCGAGCGCGGCCAGCTCGTCGTAGTCGATCTGCTCGTCATCGCGCCGCACGCCGTAGGGGACCACGTTGTAAGTCTTGCCCGAGAAATTCAGGTGATGACCGTGCGTCAGATGGCCGCCATGGGCCAGGTTCATGCCGAGAATCGTGTCGCCCGGCTGCAGGACGGCGGCATAGGCCGCCTCGTTGGCCTGCGAGCCGGAGTGCGGTTGCACGTTCGCGTGCTCAGCCCCGAAAAGCTCCTTGGCGCGCTCCCGTGCCAGGTTCTCCACTTCGTCGACGTGCTCGCAGCCTCCGTAGTAGCGTTTGCCGGGGTAGCCTTCGGCGTACTTGTTGGTGAATACCGACCCGGTAGCCTCGAGAACGGCTTCCGAGGTGAAATTCTCACTGGCGATCAGTTCCAATCGCGAGTGCTGCCGCCCCAGTTCTCCCTGGATGGCTGCATACACTTGTGAGTCGGTCTCGGCCAGCGGCCGGGCCATTCGCTGTTGTTCGGTCATCTTTTCTAAGATTCGTCCTGGGCAGCCGCATCCGAGCCGTTCTTCTCGAGCGCGGTAATCTTCTCCACGCGGCGGGCATGCCGTCCGCCGACGAACGGGGTCGTCAGGAAAACGTCCAGCAACTTCTCCGCTTCGCCCTCGTTGGTGTAACGCGAGCCGAGCGTCAATATGTTGGCATCGTTGTGGGAGCGGGTGAGAAACACCTCATCCAGGTTCACCGCCAGGGCCGCCCGGATCCCCGGCACTTTGTTGGCGGCGATGGACATGCCCACGCCCGTTGTGCATACGAGCACCCCCCGGTCAGAGCGGCCGCCGGACACTTCGCGGGCCACCGCCGAGGCGAAATCCGGATAATCTACAGCCTCATCTCCGCCGGTACCGCAATCGGTGACCTCGTGTCCCCACTCGACGAGCTTGCGTTTCAGGCTCTCTTTGAGAGCGAAGCCGGCATGGTCGGCTCCAATCGCTATTTTCATTGGAATTCCACCCAATTCTAGCATGCTACAATTGGACCTTTACCCCCAATCCCCAGAGCAACTACATGCATTGGAGTAAGTTATTCATCCCCACGCTGAGGGAGATTCCCGCCGAAGCCGAGTTCGTCAGCCACCAGTTGCTGCTGCGCGCAGGCTATATCCGCCAGCTCTCGGCGGGCATCTACAGTTACCTGCTGTTGGCGCAACGTTCGCTGCTCAAAGTGACGCAGGTTATCCGCGAGGAGATGAATGCCATCGGCGGGCAGGAGATGCTGTTGCCCGCGCTGAATCCCGCTGAAATCTGGCGTGAGTCCGGACGATGGGACGTGATGGGTGACAACATGTTCCGGCTGAAGGACCGTTGGGGGCGGGACCTCTGCCTTGGCATGACCCACGAAGAGGTGATGACCGACATCGCCCGCGGCGAGCTCCGCAGCTACAAGCAGTTGCCTCAAATCTGGTACCAGATCCAGACCAAGTTCCGCGACGAACCGCGCCCCAAGAGCGGACTGCTGCGTGTGCGCCAGTTCATCATGAAGGACTCCTACTCCTTCGACCTCGACGCAGCCGGGCTCGATGCCGCCTACGAGAAACACTACCAGGCCTATTGCCGCATTTTTGACCGCTGCGGGCTCCGCTACCTCGCCGTCGAGGCGCATTCCGGCGCCATGGGCGGCAGCCAGTCGCACGAATTCATGGTGGCCAGCGAAGCGGGAGAGGACTACGTTGTCCGATGCCCTCAATGCGGCTATGCGGCCAACATGGAAAAGGCTGCCTCGGTCCCCGTTCCGCCCTCCGCCGCGGACCCTGACGGTGAGCTGACGCCTGAGGAGTTTCACACGCCGGACCGCAAGACGATTGCCGAAGTGGCCGAGTTCACCGGGTTGCCTGAAACCTCCCATCTCAAATCGCTGGTCTGCGTGGCGGACAACGAACCGGTGCTCGTGTTGCTGCGCGGGGACCATGCCTTGAGCGAAACCAAGTTCGGCGGCGTGATGGGCGCTGCGCAGATCCGTCCCGCGCATCCGGCCGAGATTCTGGGCTGGTTTGGAGCCGAAGCCGGTTCCCTCGGACCGGTTGGCGTGTCGAACATGCGGATTCTCGCCGATGCGGCTTTGGCCGGGCGCCGCAACATGATCGCCGGAGCCAACCGCAACGACTACCACCTGCGGCACGTAACTTGCAACGAAGACTTCCGCGCTGAGTTCCACGACCTGCGGCAGGTCGCCCAAGGCGACAGTTGCACGCAGTGCGGCGGCACGCTCGCCCTGGACAAGTCAGTTGAAGTGGGGCACATCTTCAAGCTCGGCTACAAGTACTCCGAATCCATGGGCTTGCGGGTGCTCAACGAGCAGGGACGCGAAGAGCCCGTCATCATGGGCTCTTACGGAATCGGCGTGGAGCGCATCCTCAGCGCCGCCATTGAGCTGTACCACGATAAGGACGGCATTGCGTTGCCCCCGTCCATTGCTCCATTCACGGTCGTGGTCACGCCGGTCAACATCGCGGACGCGGCACAGCGGCAGGCGGCTGAGGAGGTGTACCGGCAGTGCCTGGCGGAAGGCATGGACGCGCTGCTCGATGACCGCGACGAACGCCCCGGCGTCAAGTTCAAGGACGCCGACCTGATCGGCATTCCTTACCGTGTGACCGTCGGGAAACTGCTGGCTTCCGGTCAGGTGGAGATTCTCGACAGGCGCAGCCGCGAGAGCGCTGCCGTGGCTGTCTCCGAAGCGGTGGCATTCGTGAAGGAGAAGATGCGGGGCGCGCACGGCCATGGGTGTTGACTGGACCGCACTGAGGCGTGAGTTCCTTTCGCTCGACCGCTGCACTTACCTGGACACAGCCACCATCGGGCAAATCCCGCGCCGGTCTTCGGAGGCTGTAGCGAGGCACTTCGCGCATCGCGACGAGACCGCCTGCAAGGAGTTCTTCACCTGGTTCGACGACGCCGACCGCCTGCGCGCGTGTTTGGCCGAAATGATCCACGCCGAAGCCGCTGATATTGCCTTTTCACCGAACGTCTCCACGGCTCTGGCAGCCTTGTTGCGCGGCATCGACTGGCAGGCGGGCGACCGCATCGTCACTTTCTCGGGAGAATTCCCGAACAATCTCTATGCGCCGTCCCTGCTGGCGGCGCGAGGCGTCGACTTCGTCGAAACCGATTGGCGGAATTTCGAAGCCGCTATCGCTCCGAACACGCGCCTTGTGCTGATGAGCACGGTGAACTATTCGACCGGATTCGCACCGCCGCTGGAGGAGGTCGCCTCGCTCTTGCACGAGCGAGGCGTCGACCTCTACCTCGATGGCACGCAGAGCATCGGCGCCCTCCGCTTGGACGTCAGCCGGTTGCGGCCCGTCATGCTGGCCGCGCACGGCTACAAGTGGTTGATTTCTCCGCCCGGCGCCTGCTTCTACTATGTCCGGCCGGACATTCGCCGCCGCATTGAGCCGCCCATCATCGGCTGGCGCAGTCATCGCGAGTGGCGCTCTATCGCGCAGTTGCATCACGGTGTGCCGGAGTTCCCCACGGGCGCCGAGCGCTATGAGGGCGGGATGCTGCCGTTTCCGCTCCTGTGTGCCCTGGAAGCATCGGTGGGTCTGCTGTTTGAGGCTGGTTTGGAGAACATCGAGCGCCGGGTGCTCGATTTGGCCTCCAGAGCGCGCGGTCTCCTCAGAGACCTCGGAGCGACAGTGACTGCCGACGAGTTGCCGCACCACGAGGCGCCCGTGGTGACGGCCCGTTTCCACGGCATCGAATCCCAACCGCTGGCGTTGCGGTTGCGGGAGCGCGGCGTGCTGGTTTCAGCGCGGCACGGCTACCTGCGCGTGTCCACGCATTTCTACAACGATGAAGTCGACATCTACCGCTTGGGGAGCGCCTTGCGCGAAACGCTCTGACCGGGCTCGCCCTCAGGACTCGGCGCGTTTGGCCGCCGCGTTGTAGCGCACTCTTCGTCCCGTGCGCAGGCTCTCCATGGCCAGGCACAATGCCACATTCGTCCATTGGCCCATTTCAACCGTGGCAGTGGGATCCTGCCGCGACCGCACGCACTCCAGGAAGTTGCGTATGTGGGCTCTCGTGGCCGCGGGAAAACTCCCCGGGCGGCGCACCTCGAGGCTGGGCTTCGGGTCGATGTCATTGCTCTGCGGGTACAGGGCATAGCTCTCCCGGCCGACGTCGAAACGCGCCTCGGTGCCGTGGAACTGCTTCATCTGGTCGTTGAAGAGGTTGTAGCGCATGGCCCGGTAGCCCACCGTGAAGACGGCCAGATACTCCTCCGGGTATTCCAGGCACATGCAGGTGGTTTCCGGCACCTCCGCTCCTTCGAGCGCCGGCGGAGCCGCCGCGCAAGTGGCGGCCAGCGGAAACGACGAACCCATCAGCCAGTGAATCGCGTCCACCACGTGCGCCGCCTGACCGACCATCATGCCGCCTGAATAGTCCCAGAAGTAATACCAGTTGAAGAAGCGCACCGGGTCGAGCGCGCGCCTCGGAGAAGGGCCGAGCCAGGCGTTCCAGTCGAGTTCACCGGCCAGGCGAGCGGCGCGCAGCGTGCGTTGGTTGTTCACCCACCAGGCGTTGACCAGGCGCACCGGGCCAAGCTTTCCGCTCCTGGCAATCTGCGCTGCTTCATTAAAGACGTCGTAGCTGCGCCGCTGCGTGCCCACCTGCACCACCCTCCGGGTGCGGCGCGTGGCTTCGATCATGCGGAAGCCTTCCTCGATGGTGTGCGCCATGGGCTTCTCAACGTAGACATCTTTGCCCGCTTCCACCGCGTCGATCACCATTTGCGCGTGCCAGTGGTCCGGCGTGGCCACGATGACGACGTCGATTTGCCGGTCTTCGAGCAGCTTCCGGTAGTCGTGGTAGGAGCGCGCCCCCGTGGAGGCTACCTTCAGCCCCGCCTCCAGGTTGGGTCCGTAGACGTCGCAAACCGCGGCCATCTCCACGCCCACTTCCTTGAATTCGGCCGTGAGCAGACGCCCGCGGCCACCGCTGCCGATGATGGCGCCGCGGAGACGCTCGTTGGCTCCCTCTATGCGAGAGCCGGAGACGGCGGCCGCGGCAAGAAATGCTCGGCGGAGCATAGGCCTAATCCTCCTGTATGACTCTGCGGCCCTCCACCCGGTAACGGCCGGAAAGCACGATGCCGATAGCCTCGCTGTAAATGCGGTGCTCTTCCTTGAGTATCCGGGCGGAAAGCGTGTCCGTATCGTCCGTGTCCAGAACCGGCACGGCCGCCTGCGCAATGATGGGGCCTGAATCCAGGTGCTCGTCCACAAAATGGACGGAGCAGCCGCTGATCTTCACGCCGTGCTCCAGCGCCTGATGCTGCGCGTCCAGGCCGGGAAAGGACGGCAGCAGAGAGGGGTGAATGTTCAGGATGCGCAGCGGGAACTCGCGGACAAACATGGCGCTCAGCAGGCGCATGTAGCCCGCCAGGCACACCAGGTCGACGTCGTTCTTGCGCAGTTCGGCGATGAGCAGCCGGTCGTAGGCTTCGCGCTCCAGCCCCTTGGACGGGATCAGTTGGGCGTTCAGCCCTCGCTCTTTGGCAGTTTCCAGCCCTCGAGCCTCCGCGCGGTTGGAGATGACCACGGCAATCTCCGCCGCGAGGCGCCCGGCCGCGATACTGTCGGCGATGGCTACGAAGTTCGAGCCTCGCCCTGAAAGAAGGATGCCCAGTCGTTTCATCGGTAGATAACGCGCTCAGCCGAAAGCCGAGGTAAAGCCACCACGCGGCCTATCCGCCAGCAAGGCTCTCCCGCGGCAGCCAGGAGTTTCTCCGCGCGAGCCAGGTTTCCGCGCGCCACGGCCAGAATCATGCCCACGCCCAGATTGAACGTGCGCCGAAAGTCGTTCACGGGAATGCGCCCCAACCGCCGGAGCAGTTTGTACACGGGCGGGATCTGCCAGGAGTCCAGTTCGATCTCCGCGGCCAGACCATCCGGCAGCATGCGCGGCGTATTGTCGGTTATGCCGCCGCCCGTAATGTGAGCGGCGCCTTTCAGCAGTCTGGCCTCGGTCAGGGTGCGCATGGCCCGCGCGTAGCTGCGGTGCACTTTGAGCAGCTCGTCGCCGACGGTGCAGCCCAGTTCCGGCAGGTGCGTGTTCGCGCCGTAGCCGGCCACTTCGAACAACAGCTTCCGGGCCAGTGAATATCCGTTCGTGTGCAAACCCGTTGAGGGCAGCGCCAGCAGTGCGTCCCCGGCGCGGATTTTCGACCCGGTGAGAAGTTGCTTGCGTTCGACGGCTCCCACGATGAAACCCGCCAGGTCATACTCGCCCGGCGCGTACAAGCCCGGCATTTCGGCTGTTTCACCACCGATCAGCGCGCACCCGTTCTCACGGCAGGCTTGCGCCAGGCCCCGCGCCACTTCCCCGGCGACTTGGGCTTCCAGTTTCCCCACGGCGAAATAATCCAGGAAGAACAGCGGCGTGGCGCCTTGCACCATGATGTCGTTGACGCAGTGGTTGACCAGATCCTGCCCCACCGTGTCGTGCCGCCCGGTCAGGAAAGCGATCTTGAGCTTCGTGCCCACGCCATCGGCGGAGCTCACCAGCACCGGCTCCTTCCATCCCGACAGGCGGAAGCCTGCGCCGAAGGAGCCGATGGCCGTGAGCACGTCCCGCGTGAACGTGGTGCGTGCCTGCCGGGCTATCAAACTCACGGCGCGGGCGCCTTCGCTGATGTTGACGCCGGCGTCTTTGTAACGGATCGGTCGCTGAGATGCCATGAGCTACGGAGTTTTATAATATAACCTCCACGCCATGATAAAGGCCATCCCGCTACTGCTTGCCGCCGTTACCGTGTTTGCGCAGTCAACGGCCGTGCCCAATGCGCTCGCCATCCGGGGCGCACGGATCATCACTGTGAGTGGCCCCGCGCTGAACTCCGGCACAGTGCTGATACGCGACGGTCTGATCCAGGCCGTGGGCGAAGACGTCAAAATACCCGCGGATGCGTGGGTGATCGAAGGAGCCGGGCTGAACGTCTATCCGGGTCTCATCGACGGGCTCAGCAGTTGGGGCATTCCGGAACCTCCGCCCGCCACCACACGCGCCGCCGCGCCTTCCGGAGAGGGCGCCCCAACACCGGCCAGGGGACCCGAAGACCGTCCTTTGACCACCAGTTGGGTCCGCGCCGCGGACCTCGTGCGCACGACGGATAACCGCCTGGAGGCGGCCCGCCACGCGGGCTTCACCACGGCGATGAGCTTTCCTCAGCGGGGCATCTTCGCGGGGCAAGGCGCGGCCATCAGCCTGGCTGCCGAACGCCATGGCGGCATGGTCATCAGCGCGCCACTCGGCCAGTTCGTGAGCCTGTCGACCGGCGGGTTCTCCAGCTATCCGGGCTCGCTCATGGGCGTCATCGCCTATATCCGGCAGGTGTGCTCAGACGCGGATCACTACCGCCGCGCCAAAGAACTCTACGCCGCCAATCCGCGCGGGTTGGCGCGCCCGGCCTACGACCGCGCGCTGGAGGGCGTGCTGGAATCCCCACGGCTCCTGCTGCCCGCCACGGGGGCCGTCGAGATCATGAGGATGCTGCGTTTCGCTTCGGAACTCCGGCGGGAGGCTGTTCTCTACGGCGGGCACGAAGGCTACCGGGCCGCCGAAGCGCTGAAACAGGCTGGTGTTCCCATACTCGTCAGCCTGCGCTGGCCGGAACGGCCGCGCGAGGCCGATCCTGATCAGACAGACTCGCTGCGCGTGCTCGAGATGCGCGAACTCGCGCCCTCCACTCCGGCCGTTCTCACGAAGGCGGGCGTGCGGTGGGCGTTCTACGGTGGAGGCGTGGAGCGCCCGGAAGAAGCCCTCCGGGCGGTGAAGCGCGCCATGGACGCCGGCCTGAGCCGCCAGGATGCCGTGCGCGGTATGACGCTCGCCGCCGCGGAAATTTTCGGCCTCGGGGACCGCCTGGGCAGCATCGAGGCCGGCAAGATTGCCAACCTCGTGGTCACGCGCGGCGAACTGTTCGAGGAGAAGACCCGGGTCGAGTTTGTGGTAATCGACGGCGTGCGTTACACTCCCACGCCGGCTCAACCTGCCACTGAGGGGGAGACTGAGAAGAAATGACGCGATATTTGATTTCCGCTCTGCTGGTGGTGGCCTGCGTGGCCGCCGGACCGCCCACGGTGATCCAGAACGCCCGCGTGCTCACTGTCACCAAGGGCCGGTTCCAGGGATCCATCGTGATCCAGGACGGCAAGA
>JBBIND010000008.1:13340-18819 GCA_037444075.1 Acidobacteriota bacterium | reverse complement strand
GTGCCGGCGTCCCGCATCATCGGCGGATATACGATCCAGGACGGCAAGATCGTTGAAGCGGGGGAAAAGGTCCTGGTTCCGCCCGGCGCGCGGACTATCGATGCAGCCGGGCAATACGTCATCCCGGGCATCATTGACTGCCACTCGCACCTGGCCGCCGACAGCATCAATGAGGGCAGCGTTTCGGTGTCTTCCATGGTGCACATCGAAGATGTCCTCAATCCCGACGACATCGCCATCTACCGCGCCTTGGCCGGCGGGGTCACCAGCGCCCTCATTCTGCACGGCAGCGCCAACACCATCGGCGGCAATTGCACAACCATCAAGATGCGCTGGGGCAAGGACGCGCGCGGACTCGTCTTCGCTGGCGCCAAGCCCGCGTTGAAACTGGCTGCCGGAGAGAATCCTAAGCGCCGCGGGGTGCCTTCCACTCCCGGCACGGAGCCGCGCTACCCGGCCACGCGCATGGGCATCGAGGATGTTCTCCGCCAGGCTTTCACAGAAGCCAAACTCTACCGCGCCGCCTGGCGCGACTATGAAGCGCGCGCGGCGCAGGGCGCGCGCCTGCTCCCGCCGCGCCGGGACCTGAAGCTCGAACCCCTGGTCGAGGTGTTGGAGGGCCAGCGCCTGGTTCATGCCCACTGCTACCGCTCGGACGAGATATTGATGTTCCTCCGGGCAGCCGAGGAACTCGGCTTCAAGATCGACGTGCTCGTGCATGCTCTGGAAGGCTATAGAGTCGCCAAGGAAATCGCCGCCCACGGCGCCAGCGCCACCACCTTCAGCGACTGGTGGGCCTACAAGGTGGAAGCCTTCGACGCTATCCCTTACAATGCCGCGCTGCTGATGCGCCGCGGCGTGCTCGTCTCGCTCAACTCGGACTCCGACGAACTGATTCGCCGCCTGAACACGGAGGCGGCCAAAGCCATGAAGTACGGGAACCTGACCGAGGACGAAGCGCTCGCCCTGGTCACCATCAATCCGGCCAAACAACTCGCCGTCGACCACCGCGTAGGATCGATTGAGCCGGGCAAAGACGCTGACCTGGTGATCTACGACAAGCACCCGCTCTCGAATTTCGCCAAGGTTCAGAAGGTCTTCATCGACGGCGAACTGTACTTCGACCGGGAGCGGGATTTGGCTGAGCGTGCCGAACGCGAGGCGCGCAAGAAAGCCTTGCTTGAGAAAGCCAGAGAAAGACAGAAGAAAGCCGCCCCCGCCAGGAGGCCCTCATGAGATATTTGCCATTGCTCCTTTGTCTCGCTGCGCCGCTGGCAGCCGCTGACAGCTACTTGCTGCGAGGCGGTACGGTGCATCCGGTCTCTTCGCCTCCATTGGAAAACGCCAGCGTCCTCATCCAGGACGGCAAAATCGCTGAAATCGGGCAGCGTGTCTCAGCGCCCCGCAATGCGCGTGTCATCGACGTGCGCGGTCTGCATGTCTACCCCGGCATGATCGACTCAGCTTCCCAGCTCGGGCTGCTGGAAATCAGTTCCGTCCGGGAAACGGTGGACGTGAGCGAAATCGGCGATTTCAATCCTCAGCTTCGCGCGGCCATCGCCGTCAATCCGGCCAGCGAGCACATACCCGTCACGCGGGTCAACGGGATTACCAGCGCGATTGTCCTGCCCGCGGGCGGAATCATCTCCGGCCAGGCGGCTCTCATGCGCCTGGACGGCTGGACCTGGGAGGAGATGGAGTTGCGGCGGTCCGCCGCCCTGCACCTCCGTTTCCCGGTGATTCAGATGGCCTCATCCGAGGCGGGGCGGGGGTCCGGCCGCGCATCGTTCGCCGAGGCGAAGAAGCGCCACGATGCCGAGTTGCTGAAACTCGCCGACTTCTTTGAGCAGGCCCGGCGCTATCAGCGGGCCAAGGCGGCGGCGACTCCGGATTTCAAGACCAACCTCACTCTGGAGGCCATGTTGCCTGTGCTCGATGGTAAGCTGCCCGTGCTCATCACGGCTGTCCGGGAGCGCGCCGTGCGCGAGGCGCTGCTGTTTGCCGGGAAGCAGAAGATCCGCATCATCCTGGCACAGGTGCGTGAACCGGGAAAGCAGCTTGAAGAAATCAAGGCTAGAAACATCCCCGTCATCCTCGGGCCCACCCTTGCCTTGCCACTCGAGGAGGACGATCCCTACGACAGCGCTTTTACCCTGCCAGCGGAGTTGCATCGGGCGGGTATCCGCTTCGCTTTCGGGTCTTTCAGCACCTCGTTCGCGCGCAACCTCCCCTACCAGGCTGCGGCCGCGGTGGCCTACGGCTTGCCGCACGAAGAAGGTCTCAAGGCGCTCACACTGAACGCGGCTTCCATCTGGGGCGTGGAGAAGGAAGTCGGCTCCATTGAGAAAGGCAAGTGGGCGGACCTCGTCGTCACCGACGGCGACCCGCTCGAGATTCGCACCAACGTCAAACACCTGTTCATCCGCGGCAAGTCCGTGGGAGTCGAGAGCCGGCACACCAAGCTGTACGAGAAATACCTTAGCAGGCCCTGATCACTCCAGGTATCCGCGCCAGATTTTGCCGAGGTGATCTCTTAGCAGCACGCCGTTGACGTCCGCCATGCCGGTGATCAGATGGCCATCCGCATCCCGGAAGCGGAACCGCAAGGTGTGATCCTCCAGCTGCTCGGCTTGCCCGCGCCAAGCGTCTCCGTGCTCGTCGCGCACTACCACCCAGTCGCCGTAGCCGTAGCCGAGCATCCGCTCGCGGCCGTCACTCTGGACCCGGATAGAGCAACCTTGCAGACTTGTCCGACGGAGTCGCCTATAGATCATCTCCGCCTATCATCGGCGGACCGTCAGCTCACCACCATAGGCGAAATACACTAGGATGCTCCGGTCAGCGGGAGCCCTGAGCGGGAGGCTGGATGTGCGGTTTGATCACTTTGACGGAAAGTCCGCGCATGGCATCGACAATCCGCTGGTAAGTCGCCTCATCCGAATAGGTCCCCACGATGGCGCCGCCGGAACCCGCGAACGTTGCGGTGGCTCCAGCCGCTCGGGCTGCCTTGATCATCTCCATGTTGCCCGCGTCGATCTTGTAGATCTGAGCCCGGAGGTCGAAGTTCGCGTCAATCAGCCGGTTGAGCGAGTCCAAGTCACGTTCGAGCAGCGCGAGGCGTCCCCGTTCCGCGTACTCTGCCCAGGTACGCATGGCTCCCACAATGGCGGGATCTCCGGCACGCCACCGCTCCCGCACATGATTGTGAAAGATCTCCGTGCCTTCGCTGAGGCTTGTGCGGTACGCCACGTACACCGGGGGCAGGAGGGACGGATTCATGCGCTCATAATTCCCGTAGCCTCGGCTATCCATGAGTTCTTTGGGAAAGTCCATGTAGACCAGGCCTTCATAGGCTTGAACTACCCGGTCCTGAGGCCCGGCCGGTACACCGAGCTCTTTGGTCTCAGTCTCCTGAACGAGCTTGGCCTGCACTGGTAAGGGAATGTCTATCCGGAAATACTGTGTAACCGCCCGCAAGGCTGCTGTGATAATGGCGCTCGATCCGCCCAAGCCGAGGCGCAGCGGAATGGTGGATTCGTACTCCAGCGTGAAGTTCCGGTTTTCCAGCTCAATCTGCTGCTCGTGGCAGTAATCCACAAATCGCACGAGCAGCGCTTGTACGATCCGAATGCCCCCGTAATACCCGCGCCAGCGGGTTGCGGCGTAGAGGTTCTCGAGATCTTCGAAAATCGGAATATCTGCCTTGGAAGGTTTGATTTCCAGGCGAGCGCTGGGATACAGTATGACTCTAGCCCGGAAATCGCGGAAAGCAAAAGCGATCGTCTTGCCGTAATAACCGTCGCTTGGATTGCCCAGTAGACCGGCTCGTGCGTAAGCATAGGTTTCGATCATGGTTTCACACGGCTTCCCGACCCATCATATATAGCATCATGAGAGCCGTTCTTCAAAGAGTGTCTTCCGCCAGCGTTCGGGTGGAAGGCCGAATGGCCGGGTCCATCGGCCGGGGCTTAGTTGTTCTGCTCGGAGTCGCCAGGGGCGACACTCAACCGGACGCCGATTACCTCGTGGAAAAGGTTTTGAATCTCAGGGTTTTCCCCGACCAGGAAGGCAAGATGAACCGTAGCCTCCTCGACATCGGCGGTGAAATGCTGGTAGTATCCCAATTCACCTTGTACGGGGATATTCGTAGGGGTAGACGGCCCAGCTTTGATCAGGCGGCGCCGCCGGAAGTGGGCCGAAGTTTGTACGAGTATTTCGTCGAATGTGTCAGGAAGAGAGGTGTCTGTATACAGACCGGTGTCTTTCAAGCCAGGATGTCCGTGGAATTGGTGAACGATGGACCGGTTACTGTCCTCTGTGATTCCTCAAAACTCTTCTGAGTGAAATCCTTGCAAACTGTGATATGTTAGTTCAGGGAGTAAGAATGGCAAGAACAACCACTACGCTTACCGATGTAACCTTTCTCCAGGCGGCTCTTGAAGGCCTGGAGTTGCAGAAGGAACGCCTTGAAGCGCAGATTCAGGAAGTGAAGTCGCGCTTGGGCAAATCGTCAGCACGCGGCGCCAAAGCGAAATCTTCGGACATGGCGCCTGCCAAGAAGCGGGACTTGAGTCCGGCTGCCAGAAAGCGCATCTCGGCCGCGCAGAAACGGCGGTGGGCTGAATACAGGAAGCGCGTGACTGCCGAAGCCAAGGGTAAGGCTAAAGGCGCAGCAGAAGCCTAGTCTTTAGCGGCCTCCGGACGTAGAGCGTCTGCTCTCCAGAGGAAACGGGTCAGGATCTCCGGCACTGGACCTGAGGCCGCGATCTTACCCTGCGAAAAGAAGACTGCCCGGCTTGCCAGCGCTTGTGCGAACGCTCCGTCGTGGGTGACGAGGATCTTAGCTTGGGGCAAATGCCGAAGTAATCCGATGAGCCCTTGCTGTCCGGGCGGGTCCAGATACGTAGTCGGCTCGTCGAGGATCAGGATTTCCGGGTTCATCGCGAGCACTCCAGCCAAAGCAATCCGTCTCTTCTCGCCGGCGCTCAAATGGTAGGGTGCTTTGTGCTTTGCGTCCGTCATACCCACGTGTTCCAGCGCCTTGTGGGCCCTCTCAAGCGCCTGCTCGCGGTCCGCGCCGAGATTGAGTGGCCCGAAGCAAACATCCTCCACGACGGAAGGCATGAACAGTTGTTCGTCCGGATCTTGAAACAGCACTCCAATCTTCCGCCGGATAATCTGTAAGTTCTTCTTTTTCATGGGCAAACCGCAGATACTAATCTCGCCTTGCCCCTCCAATAGGCCGCACAGATGAAGCACGAAGGTCGTCTTCCCGGAGCCGTTCGGACCCAACAAAGCCACCGTTTCTCCGGGTGAAAGCAGGAAATCCACGCCCCTAAGTGCCTGCGTTCCGTCCTCGTACCTGTAGCTGAGATTTCGGACTTCGATGAGAGCTGTCATAGCGCGAACGCCCTCGGCGCCAGGCGCACTCCCAGAGTGAGTATCACGGCCACGGCCAGGAAGACGAAGTCTGCCCAGC
>JBBIND010000008.1:2052-13330 GCA_037444075.1 Acidobacteriota bacterium | reverse complement strand
TTGAGCGGGAGCAGGCGGATGCTGCCCTCAAAACCACGGCAGAGCATGGCCCGGTGGGTGGCCTCCGCGCGCCGGTAGGAACGGCCGAACAAGACCGCCAAAGCTCCGGCAGCCGCTCGGAACCGCGACCGCTGAAGTTGTGGCGCGCTAAGCCAGAGTCTGCCCGCGGCTCCCCTGCACCGCGCCGCCTGGCTCATGTGTTGGCCCTGTTCTGAGATCACAAACAGGTACCGGTACATGAACTGCAGCACCAGCAGCAGCATTCGCGGCGCGCCCAGGCTGTCCAACGCCTTCAGCAGGCTCGGCATGGGAGTGGAACCGGCCAGGACAATGACAGCGCCGGCTGAGAGGTAGGTCTTCACCAGCAATGCTACGGCCCGCTGCGGGTCGCCTGCCAGCAGGCTGATCAGCGCGAAGGTCACTGAAAATGGCAGCACCACGCAGGCCCGCGCGAACACGGGCGCCGAGGGCAACCGCGCGGCCCATACCGCCCCCAAAAGCAATACCGCGTATCCCGCGGCCACCACCGCGCTGATGACCGGAGTGGTGGCAATGGCGATCAGATAAATGGCAGTGGCCACGAACTTCACCCGCGCATCGCGGGCGTGCAAAAGGCTGTTACCGCGGCTCCATCGGTCCAGGACAACGTGATGCAACTATGCGCTCCGGCGGCGGGCCAACAAGCGGCCCACCACAAGACAAAGGGCCACGATCAGGATCAGCCCGATCAGCCCGGCTGTCGCTTTACTCAGCCAGGTCGAACCAAGAAAAGAGACTTCGTAATCGGTCAGCGGAGTGGTCATCAGGTTGCGGGCATGCTCCGCGATGCCGATTTCCTCCGCCAGTTTCTCCAACCCGTCGGGGTCGGCAGAAGCGAAGAGGACTCCGATGCAGGCCAGCAGCAAGGCGCCCGCCGCCAATGCCCCGAGCGCGCGCCGGGCGGACTTGGCAGGCTCGCGCACCCAGCCCGGATTCAGCGCCTCCATCGCCTGCAGGACCGCCAGCGTGATGGCTCCCTCGAGCGCCGCCGTCACCACAAAGATGCCCAGCGAGGCGCCGAGCACCGTGCCCGGCATCTGTACTCCGGAAAGCAGCAGTTGAGACAGCGCCAGGCACGCCCCTACGAACAGCGAAAGAAAGCCGCCCAGAAAAATGGCCGCCTTGCGCCAGCGCCCTGAGCCCCAGTAATGAAACGGCAGGTAGGCGGCCAGAACGCCGATTATCGCCATGTTGAACACATTCGCGGCCAGAGCCAGCAAGCCGCCGTCCTGAAAGATGAGGGCCTGCAACGCCAGGATGGCTGTCATGACCACCGCCGCCGCTGCCGGACCCAGCGTGAAGGTCAGCAGCGCGCTGCCCACCAGGTGGCCGCTTGTCCCCACGCCGACGGGGAAGTTCACCATTTGAGCGGCGAAGACAAATGCGCCAAGCACCCCCAGCAGCGGCACCTTGCCCTCATCGAGGCTCTTCTGCGCGCGGCGCGCCAGATAACCCACCGCCGGCCAGGTGGCCACGTTGAGGGAGGCCCACACGGGCGTGGAGAGGAAGCCGTCCGGTATATGCATAAGATTGCTAACAAAGTAGCACACCCGTCGCGTGTGCTGCCATGCCGCCTGCCGTCGCTTGCCACTGGCAGGGCCCTGCTGTAACCTGACAAGTACGCATGGGAGACCTTTGCCGCGTCGGCGTGGCCATCGATTCGGAACTGCTGGAGCGATTCGACCACCTGATCGCCTCCCGGGGCTATACGAACCGCTCGGAAGCGGTTCGCGACATGATGCGCGAAGCGCTGGTGGAAACGGCCTGGGAGACTGCGGATGCGCAGGTGATCGGCACCATCACGATTGTCTACGACCATCACATCCGCCTGTTGAGCGAGAAGCTCACCGAACTCCAGCACGATGCCTACCATCACATCCTCTCCACGCTGCACGTGCATCTGGACCATGACAACTGCCTCGAAGTGCTGGTGGTTCGCGGTGAAGCGGCGCTGGTGCGGGCGCTCGCTGACAGGCTGCTGAGCACCAAGGGCGTCAAGCATGGCCGGCTCACTATGACCGCCAGCGGGGGCGGCCTGTGATCCTGGGAACGGGTGTGGACATCGCTGAAGTGGACCGCATACGGCACGCCGCCGAGCGGTACGGCGCGCGGTTTCTGGAGCGCGTCTACACGCCCATCGAAATCGCGTATGTGGAGCGGAAAGCCAATCGTTGGGAACGCTACGCCGCGCGCTTCGCTGCCAAGGAAGCAGGCATGAAGGCGCTGGGAACGGGGTGGCGGAAGGGGATCCGCTGGCAGGATTTCGAAGTGGTGAATCTCCCCACCGGGAGACCAACGCTCAGGCTCCACGGGCGGGCCGCGGAGATCGCCGGCGCGTTGGGCGTGCAAGCAGTTTCACTGTCGCTGACTCACACCGCAAACGTTGGTATGGCGTTCGTCGTGATCGAAGGCTGACGCCCGGCTCACTCGGGCGGTACGGTTCCCGTCTCCTTGCTCTTCCCGGCTACCGTCTCCACCGCGCGGATTACCAGCCGTTCGCTGAACCCGGCGGCAAAAGACACACCGTAGACCGCCGCCACGTTGAGTTCAGCCAGTGGGAGCACGCCGGAGAGTATGAACACAAAGACCGCCAGAGCCGCCGCCGCGCCCATTGCCGGTCTTAACAGCGACATCCAGAAGTGGGCCAGCAATTCCGGAATCCTGGAATGCAGCGGATTTCGCGCCAGAGTCACCGCCGCGCTGAAAGATTGCCCCAGGATTCCGAACAGGGCCACCGCCACGAGCATGTTCCAGTCGCTACGCACCTCCGGCGCTGTCAACGCGGGCAGCCAGCCCTTCATGGACATGAACAGGAGGCTCGCCAGGCTGGCGAACAGGATCAGAAACAGGCTCGGCCATTGGCCACGGATCAGTGCCAGCCCGTAGTAGAGGTTCTGGTAATGCTCATCGCGGACCTCAGCGGCGGCACGCAGCCGGTGCGGATTCACCGGTCCTTCAGCACCAGCCGCCCCGATCAGCGCTTCAACCGCCTCCTTGCGCCATGACCGCAGCTTGGATTTCGCCTCGATGCGCAGGATCTCGGCTGTCGCCAGCAGCTCGTCAGGGCGCTGGCCGCATATCTCCATGCGGCGGGCGGCCTGCAGGTTGCGCCAGCCGCGGTCGACGTCGTTATCTTCCAGAGCCTCCTGCGCCGCCTGCACCAGATCCTCCGCGGCGTTCGCCCAGCTCAGGTCCACCGCCTCGCCCAGCGGCGCTCGTTGTTTGAACCACTCCAGTTCGACCTTGAAGGTTTCGATGCCGGCGGCCAACCGGCGATTGGATTCGTAGCTCCAGCGCCTGAACCACGCGCCAGGCCGCGAGCGCAGGTATCCCCAGAAGCCCCTTCCGCGGGGCTTTGCCTCATCCGTCGCTGTCATGCAGAGCTCCTTCGGGAACCGCTCGAAATCATCGGGCGCGCCGAAGTCCCTGGCAGGAGTTGCCGGTAGTTCGAAGGACTGTCAGCCCGTAATCTCAGGGTTCCCACTCGTAATAAGATGCGTAACCGCCGCCCATGTTGCGCGCCATCCACAAGCGGTATTCCCGTTTGCCGGTGCGCGTCACTTCGCGGCGGGAGATCGGCTCCATGTTCGTGTAGACAAACAGCGCCGGCGCGCCTTGCTGTGTCTTGCCCTCGCAGACCACCTCGTCGCGAAAATCACCGGCGATATCCGCCACCATGCGGCAGCTGCCACCCGATTCGTTCGGTGCGGGCGTATCCAGCGCCATCACGCCCTTACCGTCAAAACGGCCAAGGCGCCGTCCATCACCGGAGATCAGGTCCCGCACGCGCCCGCCCGTCCAATTCACCGGACGCCAGCCCGTGGGAAAGGGGTTCATCAGAATGCGGCCTTCGGCGGAAAACAACACCAGGTCTTTGGCCGTGTGCCCATCGCGATTGGCCATCAACTCAATCCCGGGCGAACCTTCCCAGATGTCGCTGGCCCAGCCCGTATGTCCGTGCACCCAGCGCGGATCATCCTCCCGATTTACTTTCCAGTGCATCTTTCCGGTCTTGGCATCCACCACGTACACGCCCGCGTGCAGGTTGCTCTCCACCACGTAGTAGACCTGCCTTTCACGCGTGCCTGGCAGAATGCGGTTCACGGAAACGATGTCGGGATGGTCCCTGTAGATGGACCAGCGCAAGGTTCCATCGGCGTTGAGCAGCATGGTCCCGTTGAACACTTCATCCACTCCATCGCCATCCACGTCGGCTATGTCGACGTGATGGGAGCCGCTGCCGCTGGTCTCCCCCATGCTCCGGTAGGTCCACAGCTTCTTCAGGCTGGCATCGTAGGCGTCGATGATCTCGTTTTCGTACAGACCCGTCTGCGTGATGATCGCCGGGCGCTTGCCATCGAGGTACGCAATCGACATGTGTATGCGCGTCGAGGAGCGGGCGAAATCGGAAACCATCGCCGTCCACGGCGTCTGCCGGAGCACTTTGCCGGTCATCCCATCCAGCACCGCCAGGTAGACCGTGTTGTCATCCTGCAAACGGACAATCACTTCGGCTTTGCCGTCGCCATCCAGGTCATACACGTTGACGGGAACGTTGTTCGAGTTGCCGAAGCACTGGTCGTGATTGACCAGCGGCCGGCGCCATATCGACTTGCCGTAGCTCGTCACGGCTTCCAGTTCCACCGGCACCCCGGGATCACGGGACATCTCGCGAATGCCGTTGTCGAGTTTGAGAACCGCATCGAGCGCGCCATCTCCGTCCAGGTCACCGAAAACGGGCAGAAAGCCGCCCTGCCTGACCCCGGGCTCAAAAACGGCGATCAATCCGCTGCGCGTGGCGCCAGCGGCGACACCGGACCATTCGCTCGGTGGTCCTTCCTTGCCGTCCGCACTGACGGGCCGCACACGATAGTAAATCCGCCCCGAGGAAGGCGCTTCGCGGTCCACGTAGTTTGTCGAGTCCGTAACGGGCTGACTGCTGATGCGTATCCCGGCAGCGTCACGCCGCAAGGACCGGTAAACATGAAATCCCGTGGCCGGAGCATCTTCGGGCAACAGTTGCCAGCCCAGATAAACGGGACCTCCGCCGGCAGGAGCGGCCACCAACCGGCGGTTCTGCCGCCGGAAGTGCGTCGATCCGGCTGGCTCGCGCACCGGACGGAAACCCAGGTCCGGTCTCCGAATCCCTGCGGAAACGCCTCCGAAAACACCGTTGCGCAGGAAGTACTCCGCTCGCGCCCAGGAACCGCCCGCGACGCCGGACTCGCGCTCATTGAGGTTCTCCACGCGGTAAGTGAAACTCATCGTGGCCAGGTCCGGATAGCTGTCCACCATCTGGAAGACGTTGCCCGCCATGTCAAATAGACCCCAGGGATTCGCAGGCTGACGCCGCACCGCCTGAAGATGCTCACGCCATTGGTGAATGGCGCGGTTCCCGGACTCGTCGTAGTTGACCTTCCCCTGCGGGCTGGCATTTCCCCAAGCGTAAGTGGCGCCGGCCACACCGGCGCGCGCGGCGTATTCGAATTCCGCTCGTGTGGGCAGCCGGTAGACGCGCTTGTCCCTCCGGCTGAGCCACTTCAGGTACGCCTCAACGTCAAACCGGTTGACGAAGATCACGGGGTGGTTTTCCCAACCTGCGGGGATGCGGCCGCCCTGCCAATGCTGGGGAGGCGCGTGGCCGGCGGCATCGACAAACAGCTTGTATTGCCGGTTGGTCACGGGCTGCGCCAGAATCTCGAAATCATCCACGCGTATCTGCGGATTGTCCGGCAGCACCCCACCGCGCACGAGCACATAACTATCCAACTCAGCCGAGCTACACGTCAAGCCGGCCAGCACGAAGATGAGCAGTAATCTTGTAGGCTTCATTGGGCAGCAGATTATCAGCAATGGTGGAGCGCTGCAAGAGACGGGCCCCCTCGCGCGGATGCGCTGGCAGGAGACCAGGTCCGCCCACAGGCTACCCCATGCCATGTCTGCTGGCGGGAGGATGACCGCTAACCGAATGAGAATACAACGGAAAAAATGGCAGGTTCAGTCGTGAACGGCTAAGGAGACTGTTGAAAAAGCCTTCCTCAGTAGCCCCTCAGCCGCCCGCGTGCGGTGGCGCCGGCTTCAGCGCGTCGTATGTAGCTTCACTTCCCCCGCGCCCGCCACATCACGCCAGTCAAAAAGCAGGAAGTTCTTGCTGGCGCTGTTCATCGCGACAAGCAGTCCGTTCGGAAAGCGCGAGCCCAGGGGGGTGGACAGCACTTCGAGTCCGTCAGTTGAGTCGGCTCCGCCACGGACGACTTTCAAAACCTCGGAATGGTCGTGCGGGTTGCCCGGCGCGCCTTCCCGGCGGTAGATGCGGAACTCGCTGGAGCCTTCCAGTTGGTCCGCGCAAACGATGTAGCCGGTACCGTCCTTGCGCGCATAGACGGCGATCCCTTCCCGGTCGCCCCGGAACCCTTCGCGCCCCAATACTGCCAGCTCCGTTCCGGCTTGGGGATGGTCCGGGTCGGCGTGCCATTTGCGGATGCCGAAACCTTCGTCGGCAAAATACACGTAGCCCAGTTCGTGATCTACGCCAATGGCCTCAATCTCACCGGAGCCGCTGAAATGGCCGAACTCGCGCACCTTTTCGCCTTTCACCTTGCCCGCGCCATCGTCCGTCAACCGGTACTGCCACAGGTAGCCTTTCGCCGGTCCCGTCTTGCGCCCCACGATGGCAAAGATGGCTCCGTCTTTGGGGCGCCGGTAGAGCGCTACCCCCATGGGCGCGGCTGCTTCGCCCTGTTCTCCGGCAAAAACAGCGATGCCACCGCCTGAGCCGATGTCCGCCAGTTCTCCTGTGGCGGCGTCGATACCGTACACGAGCAACCGCTGCTTCAGCCGCTCGGTAACCACGGCGATATCGACACGCTTGCCACCCAAAGGCAAACCGTGAGCGACATCGACGTTGTTCGGCCGGTCCAGATTCTTGATGACCTGTTTTGTCTTCCCGTCCAGCCCGTATACCCACAGTCCGCCCTCAGGGGCGCGCACCTTGTTGGTCCCCAGAATCAAACTCTTTGAAGGATCGGTTGGATGGACCCATATCGCGGGATCGTCAGGATCATTGGTGACCGGTTCGGTAGCCACTGTGAAGCCGGTATCGTTCACCACGGATACCGCCCCACAAGCCAACAGCACCAGCATCACGAAGGGCGTCAGTAAGCGAATTGGCATAGTCTTCGTTTCCTCCTCGAACAGCCGCGGCGATAACCTCCTCCGCCATCGCGGCCCGGCGGCGCGCCGATTCGCACGCTTCGCGTGCGTGCGCCTCATGGTGAGCGCAGCACGTGCTTTGCCAAAATAAACGGCCTTCAAGTCCAACCAGATAGTCAACCGCCGCGGCTGACGCGCGTACGAACTCCGCACACCCGTTGTGTGGATTTCAGACGCCGTCCCTGCCCGTCAGAAGACGAACCGCAGATTCGCCTGAATCACACGGGACAGTCCGCGCTGACTCGTAACGCGCCCGAAATTGCGGTCGCGCGGATTCACGTTCGGCGCTGCGAAGTTGGTGTGGTTGATGGCGTTGAGCGCATCCAGGCTGAGTTGCGCTCTCAGCCGTCCATCCCCCGCCACGTTGAAGCTCCGCAAAAACTTCAAGTCCAGATTCTTGATTCCGTCAGACCGCAGGCTATCCAGGCGATCCGGGAACACTCGAACGTGATAAGTGCCTGGCCGCTTGGCGCTGTCCTTCTCAAACGGAACGGCGGGATCAAACCACTGATGGATGGCCCCGCTGCGCGCGCCCGCGGAATTGAACGCCTTGCCGATGTCCGCCAGTTCGCCGTAGTAAAACTCATTCCCCCAGGATGTCGCGGGTCCGGATTGAACCTGGTAAACGCCGCTCAACTGCCAGCCGCCCAGCAGGTGTTTCAGCACGCCGGACGTGAGCAATGCCTTCCCGGTCCCGAACGGCAACTCGTAAATCGCCGTCACCACCGTGCGATGAGGCATCGTGCTGTTGTTCGGCCTCCAACTCGGCAACGCGTCGAATTCGTTGGCGAAGAAGTCCCGCGTGTCGCTATCCGCGAATGTGTACATCACGTTGAACATGAAGCCGCGGCTGAACCGTTTCTCCAACTGCACTTCCAGCGCGTTGTAGCGCACGCGTCCGTCCGGCGAGGTGGTGTTCTGCAGGCGCGTCAAATGGGAATAGGGACGCAGCAATTCCTGCCGGCGCACGGTGGTGCCGGAAAACCGGCCCTGGTTGCGCAGGTAGTTGAACAGAACCGGGTCGGAAGTCTGCAGCGCGGTCAGATTGGTGAAACGGAACGGATTGGTGACCGTGGCGTTCATCAGCGTTTCCAGGGCGTTGTCGCGCACCATCCCGGTGGCCCAGAACTTCGCCGGCAGGACGTCCAGCCGCCGGGAGATGTTCGTCTGGCTGTAGGAGCCAGCGTAAGCTGCTTCCACCACCAGGTTCGTTCCTAACTGCCTCTGTACTCCGATGCGGTATCTCTGCTGGAACTGTGCCTTCCAATTGGGATCGAAGAAGTCCCAGGTCAATCCTGCGCGGGCCATATTGCCCAGGCGATTCTTGAGCGGCTCGTCGAACCGCGTGCCGTCCGCCCTCACCGGGAACGGATCCGCCAGTGAGGTGACGAAGCTCAGTCCGTTGTCCAGGCTCATCTGGGTGACGGTCGCTTGGCTGTAGCCCCACTGATTGATCTCGAAGTTGGTGACGTTCGTCGTGTCGTAGAACCAGCCGTAGCCGCCGCGCACAACGGTCTGCTTGTCCAGTTGGAAGACGGCGCCCAGACGCGGCAGCACGTTGGCTGTCCCCCGGCTAATCGTGTTGGGCGCGTCCTGCCCGAGGTAACGAGTGCCCCCCATCACCTTGAAATCCGCCGCCGCTAACTCGGCGATCGGACTGCGTGCATAGGCCGCCTGAACAAGGTCCGTGATGGGCAACTTGTCGTTGAAGTAGAAGCCGCCGCCCAGCCCTCGATTGAACCGCTCGCGTGCGCCGCCCTCGAACTCCACGCGCAAGCCCAGGTTCAAGCGCAGCCTGCTCGTGAGGCGGTAATCGTCCTGGAAGTAGAACGACGCGTAGGGGTTCACCAGGTAGTAGTCATCGTTCGTGTCCAACGTAACGGTGGTGGGAAGCCCCATCATGAACGCCGCCCACTCCAGACCATGGTTCGAAGCAGTGGTAGTGTCCGAAGCCAGCCTCGTGTAAGTGTTCCGGAAAGAGAACAAGCCTGAGGAATTGCCGGCGCCCACGCGAGCCCGGTAGGATTGGCGCGTGTCGAATCCCATCTTCAGGCTGTGGCTTCCGCGCACGTGCAGCAGTTGTCCTTTCAGCGTCGCCGTGGAAGCTCGCGTTACCGGAGCGATGGCGTAGCTCACGCTCTGCATGCGGTCGAAATTGATCACCGGCAGAACGGCATGGTCGCCGGCGCGCGCGTCCAGGTAGGCGGGCAGGCCGACTTCCGAGGGTTTGAAACGCCGCGGTCCAGGTTCATTGGAGAATTCGATGAATCGGTTATACCCCCCGGTGATGTTCAACACCGTGGCGCTGTTCAGGGTCCACACCCAATCCGCCGACCCGGCTTTGTTGATGCGGCTCGTGCCGCTTGAATGGAGACCGCGGACTGTGGCATACGTCCAGTCGCTCGTATCGGCGCTGCGATTGTTCCAATACCACCGCCCGAAGACCTTGTGCCGGGAGGTCACTTCCCAGTCAACGCGGTTGAGCAACGAATGGTGGCGGTCAATCTTCGGCATGGCCGCGGCGAAGTAGTTGTTGAAGCCCTCCGGCGTGACGAGCCCTTGTACGTTGTTCGGCAGAGGGTAGATCTTCTCGTAGAAGTTGTACATCGGGTTCAGCACCGGGATGCCCCGGTTGCCCGGGAAGGGAGTGCGCACGACGCGCGTCCCCGACAGCCGGGCTGAGCGCGGGTCATAGATTTGATACAGCGTGGCGTCCAACGCCAGCAGGTCTGAAAAATCGCCTTGGCGCCAGGCTTCCTTGGGCACCGTCCGCGGCAGCCGGCTGGGCTGGTCCGTCATGTCCTGGTACACACCGCTGTAATTGAAGAAGAAGAACAGCTTGTCGCGCCCGTTGAAGAGTTTCGGTATCACCACCGGCCCGCCCAAGGTTGCCCCAGGGCTGTTGGAGCGGCCGGTTTGTTGCTTCTGGGAATCAGGCGACTCAGTGCCCTTGCGCACGGCGTCTTCCCACGCCAGGCGGGTGAAGTGCGCCGTGGCGTTCCAGCGCTGCTGCTAGTGCTGGTTGTACATCGTTCCGTGGAGTTGGTTCGTGCCGGATTTCGTGCTGAGGTTCACGGTAGCACCCGAGGTGTGACCGAAACTCGCATCGAAATTCGCCGTTTCCAGCCGGAACTCGCCCACCGCGTCCGTCGGCGCAATGAAGGCCACGCGCCGGTTCGAACCGGTGTTCGGCACACCATCGATGGTGTATTCGTTCTGCCCGACGCCGCCCGCTGTATTGAACGCCGACGTGCCTCCGCCGGACCACAGCGTACGGTTGTTATCCGGCGCGCCGGTCCATTGCATCCCCGGCGCCAACCCTGCCAGCACGTACGGGTTCAAGTCGGAGTAAGGCAGTTCCATGATCTGGCGGTTGTCCACCACACGCCCCGCCGATGCCGTACTCGTTTCCAACAGCGGCGCCTCGGCGACCACTTCAACGACCTCACCAAGGCTGCCAAGCTGCATGGCAATGTCAATGCCAATACGGCTGTTGACATTCAGGATGAGCCCGCTCCGCACAAACTTGCGGAATCCCGGCATCTCCACTGAGACGGCGTAATTGCCCGGATCAAGCAGCGGCACCTCGTAGTAGCCGGTATCGTTGGACACGGTGCGCTTGATGGCGTTCGTGTCGACGTTGGTGACGACCACAGGCGCGGCGGGTATGACCGCCCCCTGCGGGTCGGAGACTACTCCGAAAATCGTGCCGCGCGTGTCCTGTCCGAACACGGGCAATGAAACCGCGGCTGCCAGCACAGCCGCCAAGAGGTGAACACCGAGTCGCATAACCTACTCCCTCATCTTGTGCTTAGCCCTGGCACACCAGAGCCCCTGTGCTCTGCTGCCTGCCCGGGCGCTTTCGAGAATCCGCGCGGCCACATGAGGCATCCGGCACTGCCGAGGACGGGCGCCAGCGCTACACGTTGTGTGCAGCACCGGCGAAACACTATTCCCTGTAAATGAGCGGGCCCGCAGAGCCCGCTGAGACTATCCCGGACCGATTATATATCAACCCTGATTCAGC
>JBBIND010000008.1:0-1952 GCA_037444075.1 Acidobacteriota bacterium | reverse complement strand
CAAAGAGATGAAACCTTCATGAAGCCGGGTCCGAGGCTCATAAGCGCCGGACTTCGGCGCAGTAAGCGCCTGCCCGTTCCTTTCCATCCGCACCCTGCACCCAACCGTGTAGCGGAGTCCGCGCTCCGGCCCTCAACCGCACGCCGAAGGCCGCCCGGTGATTACTCTCGGAAATATCCGTGGTTGACGGCTTATCGCTTCCTCTGCAACGCTGCCGCGCCGGATGCTTCTTTCCGCTGCGTCAGATCGTTGTCCGGGACAAGCACCGCCACCCAAGGGGCGTTCGGTTCGTTCGGCTTGCCTTCCCAGACCACGGTCTGCACGGCGCCGGGCTTCAGGTCGAGCAGTCGCTCCGGCCGGGTGACGGTCAGGTTGTCCGTGCGGACCGTCAGCGTGTGCCTGCCGGAGCCCTGAACAGTTGCCTTCAGCGATACTCTGCCGTCCGCGGCAGTCTGGCTCTCCACTCTGAGATCGACGTGCCTGCCGGGGCGGAAATCCAAGGCATACGACCCACCGGGCAGAAGCGTAATGCTCCTCTTTGACCCATTGCTGGTCACCTCGTATTCGCCCTCCGGCAGCATGCCGCGGAAACTGGAGGCGCCCGGGACGGGATCCAGGTGCGTAACCGCGCCAGTGGTGAGCTCACGAAAAGCTACCGGTTCTCGGGAACTGTCGTCGGCCACGAAGCCGGAGACGAGCGCCGGACCCGCCAGATCCCGCATCAGCCAGAACCATCGCGCCACCGGGACCACCCATACTTCCTTCCAGTTGTGACAGTTCTCTGCTGGCCAATACGGCAGATCGGTGTTGCCGCGCGTCTGTATTCCCACCGGAAGCGCGCCGACAATATCTCCGGACATGGCCGTGTATTGCGGCGGGTAGTCATAACCTTCGCCCCACATCGTGCTCTGCACGAATGGATTGCGGCCCATCACCCATTGCAGTTGCTGTTGAGCGAGCGAATTGAGTTCGAAGTTGCCGCGCAGATGAGCGGCTGCCGAGATTCCTTTCGCCTGGCTGAGGATGGTGCCATGGTTGCCACGGAACTCGAACCACACCGGAAACAACCTGACGTAGTGATGCGGCCCGACCTTCACTCCGTTCAACACCTGTTCGCGGAAGGCTTCCGGGGTTGCGCCCCTGCCGCCGCCACGGGCTTCCTTGTACTCTTCGTCGTGATACACGGAATTCGCCAGCATGCCGTAGGGCTGGGTGAACTGCGCCATGGCTTTCTGGAAATAGTCCGAGTAAAGGGTCACGGCGGAATACCACTTCATCCAGTCGGCGTGGTTGGGAAAGAGTTCGCACAAGCGCGTCAGGGCGACCACCGGCGCCGCTTCGGAGCTGTTGTGGGAATAGCGCAGTATTCGTTTCCTGTCAGGACCTGTGTAGAAGTAGCCCGCCAGCGGATAGGTCATGTCCGGCAGGAAGCTGCGCTGCTGCGAGTCCAGGATAGTCTGCGCCAGCTTAGTGGCGCTGTTGGCGTATCTCCGGTCTCCGGTCGCCTGCCATAGCTCCAGCCCGGCGAGGATGGCGCGGCCCGTCAGGTCGGTTGTGGAACCGCGCTGCTGCGTTTCCATCGTCTTCAAGCCGAACTCCCAGTCACGAATGGCGGCCTTCAAGGCGTAGCCCGCGAGCGTGGGATTGGAGTTCTTCAACACGCGCGCGGCGATCGCTTCCACCGCCGCGGCCGACAGGCTCGAAGCGGGGCTGCTGCTGGCCTTGCAGACCATGTCGTCCACGTCCCCGATGATGCCGTTTGTCCAACGGTCCATCACGCAGAAACCAGGGCGGAAATTGTCTTCGAAGATGGTCTTCAGAATCCAGTCCAGCCCCCATCTGGCCTCCTCGACGAGTTTGGCCAGCAGGACCGGGTCCTCGTTCCGCGCTTCGAGACGTTCCGCCAGGCTGAACATGGCGTAGGCGGTGTCCGCCGTGTTCACCAGGGATTG
>JBBIND010000007.1:44241-80434 GCA_037444075.1 Acidobacteriota bacterium | reverse complement strand
TTCCTGCACGGCGGCTGGCTGCATCTCATTGGCAACATGTGGTTTTTGTGGATCTGGAGCCGGTCCGGCACGACGCCGTAGGCATTAATGAAATGGTTGACGCTGAAGGCGTCGAGTGAGATCTGGTACAGAAAGATGAGGACGTTGGCCGCGATCAGGCCCATGGTGACGTACGGCGTCGAGTAACTGGGCTGAGAATCGCGCAGCGGGATCATGCGCTCATCCGGTCCCGGCGCGCCGGGCGACCTCGGCGTCCACGCGGCGCTCCGCGCGCTGCATAAGCCCCCGCGCATCTTCCACGGTGCGGATGCCGCCGCGCGCCCCAAGCGCGGTGCAGTTCAACGCCGCCATGGCGTTGCAAAAGTCCAACGTGTCCCGGATGGACATGCCCTGAAGCACGGAGTAGCAGAACGCGCCGTGAAAGACATCGCCGGCTCCCGTAGTATCCACGCAGTTCACTACAAAGGC
Organism: Acidobacteriota bacterium; assembly: GCA_037444075.1. Lineage (GTDB taxonomy): Bacteria > Acidobacteriota > Terriglobia > Bryobacterales > Bryobacteraceae > JBBIND01. The sequence goes on along the minus strand of JBBIND010000007.1, from coordinate 79,966 downwards.
AGGCGAGTAGGTGAACTTTCCGCCAGCCCTCGCGAGAGCGCCGTGCGCGCCGAGCGTCATGGCGGCCACGCGCATGCCGTATTCCTTCTGGATGGTCTCGAGCGCTTTGAAAGGGTCACGCTGGTTGGTCCACTGGACCGGGAATTCGGAGCTGGCAATCAGGTAATCGATGTGCGGCAGGACGCGGTCAAAGCCGTGATAAACGGTGTCGATATCCACAGTCACCGGAATGGAGGCTTCCCGGGCGATGCGAGCGGCGTGCTCCATGGCGGGCGTATCGTGACCGTCAATGTGCAGCAGACGGGCGCAGGTGATCTGCTCCGGGGTGATCTCGTGCGGGTCGAGCCGCAGGGTGTCGGGACGCCGCCAAAGGACGGTGCGCTCTCCCGTGGAACGGTCAATCAAAATGTAGGCGCTCTGGTTGGAGCAACCCGGGCGGATCTGCACGTGGTCCAGGTTGACGCCGGATTCCCGCAGACTCTCCAACTGGATGCGTCCGCGCTCGTCATCGCCCAACGTGCCTATGTACTTGGACCGAAGTCCCAGCTTGGCGCAGGTCACCATGGCGCTGGCCACCTGCCCTCCGGGACTGAGGATCTCCTGTTCAAAGGCGACCTTGCCCGCATAGGCGGGGAAATGCGAGAGGAGCAGCAGGGTGTCGGTGGCGTTCAAGCCGACGCCGACAACGTCAAATTCAGCCATAAAAACTCGAATGTAGCACAGCGTGTCCCAGTCCTATCCAGCAACACTGTTGCTGTGCGCCCGGCGCGCATCCCATAGAAGTTCCGGGCGCCGCGGCCGCCGGCGAAGCCGGCCGAGGCGAGCCTCAATCTCCACCGAAGATGAAACGCAGCATGGCTTTGGCGGTGGGATCGTCCGGCTTGACGACGTTGACGATCTCAGAGATGTGGTTCTCACCTGCCACGTAAACGAGCTTCGAATTCGCCCCGGCTTTCAGCATGGCAGCGTGAAACGTCTTGGCTTGAGCCGGAAGGGTGGCATAATCCCACTGGCAATAGGTCACCAGGAAAGGCGGCGTGCTTTTTTTCACGTGATGAAGGGGCGAAGCCTGGCGGCGCACTTCCTGGTCTTCCCCGAAGATATTGACGAGGCTGGAAACCTCGTACACTCCGCTTAGCGTCATGACGCCCCGTATGGCGCTGGAGTTGAGCCCGTGCGCGCTGAGATGTTCCTGGTTAAGCGCCAGCAGCGAAACCAGATGCCCTCCGGCGGAGTGTCCGGCGATGTAAATACGGTCGGGGTCGCCGCCATAGGCGGCTATGTTGGCGCGGGTCCAGGCGAACGCGGCAGCCACATCCTCGATGTGCGCGGGATGCTGGTTCGCCGGCGAGAGGCGGTAACTCGGGACGACGACGGCCAACCCGTCGCGCGCGAAACGGTTGCCCAGCGCGAAATAGAGCGAGCGGTCGCCGCTGCGCCACGCGCCTCCATGAACGAAGAACAGCACGGGCAGGCGCGTCCCGTCTTTGGGAACGATGACGTTCAGCTTGTGCTTGGCCGCGTCTTCCGGTCTCCCTTCGCGATAGGTGATGTCGCGGTGCGCCACCACGCCATCCGAGAGCTGTTGGGAGGGAAGCCGCGTCGCTTCCGGTGAGGGTGTTTCCAGACGGATCGTCGAACTCGCGATCCACAGTTGTTCCTTTTCGCCCGTGGACAACCACACCTCAGCCCGGTAGGCGCCCGGCTCCTTGGCTGTAAATGTATACCGCTCCTCGGTGGATTCACCCACCATTTCCTCGTTCCGGAACAGCTTCACCCTCGCCGCTGAGGGCGCCTGCATCACCAGGCGCGTGGTAGATGCCATCGGCACGGAGTCGCCGGCTTCGAAGACACCGAGGTTGTTCGTGGCGTGAAAGAGAAAACCGCCCGGTGAGCGCAGTCCGGTGTCCGCGAAGAAGACACGCCCCTCACGGAGGGCGTTGCGGACTTCTTCCTCAGCCAACTCCTGGGCCAGGACAACAACGCTGAGCCTTCCTGCGGGCGGGCGGCTATCGGCGGGTTGCCATGCGGCGGGCAGCAGCCGCATGGGAGAATCGGCTTCGGCATAGCTTAATGTCAACACTCCCTGCCGGAATTCGGCCTTTGTGCCTGCTCCTGGAGCGCTTGCAACGAGGGCTAAGCGCGCACCCGCGCGGGTCGCGGCCTCCCGCGCCTGATCGAGAGAGCCGGCTCTATCTAGAAGCAGGGCGGGATGTTCCTGGTATATCCCAACCGGACCGGGCCATGTTTGCGCGAACGCGGCGGCGCACACAACCGCGAGGAGGACAAAACGTCGAACCATAAAACCGAGTGTAGCGAATCAGGTGCTGCCGGGGATTACTTCGGCTGCGGCAGGTAGTAGACGTAGATGCGGTGCACTCGCTTGTGGGCTTCTGTCTCCACAATGCGCTCGGGCTTCCAGCCGCGGATTTCGAAGTCGTGCGAAACGACCCGGGCGCCGGCTTTCAGGTACTTCTCCAGGTTCGGGCGCAAGCGCTCATTGGAACTGGTGAGCAGGTAAATCGTCACCACGTCGGCTTCGCTCAGATCTGCTTCGAGCAAATCACCTTGAACCACGCGGCAACGATCTGCGAGCCCGGCGTCACGAATGCTGCGCTCGGCGGCCTTGACCAGCTTGGGTGAAAGTTCGATCCCCACAGCCTTGGCACGGAAGCGCTGCGCGGCGGTGATCAGCACCCGGCCATCGCCGGAACCGAGGTCGTAAACCACCTCATTGGGCTTGAGTTCGGCCGCCTCGAGCATCTTCTCGACAACGGGTTGCGGCGAGGCCACATAAGGAGCCAGACTCCGCGCGGCTTCCGGCGCCTGAGCCACGGCAAAGCCCGCAGCCAGCAGGAGGACGTTAACGCTCCTTATTAGTGTCAGCATGCTCATTGCCCTGAAATCGTGGACCCGTGCTGGGCATCCTTCCAGGAAATCACCCGCCCGACCATGTCGGTGACGGCCAGCCAAAGGTCTCGGGGCCGGCTGATGGTAAACTCGTACCCCCGGAAAAATCTTACCGCATGTCCAATGGCGTCGCGCCAGGGAATCCTGTGCGGGTACAGGTTGTAGTTCATGTAGAAGACCGGAAAGCTGGGCTGTCCCAGGTTGCGCAGTTCTTCCTGGGCGACGTTTTGTTCGAGCATGGCCTTCGGTCCGGCGAACACCAGTGCATCGGGGGGCGTGGGACCGGTCAATTCCTGGCGGATCAGTTGTGTCAGAAACTGCGTTTCACCGTGCTTTTCGGAGAGGCGTTTCAGATCGATGGTGCCCAGGTTCAGGGAATCCAGCGATGCCCCCAGCGCCGGGAAATCGATGCGGTCCACGTTTTCCTGGCGGTAAACGACTCGCTGCTCGTGCAGATTGAAGGCGACGATGGTGAACGTCCCTACGCGAGGATCGCGAGAGATCGTGCGCAAAATGGAAACCAGGGCGGAGGTGTCCATCGGCTGAAGCGCGGAAGCCCGGCTGTTCTGAGGAGCGAAATTCACCAGCACCTTCAGGTTCAGCCGGGGTTGCGAAGAGACTCGCTCCACGGGCGGCTCCTCGGAAAACTGGTCATGCTGGGAAGCCCTGATTTCGTGCGGGGGCAGGCGCATTTGCATTTGCGCGTCGCGTCCGCGCAATTCCGCCTTGGCCTGCCAGAAGGAAGAACAGACGCGCTCGGCCCGGTCCCGCATCAGCCAATCGACCTGGTATTCTCCCTCGCCGATGTCAAAACTGCCCTGAAGGTAGGCATCGCCGCGGGCGTCCGGTTCGATGCTCGGAACCCTGACGCGCTGCACAAAATACACCTGCCGGGACGGATCCGCCACCGGCGTGACTCTGAAGAGCATGGTGAGCAGGTTCTCCGAACCCGCCAGCTCGCGCAGCGGGACGGCTACCTCGTAGCCGGCGTGAAAGCGGAAGTCGAAGCCAAGCGCCGGACGGTTGTCGGTAACGACGCAAGGCAGATCGTTGCGAGGTTCCCGGGCTTCCAGCACCGCCAGATCGGTGTTGTGGATGCGGACGACGCGGCCGGAATCCTGCCCCCCCAGGAGAACCTGCCCTTCGAGCGCAGGCGTCAGGCTGGCTGCCACCAGTGCTACCAGACACCTCCGTCCTGCGCTACTCCTCATAAGGACGCGTACCCGCCGCGCCGTCAGGGCACGGCTTACCTCTTTCTGTAGTGTACTACTAGCTCAAGCATTCGCAGCACGGTTTTTTTCTCCAGCCAGGGAAAACCAGCAGGCTTGTGCTAAATTGCTAGGAGTATGGCATCCCGAAGCGTCAACAAGGTCATTCTCCTCGGCAACCTGGGCAAGGACGCCGAAACCAAGTTCACCCAGTCTGGTGTGGCCGTTACGACGTTCAGTTTGGCCACCGCCCGCCGTTACAAGGACCAGCAGACCGGCGAGTGGAAGGAAGAAACCGACTGGCACAACCTCGTCCTGTGGCGCATGGAAGCTCTCGCCAACTACCTCACCAAAGGCAAACAGGTGTATGTCGAGGGGAGGCTGCGGACGCGCTCCTACGAGGACAAGGACGGCAACAAGCGCTACATGACCGAGGTCATCGCCGACGAACTCATCCTGCTCGGCGGCCGCGGTGGAGAAGCCCCTGAGGGTTTTTCCGATCAAGCACCGGCGCGCGCGCAACAACGTCCACAGCAAGCCCCGGCTGAGGACGCTTCTTTCGACACCAACATCTCCGACGACGACGTGCCTTTCTAACAGGTTTGCAGGCACAAGAGTTCCGCCGATGAACTCCTCAGCCGCCGCGGTCTGAATGAATCGCGCGACCTGACGATTGAAGACTGGGCGGGAGCGCCTGTCAGGGGTTAACCGGTTCCTGACCAAGCCTCTAGAACGTTCGCGAACCGGCCACGGGTGCCCGCGGGCAAAGTCCTTGAAGCACCTGGTGACCGGAGAGGCGCCCTATCGTAAGAGCCAAGGATAGCCGATCGATCTCCAGAGCCCGCGCAGGCTGCGGCGCATTCGCGTTAGTGGACCTAAAGCCTTAACATTATTTAATTTCCCGTGCCTTCACGATCCCAGCGGGTAGGTGTTAACATGGCGGAATCCGGGAATCACCTGGGTAATAACAAGACAAAGATATAGGAGCTTCAGGATGTTCAGACTTGCAGTGTTGCTGGTCGCACTTTTGAGCTTGAGCCTCAGCTGTTGGGGACAAGCCACGTCCGCTGAAATCATGGGCGTGGTGAGGGACCCTAGCGCCGCCGGGGTAGGCGAGGCCAGAGTCATTGTTCGCAACATCGAAACAAACGTGGCCCGCGAAATCATCAGCGGACCCGACGGGCGTTTTCGCGCCCCGCTTTTGCCGCCGGGATCCTACGAGGTATGGGTAGAGAAGGCGGGGTTTGCCCGTTACGTGCAGCGCCCCATCGTTCTCCGCCTGAACCAGACTGCGGACCTGGACGTGCGGTTGGAACTGTCCGGTGTCACGGAGACCATTACGGTTTCTTCGGATGCGCCCATCATCAACACCACGAACGCTGAAATCGGCGTGAACTTTGACTCCAAGCGCATCACCGAGGTGCCTTTGGCGCCTAACCGGAACGTCCTGAATCTGGCCCTGAACGTAGCTGGTGTCAGCCAACTGTCCTCCGGCCAGAGTGTTTTCGCCGCCAGCGGCAACAGCGGGCTGGACGGCGGCGTGAATTTCTCGGTGAACGGGATGCGGACGCGGTCTAACAACTTCATGATCGACGGGCAGGACTCGAACGACCCCAGCGTCACGGGCATGATCCAGAGCGTCAACAACCCCGACACTGTGGCTGAGTTCCGGCTGATCACCAACCAGTTCCTGGCCGAGTATGGGCGTTCTTCCGGGTCCGTGGTGAACATCATCACCAAGAGCGGCACCAACGATTTCCGCGGGTCGCTGTTCTGGTTCCACAACGACAACAAGCTGAACTCCCGCAGCAATCTTGACAAGGCGAATTTCACGAGAGCGCCATGGCGCGTGAACAACCAGTTTGGCGGAACCATCGGCGGTCCGGTCTGGTTCCCGAAAACCTATAACGGCAAAGACAAGACATTCTTCTTTGCGTCGGTGCAGCGGTGGACGGACCGAGCGCTCGGCAGCGGCAGCACCATCAACGGCGCGCCGACCGAGGCAGGCAGGCAAGCCCTTCAACCGTTTGCCAGCCGGACCCCGGTAAAAGCTCTGCTGGACTTCCTGCCCGCCGCTCAGGTGCCTACCGGCCAGACCGCCCGGTTCACGTCGGCCGGAAGAACCATCGAGGTCCCGCTGGGCCGTCTTGCCGGCGCCACCTCTCAGAAGTTTGACGACTGGCAATGGTCCTCCCGCCTAGACCACAACATCAGCATGAACCACCGCCTCATGGGCCGGTACATGTACGATGACTCCAATGGTAGCGGTTTCGGCCAAGCCACCCCTCCTGGATTGAGCAACGTGAACCCTACCCGCCGGCAAGCCGCGACGTCGGCGCTTACTTCGACGCTTTCGCCCACGTCGTTCAACGAACTGCGCGTCTCCTATCAACGCCTGGCGACGGTGACGACGGCGACGGACGCGATTTCGGAGAGTATTCCTTCCATCGAGGTTCCTGAACTCGGCCTGACCGGTTTCAACGCAGCCGCCTCGCGGACTGCCATCGGTCTTGCCGTGAACCTGCCGCAGTTCCGCCGCAACAACACCTACCAGATTCAAGAGACGCTCGGCATCATCCGAGGCTCGCACTCGCTGAAGTTTGGTATCGACTTCCGGCGTCAGGACATCGTCAGCTTTTTCCTGCCGACGTTGCGCGGGCGGCTGGTCTACAACACCCTCCAGGACCTGGTGGATGACGTGGCGCAGACGGCCACCATCAACAGCCCTCTGCCGGGCGGCATGACGAACCAGTACTACAAGTTCTACGACTACTTCTTCTTCCTGCAGGACGAATGGAGAGTCCACCGGAACCTAACCCTAACCTACGGTTTGCGCTACGAATCCCCGGGCAACCCGATGGATAACCTCCGGGCTTCGAACGCAATGATCGTTCAGGCCGCCGGAGGCGACGCCCGTTACCGCCTGGAGCCGGTTCCCACGCGTGACAAAAACAACTGGGCCCCCCGCTTCGGATTCAACTACCGGTTCGGCACGGCGCCCGGCGCTATGAGCTGGCTGACCGGAGACGGCAAGCTGGTGATGCGCGGCGGTTACTCGCGGACCTATGACGTGGCGTTCATCAACATTGCGTTGAACGTCGCCACGGCGTTCCCGTTCCTCAACGCCTCTACGCTCGCTCCGCGCACCCCGAACTCTTTCACGGCGTTGCAGGCGGCGGCGCGCGCTCCGGTGACGGGCAACCCGCTGCTCATCACGCAGACGCAGGTGACCGGGGATTTCCGCACTCCTTACGCCGAGCAGTTCTCGTTGCAGTTGCAGCGGCAACTCGTGAATGACTGGGCCTTCACCGTCGGCTGGGTGGGGACCAAAGGCACGGCTCTGTTCCAAACCACCGACGGCAACCCGACCGTGCCTGGCGTCACTCCGATCCGCCGGGTGAACCCGGATATCGGCGTCCGCCGCGTGCGCGCCAACAGCGCGAGTTCCATCTATCACTCGCTTCAGACCAGCCTGGAGAAGCGTCTCTCCGCCAACTTCTCGATGGGAGCGCACTACACCTGGAGCGCCTTCATCGACCTGGCGTCGGAGATCTTCAACCCCGCGGTCAGCGGCGACGTGGCCGTGGCCCAGGACTCCTACAACCGCGGCGCGGACCGCGGCCGGTCCACGTTTGACCGCCCGCATCGCTTCACCACGACCTTCGTCTACGAGTTGCCGGCGTTCCGGCAGCAGCAGGGCGCCGCAGGGAAAATCCTCGGAGGCTGGCAGATTAACGGCTTCCTGACCTTCCAATCCGGCGCTCCCTTCACGCCGCTCGCCGGCATTGATCCCGGTTTCCGGTTAAGCGGCATCGATGCCCTCGTCGGCAACCCCGTCCGCGCCAACGTAGACGGCTCCCGTGACTTGTCCACGATGAAAGCTGCCGAAATCTTCGGCTTCAATCTGCCGCAGGCGGTAGCGAACTCGCGCAACAGCCTGTTCACGAACGTCACGGCTGCGAACCCGTTGGGGAACGCTGGCCGCAACGTCCTGCGCGCTGATGGCATCGGCAATTTCGATTTCGGCGCTTTCAAGAACACCCGCGTCCGCGAGGGCCACACCCTGCAATTCCGCGCGGAGTTCTTCAACCTCACCAACTCACGCAACTTTGGCATCCCCGAGTCCCGCATCAACTCCGCCAACTTCCTCAACGAATGGGGCACCGACGGCGGCAGGCGGCGCGTGACGTTGGGACTGCGCTACATCTTTTAGCGGCGGGCGACCGTTCGCCAACCTCCCCCGCGTTCTGCCGAACGCGGGGTTTTTTTTGCGATGATGAGTTCTAAGGAGGATGTTCACCTGTGAAGTTGAAGCTGATATTGGCTCTGCTGGGGACTGCGGGAGTTCTGCCCGCCGCTACGGAGACGGAGAAACGGCTGGACAAAGCCGCTACCGTTTTTTCTGAAGTGATGGGAATCGCGGACCGCGCCATTCCCCAGGAACTGCTGGACCGTTCCCATTGCGTGGTGATCATTCCCGAGATGAAGAAGGGCGCGTTCATTTTTGGAGCACGCTATGGCAGGGGATTCGTGTCCTGCCGTAAGAAGGATGGCGTGGGTTGGACCGGACCTGCGGGGGTGCGCATCGAAGGAGGCAGCTTCGGACTGCAGGTCGGCGGGTCGGAAACGGACGTCATCATGCTCGTCATGAACCAGCGCGGCGTCGACAGGTTGATGACCAGCAAGTTCACTTTGGGAGGCGATGCCGCCGTGGCTGCCGGACCCGTGGGCCGCGCGGCCAGTGCCCAGACGGATGCGCTGCTGACGGCTGAAATCCTGACGTGGTCGCGCTCACGCGGCGTGTTTGCCGGCATCTCGCTCTCCGGAGCCACGCTGCGCCAGGAGTTATCCGTCAATCGGGAGCTTTACGGACGCACCCTGGAGAACCGGGAAATCGTCCTGGGCAACATACCGGCTCCCGCCAAGGCCGAGCCGCTGCTTGCCCTGCTAAACAGGTACTCGAGCCGGAAGTAAGGTCCACCTACGCGGGGGCGTTTTGAGGCCTGGCTACAGCGGCCACTCCCGCGGCTCTTCGGTCGAAATCACGAGCCAACCGGCGCGCGGCAGTGCGTCTGCGGGCAGGGCGTCCTCCCAGAGAGACAACTGAAGCCGCACCCGCTCTCCAGGTGAAACACCCAAGCCCGACAGGGGCAGTTTCACTTCCAGCACTTTGGCAAACGCGGCCTCTGCCGGGCAGGTGGCGCTCTCCACCACGGCGTGACCCTCCCCTATGAGGATCGCAACTTGGTGTGCGAAGCCGGATTGCTCTCCGGATTCCAGGTTCAGCCGAACGACCGCGCCGGGCAGACGGCTTCTTGCGGTTTCTTCAAAATCCAGGCGTAGATAGAGGTTGCGTTGGTCCGCCCCGTAGCGTAGTTCCTGGATCAGGTAACGTTGGCCGTGCATGGCGCCTGATCTTTGATCGAGCCGGTAAAGCCCCGCTCCCATCCATTCGAAATACGAAGTCACTTCGCCATCGAGAACAGGCGCCACAGGCGCTGTGGGCGGCTCATGGATTTCCGCTTCCGGCAGCCTGAGGATAGGACGCGAGAGTTCCTCGGGAGGCGTCTGCCCCAGGGCCCGGTAGACGTTGGCCACGTGGTCGCGGAAGAGACGGTCGAAATCGGATTGATTTTCCGAATGATGATGCGGCCCGTACCACCAGCACCAGTCGCTGCCTTCGGCGATCAGCAGTTCCTCGTAAGCCAGCCGGCGGCGGTCTTCGGGGATGGAGTCCGGGCCGGCGCCAGACGTGGCCCTTTCGTAGGCTTGACGGGCACGGAGGAGATATTCCCAGGCCCGGTTGTCTTCTTCAAAACCGATCCATACGTCGAAGTTCGCACTGATCCAGGAGCCGGGAAAAATGTGATCCAAGGGAGCGGGTTCCATGGCCGACAGCGCCTCTGAAACCGTCGTCGCCAGCATCGTGCCGTCGTCCGTTAACCGGCGATACAGCGCTCGCAGAAACTCGCGCCCGCTTTCGTGGTAATGCTCCCAGGCGTTCTCGCCGTCCAGAATGACAGGCACCAGAGCGTCCCTGCCTTCGGCCAGGATGCCGCGGCAGTTTTCGCGAATCCGGTGCAGCAAGTCTTCGGCGGCTTGATGGGCATCCATGCGCGAGTAGACAAAACCCACCAAATCGCTCAGGTAATGGTCCCTGAAAATCGCGTGTATCCGCCGCCCGCCCTGCTGCCACAAATAGGGACGGTAAGTGACCGCCGGAAGGGCGGGCGCATGCAGCGTCCGGCTGAGGACGCCATTGTCAGTAGCCACCCATTGGTAGCCGAGGTCCGCCGCCATCGCCAGCACTTCGTCGGAGACCGAACCCTCCGAGGGCCAAAGCCCCGCCGTCGGCGCGCCAAACCGTGCCCGGCAGTATTCCCGGCTCTTCTCCAGTTGCGCCCGGGCGTCCTCCGGGTAGCGGAAGCGCGGCGGCAAAGACACGTAAGGATGGGAAACGCCGGCGATGTCGCTGTCGCACAACAGCGGCAGGATGGGATGGTAGTGAGGCGTGCTGGAAATCTCGATCTGGCCGCTTTCCGCAAACTCGCGGTAGACGGGCAAAACCTTGCCCAAAATCTCATTCTGTTTGCGGCCCATCAGGGCCTGATCTTCCAGCGAGTAGTTTCGCCCCTTGCGAACCAGGCCGGAGATGTCGGGGTCCCCGGTGAGATACTCCTCATCAAACCACGCGAGTTGGGAGAGCACCTGCAAATCCCGGAACGCCTGTACGCTGAACAGCAGCCGGGCGCGTCTCGAGTTTCGGGCAGTGGAGCGCCAGGCATCGAAGAGTTCGCCATAGCGGGGGTAGCGCCGTATGAGATGCTGCTCGTTGGCCTGGAAGAAATAGTGCAGCATGAAGTCCATTTCTTCCGTGGTGAGTTCTTCGGCAGGTTTCAACGCGCAGCGCAGAAATGGGTCCACGGCTTTGCCGGCGGCGTATTCCTCGATTTGCTCCAGCATGCCGGGAACCAGGTTGAAGGTCTGCTTGACCTCGGGAAAGTCCCGGAGCACGCTCACCATGCCGTAGTAATCCTTGAGCGCGTGGAGCCGCGTCCAGGGGAGCCGGTATTCTCCCTTCACCAGGTCCTTGTAGAAGGGCTGGTGCATGTGCCAGAGGAAGCAAACGTAGATTCGCGGCATGGTTCTCTCAGCGGGAGTAGTACCCGCCTCCCCTCTGGTTCGGCTTGGTCCTCAAAACCGGGATCCCCCCGGCCCATGGCGGCGCGGCAACAACGATTGGCGCGTTGACGCTCATGGCCGGCTTCCCGAGGTTGCCGTTCCGGCAGTTGGCAACCCGGCGGATCGTGCCACGCGCCCTGCTCCCCATTCAGGTTCAAAAGGGCGCGCTTCCGGTTTCGCCTGAAATGCCTCGTGGATCACCGGGGCGGCGGCGTCATAATGCGTCATGGGGCGCAGGCCCAGGATCAATTCAATAGTCCTCAAGACGGAGGCAGTCGAGTAGGGGGCCGGGTCGATGTGCCCGCGCCGTGCATACGGTGAAACCACCAGGCTCCCTCCCTTGATACCGTCCGGGGCTCCGGCATCCACAATGAAGATGCTCAAGCGAGGCCACATTGGGCTACGCGCGCAGGCCGCAACCACTGCGCCGAGCGCACGGTCATGATCCGCCATGTCCTCCGCCGTCCCTCCGGCCAACCGCATCACCATCAGGTCAGGCAGTTGACCGGATGCTTCCAGGTTGCGCAAGTCCTCTGCGAACGCTTCGGCGCGGCGCGAATCGGGATAGGCATGGTCAGGACCGCGGAACTTCCGGTCCGTGAAGCGAGCCAGGGACGCTTCCGGCACGGCCTCCACCTGCATCGCTGCGGCTGCGCCGCTCGAGTTCCTCACGAAGATGCCATAGCTCCGCACGCGAAGGCCCGCAGCGGCGGCATTGGACCACAGGTAGCCGGCGGCAGGCAGAGCGGCCGGCTCGCCCCCCTCTAAATCTCCTGCCTGGTGCCTGCCGGCAAAGCGGCCAGGCCAAAGGCGCTGGACCATGTGCGGCACGATCGCGGCGGTCGCCAAGCTCATGCCGTCAAGCTCCGAATCACCGAGCATCCGCATGCCGGAAAGGACCGTGTACTCGCGGGCCAACTTGAGGAGGTTGGGGCCGGGATTCGCGCCTGCCGCGCCGGCTTCGGCCCCACCCGCTCTGTCCAACCGGAATCTGCCCCGGATGATGTAAAGAACATGCTTCAAGGGCGAGGGAGCGCCCGGCGAAAGCGGAATCAGGCTGCTCGCAGGACCTTTGGCTGCATCGAGCAGTCCGTCATCGTAGGGCGAGTTCTCGAGCACTGTGCGCGTGAATCCGGCCAGTTCTTCTTCACCGAGCTTGTCGAACAGGGAGATGCTGCCCGGGGGTAGACCGGCCTTCGCTCCGCGCCTCCCTGCGCCGACCGAGGGAGCAGAACCGCGGGCATTGACGACGGCCAAACCGCCGCCGGGAAGCACGCTGGCCGCGGTGGGATACCAACCGACCGGGAGGAATCCCAACACACGGCTCCGCAGTCCGGTGACATCCACCACGGCGACAGCGTTGGCGTCCGAGCAAACCACGTGCAGCCTTCCCGCCGCTTCATCCAGAGCCAGTGCAGACGGTGTCATGCCCAGCGGCTGCCGCCGGGTCATCGAAACGTCAATGGTGTCTATCAGCGCCATCTCGTGGCCGGCTGTGACGCCAGCTACGTAGACACGGTTGGTGTTGGCCGCCGCCGCAAACAACCTCAGCCTGTAAGGCAGCGGCTCGCCTTCTTCCGAGAGCAAGGGCTTCACGCCGAGGGCCAGGTCAACAGGCTGGGGACCCAGGCGCAGCGAGCTGATGCGGCGACCGTTAACGGTCTCGTGGTGATGCAGGGAGCCGTCCGCCCATCCCGTGACGAAGAATGACTTGCCGTCCGGATGAAACACGACGCGGCTGGGACGGCGCCCGGTGGCGAACCGCTCTATGACGCGTCCGGACTGCGGGTTGATCACCATCACGGCATCCTGAAACATAGCGGCAACGTAGAGCAGCCGCCCGTCGGGGGAGAACGCTATGTCGCCGGCAAAATCCCGCGCCGTGCGCTTCGCCTGCGGAACCACTTCGAAGACACGCGCCAGGCTCAGCCTGCCGTCATCGGAGACTTTGAACTCGTAAACCGCCGCCTGACCGCCTCCACTGGCGTATAAATGCCGTCCGTCCGGGGAAAAGACAAGGCCGGGCCAGGCATCCGCCACGGGCGCCCGGCCGGTCTCCTTGAAGTCGCTGGCGCGTAGCAGACTGACGGAGGGCTCCTCAACCCCGGACCGGCTGACAGCCACGAACCGGCCGTTGGGCGAGAGGCTTGCCTTGAGGGGCCACTCCCCGGCTGCAACCTGAGTACCGCCTGGGCGGAGCCTCCACCCTGTAGGCAATGCTGCGCCCTCAGAGGCGGCATCGGCGGCCTGTGCGCACACGAGAGCCGCCAAGGCGAGCAGAGCGATACCGAGCCTGACGGTCACGGAGAAAACCTCTGCGCGATGGGAAGCCGGCGCCCGATGCCGAAAGCTTTGGAAGTGACTTTCAAGCCGGGTGGGGCCTGCTGCCGCTTGTATTCGTTGCGGTCCACTTTCGTGGTCACCTCGCGGACCAGCGCTGGGGGCAAGCCAAGCCGGCCGGCGATTTCCTGTGACGGCCGGTTCTCCTCGATGTACTCACGCAGAATCGCATCCAGGACTTCATACTCTGGCAGAGAGTCCGAGTCCTTCTGGTTTGGCCTGAGCTCCGCTGAAGGCGGCTTGGTGAAGACGCTTTCCGGGATAGCGCCGCTATGGCGCAGGTTGGCCAAGCGGGCCAGTTTGTACACCATCGTCTTGGGTACGTCGCTGATCACGGCCAAGCCGCCGCACATATCGCCGTAGAGGGTGGTATAGCCCACTGCCAATTCGCTCTTGTTTCCGGTGCTGAGCACCATGGCGCCCCACTTGTTGGAGAGGGCCATCAGCGTAACGCCTCGCAACCGCGCCTGAATGTTCTCCTCGGTGACGTCCCTGGGGAGGCCCTCAAACACGGTTTCCAATTGCCCCAGGCAGGCTTCGTAGACGCCGGTGAGGGGCAGCACCTCAAAGCGCATGCCGAGGTTGTCCGCCAGCGCCCGGGCATCCGCGAGGCTATGATCCGAACTGAACGGCCCCGGCATGGCAACACCGATGACGTTCTCGCGGCCGATGGCGTCCACAGCGATCACGGCAGTGATGGTCGAATCGATACCGCCGCTCAGCCCCAGCAGGGCTTGCCTGAATCCGCACTTGCGCACGTAGTCGCGTGTTCCGAGCACGAGAGCTTCGTAGACCGCTTCTTCACCGTCGGCAATCGTGGCGCGGATGTCCCCTTCTCCACGCTCCAAGTCGACCAGCGCCAGATCTTCCCGGAAGCTGTGCGCTGCGGCGATCACTTGGCCATCCTGATCCAAGGCAAAACCATTGCCATCGAACACCAGTTGATCGTTGCCCCCCACCTGATTCACGTAGACCACCGGAATCCGGTAACGGCGAGCCGCGGAGGCGAAGATTTCCTGCCGGAGGAGGCGCTTTCCCAAATGGTAGGGGGAGGCGTTGATGCTGATGAGCAGATCGGCTCCGGACTGAACCAACTCCTCCACCGGGTCACGATGGTACATGCGCTGCGCCCAGAACTGCTTGTCATTCCAGGCGTCTTCGCAGACGGTGATGGCGACGCGCCTGCCGCGGAGCGTGCAGGCGTGCTGCTGTTCAGCGGGTGCGAAATAGCGGCCTTCGTCGAAGACGTCGTAGGAAGGCAACAGCATCTTCCTCTGACGGAAGACGACCTTGCCCCGCTCAAGCAACACTGCGGAATTTGCCGCGCGCGGTCCTACTCTGGAATCGGAGGGCTCGACGGTGCCGCAAAGCACGGCTAGGTCCAGAGCCGCCGTTTCCGCGGCGAGGCGTTCGAGTTGTTCCGCTGCCTGCCGCATGAAACTGGGCTTTTCCAGCAGATCTCTCGGCGGATAACCGGTGACCGAGAGCTCCGGAAAGACGACCAGGTCAGCCTGGCGTCCGACGGCTTGCCTGGCCGCCGCCACCATGAGCGTAACGTTTCCCTCCAGGTCACCGACGGTGGTATTGATTTGCCCGATGGCGATACGCATCGAATCCCTTATTGTAACCGGAGCCTCAGGCGAACTAGAGTAGGGTCATGCGCATCCGGTTGCTTGTGCTGGGTTTGGCCGCTTGCTGTGGGGCGGTTGCCGGCGAGGCTCCTCGTCGGCTCACTGTGATGAGCTACAACATTCATCACGCTCGCGGCATGGATGAGCGGGTGGACCTTGAACGCATCGCCAAAGTCATACAGTCGGTCTCGCCGGACATCGTGGCCCTTCAGGAAGTGGACCGCCACACTCGAAGAACAGGCGGCGTTGACCAGGCTGCGGAACTCGGCCGCCTCACGGGAATGGAGGTGGTGTTCGGCCGCGCCATCGATTTCCAGGGCGGGCAGTACGGCAACGCCGTCCTCTCCAAGCCCCCCGTGCTCGCGAAGTGCAACCATCCGCTGCCCTTTTCGCCGGGACGTGAGGCGCGCGCTGTGCTCGCCGTGGACGTGGACGGTTTCCGGTTCCTGGCCACGCACCTCGATAACGCCAGCGAGGAAGACCGCGTGGCCGCCGCGCGCGTCATCCCGTCCATGACCGAACCGGCGCTGCCCACCGTGCTGGCCGGAGACCTGAACGCGGTGCGGGGCAGCCGCCCTATGCAATTGCTTTCAGAGCACTTCCTGATCGCGGGCGGCGATGTAGAGTCACCCACCATCCCCGTGAATAACCCGAGGCGGCAGATCGACTACGTTCTCTTCCGCCCGGCGGAACGCTGGCGCGTCATCGAGGTTCGGGTGCTGAATGAGCCGGTGGCGTCGGACCACCTGCCCATCGTGGCGGTGCTTGAACTGCTCCCGCCCGCCGGGCAGCCGGAGCAGCAGGCAAAGCCGGTCAATTGACCCAAACAGGACTGGACCAGGCTTTGTTCGTGTCCAGTTGCTCCATCCGCAGGTAGTAGTAGTCGCCCGGTTTCACCGCCTGCCGGTCAAGATAGTCCACGGTGATATCCAGCGGACCCTGCGCGTCCACCAATTCACATTCGAGGAAGAATGCGGGCGCGACACCCATCTTCTCCATGTAGGGATGCTTAACCTTCGGTCCCGCTTTCTGGTTGAAGGCGAAGTAGCCTTCCTTGCGGAGTTGGTCGAGCGGGATGCGAACCTCGATCAAGCCTACAGTGTCAGAATCATCGAGCTTGAAAGTCAGGTACTTGCCCGTGGCCTCGGAGATGTCCGCCAGGAAGCCGTCACGGTCATTCGAAATGGCGGCGGTGACCCAACGGATCCCATCTCCGTCCTGATTGACGGATTCAAAGGCCTGATCAAGATGGATTCTTTCGCGGAGTGAGATTTTGCCTCTTTCCGCTCTCATTTCGCCGTTGCGTAACCCTACGGCGGCCCTGCGCTGATACAGGTTGTCTCCCCACGCCACGCGCAGCAGAGTGCCCCGGTTGCGCGAGGGCGTCACAGTGTGGATCACTTTGGAGTTCTTCAGTAGCTCCACGCGAACCAGCGGAGACGTGCCTGAGACGCGAGCCGTGAGGCGCGGCTCCTGCACCATTCTCGACGAGATCTCGCCGCCCATGAGTTCCCCCGCCACGTCGAAGTTGAGCAGAATCCTGGCGTTGCCGGTGGCGCCGAAACTCCGGCGCTCATAAAGCCCGTCCCAGATCTGCTGCCGGTTCTTCCTCAGAGAGTAGACCCCGGCTAACGCGTTCGTCATGACGTAGTTGAGACCCGGATACGCGATGCCCATCGTGCTGGTGTGCGTATCGCCCGCCGCGATGGCGCCGAGGCGCAAGCCGTTCTCCAGGTGCTTCTGCCAGGACTCCTCGAAAACACCGTGCACGCTGGCGATTTCAAACAGCCTCTCGATGCGCTGGTCGGTCGGGTGCGACCAATCCGGCGGCCCGCCGCCGATGTGAGGGATCACGAGCGTCGGCACCTGAGCAAATTGCAATGTTTTGATCATCTTGGCGATGGGCGCGTCCGGCTCCTCAGGATCCAGTTGCATCGTGCTGCGGGCTTCGTCGGCGTTGTAGTAGACGTTGTGGTGCCCGCCTTTGTCGGTGCCCACGCTGTATTCATAGCCGAGCAGTGAAACGAAACCCTCCCAGCCGTTCATCCACTTGGTGGTCTTCTGCAACTCGGGCCAGTTCTCGCTCGGAAAACGCTTGCCTTCCAGGTGGAAGCTCGGCCCGGTCACACTCATGGGCATGTGATGCGGCGTGACGGCGCCGAAATCCAAGAGCCCTACGCGGCGTCCGTGCAGGTACAGTTCCCGAAAGACGCCTCTGCCATCGTGCAGGTACGTATGTTGATGCAGTTCGCCGAAGTAGATCCGCCGCAGTGGATTGCGCTCCACCCAGATGGGATTGCTGACGCCGCGCACTTCGCCGTCAGTTGTTTCCACCACGATGCGCAGCACGCCCTCCGCATTGGCTTTCACATCGCGCGCGACGTGGTGTTCCAGGTCCTGCTCGTAGATGAACTTACCCCCGCTGACGTCACCGCCGACGATACGGTAGTCGAGTACACGATGATTGCGCGCCAGAGATACCCATTCATCGAGTGGCACCACTTCCAGCGGGAAGTTCTCGCCGAGTTTCACGACCGAGGGCGCCTGCACGCGCAGCTTCTTCATCGGTCCGCCAATCACGCGCATCAGCGCATCGCCCCCGTAGCCGAGCACCTTGTTGTCCCGGGTGATGACCACGCGGAAATTGAACAGGCGCTCTTCGTAATACTGCATGCGCATGCCCCTGTGCCCGCCGAGGTCGAAGGTCACCTTGTCGCCCTCTTTGAGCCGTCCCTCTTCAAGCCTGATGGCGGCGGTCTTGCGATACGGAAAGACGGAAGGGCTGTTTTGCTGCACCCAGTTGGTGTAGGTCTGGTAATGAGGCTTCACCCCGGCGGCGGTGAATTCCGCCGTGAAGTGGGCGGGCTGCTCGGGGTTGTCCGTCTGAAGCTCTTCCGCGTCGCTTGTAAAGTGCTTCCAGATCTCGAGGGACATGCCGGGCTCGATCGCCATGTTCCCGACGGTGTACTCAAAACGGACTCGCGTTCTTTGGCCAGCCTCCACGATGGGCTGACTCAGCAGTTTCACCGACCCGTGCAGCGGGAAGCCCGGGGGGAAATAACCACCGGGCCGCAAATCGAGTTTCTCCCGGGCGGGATTCGGGTCAGCCGGCGCGGCGTGGGTATTCACCAGCCGGCTGCTGAGGTATCCCGCCGCGACGCCGAGAGCCAGTAACGCCAGCGTGAGCAGATGGGTTCGATAGCCGCTCCTGCCTTTCTTAGCTGATGATTCCGGACCTCTCATGAGCACATTCTAATCCAAGGGGCCAAAGAAAAACCCCGCACCCAGAGGTGCGGGGCCAGAAGTATTCTGCACTGAGCCTGCTGCGGCCACCAACGGGGACCGCAGCCAGGATCAGAGAGCGGTTTAGAAGCGGATCTTCGCGCTGACCAGCATGGTGCGGCCGCCCGGATCGGTTGTGTTCACGCCGAAGCTGGGGCTCGACATGAGACTCGTCGGGTTGCCGAAATTGCGCTGGTTCCAGAGGTTGATCCAGTCGCTGCGCAACTGGAGCTTCCAGCGTTCGGTCATGCTGATGGTCTTCGACAGGCTGAAGTTCCAGTTGGAGAACCTGGTTCCACGGAACGTGTTCCGGCCGAGGTTGCCGCCGCCCGCCATGGAGTTGGCCAGCGGGTTGCCGGCCGCGGTCAGCGGAGTGACCACGATGCCGGTGCCGTCGATCGGAATCGTGAAGGTGCGCAGGTTGTTGGTCACCGGATCCTTGCGGAGAATTCCGCCGGCATTGTAATCCGGACGGAACGGCGCCGTGGTGCCGGAACCGCCGCTATCAACGCCGGTTCTGATGGTGAACGGCTGGCCGGACTGGAATTCAGTAAAGCCAGTCAGCTCCCACCCCTTGAAGATATGCCTCATCACGGCCGAGTCCAGGACTCCCGTGGAGAACCAAGGGATTTCGTAGGAGTAGTGAAGCGCCATCCGGTGGGGCCGGTCAAAGACTGAGCGGGACCACTCGTTGCGGTAGTTGAAGTAGTCCTGCGGCACCTGCGGGCTGTCGGCAGTGATGGCTCCAACACCCAGCGATTCGTCGTTATCGCTAAGCAAGGCGCTGAACGTGTAGTTGACACCCACCTGCAATCCGCGGGAGAACTTGCGGTCGAAGCGGACGTAGGTAGCGTTGTACTTGCCCAGCGCGGTGGCTTCGATCAGCACGCGCGAGCCCCAGGCCGGATTTACGCGCCTGGCCTGCAAACCGGGGATAGCAGCGGCGTTCCGGGTGGAACGCACCGTGGCTGCCTGAGCCTCCGTCAAAGTGCCGGGGTTCCCCTGTCCTTGACGAATGCCGTGGTAGCTGCGGCTTCCCGTGTATCCCACTTCGAAGATGTTATTCGAGCGGATCTGGCGCTGAATCGAGAAGCTGTAGAAATGGCTGGTCGGATTCTGCATCTGTTCCGGTGTGTTCACGAACGTCGCCAGCGGATTCAGCGGCGGAACCGTGGTCTGCTTGGGAGCCAGAGTCGGGTACAGGTTGAAGGTATCCGGCTGGCTGGTCAAGCTGGTTACCACGCGCGGAAAGTTGCTGGCGTTCACCACGAGGATGTTATAGAAGAGGACGTCGTATCCCATTCCATAACCGCCGCGGAACACCGTCTGCCCGTCGCCGAGCAGTTTCCCGAGGAAGCCTTCCATTCCGCTCGGGCTGTAAGCCAGGCCGCCGCGCGGCGCCCAGTTGTTCTTGTCGGCCAAGGCCGGGCCAGGCACGCCTACCGCCCGCACTTCAGGCTGGGTGGCGCCGAAGAACCCGAACGGGACGTCCGAGTACTCGTAGCGGATGCCCAGGTTGAGCGTGAGGTCCTTGGTGACCTTGATGTCATCCTGGAAGAAGTAGTACTGCGTGGTCTGCCGGGCATCAAAGCTGGAAACGTTGACTGCCTGCGCCAGCGAGAAAGCCCGGTTGTTCATGAAATCTTCGAGGTTGTTGAACGACCAGGTTCCCTTGGAGTCGAAGGCGGCCTTGTTGTCGAGCTGGTTGCGCCGGATGTCGACACCGAACTTGAGGGAGTGGCGTCCCAACAGGTAGGTGGACACATTCTGGAACTGGTAGGCGTTCTGCGAACGGCCCTGCGGGAAGTTGGACGCCCCGCCGATAGTGAAGAAGCCCGTGATGCCGGTGGTCGGCGTGGTCGGGTCGTTCTCCGGGAAGTCCAGGAACCGCCGCACGTAGGCGAAGCGGAACTCGTTGATGAATCGCGGCGTGAAGCTCTTGGTGTGGCTCCAGGCGTGATTCTGTCCCAGGATGTCCTGCGCGCCGCTGAAGCGGCTGCCAAAGCCGAGGTTGCTCACCACGTCGGGCTGGAAGCGCTTGTCAATCTGGAAGCGATAGGTCAGACCGTCGCTATCCGAGAGGCGGTGATCGATGCGTCCCTGGTAGTACCAGAAATTGTGCGGATTGGCCAGCGGAATGCGCGCGTTGCCAATCTCGATGGCCGTACCGTTGACGGTGACGTTGCGAACGTTCTGGTAGCTGGTGATCTTCGAGTGCGCATCCGGCAGGAAGTCGAGCGCGCTCAGCATAGCCTGGCGGCTCTGCGTAGTCTGGTTGGGACCGAGAGGCACGCGGCTCAACGCGGCAAAACCGGTCGGCGTGGGGATGTTGATGGAGCTGGCGTTGCGGGCATCGGGCGCCTCGCGGCGCCGGTTGGCTTCAATCAAACCGAAGAAGAAGGTGCGGTCCTTCACAATCGGTCCGCCCAAGGTGGCGCCTGCCTGATGGTGGATGAAGCGCGGCGTGTCGTTGATGTTGGCGCGCTTGTTCAGCAGGCTGACCGGCTCCATCCAGTTGGCGCGGTAATAGTCGAACACCGATCCGTGAAACTGGTTGGTTCCGCTGCGGGTGATGACAGAAATCTGTGCGCCGGTGTTGCGGCCGAATTCGGCGGAATAGGCTGAGGTCTGGACCTGGTACTCGGCGACCGCTTCCGGAATCACGCGGTTGCTGGTAACGGTGACGCTCAGGTCATTGTTGTCAACACCATCAATCATGAAGTTGTTGTTGCGCGCGCGCTGCCCGTTGGCGGCGAAACCGGTGGAACCGGGAGCCCGGTTAACCGTGGGCGCCAAAAGAGCGAGCGTGTTGACGTCGCGCGTGCCGCCTGTCAGCGGCATGTTCTCGATCAATCTCTGGTCGAGTTTCCTGTCGATAGTCGCTGTGGCTTTCGCCAGTTCGACGCCGGCGGGAGCTTCCACAACTTCTACCGTGGTCGCGGTGCCTGCGACTGCAAGCGACTGGTTCAATACGACTTCCTGGGTTGCTCCAACCTGGATGTTCTCCACGCGCCTGATTTCAAAGCCAGGCTTGCTGAATTCCAGGTTGTACGCGCCAGGCTCTACGGCGACGAAACGATAGACGCCGACGTTGTTGGTCGTCGTTGTTTGCGTGACATTGGTGGCACGGTTTGTCGCCTTGACGGAGACTCCTTCGATAACGGCGCTGGTTGCGTCCATCACAGTGCCCGAGATAAATCCGCGGGTAAGCTGTGCGGAAGCTGTCACCAGTCCCAGAAGGAGTATCGCACTAAGAGCGATGACTGTTCTGAGTTTCATATACGGTTGTACCTTTCTTCTCCATCCCTGAAGGTGCAGTTGATGTGACTTATGATATCAAATGCCTGCCGACCGCGTCCGCGACCCGGCGGAAGAACTCCAACGAGCGCAAGGCGGACCTGTCCCATTGGTATTCCTCAGCCCGGCTTGCAGCCTTGACCCCCAGTGTAACCCGCAGGACGGGGTCCAGCACAAGCCGCTCCAGGGCCGAGCGGATGTCTCGCGGGTCGCGCGGGTCGACCAGCAAACCGCCGTCACCGGCTACCTCCGGCATAGACGACACATTGGAAGTCAGAACCGGCACGCCGCAGGCCATGGCTTGCGCCAGCGGAAAGCCGAAACCCTCGTAGATTGACGGGTAGGCCAAGGCCATCGCGCCCGCCGTCAATCCCGGCAGAAGGTCTTCGGGAACGTAGCCTAGATATCTCACTCCAGCCATGCCGGCGCGCAGGCGATCCAGAGTCGCTTGCGCCGACCAACCGGGCGGACCCGCCACCACCAACTCGCAAGCCTGCCGCGCCTCTTCCGGCATGGCTTGGAACGCATCGAGCAGCGCCCCCACGTTCTTTCGCGGTTCGATGCTTCCGACGAACAGCACGTAGGGCCGCTCCAATCCGAACTCTTGCGCGGCGCGTCGGGCGTCGGCGTCCGTGGCCCTGAAGTACGCGTCAGGGACGCCGGGATAAATTACAGTGATCCTCTCCGGAGCAAGTCCCAAGTGGCGGATCGCATCCTGCCGGGTGTTTTCCGACACCGCGATCAGGCCGTCGGCGCGGGCAAGGATGCGCGCAGCATAACCATGGTCGGCGCGCACGTTGGCCGGGGTGTGAAGTTCCGGCATGAGCCAGGCGGTGAGATCGTGGATGGTGGCCGTCAGCAGCACGTTCCGGGGCGGACGCCTCACCTGGTTGGAAGCGTGGAAGATGTCGGCCCCAGGCAGGGTTCTTTCCAGTGCCCAGGAACCGGCCAGATTCAGGAAACCGAGCAAGGCCAGACGTTTCCACGTGTCCCAAGGCGGCAGCACGGACCGCTCATGCGTGAGTGGTCCGGGTTCGCGAATGTAGGGAAACACGTCCACCGTGTCTGAACCAGCGTGCTTTTTCAGATAGCTCGACAAATGGTAGAGGTAGTTTTTCACGCCGGCGCTGCGGAACAACAGCGGGGATGCGTCAATGACCACTTTCATCCAGCTAGCACCTCATTCCCGGCCTTGATTCGTAAAGAGAAACTTGCCACCTGAAGACGCTACACGCACCAGCCTTTCGCGCCCCACCAAGGATTCAATCCGTTGCACCGCCGGACCTTCCACCAGCAGGTAACGCCTTTCCGGTTGCTTCCACAAACCTGCAAACTCCTGGTCATCTATGAACACATCCGGCGCGTCCGGAGCGTAGGAACCGTACTCGAGGTTGTTCACGCGCCCATTCAACAACAGCCCCCGCACGCCCGCGTAATAGAACACCGAAGAGAACACGTAGTACTGGTTGTCAAAGATCACCTCACCGGGCGGCGCGTTGCGCAGTGCCTCAGCCAGCGGGCGTGAACCGAGGTAGGGGTCAAACTTCACCAGCGCGAGGCGCGCGGCGTGCGTGAAGAGCACCATCATGAGGACCACCGCGGCGAGAGCCTTGCGCGCCCCGAGGAGCCACGCGCCCGCGCCTCCCACGAGCGCCGCGGCGCCAGCCAGGAGCAGAGGCGCGCGCAAGTAGGCCAGCGAAGCCAGCGTCAGATCATGGGCGTGGCCGAGCGCCAGAGTGTACATCTCCGGGTTTTGCGTGAGTGCTGTCGAGATGTCTCCGGGGGTGGGAACGTGGCGGACCTGCCAGTAGAGGGCGCCCGCCACCACCGCGCCCACAGATGACAGCAGGGCCAGAAACTTTGTCCCACGCCGTATCCATGAGCCCCCCTGTGCCAGAGCGCAGCCGAGCAGCAACGCCAAGGCAGGGTAGCTTGGCATGGAGTAGTACTCCTGCGTGGTGGAGAACGTGAAGAACAGGAGCACAAACGCAATCCAGCACAGCGCCAGCAGGCGGGCTCGCCCGGCGCGGTCCGCGGGGCGGTAGCCAAGCTTGATTGTGGCGGGCAAATAAGCGCTCCACGGAAACAGCCAGAGCAGGTGGTACAGGTAGAACGACAGGAGCGGAACGGTGTTGTAGTCTCGCGGGTAGCGCAGGTTCAGGAACCGCAAAAGGTGTTCGTTGATGAAGAAGAACCAGAAGAACCCGCGATACTGGCCCGGTTCGCTGCGCAAAGTGAAATCAAAATAGGGCGGGTTCCTGAGCGTCGCCAGCACCATCCAAGGGGCGGCTGCCAGAATCGCCGCAGCCGCGCACGAGCCGATGTGCAAACGCCTCCACACCGCGGCCGAAAACAGCTGCCGTGTCACCACGAGGTAGAGCAGGATGGCGCCTGCCGGAATCACTACGGAGGTGAGCCCCTTCAGCAGGCATCCTGCGCCAGCGCATGCTCCCATCAGCACAGCCCAACGCCGGGGCCTCGTTTCCTGTTCGTCGATGATGCGCATGAAGGCGTACATCGCCACCGTGACGGCCAGCGTCAGCATCACGTCGGAAATGAGCACCCGAGTGAACAGGAACAGGCCAACGCAAGTGGAAAGCGCCAGGCCTGCGAAGAGTCCGGACGCTCCGCCGAATGCCCATCCGCCGAAACGGGCTGTCACCCAGCACAACATAACGGCACACAGCAGCACGGGCAGACGGGCTGCCCAATCCCGCACTCCGAAGAGTTGGTAGGAAACGGCCATCATCCAGTACTTCAGAGGAGGCTTTTCGAGGTAGGCCACGCCGTTGAGCCGCGCAGTCACCCAATCGCCGGACTCGAGCATGTTCCGGGCAATCTGCGCCTGCACGGCATCGACGTCGTCCATCAACGAAGGCGGGCTGAACCCGCAGCCGAGGAAGATGGCTACGGCTGCCAGGACGACGATCCACTCACGATGAACGAAGAAGACAGACCGCCCGGCCATGGGATGCTATCAGGTTAGCAGAGCCACTCGGCCGGCCTTCAATCAATGGTCCTGTGTCTGATAGTGGCGCAGCCAGTCCGGCGCGCGAAGCACTTCGCGAGGCCGGCTCCCGTCGGGCGGACCAATAATGCCTTCACGCTGCATGATATCCAGCAGGCGCGCCGCACGGCCGTAACCAAGCCGCAGCCGGCGTTGCAGGATGGACGTGGAGGCCTTGCCCATCTCGACCACCAGCCGCACGGCGTCCTCGTACGCGGCATCTTCTGCATCGTCCAACTCGTCTTCGCCGCCCTCGTCCTCTTCGCCCGCGGGCGATGCCAGGTACGTCTGGTCGTAGTTTGGCGATGCCTGCTGTTTCCAGAAATCGACTACACGGGCGATTTCGTTCTCAGTGACCAGCGGGCCGTGCACCCTCGTCATGCGGGAAGAGCCCGGCGGCAGGAACAGCATGTCGCCCTTGCCCAGCAGGTGCTCCGCTCCCATGACGTCCAGCACGGTGCGCGAGTCCACTCTCGTCGCCACGCGGAAGCTGACGCGCGCCGGGAAGTTCGCTTTGATCAGACCGGTGATCACGTCGACGCTGGGACGTTGCGTCGCCAACACCAGGTGCATGCCGACCGCCCGCGCCATCTGCGCCAGCCGGGTAACGGCCACTTCTACGTTGGACCGCTCCACCATCATCAAATCCGCCAACTCGTCGATCAGGATCAGCACGTACGGCAGCGGTTGCAGGTCCTGCCCCGGCTCATTGTCAAACAGGCTCGGCCACTGCTGCTCTTGCCGCGCCTTGCGATTGAACTGTTCGATATTGCGCACGCCGTACTTGGCCAACAGCTTCAGCCGGCGCTCCATTTCGAGAACCGCGTTCCGCAGCGCGTTGGTGGCCTTCCTCGGGCCGGTGATGACCGGAGTCAGAAGGTGCGGAATCCCTTCGTAGACGCCCAGTTCCACGCGCTTCGGATCCACCATGATCATGCGCACTTCATCCGGGGTGGATTTGTAGAGGATCGACATGATCATGGAATTCAGCATGACGCTCTTGCCCGAGCCCGTGGATCCGGCGATGAGCAGGTGGGGCATCGAATCGAGCGAGGTCACCCGGATGCGCCCGCTGATATCCTTGCCGAGAGCGAGCGTGAGCCGGGAGGCGGACGAAGTGAATTCCTCGGATTCGAGGATCTGCCGCAGACTGATCACCTCACGCCGCGAGTTGGGGACTTCGATGCCCACCGTGGACTTGCCCGGCACGCGTTCGATGAGAATGCTCTCCGCCTGCAGTCCCAGGCACAGATCCTCGTTCAGCGAGATGATGCGGCTGTACTTGATGCCGGCTTCCAGCTTGAACTCGAACGTTGTGACGACCGGACCCGGGTTGATCTGGACCACGTTTCCGAGGACGTTGAACTCTTCGAACTTGTTTTTGATGCGGACGGCGGTTTCCTGAAGCTCCTGGCTGTCGTAGGAATTGCGCGCCTGGGGCTCATTCAACAGTTCCGTGGAAGGCAACTGAAACACCACCGCCTCCGGCTCCTCCTCGGGCGGACTCGCCGGAGAAGAAGCCACCGGAGCGGGCTCCGGTTCCGGTTTGGGTTCCAGAAAGATGGGGGGCGGTGTTCTGTGCGAATGATCTTCGAGCGTCCGGATGGGGATCTCGGCAGGCTCAAAGGGAATCGCTTCCTGCTCTGCCGGAGGCTCAGGCTCTGGCACCGGGTTCGACGTCCAGCGGGCCTCGGTTTCGGTACGGCTGATCGAACGCCGCCGTCCCGGCCGGCTGTCTTCCTCCTCGAGCAATCGCTTTTCGCGCCGGCGTTCGGCGCGCCCGGCTCTCCAAGCCGACCAGGCGGCTCCCGCGGCAGCCATCTTCCTGGCGGGCCAGAGCACGGGTGTCACGAACCAGGACAGCGTAAAGCTCGTGGAAAGATACAGTGCAAGGACGACCACCGTCAGTGTAACCAGCGCTGCTCCCGACGGATTGAAAACGCCCACCAGGTAGCCGGAAAGCAATGCTCCAACCGCACCACCCGGCAGTGTGATTTCCCCGTGCAATTTCCAGGGAACAAACAAGGCTCCGAGGGTCGCCAGGCAGGTGAGCAGGGTCAGCGAACCCGTTACTTTGGCCCATCGGTGCACGAGGGACTTCGCGCGGAACTGCTGAACCGCCACCAGGAACAGGAAGCATGGCAGCAGGTAGGCCACAGCGCCCAGCAATTGAAACGACGCGTCAGCAAGGTGTGCTCCGGGATGCCCCATCCAGTTGGCTGGCGTCGCGGAACCACCGGCCATGTTCCAGGAGGGATCGCCGGGATGGAAGGAAGCTAGGCTGAGCGCCCAGGAGGCAGCGCCGGCGAGTAGCACTACACCGGCTGCTTCATTCAGCCGCTTAGAAGGCGTAAAACCCACAATGTTCATTCCGCCGGTTGGCGGAAGAGTATAGCCAAGGCAATTATTATTATGCCAAAGATCACCCGATAGTAAACAAAGAACTTCAGGCTGTGACTGCGCAGGAAGCGAAGTAAGAACCCGATCACCAGGCAACCCGTCAGCGCGCTCAGGAGAATGCCCAGCACGAAAGGCAGGCGCATCCCGGGAGGCACGCCGCCTTGCTCCAGCAGGTTCAGGAACGCCATGAGCGCTGCACCTGCAATGGCGGGCGTGGACAACAGGAAGGAGAAGCACGCCGCAGCCTCTCGCCGCAACCCTCGGAACAGGCCCGCCGTGATGGTGATGCCGCTGCGCGATGTTCCCGGCACGATGGCGATCGCTTGGGCCAGGCCTATAAGCATAGTGTCCAGCCAGCCGACGGAGCCGACTCCGCGCAGGCACTTCCCGATTCTGTCCGCCACCCCCATGAGCAGCCCAACGCCCACCAGCATGAAGCCAATCTGAAGCGGGTTGCGCCAGGCGTGCTCAACTTGATTCTTGAAGAAGTAGCCCAGAACGGCTATGGGCACCGAGCCCGCAGCCAGCAGCCAAAGCAGCCGGCGGTTGAGGTGGAGTTCCTCATTGGAGCCCCAGTTGACGTTGAACGCCTGAGCCACAATCTGCACCCAATCGCGGAAGAAATAAATCAGCACTGCGGCCAGCGTGCCGAAATGCAGCGCGATATCGAACACCAACCCCTGGTCAGGCCAATTCAGCAGCCAGGGAGCAAGGGCCAGGTGCGCCGAGCTGCTGATGGGAAGAAACTCGGTGATCCCCTGAACCACCGCTAGAACCACAACCTGCAATAGGGACATAATGGCAAAGATGCCATCGTAGCGCATAACGGCCATGAGAAACACCAAGATCGTCGCCACCTTGGGTCCTGCCACGAGCACGCCTGAAGCCGTGAGAGGCCTGATTGCAGCGGGAGTGGACGTGTTCAGGCTGAACGCTTCACACGGCTCGATAGAGGAGCGCGTCGAGCGCATCGCGGCGGTACGAGAGCAGGCTCGCCTGGCGGGAACGCAGACAGGCATCCTCCTGGATCTTCAAGGACCAAAGATCCGCCTGGGGACTTTTGAGGGCGGCGGGACGGTGCTTGAGACCGGCGCCGAATTCACCATCACCACCGAAACCGTGGAAGGCAACGCTCAGCGCGCTTCCACGAGCTATCCCCACTTCGCCGCCGACGTTAAGGCCGGCGACACTATCCTGTTGGCCGATGGAGCCGTGCGCCTGGAAAGCCTGGCGACGGATGGCGTCGCCGTGCGCTGCCGCGTGGTTAGCGGCGGTCCGGTGGGCGACCGCAAGGGCATCAACCTGCCGGGCGTACAGGTCAGCACGCCCGCGCTGACGCGCAAGGATCTTGCCGATTTGCGGTCCGCACTGAAGGCAACCATCGACATGGTGGCGCTCTCTTTCGTGCGCCGGAGGGACGATATCCTGCGCTTGCGGATGGCGCTCGAAGGGGAGGACGCGCGCCTGCCCGTCATCGCAAAGATCGAAAAGCCCGAGGCGTGGGAAAGCCTCGATCAGATTCTGGAAGAATCGGACGGCGTGATGGTGGCCCGTGGAGATCTTGGCGTGGAGATGGCTCTCGAGAGGGTCCCGTTTATCCAGAAGTCGATCATCGCGCGAGCCCGCGCGCGGGGGCGCTTCGTCATCACGGCCACGCAGATGCTGGAATCCATGATCAGCAATCCGCTGCCCACTCGCGCCGAAGTAAGTGATGTCGCCAACGCCATCCACGACGGGACCGACGCGGTGATGCTCTCGGCGGAGACCTCCACGGGCGCTTATCCGGCGGAGGCAGCCCGCCTCATGGCGGTCATCGCCGCCGAGGCGGAGCGTTCGCGTCCGGAGTCCTCCCAAGGTCTGCCGGCCAGCCCTAATCCGACCTACGCCGAGATCCTTACGGGCGCGGCTTACCGTGCCGCGGCTGCCGCGGGAGCGGCCGCCATTGCGGTCTTCACATCAAGCGGCTCCAGCGCGCGGCTGGTGGCCCGCTGCCGCCCCAGTGTGCCCATTTACGCCTTCACGCCGCAAGCTGACGTGGCCCGGCAGTTGTCGGTTCTCTACGGAGTGCGCGCGAGGCAGACACCGCCGCTGCGTTCAACCGACGAGATGCTGGCTTACATGGACCGCACGCTGCTCGCTACCGGTTGCCTGAAGCAGCACGACACGATCGTGTTCGTGGCGGGGCAGCCCATCGGACGCTCAGGCACCACCAACCTGATGAAGTTGCATCGGGTGGGCGAGTTGGGCTAAGAGCGGTCTTCAGCGCAGCACCAGCCGCGCCAAACCCGCGTTGCCGGCGGAGTCGAAAACACGGATGACAACCAGGCGCTCGCCGGCGGGCAGGTTGTCCAAACGGATCTGGAAGCGCTCGCTGAGCCCGTCGATGACGCCGTCGACGGCGGCTGCCAGGTTCCAGGCGCCGGCGTCCACTGAGTACTCGCAGCGCGTGAGCGGAGAAGCCGCGTCGCGCGCCTCTGCCGAGATCTCTACCTGGTTTTCGCTACGCGCGGAAGCGGTGGCCGTGACCGTGGGCGGCGTGCGGTCAATCCACACCGGCGCGCTGATATGCTCAGCTTCGCGCGCGCTTTCCAGAGGGTTGGCCGCCCGGTCCGAAGCGGTCACGCGGAAGAAGTACCTGCCGTCGGCGAACGCGTCGGCTTCCGCGGCGAGCGTGTTCGTTCGCAGGTCTCTCTTCAGCAGTTTCCACTCGCGCTCGCCGTCTCCACGGAAATAGACCGAGTAGGTCAACTCGTCGCCGTCCGTGTCCTCGGCCTGCCAACTGATTTGTATCTGCTCCTCCAGCAAGCGGCTGAGGGCCTGCGTGGCCGTTCCCGCGGCGGTAGCTGCACCCGCTTGACCCGTATCGGTCACCGTGATGGAGTAGGGCGAGGCGGCGGGCGCGGCTTGCGCTCCCTTCTGCGCCTGCCGGGGCGCTGACAGGGCATCGACTGTTACGGAGAGCACCCGGGGCGGAGCGTTCTGCGGCAGATAGGCAAGCCGCACCGAATCCAGTTCCGGCGAGCGCCCACCGTTGCCTGCGAATTCGGCTTTCCATTGGATAAACCGCGCATTCGGGCTGCTGACGGCGCTGCCGGCTGCGTCCGCCAGCGGTTGGCTCCATTCGCTCCAGGTGCGGTCCGGGCGAGCCGAGTTTCCCGAGCGCGTGCGGAACACCAGCCGGCTGGCCTCCGGCAATTCCGCGCGCCAACTCAATTGGCCCCATCTCGCCACCGCGCCGGCATCGTGGACGAGCGATTCATAGCTTCCCTCCGCGCCGGATCCCTCCCCCAATCGAAACACTCTGCCCATGTTGCTGGTGGCAACGAGCAGCCCGCCAGACACCGCCACCAGACTGACCGCCTCGGACTCATCCGTTTGCGCCACAAGCCTCACCCGTTGATCCGAGCCGAGCCCATAGATGCGCCCTTGCCGGTCCGTGGCCAGCAGCGTCTCGTGCTCACCGATAAGCACGTCGAAGGCGTTTTCCTCTGTCGACGACCAGAGTTTCTCAACCAGGTTGTCCGGGTGAATCCTGTAAAGCGCGGACCGTTCCACGCCAGCCATCTCAAACAGCGGTGAGGCCGGCGGCGCGGCCGGCGCGACCGCCGCCGGGGCTCTTGAAGGGTCTTCCTTCGGTTTGATCTCGACGCCTCCCTGTGCGAGATCCTCCTCGGTCACCGTAACGGTGACAGATGCGGTGGGCGCCACCGGTTGGGGAGCCGTGCCGGGAGTCGCCGAGGGCAACGGCTTGCGGGTCAGAGAGCCGCCGAGCGCCACCGCGTACACCGTGCCGTCAGGTTGTGTTCTCAGGCGCCGGATTTCCGGCAAGTCCGCATCGTAGAGGACAAACGCCTGATCTCGTGCGGAAATCCGGTACAGGATGCCGTTCGGCTCGGTGCCCGCCAACAGGCGCCCGGCGGCGTCAAAGGCAAGGCACGTCACGTGCGATTGCCCGGTGTCGTAGTACAGTTCGGCTTTGCCTTGCGGGTCCACCCGGAAGATCTTGCCCTCGTCCCCCGTGCCTACGAATAGTGACCCGTCCGCCGACACAGCCAGAGACCAGATGTAGCGAGTTCCCGGGGCAAAGTATTCCGCCGCTTTCCCGCCTTCGAGCTTGTACACCTTGCCATCCGGCGAGGTGGCCGCCAACAGCGCGCCGTGGCGGTCAAGAGCCAATGCAAAGATCTCCGGTTGATCCGCCGTCCAGAACACCTCACTCTTGCCGGAAGGATCCACACGGTAGAGGCGCCCGCGATGCCCGGTGCCGGCAAACAGAGCGCCGTCGGCGGCCTGAACCAGGCTCCAGATGACGGGTTCTTCGGACCGGAAAACGGTTTCGAGTTTCGGAGCCAGACGGAGCCGGCCGTCACGCGTCAGCGCCAGTCCCGCCAGCCGCCCTTTCTGAAAATCGTCATAGGTGTTCGTCTCCCAGGCCGTCGCGCCGCCAGCCAGAGCTACCCATGCCAGCAGCAACGCCGCTACGCAAGCGAGGATCCAAATGCGCATCATTCCTTCACTTCCACTTGAAATGTCCTCGTACCCGTCACGACGGCTTCGCCTGCCGCAATCGACAGTTCCGCAATTCGGGAAACCTGCGATGCGGCCGCTCCGCCGACCGCTGTCTGCGAGCGGCTGAGTACAAGCGAGACCGACGACGGCGGCTTCGGCAGACTGCGCCCTTGGATTTCGAAGCCCGGTTCGGGGCGCCACACCCGCACGTACACCGCCGTGCTGCTGCGCAAGCTGTTCACCAGTGAAACCACTTGCCCGGCCGAACGCGCGGGACCGTGCACCAGGTGTTGAACGTCGCTCAAGTTCGCTGCCGGTCCATCGGTCACCGTGAAGTTCAACGTGCCCGACGGCGCTCCCGGCGGCACGGTGTAGTTCGTCCTGTGAACTCTCTCCACCCCGTTGTCGCCAGTCAGGACGACCGTCAGTTCCAGCGCCTCCCCCGGGCGCGCCGTCCTGCGCGATGGCCAAGCCTGATCAATGCGCCACAACCGTTTCTCATTGAACGTCCGGAGGTTGAGTTCGACACCGCTCAAACGAAGCCCTTCAAAGCCGCTCTGGAGAACGTAAGCCAGCGGGACGGCGGCGCCCAGCGACGCCTGCATCGGCACGTTGCCTTCGCCGGCATACATGTTGTCGAGCCTCACCGGCTCCGCGCCGCCTTCAAAGGCGAGCCGCCCGCTGAGCGTCAGCGACCCGGCCCCCAGCATGCGCTCGGTGGCGTCAATCGCCGAAAACGTCGCCATTTGCAGGAGCAGTGGAGACAGAAACCGGTCCCGCACCATCTGCATACGGTAAACCATTCGCCCGCCCGAACCAGGCGCGCCGGCGGGCCCTTCCACGCTGATCGTCACAGGCACAAGCGTCGCCTGCCGCCCGACGTGGCCGCTCACGGCTGCGCTCGTGTCACGCGTGATGACGCCGGCCCATTCCCGAGCCGCCGAGATTTTGAACGATGTGGACAGGCTCGGCAGCAGCGTGATCACCTCGGCGCGCGCGAAGGGCAGTTCGGTTTCACCGACCGCCAGAAACCGGTGGCCGAAGGCGTACACTCTGTCTCCCTCGACGTGCGTCACCGTGCCGTCGGCGCCGACGTTCATGTCACCGGACAACAACTGCACGCTGATCATCGCTCCCGGCTGCACCAACTCCCGCGCCGCCATGGCCGCGCCCAGTTCCCCTCCCGAGGAAACACCCTGCAAAGGCTCCAAGCCGATGCGCCGCAATTGCCCCGCAAACTGTTCGATGGTGCGCTGCGTAAACCCGCCGAACGAGAGGGGCGTGGCGATGTCCTGCAACCGGGTTCCAGCCGATTCAAACGAACCGCGCGGCGCAAACCCTGCCGTTACGGCGTGCGCGTGCAACGTGGCGCGCGCCGGCAAGCCCGCGACTGTAACGGCAGTCTCCGGGCGGAGCATCTCCTCGATGGGCCTGATGCCAGCCACGGGTTCCTTAGAGAAGGGGAAGGACATGGCAACGGCGCCGAGCAGGCGCCCGTCCACGTACACCGGGCTGCCGCTCATGCCCTGCAACAACCCCGTTCGGTCCAGCGCCCCCCCGCTCAACCGGGCCAGTACCAGAGATTGCCGCGGGCCAATGTTCTCCAACACACCCAGGATCTCTGCCTGGAAAGCCTCAATGCGGTTGCCCTCGAAGACTGTGCGCCCCTCGCCGCGCATGCCCGGCCGCACTTCTGACACCGGGAAGAAAGGCTGTGCCGCGGCCATGGCCGCAATCAGCAGATACGCTGGGAGCATCAGGCGGGACACAACTTCATTTTAGTC
The DNA here is from genome assembly GCA_037444075.1 of Acidobacteriota bacterium. Taxonomy (GTDB): domain Bacteria; phylum Acidobacteriota; class Terriglobia; order Bryobacterales; family Bryobacteraceae; genus JBBIND01. The sequence continues at coordinate 46,416 of JBBIND010000007.1, read as the reverse complement.
CCGTCTCGAAGAGTGAAGTTCTGAGAAGCGCCGGGGCGGCTTCGCCTGCCACCCCGGCAGCCCGTTTCTAAGTAGCCGCGCCTTTCGTTTGAGCGGTGCGTTTGTCCATGGGAACAAACTTGCGCTCGTCGTGGCCGGTATAGACCTGCCGCGGACGGGCGATCTTCTGTTCTTTGTCCTCCAGCATCTCCTGCCATTGCGCCAGCCAGCCGACGGTGCGCGGAATGGCGAACAGCACCGTAAAGACGGCCGGCGTGAAGCCCATGGCCTGATAGATGATGCCGCTGTAGAAGTCCACGTTGGGGTACAGCTTCCGCTTGACGAAGTATTCGTCTTCCAGGGCAATGCGCTCCAGTTCGACGGCAATGTCCAGGAGTTCATTGCGTCCGGTCACTTCGAAGACCTGCTCGGCGGCCCACTTGATGATCCTCGCGCGCGGGTCGTAGTTCTTGTAGATCCGGTGGCCGAATCCCATGAGTTTCAGCTCACCCGACTTCACGCGCTCGATGTAAGCTGGAATGTTCTTCTTGGAGCCGATTTCGGCCAGCATCTTGAGAACTTCCTCGTTAGCCCCGCCGTGCAGAGGGCCGGACAGGGCGGCGGCGGCGGCGGCCACGGAGACGAACGGATCGGCCTCGGAACTGCCCACGCAACGCATGGTGTTGGTGCTGCAATTCTGCTCGTGGTCGGCGTGCAGGATGAACAGAATGTCCAGCGCGCGGGCCAGCACCGGGTTCGCCGTGTACTTCGGCTCCACCTTCCTCCACAGCATGTTCATGAAGTTCGCCGTGTAGGGAAGGTCATTGTCCGGGTAAACATAGGGTTGCCCCAGTCCGTGACGGTAAGAATAGGCAGCGATGGTCGGAACCTTGCCCACCAGCCTGGCAATCTGCAGTTTCCGGGCTTCCGCGTCCCGCACGCTGCGCGCGTCGCGGTAGAACGTCGACAGGGCTGCCACCGTGCTGATGAACATGCCCATGGGGTGCGCGTCGTGATGGAAGCCCTCCATGAACTTCTTCACGTTCTCGTGGATCATCGTATGGTGGGTGACAACGTCCACCCACTCATTGAGCTGGTCTTCAGTGGGCAATTCCCCGTTCAGCAGCAGGTAAGCCACTTCCAGGAAACTGCAGTTCTCGGCCAACTCCTCAATGGGGTAGCCGCGATAACGCAGAATGCCCTTGTCGCCGTCGATATAGGTGATCGAGCTGCGGCAGGAAGCAGTGTTCAGGAACGCCGGGTCATAGCTCATGACGCCGAAGTCCTCTTCGTCCTTCTTGATCTGCCGCAGGTCCATGGCGCGGACGTTGTCCTCCACCATGGGCAGGGTATAGGTTTTGCCTGTTCGGCTGTCTGTAATTGTGAGTGTTTCGGAGTTTTTTGTCGGATTGGTCATTGAAAGAATCTCCTTGGCTCGCGGTTGTCAGTCTCAGCTCCGCGAGGTAGAAGTGAGTCCACGCATACCGGAAGCGTGGTAACGCCCCGGATGCGGCTCCCTGGTGAGTCCTGCCGCGCGCCCGAATGGTCGCCATCCCGGCACGAAGCGTTGACAAGACTAGGGAGAGAGTTTGTGAGGGTAGAGCTGTACTGCGGGTGGTAATGCGTGCGAAGCTGTCGCAACGCTTTCATCTTGCGTTCGCGAGCCTCCTGGTGCGCCAGCTTTCCAGTCTCTGTATATAACAGGCCTGAAAGCCAAGTCAATACCAGAAGGCCCGAAAATCCGAGTATTGACTCCTGTTATCGGAAAACATATATTGGTAGCGTCGAAATAGGTTGCCACCAGGACCGTGTGTCGTGTACTCCGTCTGCCGCGCGAGGGAGGGACGCCAACCCGGTGTTGGGTTTTCGCTATCAGACCACAGGGCGATTCACAAGGATGCGTCGCTTTTGGTGTGCATAAATACCGAGAGCAAAAATGGAAGCCTATAACAACAACCCCATCCCCACCCAGGGTGAATCCATACAGGTGAAGGATGGAAATTTCAACATACCTGCCTGCTCGACGTTGTCATTTCCCGCGAGAACACTGAGGACGTTTACGCCGGTATCGAATGGCGTGAAGGGACGTAGGAAGCCCAGAAGGTCATCCAGTTCCTCAATTCTGAAATGGGCAAGAAGGTCCGGCTCGATTCGGGCGTCGGCGTCAAGCCCATCAGCGTCACCGGAACCAAGCGC
>JBBIND010000007.1:38170-44141 GCA_037444075.1 Acidobacteriota bacterium | reverse complement strand
CCTGTCCGACGCCTGCGCCGCCCAAGTGGGCGGACTCGGCATGGCGCCCGGCGCCAACATCGGCGACGCCCACGGCGTTTTCGAGGCAACGCACGGCACCGCCCCCAAGTACGCCGGCAAGGACGTGATCAATCCGTCCAGCGTCATCCTCTCCGGCGTCATGATCTTCCACTTCATGGGCTGGACGGAAGTCAGCGATCTCATTGAACGGGGCATCACGGAGACCATCCGACAGAAGAAGGTTACGTACGACTTGCACCGCCAGATGGAAGGTGCCACCAAGGTCAAAACCAGCGAATTCGCCGCGGCCATCATCGAGAACATGGAAGCCTCGGCGAGCGCCTGAACCTGAAGGAGAGCATGATGAGGAATAAAATAACGGTCATCGGAGCGGGCAACGTCGGCGCCACCTGCGCCGTACGTATCGCCGATAAGGAACTGGCCGACGTCGTGCTGGTGGACGTCGCCGAGGGCATCCCACAGGGCAAGGCCCTCGACCTGCTGCAGTCCGGTCCCGTCGAGTCTGTCGACGTCGCCGTAACGGGCTGCAATGACTACGGTCCCACCGCGGGATCCGACATCATCATCGTGACGGCCGGCTTTCCCCGTAAACCGGGCATGAGCCGGGACGACCTGCTGTGGGCCAACTACGATATCGTGAAGACCACCGTCGAGCAGGCCGCGCCCCTGTCTCCGGACGCCATCATGATCGTCGTCACCAACCCTCTGGACGCCATGTGCCACGTGGCCATGAAGGCCAGCGGCTTCCCGAAGGAGCGTGTGATGGGCATGGCGGGAGTGCTCGACACCGCCCGCTTCCGCACGTTCCTGGCAGCCGCCCTGGGCGTCTCCGCGGAGAACGTAGTGGCCTTCGTGCTTGGCGGCCACGGCGACACCATGGTCCCACTGGTTCGCTACACCAACGTGGCGGGCATCCCCATCACCGACCTGCTCGATGAGGAGACGCTGAACAGGATCGTCGAACGCACCCGCACCGGCGGCGCCGAGATCGTCAAGTACCTGAAGACCGGCAGCGCGTATTATGCTCCCGCTTCGGCTGCCGTCGAGATGTCGGAGTCGATTCTCAAGGACAAAAAGAAGGTTCTGCCCTGCGCGGCCTACCTGGAAGGCGAGTACGGGATCAATAACCTCTTTGTCGGCGTGCCTGTGCTGCTCGGGCGTAAGGGCGTCGAAAAGATCTTTGAGATCAAGCTCACCGCCGACGAATCCGCCGCTCTGGTGAAGAGTGCGGGCGCGGTGCAGGAGTTGGTCGACGTCATGAAGCCCAAGTTGGACGAGTTGAAGGCAGCCGCCAGCTAGCCTCCGCTCGAGTCGTTACTCTGAAGGGCGCCAGGCGGGAGCAAGAGAACTTCCGCCGGCACCCTTCGTCTTTTCCATCCGGTTCCAAACGCTGGTTCGGTATATACTCAGCGGCTATGCCGAGTTCAGTTCGAAGCCCTCTGTTGGCCCCTGCCGCCGTTCTCTGTGTCGCCTTGTCCCTGTCCATGGGCTGGGGAGTCCGCGGCAATTGGGGGCACGAATACGGCGCCATGATCCCCGGGGCGCTGGCCGCTCTGGCAGCTTGCCTGCTCTCCGGACGGGAGGATTGGCGGCGGAGAGCGGCGCACTTCGCCTTCTTCGGAGCCTTGGGCTGGTCCTTCGGCGGCTCCATGTCTTATGGCATTGTCTTGGGGTACACGCGCAGCGATTCGACGCCGGATGTCTTCTACGGCTTCGCCATGGTGTTTCTCATCGGCTTCCTGTGGGGCGCTGTGGGCGGAGCAGGTGTTGGATTGCCGGCTGTTCTCGACCGCGACCGGCTCACGGAGTTTTACCCGCCCCTGCTCACCGCCTTCACCGCCTGGGCCGCGTGGGATTATCTGATCGCTCCGATAGCGTTTCCCCAAGGATTGCCCGAAAGCTGGAACTGGTACGACACGGATTGGCTGGGCGTGCTGATCCTGATTGTTGCGGTGCTCGCTTACGTATCCGTCAAGCGGCGCCTCTCGCCCGCTTCATCGCTCATCCTGCAAATGGCGGCGGGCTGGTGGCTGGGCTTCCTGATCCTGGTGGTCGTCTTCGGCCTGCGCATGACGCCGCCCCGCAGCGACAACTGGGCCGGCTGCCTCGGCATGGTGCTCGCCATGCTCTGGTATTTCCACCGCAACAAGCTGAAGGTTCTTGTATGGGCCTCGCTCGCCACCGCCTTCTTCGCAGGCTTCGGTTTCGCCTTCGGGCAGTCAATCCAGGCGTCCGGACCGGCCAGCGGCATTGTCACCAACTGGTGGAGCATCATGGAACAGACGTTCGGCTTCACCTCCGGCGTGGGTACGGCAGTGGTGATGGGCTTGCTCGCCACGCGCCTGCCGCGCTTCGAGCCTGATCAGGGCGGGCGCGCGTGGACCGGTCCATTCGCCTTCGGTTTCGTGACGCTGGTGATTACTTACATCAACATCAGCAAGAACGTCAGCAAGGCCTGGTTGCCCAACAAGGTCATTCCCGAGAGCATCTATGGCCTCTCGCCACAGTGGTGGTTCAACGTGGCTTACGCCTGCCTGGCAGCCGTTGTCATCGCACTGATTCTCCGGCACCAGCGTCAACCCCTGGCGTTAGTCCCCGCCACAGACCTTGGCCGCGGCCAGGCTTTCTACCTGCTCTTTCTGTGGTGGATCCTCATTGGCAACCTTTCCCGCGTCCTGCCGTTCCATCCGCACAGGCTGGTAACCGAGGGAACGATTCACGTCAACGCCTGCATCGCTACGCTGCTGCTGTTGTTTGTGGCCAGGGAACGGGATGTCGTCGGGGAATCCCCGCAGCCTGACTACCGGGCGTGGACGTGGCGAACAGTGGCCATCGGCTGCGCCTGCGCGGTCATCGCCATCAGTCTATTCGCGGTGCTTTCGCTCGTGTTCGTGGACGGACCGCCGCCGGGAGCAAGATTCCGCTTCGTCACGGAGGCTGTGCCGACGCAATAGCCGGACCTTCCGGCCTTCCGGCAATGATAGACTCTTGCCGTAAACGAGGAGGCTGAAGCATGGAATCCAGCGGACCCAGAAGGCAGTTCATGTTCGGTGCGTTCGGCATGGCGGGAGCCGGACTCGCCCCCGTCGCGTCTGCCGCGCAACAGGAATCCCCTTCCTCACCGCAGTTTGACGTGCGGCGTTTCGGCGCCGCGGGCGACGGCAAAAAGCTCGAAACGGCTGCCCTGCAAGCCGCCATCGACGCCTGCGCCGCTGCGGGTGGCACGGTCTACTTTCCGTCCGGGACGTACTTGAGCGGAACACTCATACTCAGGAGCCGCGTCCGGCTGTTTCTCGACACCGGCGCGGTTCTCCTGGGCAGTTCGAATCTGGACCACTACCCTCCGCAGATACCGGCTTTCCGCTCATACACGGACAACTACACCGAGAAGAGCCTGCTCTACGCCGAAGGCGCCGAACAGATCGCCATTCACGGGCGCGGCGTGATCGACGGGCAGGGTGGTTCATTCAGAGGGCCCTACAAAGTCCGCCCCTACATGCTCCGGGTGATCTCGTGCCGACACGTCTCAGTTACCGGCATCACGCTGCGCAACTCGCCGATGTGGGTGCAGCATTACCTGGCCTGCGACGACGTCCACATCGAAGGGCTCACCGTCCACAGCCGCGTGAATCAGAACAATGACGGCATCAACATTGACTGCTGCCGGCGCGTCCGCATCGCCAACTGCGACATCAGCTCCGGCGACGACGCCATCGTGCTCAAGAGCACGGCGGACCGCACCACGCGCGACGTGGTGATCACCAATTGCGTCGTCAGCAGCCATTGCAACGGGCTGAAGATGGGCACCGAAACCAACGGCGGCTTTGAGAACATCACCATCGCCAACTGCACGGTCTATGACACGCGCCTTTCCGGGCTCACGCTTCAGATCGTCGACGGCGGCGTGCTCGACCGCGTCGCTGTCACCAACATCGCCATGCAGAACGTCGGGGCGCCTATCTTCATCCGCCTGGGGGACCGCGCCCGCCCGTTCCGGGAGGGCGGCCTGAAGCCCGGCGTGGGGCGTCTGCGCAACGCGCAGATTTCCAACATCACGGCCGTTGGCGGCGGGAACATCGGATGCGCCATCGCGGGTCTGGAAGGTCACCACGTGGAGAACGTGACCCTCGACAACATCCGCCTCACCTTCAACGGTGGCGGGACCAAGGAGGATGCCGCCCGTCAGGTGCCCGAGGAGCGGGACAAGTACCCTGAGTTCCAGATGTTCGGGAGGTTGCCCGCCTACGGCTTCTACTGCCGCCACGTGCGCAACCTCCGCCTGAACAACATCGAGACGCTCTACGCTACACCGGACCAGCGCCCGGGGTTGGTCTGCGACGACGTCGACGCGTTGGAAGTCGCGGGTTGCGCCTTCGGTCCTCCGCAGGGCGGTGGACCGGCGATTCGCCTGGTCAATACGCGGGACGCATTTCTTCACGGCTGCCGCGCCGCCCCGGGAACGTCAGCGTGGGTTCAGTTGAGCGGAGCGCAAACCGCCAACGTAACGCTGGTAGGCAACGAACTCAGCGCCGCCGCCTCACCCCTTGAAGCCGCCCAGGACGTGCCGAAACAGGCCGTCTTCCTGGACGCCAACCGAGTGCGCAAGTGAGCACGGCTTCTCGACCCACAACGGCCTGCGCGTCGTGTTAAGTCCGAAAGTCAGTCTCTAACAAGGGCCGCGCCCGGCGCGCCGAATCCACTGACGCGCTCGGTTCGGGCGCAGAGACAGCGTCAGGAGTGGCATGCCAAAGGCGGGAGTTGTAGAATGAGTCTTTCTTCAAGTAGACCTTCCGGCAATTAAGCTGCCGGTTGAAGCTTTCGGCCGGGTCCACTGCGTTGCGAGTTCTTTTGACAAATCAGCACCTCTCCGGCCGCACCGGCACGGAAACAGCGGTCGCGGATTTTGCTCGGGAACTGATTGCCCAAGGACATCGCCCGTCCGTTTACGCCACCCAGCTGGGCCCGCTTGCGGAGGAGCTTGCGCAAACGGGTGTGGCCGTCACCAACGATCTCCGCAAGCTGCGGCGGCCGGAGGTGATCCACGGGCATCACCTGCTGGAAACCCTGGCTGCAGTGAGGCACTTTCCAGGGATCCCCGCCCTGTTCGTGTGCCATGACCGGTTAGCATGGCACGATGCGACTCCCCGCCATTCGCAGGTGAAGCGGTACGTGGCCGTGGATGAGAATTGCCTGGAGCGTTTGAATGAGAACGCCTGGATGGAGCCTGCCCGAACGAGGGTCATTCTCAACGCGGTGGACCTCAGCCGGTTCAGGCCGCGCGCACCACTGCCGCCAAAGCCACGCCGCGCGTTGGTGTTCAGCAACTACGCGGGCGCGGGCACTCATCTCGAACCCATCCGGGAGGCTTGCAGCGGGCTCGGACTGCCTCTCGAAGTTGCGGGCGAGGACGCCGGTTCTCTGTGGACGCAGCCCGAAACCAGGTTGGGGGAATTTGACCTTGTCTTCGCCAAAGCCCGGTGCGCTTTAGAGGCCATGGCCGTCGGCGCTGCGGTGGTGCTCTGCGACACGCGCGGCTTGGGCCCCATGGTGACCTCAGCCGAGGTTGCCCGCCTGCGCCGTTGGAACTTCGGCATGAGAACGCTTACGAGTCCGCTGGAGCCTGAGCTTATCGCCGGACAGGTTCTGCGCTACGATGCCCGCGACGCCTCCGATGTGTCCGCTTACGTCCGCCGGCACGCAGGTCTGGATGAGGCCGTCCGGCAGTACGTCGATTTGTATGAGGAAATCACTCAGCGCCGAGCATGGCCGGCATGGCGCGACTTGTTCTCCCGGGATTACCCGCGCACAAAGCCTCTCAAGCCGCGGCACATCACCCGCATGAACCTCCGCCTGGGTCAATGGCCGGCGCAGGTTCGCGCTGGGGAGGCGTTTCCCCTGGCGGCGGTCTTGTGCAGTCATTCGCGCAGAGTCGTGGCCACTGCGCCGCCGT
>JBBIND010000007.1:0-38117 GCA_037444075.1 Acidobacteriota bacterium | reverse complement strand
AGGCACGGAAGGTGTGCGCAGCCTGGTGTCTCCCCCGCTCAGACGAGGCGAGACGCGAACCTACGCGGTGAGCGCGACGGCGCCGAGTGAACCCGGCGCCTATGTGGCGCGCGTGACGGTGATTCAGGAAAACTGGAGCTACCTGGACCAGGCAACGCCGCCAGTGTATGCGGAGGCCAGGATTGAAGTTGTCTGACGGTTGGGAGATCAGCGATACGGCTGCTCAGTGCCTTTGCAGAGGCTGCCGGGCGGCTTCGCACGGGCGTGTCCGGCCGGTGCGCAAGCGCGCTCGCCCGCGTGCGGTCCGGACCCGGTGTTCGCAACTTGACGGGCGGCTGGAAGATAGCAAGGAGGAGGATCGATGAGGCTGACAGGGATTCCCGCAGCGTTGCGTGTGGATGTGTTACGCGATGGCGAGTTCGAGCATCTCGGTTTCCTGTCTGACAATCAGACCGCCAAATTGGTGTTCCTCGAGAGCCCTCGCCACTTGCGCAGCCTGAACAACGCCCCGGGTGTCAGTTGCGTTCTGACCACGCCGGAATTGGCCGGCAGCATTCAGGCTTCGGCCGGTGTGTGTGTGTGCGCGGAACCCAAAAGGACTTTCTTCCGGCTGCACAATTACCTGGCCCGGGAAACGACATTCTACGGCGAGAGTTTTGAGACCCAAATCCACGAGACCGCCCGCATTCATCCCCGTGCCGTGATCGCATCGCGTAACGTGCAAGTGGGGCCGCAGAGCATCATTGAGGCCAATGCGGTCGCGGGTGAGGGTACACGGATTGGCGCTCAGGTACGCATCGGCGCGGGCGTCGTTTTGGGTTCGGAAGGTTTCCAGTCAGCGCGGTTCGGCGAGTCCGTGGAAGACATGGATCACGCCGGCGGCATCGACATTGGCGATCGCGTGGTGATTCTGGCAGGAGCCGTCATAGCGCGCGCCGTTTTTGCTCAGAGGACCCGCATAGGCGACGAATGCCGCATTGGCAATCTGGCCTTCGTCTCCCACAACGTCCAAATCGGAGCCAGGTGTTTCATCGGGCACAATGCCACGGTGAACGGGAACACGGAAATCGGAGAGGAGGCCTGGATTGGTCCCGGCGCGACTCTCTCAAACAACCTGCGCGTCGGAGCCCGTGCTCAGGTCAGCCTGGGCGCGGTTGTCATCCGGGACGTCGAGGCAGGTCAGAGGGTCACCGGAGCCGTTGCTCTGGAGCATCGGGACATGCTACGGCGCCTGCGGACGTTTCGCTAGCCCGGCTGACTGCCTCCGCCAAACGGCCTGCCATTCCGATGCGTTGCAGTTTCCCGGTAGGCCCCTTCGGGATCTGGTCTACAATCCAGACGCGCCGGGGCACCTTGTAGGGAGCCAGTAACTCAGCCGCGTGCGCGGCTATCTGCTGCTCGGTGGCTGGTTCTTCCGGACACAAGACGACAGCCGCCCCCACCTCCTCGCCGAGGATGTCGTGGGGCACGCTGAAAGCTACCGCCTGCGCTACGCACGGATGTGCGAGCAGCGCGTCCTCTACCTCGAAGGGCGAGATCTTCTCACCGCCTCGATTGATGAGCTCCTTCAGCCTTCCGGTAAGCGTCAGGTAGCCTTCCTCGTCGATGAAGCCCTCGTCGCCGGTTCGCAGCCAGCCATCCGAGAAGGACTGCCGGTTGGCCTCCGGCGCGTCCAGGTAGCCGGACGTCACCGCCTCACCCCGAATGGCGACTTCACCCTTGCTGCCGGCCGGCAGAACGTGGCCTTGCGGGTCCAGCACGCTGATTTGCGTCAGCCCGGCCAGGCCGACTGTACCCGGCTTCCTGCGCCCCGGCGGCAACGGGTTGGACGTGATCTGGTGGGAGCCCTCCGTCATCCCATAGGCATTGATCACCGGGGCGGAGAACGTTTGTTCCAGTTCCGCCCATACCTTCACCGGGAGCGGTGCAGAACTCGACCGGACAAAACGCAACTTCGAACGCTCTATGCTCGCGTCGTTGTAGCGGGCCCGCGACAGAATGGCCTGGTGCATGGTGGGCACGGCGGTGTACCACGTGGGTTGAAACTTATCCAGCCAGCGGAAGAACTGATATGCCTGAAATCCTGGACTGCAAAAACAGGAACCGCCCGAGGCGAGCGCGGAGAGCAACCCTCCGATGAGGCCGTGAACATGGAACAGCGGCATGATGTTCAGGCACCTGTCGCCGGGTTCGAGACTCAGCGTGGCCACGATGTTCCGGACCGAAGCCGCGAGGTTGGCCTGCGTAAGAGGCACGGTCTTGGGGCGGGAAGTGGTGCCGGACGTGTGGAGGAGCAAGGCCACATCTTCCGGGCCTGCTGGGCGTGGACGGCCAGCCTTCTTCTCCCCGTGCCAAGTGGCGTTGAACATCCCCGCGGGTTCATCCAAACGCGGAGTAATCTCAATGACGGCCAGGTTCAGGGCAGACGCAGCCTGCCAGGCATCGTCCGGCGAGTCTGGACTCAGGATCACTGCTTTGGCCTGCAATTCCCGCAACAAATCCACGAGTTCTTTCTTCTTGAGAGCTGGATTTAGGGGAGATGCGGCGGCGAAACAGCAGGTCCCGAGGAAGGCCACGGCCATCTCGGGTCCGTTGGGAAGAACCAGGGCTACTCTGTCATTGGCGCCGAGCCCCCCGGCGTGGAGGAAATCCCTAAAGCTGAGTATGGCTTGCCTGAGCTGCTGATGGGTACACGTAGCGCGCTCAACAGACAGTAACGCGGGGGCGTCTTCGGCTCCCTGGGAGAGTATGATTTCAAATCTCAAGGCCGGGCCTCTGATCGAAATAAAAACCGAAGCACAAGTGTATTAACTTCCAATAATAGAAATCAACCCCGCCGGCGGGCGACAGTTTTGGCGGAATGCTCAGGCTGGCGTCTGATTCGACGAAGCCCTCCGCCTTACTGAGCGCGTGTGAGTTGGCCTATCTGGGTTCCGATCACTTCGCCGTAGACGATAAGTTCCACGCGGCGATTGGCCTGGCGCCCTTGGGCCGTGTCATTGGATGCGATGGGCGCGGTCTCACCCAGCCCTCGGGCTGCCACCCCGTCCTCCGAAAGCCCCTGCTCGAGCAGGTAGTCCCGAACTGACTGTGCCCGCCTCTCAGACAAGGCATGATTGTAATCGTCCGCGCCAACGCTGTCCGTATGGCCTTCGGCTTCGAGCACCAACCCCGGGTAGGCCAGCACAATGCCGGACAGCCGGGCCAGTTTCTCGCGGGCCTCCTGGCGGAGCTGGTGACGGCCGGTGTCAAACAGCACGTCTCCCATGTTGACCACGAGGCCGCGCTCGGTGTCACGCGTCTCGAGGATGCGGCTGAACTGCTCAAGCAAGCGGGCGCGCAGTTGAGCCTTCTCAGCAATCGCCTGCTGCCTGAGCCGTTCGGCCTCCTCGGCGGCCTGCAGAGCACGCGACGCTTCTTCTCTGGCCAGTTGCTGCTCGAGCAGCGCCTTGCTTTGCGCCGCTTCGGCCTCAGCCCTGGCAGCCTCGGCCTGAGCTTTGGCGGCCGCAGCCCGCGCCGCGGTCAACTCGGCTTCCAACCTCCGCTGCTCGGCTTCGGCGCGCTCCATCTCGGCCTTGGCGCGCTTCTCGGCTTCGGCTTGCCGGGCTGCCTCGGCTTGAGCTCTCAGGCGCGCTTCCTCCTCAGCCTGCAAACGCGCCCGCTCGGCCTTGTCGGCGGCTTCCTGCCTCTGCCGAGCCAGCCGCTCCTCTTCCTGCCGCCGTATCGCGATCGTGCGCGCATCCTCGGCGCGCTGCACCGCCTCGCGCGCCATCATCGCAACAGGGCGGCGTCCGGCGTTGCGGTTCTGATATCCTTCCGCCCTTTCCAAGCAGTCCAGCGCTCGCGTGAAGACCTCGCCCGCATATTGGTCAGCCCCGCTGGCGCGGGCAATTTGCACGGCGTTGCGGGCTTCGTAAAGCTCCAGAGGCACCCTGGGGTCCACTGTCAGGGAGAGCGGGTTGGAAAGCTTCTGATATTGGCCACGCTGGAGCAGTTCGAAACGCGCGTCGATGACTTCGAACTTGCCGCGCGTGTCCGGGCGCAGCGCGTTCTCGAGGACCACCAAATCACTGGGAACCGTGACGGCGAAATACGGCTCGGCTGTCACTACCAGCCCGAACAGCTGTAACTCCGTCGTGACATTCAACTTACCGCGATTCCCGTTCAACAGCACTTCACCCAGATTGGCGGCCCGGCCCTCGGGCGTGATGGCCCACAGAACAAAAGTGAGGTACTCGGCGCCGTAGCGCGTGGCCGGGTGCATCCCCTTGAACTCGACCTCGATTTCCATGTAGCCCTGCTTGCTTTCCACCTTGGCTTCACCCTCAGCCTGCGGCATGAGCGCAGTCCCTGCGAAATCGATCTTCGTCGCGCCGCTGCGGTGCCGGTAGTTGATGGCTGGCGTGCTGCGGGCCACTACTTCGGTCTTGAACACTACGGGCTTTTCGGGAGTTTGAACCGGTGATGTTTGCTGCCCCGAAAGAGTGGGTAGCAGGGTAACCCATAACAGGGCGGCGAGCCTCTTGATGGTCATTGAAGCACCGGGCAACAGGATTCTTATAACCCAATTATAGGCGAGCGCCCACAATCCCGTGGGGGCCTTCGGGCAAGGTACTATACTGGTAGCCGGAATGTCCGATCCTCCCTTCGTACATCTCCACTGTCATACCGACTACTCCCTGCTCGATGGCGCCAGCGACGTCGATCGGTTGATGGCTGCCGTGGTTGGCATGGGCATGCCTGCCGTGGCGCTGACTGATCACGGCAACTTGTTCGGAGCCGTGGACTTCCACCACAAAGCCAAAAAGGCGGGCGTACACCCGGTGATTGGCTGCGAAGTGTACGTCACCCAGGGGAGCCGCACGGACAAGAGCGAGAGCAACCGCTACAACCACCTGGTCCTGCTGTGCGAGAACCAGGAAGGCTACCGCAACCTCATCAAGCTGGTATCCGCCGGTTACCTGGAAGGCTTCTACTACAAACCGCGTATTGACAAGGATCTGCTGGCGCAACACGCCAAGGGCCTGATCGGGCTCTCCGCCTGCCTGCGCGGCGAGGTTTGCGAAGCGCTCGCGGAAGGCGACTACGCGCGTGGGCGCAGGATCGCTTACCAGTACCAGGATATTCTCGGCAAGGGCAACTTCTTCCTAGAGTTGCAGGACCACGGTCAGGAGCAGGACCGCGTGGTTTTGCCCCACATGTACCGGCTTTCACAGGAAACCGGGATCCCGGTGGTGGCCACCAATGACTCGCATTACCTGCGCAAGGAAGATGCCAGGGCGCACGAAATCCTGGTTTGCATCCAAACAGGGAAGCTGCTCTCGGACGAGAAGCGCCTGCGGTTCGAGCATTCCGAGTACTACTTGAAATCCCGCGCCGAGATGATGCTGGCTTTCGGCGAGGTCGAGGAGGCGTTGGACCGCACCTGGGAGATCGCGCAACGTTGCCGTGCCAGCCTCGACGAGGTGGAGGAACCGTTTCCGAAGTTCGACGTGCCCTCCGGTCACACCACGGACACCTACTTCGACTACGTCGCCCGGCAGGGATTTGAAGAGCGGCGAGTGAAGCTGGCTGCGGCGGCTAAGGCTGGCCGCCTCCGCCGCGGCCTGGAAGAGTACAGCGAACGCCTGGATAAAGAGATTCAAATCATCCAGCGGATGAACTACTCCAGCTATTTCCTGATCGTGTGGGACTTCATCCGCTTCGCTCGCTCCCGCGGCATCCCCGTGGGCCCCGGACGGGGCTCCGCGGCTGGCAGCCTCGTCAGTTATGCCATGGGCATTACCGACATCGACCCGCTTCAGTACGGCCTGCTCTTTGAGCGCTTCCTCAACCCGGAGCGCGTGACGATGCCGGATATCGACATCGATTTCTGCACGCACCGGCGCGGCGAGGTTATTCAGTACGTCACCGAAAAATACGGCCGCTCGCAGGTGGCGCAGATCATCACGTTCGGCACGCTGGGCGCGCGCCAGGCCATCAAAGACGTCGGACGCGTTTTGGAGATGGGCTTCGGTGACGTGGACCGGCTCACCAAGCTGATTCCGAATCAACTCAACATCAAGCTGAAAGAAGCGCTCTCGGGTGGGTCGGAACTGGCTGAGGCGGCCAGAAATGAACCGCGCGTCCGCGAAGTGCTCGACGTGGCTCTCCGGCTCGAGGGGCTCGCCCGCAACGCCGGTGTGCATGCCGCGGGCGTGGTGATTGCTCCGGTTCCGCTGACGGAGCTGGTGCCTCTCTACCGGACGTCCCGGGACGAAATCGTCACGCAGTATGACCTGCACGGCCTGGAGAAGCTCTCCCTGCTCAAGATGGACTTTCTCGGCCTGACCACGCTGACGATTGTCCACGATGCGCTGGGACTGATCGCCCGGCACCGAGGCGTGCAGATCGAAATTGAACAGATCCCGCTGGACGATGAACTGACCTACCGCGTTTTCCGCGAGGGCTGTACGAGCGGGATCTTCCAGTTTGAGTCTCCGGGCATGCGGGCGATTCTCCGGCAGTGCGAACCCAGCCGCATCGAGGACCTGTGCGCGCTCAACGCGCTGTACCGCCCGGGGCCAATTCAGGGCGGGATGATCACCGACTTCATCGAGCGCAAGCTTGGCCGCAAGGAAGTTGTCTACGAGCTACCGGAGCTGAAGGAGATCCTCGAAGAAACCTACGGCGTCATCGTCTACCAGGAGCAGGTGATGCAGATTGCGAATCGGCTGGGTGGCTATTCGCTGGGTGAAGCGGACATGCTTCGCCGCGCCATGGGCAAGAAAGAAGCAGAGGAGATGGGCGCCCAGCGGGAGCGCTTTGTCCGTGGGGCCACAGGGTCCGGCTTTCCGAAGAAGAAGGTGGTGAAGATCTTCGACCTGATGGAGCAGTTCGCCGGATACGGCTTCAACAAGTCGCACTCGGCGGCCTACGCCTACCTCGCCTACATCACGGCTTACCTGAAGGCACATTATCCGGTCGAGTTCATGTCGGCGCTGCTCACCTCGGAAACTGGCAACACGGACAAGGTGGTCAGCTATATCAATGAATGCCGTGGGATGGGCATTGAGGTGCTGCCTCCCGACATCAACTCGAGCGGCGAACTCTTTACTCCGGACGGCAATTCGATCCGCTTCGGCCTCAGCGCGATCAAGAACGTTGGCAAGTCAGCGGTGGAGGCCATCGTGGCGGCCCGGCGCAGCGCCGGCCGGTTTACGACCATCGATCAGTTCTGTGAGCAGGTTGATCCGAACTCGCTGAACCGGCGCGTCCTGGAGAGTCTCATTAAAGCGGGGGCCATGGACTCGCTGGAAGGCTCGAGAGCACAGCTATTCGCGGCTCTTACGAGCGCCATGGAGGAGGCCCAGGCGGTATGGCGCAACCGCCAGATCGGGCAAGGCGGGTTGTTCGGCGATTCCCCTGCTCCTCTAAGCGAGGGTTCCCGGCTTCCTCAAATTCCCGAGTTCACTCTCAAGGAAATACTGGACGGCGAAAAAGAGACGCTCGGCTTTTACATCACCGGGCATCCGCTGGACGAGTACAGCGAGAAGATCGCGGAACTGGCCTCTCACCAGACCACGCAAATGGAGGGGCTGGAGCGGGGCGCCGAACTCGCTTTGTGCGTTCTGATTTCCGCTGTGCAGCTCCGGCGCAATAAGGAGGGCCGCCAATGGGCCTCACTGCTCCTGGAGGACCGCCAGGGATCGGTGGAGGGGATGGTGTTCACCACCGTCTATGATCAACTGAAGGCTGAGCTGAAACCGGGCTCTGCCGTCCTGGTTCGGGGCTCGGCCATTCCCGAAGAGAATGGCCCGGGCAGGGTGTCCGTGAAAGAGATCATTCCGTTGAGCACCGCCGCGCTCAACCTGCCCCGTTTGGTATCCATCCGCGTCCCCCTGACGGCGTCCGGAGAACACGACAAGGCAGCCGCGCTGACGGAGTTGTTCCAGCGTAAGCCCGGCACGGCCGATGTCCGGCTGCGGCTTGAGAAACCGCGCGATTTCTCGATTATCCTGGATGTAAGCACTAAAGTGCGTCCCGACAGAGAATTCCGGGCCGAGGTGGAACGCATCTGCGGACCGGAGACTTTGGAAGTTCTGGCCAATTGAGGACCCGATGGAAACACCACAACAAGCCGGTCAGAGGCCGGACGGAGCCGATGACCTCAGCGCGACCTGGCGCAACGTACAACTGGCCCGGCATCCCAAGCGCCCGCATTCACTGGACTACATCCAGAAGCTGATCAGGGATTTCCAGGAACTCCACGGCGACCGCCACTACGGGGACGACCCGGCAGTAGTCTGCGGCATGGGCTTTTTCGAAAACCGCCCCGTGATGGTGGTGGCCCAACAAAAAGGCCGCGACACGAAACAGAAACTCTACCGCAACTTCGGCATGCCCAAGCCAGAGGGCTACCGGAAGGCCTTGCGGGTCATGCAACTGGCGGCCAAGTTCAACCGCCCCGTGATCGCTTTACTGGACACCCCGGGAGCCTATCCCGGAGTGGATGCCGAGGAGCGCGGGCAGGCGGAGGCGATCGCCCTCAATCTCCGTGAGATGTCCCGCCTGACGGTCCCCGTCATCTCGGTGGTCATCGGTGAGGGAGGCAGCGGCGGGGCTTTGGCGCTGGGCGTGGCCAACCGCGTCTTCATGTTGGAGAACGCCATTTACAGCGTCATCTCGCCGGAAAGCTGCGCCGCCATCATCTGGCGTGATTCCGGGCTGGCCGAAAAAGCCGCCGCGGCGCTGAAACTCACCTCGGCCGACCTGTTGCGGCTGGGCCTCATCGACGGCGTCATCCCCGAGCCGCTCGGCGGCGCGCAGGAGGACCCGGACGAAGCTGCCGCCCGGTTGAGGGAGGCTCTTGTGGAGACGTTGGACGAACTGTCCCTGCTGAGCCCGGAGCAACTCGTGGAGCAACGCTACGAGAAGTTCCGGAACATGGGCAATTTCTTCGGGTAGGAGGCGGTTTGAAGAAACCCGCAGTGTGGATCACCCTGATTCTGGCAGCCGTTCTGGCGGGCGTCCTGCTCCATTCGACGATGGGCGCACGCCGTTACAGGGTGGAGGTTTGCATGAGTTTCGGCGGCCGGCAGATCTGCCGAACAGCAGCCGCGGCTACGAGTGAACAGGCCCTGCGCGCCGCCACGGATAACGCCTGCGCCTTGCTCGCGAGCGGCATGGCGGCATCCATTGCCTGCGGCAATACTCCGCCCGCCAAAGTCACCTGGCTCGAAGAACGTTGACCAAATCCGGGTGGTAGGATGGAATTAGCGAACTAAAGGCAGTATTGCTACGTCTTATACAGGCGGGAGAGGTATCGACTCGTGAAGCGGAAATGGAAGATTTTGTTGGTCGTCTGTGTGGCGCTGCTCGCCACGGGCGGCGTCATTGGCGGAATCCAGTACAGCAAGCGGGATGTGGTGACGGTTCAAACGGGGCGCGTTCTGCGTCAAGATCTTACCTCCCTGGTGACCGCCTCCGGGGAAATCAGGCCGCGTAATTACATTAACGTAGGAACCAACGCCATCTCGCCTTCGCGCATCATCGAAATCGCTGTCGTCGAAGGGCAGCATGTCAAGAAAGGCCAACTTCTGGCACGGCTCGAATCCGTTCAGCCGGAAGCTGAGGTAGCCGCGCAGCAGGCAGCCGTCAGTTCGGCGCAGGCGGAAGCCGCCGCCGCTGAAGCGTCTTTGAAGGCTGCGGACGAAAATATCCGCACGGCACAAGCTTCTATTGACCGCGCCAAGGCGGAATTGGAACGCTCCCGGCTCAATTTCAGCCGCGCCCAGCAACTGTTCGAGGCCAAGCTGATAAGCAAGCAGGAGTTTGATCAAAGGAAAGCCGAGTACGACGCGTTGCAGGCCGGGTTGCGGGAGACCGAGTCGCGCCTCTCCCAGGCCGGCGCCCAACGCACGCAACTGGTTTCCACACTGGCTGCCTCGCAAAAGCGCGTCGCTCTCTCGCAGGCCAACCTGAAGCGATCCATGGACGTGCTGCAGCGCACTTACGTGGTCTCCCCCATCGATGGCATTGTGACCAACCTGCCTGTGCGCGTAGGCGAAACCGTGGTGCCCGGCATTCAGAACTCACCCGCCAGCCTGATCATGACCATCGCGGACATGTCCCTCATCACGGCCGAAGTGAAAGTGGACGAAACCGACATCGTGAATGTGAAATTGGATCAGGTGGCCGACATCACCATCGACGCCATCCAGGGTTCCACCTTCAAGGGCCGCGTGATCGAAATCGGCAACACGGCCATTCTGCGCTCCACTGGTCTGGCAGCCTCGCAGAGCGCCATTTCCAGCCAGGAAGCCAAAGATTTTAAGGTAGTGATCGCGCTCAATGATCCTCCGGCAGAGATCCGCCCGGGGTTGTCCTGCACGGCGAAGGTCACCACCGCCACCCGCGACGAAGTGCTGTCGATACCCATCCAGGCGCTGACCGTCCGGCAACGTGGAGACTTGGAACCGCCCAGTAGGGAAGGCGTGAAGGCGGCAACCCAGCCTGACCCGGCCAAAGAGAAGGCCCGGAAGGAAGAGATTCAGGGTGTGTTCGTCATCGCGGAGGGGCGCGCCGTGTATCGGAAAGTGGACCCCGGCATCACGGGAGCCACCGATCTCGAAGTTTTGGAAGGACTTAAGGAAGGCGAGGAGATCATCACCGGCAGCTATCGGGTAATCCGCACCCTGCGCAATGAGACCCGCGTGAAGGTGGACAACAGGGCCCCCACCCAGACGTCATCTTCCTCTTCCTCCCCCTAAGGGGTAACCTTGGCGGCCCAAGGTTTCGCCAAAGACATAGGGATAGTTTCTCTCAGAGAGTTTTCCGGAGTAACCACTTATGGCAAAAGCAGCCGACGCGCTCACTCAGCAGGGTGAGAATTTCAAACGGGACGGCATCGTTATCCGCACTTTTGACTTGTGGAAGACCTATATCATGGGCGACCAGGAAATCCACGCGGTCGCCGGCGTCGATGTCGAGATCCACTATGGCGAATACGTGGCCCTCATGGGACCGTCCGGTTCGGGCAAGTCGACTCTCATGAACCTGATCGGCTGCCTGGACACGCCAACCAAGGGCCAGTACTACATCAACGGCCGCCTGGTCAGTTCCATGAACGACGACGAACTGGCCGCGATCCGAAACAAAGAGATCGGTTTCGTCTTCCAGACCTTCAACCTGTTGCCTAGGGCCACGGCGCTGCACAACGTCGAATTGCCGCTCATCTACGCCGGCATCGACGCAGCCACCCGCCAGGAGCGCGCCCGCCAGACTCTGGTTCATGTCGACCTGGAGCCGCGCATGTACCACAAGCCCAGTGAGTTGTCGGGCGGTCAGCGTCAGCGTGTCGCCATCGCCCGCGCGCTGGTCAATCAACCGTCCATTCTGCTGGCCGATGAGCCCACCGGGAACCTCGACTCTGCGACGGGCGTAGAAATCATGGGGCTGTTTGACCGCCTGCACCAGCAGGGCAACACGATCATCCTGGTGACCCACGAACACGATATCGCCATGCACGCGCATCGTGTGATCCACCTTCGCGACGGTAAAATCGAGCGGGACGAGAAGATCAGGTAATCAGGCCGTCAGGGAGTCTCGAAAGAAACCTGCTCCAGGCCCGCCCCAGCCGGGGAGCACCATTCTCTGCTGGGAGAAATTTATTTTCTATAAAGTGTTTATTATTAATCAGTTAGGTGGATTCTGCGCCCCTTCAACAGTACCGTTTCAGGCGGCCCTGTGCGATACTGAGATTACTATCACAGGCAGCATTAAGCATGACGCAGTGCGATGAGGCCATCCTCAAGTATCACAAGCTAATCGAAAGCAATGAGTCGGAGACGCAGGAGTGGGCGGCTCAGCTGCGCGAGCAGCTGGCAAGCAAGCGGCTCAACTCGGCAGGCGTCATCTGCCCCGTTCTGCGCCCGCATTTCATACCGCGGCGGCAGTTTACGGGGCTGGTGAAAGCTACGGAAACTCTGCTTTCGGCTATAGACCGGGTGAAGAAAGCTGCTCTGGCGAACCCTGCCCTGTTAGCCCGCATGGAGCTACTGCCTGCTGAGAAGATGCTCGCCTCGGTGGACCCGGGCTACCCATATTGGGCGGTGACCTCGCTGCTGGACACTCAGGTTTCCAACGGCAGCCTGTACTTCACTCAGTACAATGCGGATGCCCCGGCGGGCGAAGCCCTCGGCGCCGAATTGGCGAATCTCTACTACGACCTGCCGCCTGTCAAGGAATTGCGCAAGAAGTTCAAGCTCAGCAAGACAGGAGGCGTGAAACACCTCCTCTCGGCGCTGCTGGCGGCCTACAGTCAGTTCAACAAGCGCAAGTATCCGCGCATTGCCATTCTGGAATTGCGGCAAGGCTTTCAACCCACGCAGTCCGGGGAGTTCCAGTTGCTGGCGGAGTATTTCCGGCGGGAGGGCTATCCGGCCGAAGTGGTGAATCCGGAGCAGGTGGAGTATCGCAATGGCGAACTGCGCCGGGGCGATTTCGTCATCGACATCATTTATCGCCGCGTCACGGTCCAGGAATTCCTGGTCCGCTTCGATCTGTCCCACCCTGTGGTGCGGGCATACCGCGACCATAAGGTTTGCATAGTCAACAGCTTCCGCTCGGAACTTGCGCACAAACGAGCCATTTTCGCTTTGCTCACCGACGATGCCGTCACGGCTCGCTTTCCGGCTGGTGAGCGCAAGGCGATCCGTGATCATGTGCCGTGGACGCGCCTGGTGGCGCCTGTCAAGACGACCTACCAGGATCAGACGGTTGATCTGCTGGATTTCATCATCGCCAACCGCGAGCAACTCGTCCTCAGACCGAACGACGCCACGGCGGGGCAGCATGCCTTCGATGGCGCCACTTCCAAGGCGAGCGCCTGGGAAAACGCTCTGCGGATAGCCCTGCGCGGCTCTTACGTGGTCCAGCAAAGGGTGGAGGTCAAGAGCGTTCCCTTCCCGGTTGATCTGGGCGGAGAAATCCAGATCCGCCCGATGCTGGTGGATTCGCAGCCTCAGGTCTACCTTGGCAAGGTCGAAGGCTGTTCGTGCTGGCTCTCGGACGCATCCGGGACGGGCTATTCGACGCTCGTCGGCGCGGCGCCCACCTACATCCTCGAAAGCAAGAGCTAAGCTTTCTCTACCTGCACCTTTGCCCTCAGGTTGGCTACGCCAGCCGTGTAGCGATGGTCTGCCACCGAGAAAGCCACTGCATCCTCAAGCCAATCGTGCCAGGTTCCATCAGGATCATGGGAAGCGGCGGTGAGGGTGTATTGCTGCGGGCACAAATGGCAGTCCAAGCGATAGGTGAGCTGCACTTGCTCGCCTGCCTGGCATGGGCCAAAGTGGACGCCCTCCAGTTCCGTGTTGGTGCCGTAGACCTCGAATCCGATCCGGGTCCGGATCATAATGCCGATGACCGGATCCTGAACGGGCTCCAGAAATCGAACACGGATCCGCACGGCCACAGGCTCGCCGCCGGGCCAGACCGAAGTTGGCTCTCCGTCCGGCCCCAACGTCTCGATGGAGAGGACGCGGGCGCGCCCGTCGCCGCGCCGCAGAGACGGGCCCAGAGGGGCTGCCCCGGTGGCTCTTCCCCAATCGCGAAGCCGCCCGGCGAGACAGGAATGGTAGCGCGCCAGCACTTCCGCGGGATCTCCGCGAGCTTCAATCCGCCCGCCATTTAGCCACCAAAGCTCATCGCAGAGCGCGCGCAGCAGCGCTTCGTCATGCGACACGACCAGGATGGCGGCTCCCCGGCGTCTCAGTTTCTCCAGCCGTTCCGCGGCGCAGGCTACTTCGAAGGCATCGCAAAGCGCCAAGGCGTGGTGAATCAGCAGGGTGTTCGCTTCCGGAATTTCCAGCGTCGGCCCGGGCTCCAGCAGGCGCACCGGACTCCCGGCCGTCACTTCGCCCGCCAGGGGTTTTTCGAGACCGGCTGCCAGCCTCACCAACCGGCCCTTGCCCGATCCACGCTCGCCGATCAGCCCTACGATGGCGCCACCCGGAGCCACCGCGTTCACACACTGGAGCGGCGGCGCACTCACCTGACGAAACACGATGGCCATGCAAGATAGAATAGCGGTTTCATGCGCATTTGCTGGGTGATCCTGGCCGCCTGCCTGGGCGCGGGCTGCGGCGGTGACGGCGGGCTTCAGCGAGCCCTCAGCCGCGGCTCGGGGAGAATTCAACTCCCGCCGGGTGTGACCGAAATCTCGCGCGAGTTGCAGATCCCCGCCGGCGCACAGGACCTGGAGATCGCGGGCGCTCCCGAAGGCAGTACGCTGCGCGCCTCCGCCCGGTTCAAGGGGAAGGCCATTCTCAGCATCCGATCGGCCCGCGGCGTACGTCTGCGCGATTTCGACTTGGACGGGAATCGCGAGAGTCTGGAGGTCCGGGTCGGCCTGCCCCCTTCGGACGTCGCCTTTGTCGATTACTACTCAAGCAACGGCATCATCGCGGACGAGGTTCGGGACCTGTCCATCACCAACGTGCGCTTCCGCAATATGACGAACTACGCGCTGATCGTGAGCCGCTCAAGCAACGTCCTCGTCGAAAAAGTGGTGGTACGGGACTCAGGCTCGCGCAACGAAAAGGGCCGCAACAACGCGAGCGGAGGAATGCTGTTTGAAACCGGGACCGAGAACTTTCGCGTCCTGAACAGCCGCTTCCTGAACGTGCGAGGCAACGGTGTTTGGACGCATTCCCGCTACACGTCGCCGCGGAACCGCGACGGCCGAATCGCCGGCAACTGGTTTGAACGGACGGCGCGGGACGCCATACAGGTGGGTCATGCCACGGGCGTTACCGTGGAGGGCAATACGGGCCGGCTCATCGGATACCCGGTGGAGGAAATCGACCTCGAGGGCGGTGGGATTCCCGTAGCTATTGACACTGCCGGCAACGTCGACAACAGCCGCTACCTCGCCAACCGCTTCGAGGAAATCAACGGAAAGTGCATTGACCTGGATGGTTTTCACAACGGCGAAGTCCGCGGCAACGAGTGCCGGAACCGGCTGCCGGCGGTTTCTTACACGATAGGGCAGTACGCGATTGTCATGAACAACACCAACCCGGACATGCGATCTGAGAACATCGTGGTGGCCGGCAACACCGTCGAAGGCTGGAAGTTCGGCGGCATCTTTCTGATCGGGCAGGGACACACTATCACGGGCAACCGGTTGCTCTCTCTCAACAAGGCGGGGTGCAACGAGAGCGCGCAACGCTTCGGGTGCCTCCACTTCCCTGACCAGCCTGACCTGCTGCAAAGCGGAATATACCTGGGCAGCCGCGCCGAACGCCCGGACCCTGCCCGCGGCAACCTGGTTCAAGGGAATACGATTACAGGACACCGCATGGCTGAGCGCTGCATCGGCCGGGCGCCGGGAATCGGCGTGGCTGACAATCAGGTGAAGGACAATACGTGCGCGAACAAGTGACGCCAAACGCAAATGATGCCATTGGGCGCCGCATGCGCGAAGACTGGAACCGGCGCGCGCTCGAAGACGCGCACTACTACGTCGCCTTTGGGCGCCGCGGGCAGACCGAGGAGGAATTCTCCGCCACAGCCTCCGAGCAGGTGCTCGGATTGCTCCGCGAACTGCGGCGGTTGAGGCCCGTCTGCGCCCCGGAAAGTGCACGAGTTCTCGAGATAGGGTGCGGACCCGGACGCCTGATGAAGCCCCTCAGCAGGAGCGTGGGTGAAATCCACGGCGTGGATATCTCCGACGAGATGATCCGCAGGGCGGGCGAGCGGCTCCGGGGCATCCCCAACGCGCACGTCTACCATGCCCCTGCCAGTGATTTGTCGCATTTCCCCGGCGCGTCATTCGATTTTGTCTATTCCTACGCGGTTTTCCAGCACATACCGAGCCGGGAGGTTGTCATCAACTACCTGCACGAAGCCCGGCGGGTTCTGCGAACCGGGGGCATCTTGCGCTGTCAGCTCAACGGTTTGCCGCCCACAGCCGCCCGGTATGACACCTGGAGCGGCGTGCGTTTCCAGGCGGAGGAGATGGCTGCCTTCGCTCGCAACAACGACATGCAACTCCTGGCGTTAGAAGGCGCCCTGACGCAGTATATGTGGATCACGTGCCGCAAGCGCGCCACGGGTTGGATCGCCGCATTAGACGGCTCCCCGGGGTCCGGCAGCGCCCGCCTGCGGCGCATCACCAACGCCCACAGCAGCGAGCCGGTGGCGCCTTCCCGAGGGCGCTTTGCCTGCGTCAGCCTGTGGCTGGAAAACCTGCCGCAAGACATTGACCTGAATCACCTGGAAGTGCGCATCGGCTCGCAGCCCGCGACTCCGGTGTATATCGGCGAACCGGAAAGGGACGGGCTCCGGCAAGTGAATGTATGGTTGCCCCCATCCACGCGCAGCGGACTTCAGCCCGTGCGCCTGCTGTGGCTTGGCAAGGAGTTGTGTCCGCCTGCCACGTTACGCGTCATCCCGCCGGGGCCGCTGGTTCCGTGCGTGATGGCGGTCACCGATGGAGTGAATCTGCTGTCGGGCACGACCATCGTCAGCGGAACCGTCAAGGTGGTGCTCGAAGAAGCGTCCAAACCGGAGGAATTCGGCGCCACGGTGGGTTCCCACCCGGCCCGAGACATTGACATTTTCTGCACAGACCCGGCGCCTCCCCGATACGAGATCAACTTCTCCCTGCCCGCCGCGGTGAGAGCGGGAGATCATCTGCTGGAAATGCATCTTGGCGGGCGGCGGCTGGCTCCCGTGCGCGTTCGGGTAGCGCCTGAAGAATAATTTGAGCAGGAAGCGCAACATGAAAAGAGTCCTCTTCGCCCTCGCGGTGGCCGCATCGATGGCCACCGGCACGTTTGCCCAAGCCTCACTGGAGCGTTTGCGCCGGCAATTCAAGGAGCCGGGCAAGGAGTACACGCAGGCTCCGTTCTGGTTCTGGAACGCCAATATCACCGAACAGGGATTGCTCGAACAAATCGAATGGATGACGCAGAAAGGCGTGCATGGGTTTGTCATTCATCCGCGGATGGGCTTGTCGCGCGAGGTGGGATACCTGACTCCGCGCTACCTCTCCCTGGTCCGCTTCGCGGTGGAGGAAGCCGCGCGGCGCGGGATGCGCGTCTACCTGTACGACGAAGCCATGTACCCTTCCGGCTCAGCGCACGGAAAGGTGGTGGCCGCCAACCCGGCGTTCGCTTCGCAAGGTTTGCGCATGCGGTCGTTTGAATGGCGAGGTCCGGGCCGCTCGTCGGTGAAGCTCGACCTGGAAAAGTCCGAGAGCTTCGTGAGCGCCGTGCTGCTGCGCAAGCAAGGCGGAGCGCACGAGCCCGGCGGTCAGTTGCTCCGCCTCAGCGGAGGGCAACTCGAAGCCGACGTGCCTGCCGGAGAGCATACCCTGTTTGTGTTTTCACAGATCCCGAGTGGGGGCGTCATCCGCGGCGTGCACGACGACGAGGAGGACAATCTCCCCGGCGCCCCGCCCTCGGCGGACCTGCTCAATCCGGAGGCCACGGCGAGCTTCATTCAGTTCACGCACGATGTCTACCGCCGGGAATTGAGTCAGCACTTCGGCAAAACCGTGCGAGGCATCTTCACTGACGAACCGACTATTCTTGGACGCCGTTCACGCCGCGGCCTCAGGCCCTGGACCACAGGTTTCCTCGAGCAGTTGAACCGCCTGGCAGGCTACGACTTCGAGCCCTGGCTCCCCTTCCTGTGGGTGGAAGCAACCGGCAAACTGGAAGAGACTATTCGCGCGGATTTCGAGCGGTCGATAGAAGCTGCGATGAACCAGAGCTACTACAGGCCGCTCTATGAATGGTGCACCCGCGCCGGCATCGCCCTCACCGGGCATCCTGAGGGCGGCGGGGACATGGGTCCTCAGGTCTACTTCCACGAGCCGGGACAGGACGTCGTCTGGCGTTGGGTGCTGCCTGGCAAGACAGCCCTGGAAGGAGAGCAGAGCCTTGCAGGCAAGAGTGCGAGCAGCATGGGGCTGCATCTGAACCGTCCGGTGGTGATCAACGAGTGCTTCGGGGCTTTCGGGTGGGAACTGACCATGCGCGAGATGAAGTGGCTCTCCGACTGGCTTTTTGTCCGTGGCGCGAACCTGATCATGCCCCACGCCTTCTACTATTCGGTGGAGGGACCGAGGCGCTTCGAGCGTCCCCCCGACGTCGGCTTGAACAACCTGTGGAAGGATCACTACGGGGCGTTTTCCGCGTACACGGACCGGCTTTCGTGGCTGATGCGCGAAGGGCGCCCCGTGGCGGATGTGGCCATCCTCTCCGCCGCCAAGCAAGTGCCTTGGCGCGCCGCCCGGAGCCTGTTTGAAAACCAGATTGATTTCTACTACCTGGACGAATCGGTGATGGCCCAGGCCGTTGTCCGGCGCGGGCGTCTCGAACTGGGACAGGCTTCCTACAGGGTGGTGTTGCTGGACGGTCTGCACGCGATCTCCACCGGTTTGTTCGAACGAATGTTGCAGTGGATGAAAGCCGGCGTCCAGGTGGTCGCCTACCGGACGCAACTGGATCCGCATCCTTTGCGCCCGGGACTGGACCGGGCGCGGCAGTTGATCAGCGAGGTCAGCAGGCATCCCAAGTTCCTGGCGGTAGAGGATCTCTCCGCCCTGTTGACCTTCCTGAGACGTACGGCGGGCGCCGACTTGCAGGCGGACCCCGCCGCCCCGGACCTGCGTTTTACGCACCGGGTCAAAGACAACATCCACTTCTACCTGCTCACCAACGAGGGCGAAGCCACCCTGAGAACGAGTGTGCAGTTCCGGCAATCCGTCATGCCCGAGTTTTGGGACGCGGAAACTGGCGGAACTACCGAAGTGCCTGTTAGTTTTGAGCGGGGTTGGGTGAAGGCGGGCATCGAATTGCCGCCGATGAACTCCATCATCGCCGTCTTCGACCCGTCCCGCCGCGCCTTGCGGACACAGCGCGGGGCGCCGCCTGCCATTGCGCCCACGACCATCCGCCTGCCCGATGACGGGTGGCGCCTCAGTGTCCCGATGAAGACTATCGAGAGCGCGCGTTGGGGCGATTGGCGCGAGCTCGATAAGGAGTTGGAGACGTTCTCCGGCACGGGCGCCTACGAAAGGGAAATCGAGTTGCCGGCGGAGATCCTCAAGTCAGGCAAGAGAATCTGGCTCGATTGCGGAGAGGTCCGCGAGTGGGTCAACATCACTGTCAACGGACAGGACGCCGGAACGCGTCTGTGGCCGCCTTACCGCGTCGAAGTCACGAAGTGGCTCCAACCCGGGCGCAACCGGGTACGGCTCCAGGTCACGAATACATATTCCAACCAATTGACAAAGAAGCAGTTGCCCAGCGGACTATTCGGTCCCGTGGAATGGCGCGTGAGCCCCTGAAAACGGCATCTCGGCGCATCACAACACAAAAGAAGCGTCTGGATCGAGCCGGAATTCTAGGGTGCAACCTGTAAACTCATCTACCGTATATAGATATATTCCTTGACTGCACACTACATATTGGGGCATCATGGCGACTAAGCCATGAACTTCACCTTTCTCCCCCGTTGTTCTGGGTAGTGTTGGGATTATGGGAAAATTAGCAACAGTGGGTCTAGCTGAGCAAGAGGAGTCTATGCGTACATTCCCCATCGCCGAACGGGTTGGGGTTTCTTTCTCCCGGTATTTCACTGCCACGTTGGAAGCCGGCAAGACTCCCTATGATGAAATCCAGTGGGAGTTGCGTAACGCCACCATTACGAATGACAAGGGGACCATCATCTTCGAGCAAAGGGATGTGGAAGTCCCCGCCGGCTGGTCGCAGACGGCAACCAATATAGTCGCGAGCAAATATTTTCACGGCAAGCTGGGCTCCCTGGAGCGCGAGCGCAGCGTGGCGCAACTGGTGCACCGCGTCGTGGACACGCTGACGGGCTGGGGCCGCGAGGGCCGTTATTTCCAGACTCCGGAGGACGCTGAGAATTTCCGGAGTGACCTGGCCCACCTGATGTTGACGCAGAAGGCGTCCTTCAATTCTCCGGTGTGGTTCAACGTGGGAGTGCGCGAATCACGCGGATACGGCTGGTATTACGACGAATCAGCCGGCGCCATGCGGAAGCTGGACAAAGGCAAGCAGCGTCCGCAGTGCTCGGCCTGCTTCATTAACTCTGTGAAGGACTCGCTCGAGTCGATCCTCGACCTGGCAAAAACGGAAGGCATGCTGTTCAAGTGGGGATCCGGAACGGGAACGAACCTCTCCACTCTGCGCGAGGAAGACGCCATCCTGTCCGGAGGCGGACGGGCTTCGGGGCCGTTGAGTTTCATGAAGGGTTTTGACGCCTTCGCCGGCGTGATCAAGTCCGGAGGCAAGACGCGCCGCGCCGCCAAGATGGTCATTCTAGACATCGACCATCCGGACATCGAGAAGTTCATATGGTGCAAGGCGAGCGAGGAGAGGAAGGCGCACGCCCTGATCGGCGCGGGTTACGATTCCTCGCTGGACGGAGAAGCCTACGCATCCATCTTTTTCCAAAACGCCAACAACTCGGCCCGCGTGACGGATGAGTTCATGCAGGCGGTCATTGAGGACGGAGATTGGTGGACCCGGTCCCGCGTGAGCGGCCAGCCGGTGAAGCGCACCAAGGCGCGCGATCTTCTGAGGCAGATTGCGGAGGCCACGCACCAGTGCGGCGACCCGGGCATGCAATTTGACACGACCATCAACCGCTGGCACACGTCGAAAGCGTCCGGGCGGATCAACGCGTCCAACCCCTGCTCGGAGTACATGTTCCTCGACAATTCCGCCTGCAATTTGGCGTCGGTGAACCTGCTTAGATTCCTGGGGCCGGACGGCGAGTTCGATGTCGTCTCCTTCCAGCGGGCCGTCGACACGATGATCGTGGCCATGGAGATCATCGTCGAGAACTCCAGCTATCCCACCGAAGATATCGCCAGGAACTCCCGGGACTTCCGCCCGTTGGGATTGGGATACGCCAACCTTGGGGCACTGCTCATGTCGATGGGTGTTCCCTACGACAGCGACGAAGGCCGCGCTTTAGCGGGCGCCATCGCGGCGGTGATGTGCGGCCAGGCGTACCAGACCAGTGCGCGTCTGGCCGCGGGCGTGGGGACGTTCCCCCGCTACGCGGAGAACGAGGGTTCTTTCCTGGACGTGATACGCATGCACAGCGAGGCGGTTCAGAGCATCGATGGCCGGCGGGTCGCGCCGGGTCTACTGAAAGCCGCCATGGATTGCTGGAATGAGGCTTATAGCCTTGGGCGCATCTCGGGATTCCGCAATGCGCAAGCCACCGTGATTGCTCCTACAGGGACGATCGGCTTCATGATGGATTGCGACACCACCGGCATCGAGCCGGACCTGTCCCTGGTAAAGCTGAAGAAACTGGTGGGCGGCGGAGTCATCAAGATCGTCAACAACACGGTGCCGCAGGCTCTCGCCAGGCTCGGGTATGACCAGGGCCAGGTGGAACGCATCGTGAACCACATCGATGCCACGGGCACGATCGAAGGGGCGGCTGATCTCAAGGCGGGGCACCTGCCCATCTTCGATTGCAGCCTGCGGGCGCAAAACGGGACCCGTTTCATCCACCACATGGGCCACGTGCGCATGATGTCCGCCGTGCAGCCGTTCATCTCCGGCGCCATCTCGAAGACCATCAACATGCCGGAAGAATCCTCGGTGGATGACATCATGAATGCCTACATCGAGGCCTGGCGGTTGGGTCTGAAAGCGGTGGCCATCTACCGGGACAACTCCAAGCGCGTGCAGCCGCTGAACACGGGCGCCGCCCAGGGAACCAAGACCGAGGCGGGCGAGAAGGTGGTTTACCGTCCGGTGCGCCGCAAACTACCCGACGAGCGCCGCTCCATCACGCACAAGTTCTGTATCGGAGGGCACGAAGGCTACCTGACTGTGGGCCTGTTCGAGGACGGCTCGCCGGGCGAGTTGTTCATCACCATGGCCAAGGAAGGCTCCACCATCTCAGGCCTGATGGACAGCTTCGCCACGGCCATCAGCTACTCGCTTCAGTACGGTGTTTCGCTGAAGTTCTTCGTGGACAAGTTCAGCCACGTGCGTTTCGAGCCGTGCGGATGGACCGGCAACGCGCAGGTTCCCTACGCCAAGTCCATCATGGACTACATCTTCCGGTGGCTCGGCGCAAAGTTTCTGGGTCCGGAGTATGCCGTGTCGGAAGTAGGGGGGGCGGGTACGCTGCGGCCCACCGAGCCCGAAGCTCAGCAGTCGCTTCCTTTCGGACCCGACCAGATGGACGCTCCGTTGTGTGCCGTGTGCGGATCGTTGATGACGCGCAGCGGTTCCTGCTACCGGTGCGGCAACTGCGGCAACACCAGCGGGTGCGGTTGATTCCGGCGCGCTTTGGTGGCCGGCTGCCGGAACCCCGCCGGGTTCCGGCAGCGCTCACCTTGTTCTGCGAACAACCACGACAGTAGCGTCGTCCTCGGGAGGAGTGTCGGCGACCCAGTTCTCCACTGCCTCCCGGACCGCCACAAGCAGCGTTTCCGCCGAAGATCCGCCATGCTGTTTCAGCACGTCCTGCAACCGTTCAACGCCAAATTCCTCACCCTCGGCGTTGGAAGCTTCGGTGACGCCATCGCTGTACATCAGCAGGACGTCGCCCGGGTTGAGTTCAAGCCAGTAATCCCGGTAGCTCGCAGCCGGCAGGATCCCGAGTATTGGCCCTCCGTCGGAAAGCAGGGTGATCTCGCCGTTCCCGCGCAGCCATAAGGGCGGGTTGTGTCCCGCGTTGGCGTAAGCAAACTCCCCGGTTGCGGGCGCTAATGAACCGAGGAATACAGTGGCGAACCGGTTCCCGGGGCTGCTCGCCACCATGCCCCGATTCAGGCGGGACAACACTGTTGCCGGGCTGTCTTCGCTCTCGCCCATAGCCTGCACTTTGGCTTGCAGGCTCATCACCAACAACGCGGCGGGCATGCCCTTGCCGGCCACGTCCGCGATCAGCACTTTCAGTTGGCCGTCGGGGCGCCGGAAGAAATCGAAGCAGTCCCCACCTACCATCCGGCATGCCGCGTTGTATCCGGCGAACTCGTATCCTTCCATGGACGGAGGAGTCGCCGGTAGAACCCGCTGCTGGATTTCGGCAGCCTGCAAAAGCTCGGCTTCCAGCAAGCGCTCTGCCTCTTCGACTTCCGCAAGCCGCACCCGTTCGATCTGAATGGCAGCAATGTTGGCCATTACCGTCAGCAGGTCCAGGTCGTCGGAGCTGAAGCTCGGGTTGCGAACGGGCGTGTCCACATAAAGCAAGCCCATGACGCGTTCATCTGTCTGCAGAGGGACGGCCATGAAAGTGCGCACTTTCTGCGAAATGATGCTGGCCTGTTCGCGGAAAGAAGCCTCCGCCTGAGTGTCCTCCACCAGCAGCGAAGCTCGTTCCAGCAAGACACGGTTGCGGATGGTTGTGCTGATACGGAAGCCTTCGCCGCGAGAAGCCTGCACGGTGAGATTTCCCTTCTCCCCCGTCATGACCAGCCCTCGCGAGGCGCCTACCGCCTCCAGGGCCAGGTCGAGGATGACCGTGAAAAGTTCACTCAGTGGCCGGCTGTAGGCCAACTCACGCCCAGCCCGCAGCAGCGCCTTGGCAGGTGCTGTCCAGAGCGATTCAGGCGCCTTGAGAGGTCCCGCCTGGCCTTGCCCGAGCAAGCTGTCGAGGTCCGTGACCGTGGCAATCAGCGAAGGTTCCACCCTTTCAAACACCACGGTTTCCACGCTATCACGCGCCTTCGTCTCAAAAGCGAGCTTCACCCTCCCCGCTGTAATCAGGTCCCCGGGGCGCAAGGCTTGCGGAGCCCGGAGCCGTTCGCCGTTCACGAACGTGCCGTTCTTGCTCTGCAGGTCCGCGGCCCACCAGCGCTCGCCGCGCTGCTCAATGACGGCGTGATGACGTGAGAGTGTCTCGTCTTCGGGGAAACTCCAGTCGTTATCCTGGGATCGTCCCAGCGTCGCCCGGTTGCCCTCCACGTGCACTGTCACAGTCTGGCCGCCAGGGGACGTGAGTGTTAGCTGCGCCATGGCTGTGGATACTTCAAATCTACACCACTCCAGCAGCGGCGCGGAGTCTTCAGATCGCCCGGCGGCGGCGGACTAAGCCTGCGGTTTCAGCGCGTTGCGGCTTCCGCCGTGTCAGTTTCAAGCGTCGCGCCTGGTCGGTCACGCAGACCAGAAACATTGGCTGGCGGGCATTCTTGAGCAGGTCGATCACCCGCTCCTCGCGCTCTTCCAGATAAATGCTCTTGCCGTCGGTGAGAAGGTGCAAGTCCGTTTGGCCTTCCAGCACCTGCACCAGCCGCTTGCCCATCTCGCGCTGTAAGAAGCGCAGGACGCGGCGGATTTTCTGAAGTGAAAAGCCCTTGCGCCGCAATTCGGCGATGACGGTCAACTCGACTACTTCGCCGGGTTGGTAGACACGCTTATGCCCCTCATGGCGCGGGCTGACGACCTTGCGCTCATCCCACCACTGGAGTTGACGAAGGCTGACGCCGGCAATGCGCGCCACCTCGCTGCTGGTGTAGGTCGGAGTTTCGGGGGCCGGATCGGGATGGCCTCGTTTTGTTTTGAACATGTGGTGCGCCTTCCGTTTTGAAGAAGTGGGCCTAACAATTGTACTTGAGATAAGAGGTTTGTCAACAGGGGGATAGGGACTCGGATTTTCTGGGGATATGGAGAAGAATCCGTCAGCCGCCCCCGACGAAGTGAACGATTTCCAGTTCCGCGCCGTCCGGAACGAGCGCCTGCTCCCACTCGCCCGAAGGTACAATCCGGCGGTTCAACTCCACGGCTACTCTGTCGGGGGCGATGTCCAGTGTTTCCAGTATCTTGCGAACGTTCAAGCCGGCGGGCACAGAGAGGTGCTCGCCGTTCACCGTGACCTGAATTTGCTCGTCGTTCTGAGCCATCGAAAAATCCAACAGGGCCGCTGGCCCTGGTTTGACACCCGCTCCCGCACCTCATTATTATAGTCAAGTCTTGGACTCCACACTGTCAGGCTGAATCCGAATGCCCTCTTCCTACGGCGAGATCTACTTTCCGGTGCTGTTGCAGATTTGCATTGCCATCGCCGTGGCGGCCGCCATGGTGGGCGGTTCCTATCTGATAGGCCGTAAGATCCGCAACCGAACCAAAGATAGTCCCTACGAATGCGGCATTCCGCCGGTCGGCTCCGCCCGAGAACGCTTCAGCGTCCACTTTTACCTGGTGGCGATGATTTTCATCCTCTTCGATATCGAAGTGGTCTTCCTGTATCCCTGGGTGACGGTGTACCGGGAACTTGGACTCTACGGGTTCCTGGTGATGTTCCTGTTCTTCGACGTGATTCTGTGGGGCTTCTACTACATATGGAAGAAGGGGGTGCTCGACTGGTCCGGAGAAGCGGTTCATGGAGACTAGCCGGCTGACTTGCGATGCTCCCTCCCGATGTCCACACATTGCCTGTGGTCGTGGCCTTGGAGAACGCCTGTCCGGGCGCGATCCTGTCAGGCCGGGTCCATCGCGGCGAACTGACGCTCGAGATTGACCCCGCGCGCATCCTGGAGACGTGCCGCTACCTCTGTTCAGAGAGAGGCTTTAGCCGGATCAGTTCCGTCACCGCGGTCGACTGGCACCCGGCCGAGCCTCGCTTCGAGGTCGTCTATCATCTCCATGCGATCCAACAGCACGAGCGGCTGCGTCTGAAGTGCCGGATCCCTGGCGCCGAACCGAGTCTTGATTCCGTCACCGCCGTCTGGCGTGGCGCCGACTGGTACGAGCGGGAGGCGTTCGACCTGTTCGGCATTCAATTCCTTGGTCACCCGAATCTGAGGCGGATTCTGATGCCCGAGGAGTGGGAGGGTCACCCCTTGCGCAAAGACTACCCGGTTCATGGCCACAAGTACTCCTACAAGGATGAATAGCGGAGAACGCATGGAGGATAGGCCCGTACCTGCTGAAACCACCCACACCGTCCTCAATATGGGGCCACAGCACCCGTCTACGCACGGAGTGCTGCGCCTGCTGCTGGAACTGGACGGAGAAATCGTCAGGAAAGCCGAGCCTGACATCGGTTTCCTGCATACCGGAATCGAGAAGCAGTGTGAGGCGCTGACCTACCAGCAGGCGGTTACGCTGACGGACCGCGTGGACTACCTCGCCAACCTCTCCAACAACCTGTGCTACTGCCTGGCGGTGGAGAAATTGCTGGGCCTGGAAATCCCTCCGCAGGCACGCTGGATGCGCGTGCTGCTGGCTGAACTGACGCGGCTCAACAGCCACCTGGTCTGGCTCGGCACTCACGCCCTCGACATCGGCGCCATGACGGTCTTCCTGTACTGCTTCCGCGAGCGGGAAGACATCCTGCGAATTTTCGAGATGTTCAGCGGTCAGCGCATGATGACCAGCTACATCCGGGTGGGAGGACTGGCTCTGGAGCCGCCGCGCGGCTGGCAGAAGGCAGTCGACCGTTTCATCCGCGCCTTCCCCTCCAAAGTGGACGAGTACGAAGACCTGCTTACGCGCAATCCCATCTGGCTGAAACGCACGCAGGGAGTCGCGTACGCCTCGCTGGAAGACATGCTCGCACTGGGCGTCACCGGTCCGTTGCTGCGGGCGCACGGCCTTCAGTGGGACATCCGCAAGGATGAACCCTACAGCAGCTACGAAGAGTTCGACTTCGCCATCCCCACTCGGGCCGAGGGCGACGTCTACGCCCGTTACCTGGTTCGGCTGGAGGAAATGCGGCAGAGCGCGCGCATCGTTACGCAGGCGCTGGAAGGAATGCCCAGCGGACCCTGGCGGGCGGACGCTCCCAAGGTTGTCCTCCCTGACCGGGAGAAGATGAAGACCCAAATGGAGGCCCTCATCTACCATTTCAAGATCGTCACCGAGGGCTTCCGCGTGCCTCCCGGTGAGGTCTATCAGGCGGTGGAAAGCCCGCGCGGTGAACTCGCGTACTACATCGTCAGCGACGGCACCGCCAAACCCTACCGCGTCTTCATGCGTACGCCCAGTT
The DNA here is from genome assembly GCA_037444075.1 of Acidobacteriota bacterium. Taxonomy (GTDB): domain Bacteria; phylum Acidobacteriota; class Terriglobia; order Bryobacterales; family Bryobacteraceae; genus JBBIND01. The sequence continues at coordinate 11,132 of JBBIND010000007.1, read as the reverse complement.
TTGGCAACTTGCAGGCCTTGCCGAGCCTGGTGGAAGGACGTCTGATTGCCGACGCCGTAGCCGCCATGGGCAGCCTGGATTTTGTCCTAGGAGACGTGGATCGTTAAGCTATGACGTTCTCCCCGCAACTGGAAACCAAGTTTGAGAAGCTGCTGACCAGCTATCCGGAGGGCCGACAGCGGGCTGCCCTCATCCCCATGCTCCTGTTTGCGCAGGACGAGACCGGTTCCTTGAGCCCGGAAGTGGTGAGTGAGATCGCTTCCCGCCTCGGACTGACCCTGCTGGAAGTGGAGGAGGTCATCTCCTACTACTCGATGCTGCGCAAGCAGCCTCTCGGACGCCACAACCTCCAAATCTGCACCAACATCAGCTGCCTTCTCACCGGGGGCGTTGCGCTTTTCGAGCACGCTTGCCGGAAACTGGGCATCGGCTCGGGTGAAGTGACTCCCGATGGCCGGTTCTCGATTGAGGAAGTCGAGTGCATTGGCGCCTGTAGCTGGGCGCCGGCCATCATGGTGAACTACGACTACCACCATCACCTCACCATCGAGAAACTCGACCGGTTGATCGAATCCCTTCAGGAGGGTTCCCAGGACCATGCTGTTCAATGAACCGAGCCCCCTGGAAGTCAAAGTTCTGACGCGGCGTTTTCAGTATCCCGATTCCGCCAGGATTGACACCTTCCTAGCCCACCAGGGTTACCAGGCGTTTCAGAAGGCCCTGGCGATGACGCCCGACGACATCATTCAGGAAGTCAAAGTGAGCGCGTTACGTGGGCGCGGCGGCGCAGGATTCCCGGCGGGGCTGAAGTGGGGTTTCGTCCCCAGGAACTCGCCCAAGCCCAAGTACGTCGTGGTCAACGCCGACGAAGGCGAACCCGGCACCTGCAAAGACCGCGTGTTGATGGTCAATGACCCCCACCAACTGCTGGAGGGTATGCTCATCGCCGCCCGTGCCGTGGGAGCCACCGTCGGCTACATCTACATCCGCGGTGAGTACAGGCACGTCATTGACATCATGGACCGGGCCATTGCCGAAGCGTATGCGCGCGGTTACCTCGGGCGCAACATCCTCGGCAGCGGCATGGATTTTGATGCCTATACGCACACCGGGGCGGGCAGCTATGAATGCGGTGAGGAATCGGCCTTGCTCGAGTCGCTCGAAGGCAAGCGCGGCAATCCGCGCATTCGCCCTCCATTCCCGGCAGTGAGCGGAGCTTTTCAGTGTCCTACGGTTCTGAATAACGTGGAGACATTCTGCTCGGTGCCGGAGATCATCCTGAACGGCGGAGCCGCCTTCGCCGCATTGGGAACGCCGAAGAACGGCGGCACGCGGTTATTTGCTCTTTCCGGCCACATCAACAAGCCCGGCGTTTACGAACTGCCGATGGGTTTCAACTTGCTCAGGCTGATTCACGAAGTCGGTGGCGGCATCCCGAACGGGAAACGCTTGAAAGCTGTCATCCCCGGCGGCTCTTCCTGCCCGGTGCTCAAGGCGGGCGAGTGTGACTTGCCCATGGATTTTGACTCGCTCGCAGCCGCCGGGAGCATGCTCGGCTCCGCCGCGGTGATCGTGATGGACGAGGACACCTGCATGGTCACGGCGGCGCTGCGGCTGATGCGCTTCTACGCGCATGAAAGCTGCGGCTGGTGCGTGCCCTGCCGCGAAGGCACGCATTGGCTCAAGAAGCTGGTAGGCCGCCTGCACGCCGGCCGGGGCTTGTCCGGTGATGCGGATCTCATCGAAGAAGTCTCGCGCAACATGCTGGGCCGCACGTTCTGTCCCTTGGGCGACGCGGCCGCCATGCCTATGATTTCTCTGGTCACCAAGTTTCGGGAAGAGTTTGAAGCCAAGATCGGTTCGGCCGCGGATGCTGGGCCCGGATCCGATCAATTGGTGGTGTTGTGATGGCAGAGCTGATCAATCTGACGATCGACGGAGTGAGCGTTCAGGCTGCTCCGGGAACGCTGGTCATCAACGCCGCCCGGAGCGTCGGTATAGAGATACCCGCGTTTTGTTACTATGAGGGCCTTTCGCTTCAGGCCGCCTGCCGCATGTGCCTGGTGGAAGTGGAGCGGATGCCCAAGTTGCAGACCGCCTGCACGCTGACGGTCTCCGAGGGAATGGTGGTGACCACCGATTCGCCCGCCGTGGTGACCGCGCGGAAGTCCATGCTGGAGTTTCTGCTGACGAATCATCCGCTGGATTGCCCGGTTTGCGACAAGGGCGGCGAATGCGAATTGCAGGACGCCGTCTACCGCTACGGCGCCGGAGAGGGGCGCTTCACGCACATCAAGCACCACGTGGACGAGAAGCAGTTCTCGCCGGTTGTCTATTACGACGCCCCGCGGTGCATCCTGTGCTACCGTTGCGTGCGCATCTGCGACGAAGGCTTGGGCGTGGCTGCGTTGGGCCTGGTTAACCGAGGCGTCACGGTCGAGATTGCTCCGAACCGCGGCTCGCGCCTGGAGTGCGACGAGTGCGGCATGTGCATCGATATCTGCCCCGTCGGCGCGCTCACGAGCGGCACCTACCGCTATCAGACCCGGCCTTGGGAAATGCGCCATGTGGGCACGGTGTGTGCCCACTGCGGGGACGGCTGCAAGACTACCCTCGGAGTCCGCAACGGCGCCATCACCCGGGCCAACAACCGCGACCGCTCAGGCATCAATGGGGAGTTCCTTTGCGTCAAGGGAAGGTTCGCCTTCGATTTTGTCGATCACCCGGAACGCCTCCAGACTCCTCTCCTACGGACTGCGGACGGCTTTGAGCCGGTCAGTTGGGCACGCGCTCTCGGCCACATCGCCGAACGCTTCCTCGAAATCAAGGCGCGCAACGGGCGCATTGGAGTGGTGGGCTCCAACCTGACCACCAACGAGGAAGACTTCTTCCTACAGAAGTTCGCCCGCGAAGGGCTGGGCGCGGTGGGCGTCGATCACATCCGCACGGGAGACCTGCCGGCGCTGGTGGCGGCGCTGGGTACACGGTCCGGCGCCTGGGCTTCCTCAGCGGATCTGTACAATTGCCGCGCCGCCGTGATCGTCGCCTCCGACTTGTCTCAGCAGCATCCCTTCCTTGCGTTCCAACTCAGGGCAAACTGGCGTCATCACGGGATGCGCTGCTACACGGTCACACCCGGCCCCGTCCGCGAGGATTCCTACGCGGTGACCGCTTTGCGAGCCGCGCCTGGTGATGAGTTGGCGGCGCTTGAATCGCTGCGAGAGAAACTCAAGGCAGAGCCTGAGCTCGTCATCCTCGCGGGCGCTTCCGTCCGCGCGGACGCCCTGACCCGGCTGGTCGCGTTCGGCGACTCGCTGGGTATTCCCGTCCGCTACGTTTGTCTGCTCGACTACGCCAACTCGCGTGGCGCTGCGGACATGGGTCTGTTGCCGGACCGGTTGCCCGGCTATCGTCCCGCTGAAGGGCCCGGCCTGGCCCTGCCGGATATGCTCGCTGACCCAGCGCTGGATGCGCTGTGGGTGATGGGAGCTGACCCGCTGGCTTCGTCTCATTTGGCCGCCGAGTCCGCCTTCGTTGTGGTTCAGGATCTGTTCCTGACACCCACCGCCGCCCGCGCCGACGTGGTGTTGGCCTCGGCTTCCGCTTACGAGAAAGCCGGCACCGTGACCAGCGTTTGCGGCGAAGTCCAGAAGCTCGCGAGGGGCGCCAGTGTAGCTGGCGCCAAGAGCGACCTGGAGATCATGTCCCTGCTGGCGGCGCGCATGGGGCTGGCGCTCGGTCCCAGTGACAATGCAAGTCTTCTCGAGGAGATCTGCCGCTCCGTGCCGGGATATGAGAATGTACAGGCCGTGCTGCAGGGTGGCGTAACACCCGTGGTGTGCCCCGTCTGGTCCGGCCCGCAGCCCGATTCCCGGCCGGATTTGATCCGCAGCTCGGAAGATACCCTGTTTACTTCCGGCGTTCTGGGACGTTACTCACGGGTGCTGAATTCTCTATCGGAAGCACCCGGGAGGTTGTATCGCTGATGCGCGGAATTATTGGGAGAGACGCTGCATGAACTTCTTCCTGCTCACCATGCTCAAGGCCGCCGCCGTGGCCGCCGCGCTGCTGACCACACTGGCCTATTTGCAGTGGATTGAGCGCAAGGTCATCGCCCACATTCAGCTGCGGCTTGGCCCTTACCGCGTAGGGCCGCATGGCCTGTTGCAGCCGCTGGCCGACGTCATCAAGTTGTTCACCAAGGAAGATCTGCTCCCGCCACACGCCAATCGCGCCCTGTTTCTGGCGGCGCCCGCCGTGGCCGTTGCTCTGGCGCTGACTTCCATCGCGGTCATCCCCTTCGGTCCGGAAGTCGAGATTTTCGGCATCCGCACCTACATGCAACTGACGGACCTGAACATCGGCATTCTGTTCCTGCTGGCCATTTCCTCCATCAGCGTCTACAGCATCGCCATCGCCGGCTGGTCCTCGAACAACAAGTACGCTCTCCTGGGCAGCCTGCGGGCCTGCGCGCAGATGATCAGCTACGAACTGCCTCTGGCGCTTGCTCTGGCGAGCCCGCTGCTGTTGCTCAACACGCTGAGCCTGAGGGAAATAGCCGAACTGCAGCAGGGCTTTTACTTTGGCTTTATCCCGCGCTGGAGCATCTTTCAGTGGCCGGCGCCGCAGTTGTTGGCATTCGTTCTGTTCCTGATAGCCGCTTTTGCCGAAACCAACCGCATTCCCTTCGACCTGCCGGAGGCCGAAAGCGAACTCGTGGCCGGATTCCATACCGAGTACAGCAGCATGAAGTTCGCCTCCTTTTTCATGGCCGAGTACGCGAACATGATCACCATCACGGCCCTGACGACGGTGCTCTTCCTGGGAGGCTGGCATCCGCCCTTCCCGGTAGAGTGGGGGTCTTCCTACGTGCCCTCGGTGGTGTTTGCGGTAGCCGGCGCGATGGCCTTGTACCACGGCCTGAACCCGGCCCGCCGCCGTGACCGGTTGACGCTGCCGGTGTTCTGCGTGGTGTTTTTCGCGCTCGCGGCTCTCTTTCTGACGCCTTTTGCGCAGGTCTATCTGGTGCCTTTGTTCTGGTTCATCGCCAAGACCGGCCTGCTGCTATTCTTCTTTATCTGGGTGCGGGGCACGATGCCGCGCTTCCGGTACGACCAGTTGATGAAATTCGCCTGGACGTCGATGTTTCCTTTGTCAATCGTGAACCTGTTCGCCACAGCTCTGCTGGTGGCTTTGTTCGCCCAATAAGCCATGGCCGTGCTACTTTTCTTCTGTTTCGCCGCCATCGCGGTCCTTTGCGCCATCAGCGTGGTGATGCAGCGTCATCCCATCAACAGCGCTTTGTCGCTCATCGGCGTGATGCTCTCGTTGGCTGTCCTCTACCTGTTGCTGGGGGCTGAGTTCATCGCGGCCGCACAGGTCATTGTTTATGCCGGCGCGGTCATGGTGTTATTTGTGTTTGTCATCATGCTGTTGAACGCGGGCCGGGAGGAGCGCACCGGCCGGTCCCTTCCGGCACGCTGGCTGGGACTGCCGCTGCTCGTCGTGCTGGGCGGACTGCTCGTGTACTTTGTCCGCCAGACAATGCCGCGTTCCGAGCCGGTGATCTTCGGCGCTTTTGACGAGGGCGAGCCGCGGCAGGTCGGCCGGCTGCTTTTCACAGACTATCTGCTGCCGTTCGAGGTGACTTCCATTCTCGTTCTGGTGGCCATCCTCGGGGCCGTCATCCTGGCCCGCAAGGAGATTCGCCGATGAGCGCCGTTCCGTTGGCGTGGTACCTGGCGCTGAGCGCTGTCCTGTTTTCCATCGGAGTGGCCGGATTCCTGTTCCGGCGGAACCTGATCACGATCTTCATGTCCATCGAGCTGATGCTGAACGCGGTGAACCTCAGCTTCGTGGCCTTTTCATACCAATTGCGCCAAATCGACGGACACATATTTGCTCTCTTCGTGATGGTGGTGGCCGCCGCCGAAGCGGCGGTTGGCCTGGCCATCATCCTGGCTATCTTCCGCAACCGTGGCACGTTGCAAGTTGACGAAGTGAGTTCGTTGAAGCACTGATGACGATGCAGCACCTCTGGCTTATTCCCGCCTTACCTCTGGCCGGCTTCCTCATACTCGGCGCCGTCGGCCGTCGGCTACCCAAGGCAGTGATCAATGCGGTTGCCATCGGCTCGGTCCTGCTGTCCTTTCTCTGGGTGCTGAAGATACTTGCGGCGTTGGCTCCGCTGGAGGCCGTGCACGCCGAGCGCTACTTTACCTGGGTTGCCAGCGGCTCGCTGGACGTAGGTTTTGAACTGGCCGTTGACCGCCTGTCGGCGGTCATGTTGCTGGTCGTCACCGGGGTCGGATTCCTGATTCATATTTACGCTGCCGGCTACATGGCGCACGAGGGCGGTTACTACCGCTTCTTCTCCTACATGAACCTGTTCATGTTCTTCATGCTGGTGCTCGTGCTCGCCAACAACTTCCTGCTGCTGTTTGTGGGCTGGGAAGGGGTCGGCTTGTGCAGTTATCTGCTGATCGGCTTCTACTTTCTCCGCCGCAGCGCCACCACCGCCGGGAACAAAGCCTTCATCGTCAACCGCATCGGCGACTTCGGTTTCTCGCTGGCCATCTTCCTCATCTTCATCACGTTCGGCACATTGGACTTTGCCAAGGTATTCGCCGGAGCGGCCAGCATGCCCGTTGAACATTCGGCTGGCATTCTGACCGCCATCAGCCTGCTGCTGTTTGTGGGCGCTACCGGGAAATCCGCCCAAGTGCCTCTCTATGTCTGGCTGCCGGACGCCATGGAAGGCCCCACGCCGGTCTCCGCTCTCATCCACGCCGCCACCATGGTCACGGCTGGTGTCTACATGGTGGCCCGTTCAGCGGCGTTGTTCATACAGGCGCCGCTCGCGATGGACGTCGTGGCCGTGGTCGGCCTCGTGACGGCAGTGTTGGCGGCCACCATCGGCCTGACTCAGTACGACATCAAGAAGGTGTTCGCCTACTCCACGGTTTCGCAGCTCGGCTACATGTTCCTGGCTCTGGGTGTGGGCGCGTTTTCGGCGGGCGTTTACCACATCGTCACGCACGCCTTCTTCAAAGCCCTGCTGTTCCTGGGCGCCGGGAGCGTCATCCACGCCCTCTCAGGAGAGCAGGATCTCCGCAACATGGGCGGTCTGCGGAAGAAGACTCCGGTCACTTTCGTGACGCTCATGTGCGCCGCCGTGGCCATTGCCGGCGTGCCGCCTTTCTCCGGGTTCCACAGCAAGGATGAGATCCTTCTGGCAGCCCATCAGGCAGCCCCGTGGATGTTCTGGGTTGGTGTGGTGACGGCGTCCATGACGGCCTTCTACGTTTTCCGGGCCATCTTTCTGACGTTCTTCGGGAAGTATCGTGGCACGGCTCACGCCCACGAATCGCCCGCCGTGATGACGGTGCCTCTGGCCTTGCTGGCGCTTCTCTCGCTGGGCGGAGGCTACTTCCGGGTGCCCGCATTTCTCGAGCCGCTTTACCCCGGAGCCGCCGTGGAGCACGACATGGCGCTGGTCGCCATTTCCGTGGCCGCCGGACTAGTGGGTATTGGCCTTGCTTTCCTTTTCTACGTCGCCCGTCCCGGTTTGCCCGAGGCGCTGGCGCAGCGTCTCGGGGCTGTCTACAGGCTGGTCTACAACAAGTATCTGGTGGATGAACTTTACGCCGCGACCATCATCCGGCCGACGGTGGAGGGATCCCGGCACGTGCTGTGGCGCGGCATGGACGTGGCCGTCATCGATGGCCTGGTGAACGGGATTGGCTCCTGGGCTCGCGGTGTGGGTGGTGTTCTGCGGCTCGTGCAGTCCGGCAACATCAGGAGTTACGCCGCCTGGATCCTGTTGGGCTCGGTGCTTGTGCTGGCAGCCATCGGGTTGGCCGGAGGTGGACAATGAACCTGCTGGACGTCATCCTGTTCCTTCCGGCGGCGGGCTTCTGCGCCACGCTGTTCATCCCCAGAGACAAGCCCGGGTTGGCGCGCGGCTTCGCGCTTGGCCTTTCCATCGTTGTGTTTCTGCTGTCGCTTGGCCTGGTCGTCCCCTTCCACACCAGCGGTTCAGGGCCGCACTTTGTCAGCGACCGGCCCTGGATTGAAACTCCTGCCATCCGCTACCACGTCGCTGTGGACGGACTCAGTCTCTGGCTGGTGATTCTGGCCACTTTGCTGACGCCCATCGCGGTGCTCATTTCCTGGCGCTATATTGACCGCCGCGTGAAGGAGTTCTACGCCTTTCTCCTGCTGCTCGAGTGCGGCATGGTGGGCGTCTTTGTGTCCCTGGACCTGTTCCTGTTCTACGTGTTCTGGGAAGTTGCCCTCGTTCCGATGTACTTCCTCATCGGCATCTGGGGGCACGAGCGGCGCATCTACGCGGCCGTCAAGTTCTTCCTCTACACGATGGCCGGCTCCGTGCTCATGCTGGCCGGCATCATCTACATCTACAATGCCGCCGGCAGCTTCGACTACGAGATCATCCTGGAGCAGTTGCTGAGCGGGCAATTGGAGTTTTCCTCCACCGAGCAATTCTGGCTGTTCCTGGCTTTCTTCTTCGCGTTTGCCATCAAGGTCCCGCTGTTTCCGCTGCACACGTGGTTGCCGGACGCGCACGTGGAAGCGCCTAGCGCGGGCAGCGTGATGCTGGCGTCGGTCATGCTGAAAATGGGGACTTACGGGCTGCTGCGCTTCTGCCTGCCGCTGTTCCCCTCCGCAGCGCGGGAGCATGCCCCCTGGATTGTGGTGCTGGCTATTGTAGGCATCATCTACGGCGCGCTGGTGGCGATGGTGCAACCGAACATGAAGAAACTGGTGGCGTACTCCTCGGTGAGCCACCTCGGCTTCGTCGTGCTCGGGATCTTCTCGTTCAACCCCATCGCCCTGGACGGAGCGGTGTACCAGATGCTGAATCATGGCATCTCCACCGGCGCGTTGTTCATGCTGGTGGGATACCTTTATGAGCGCCGGCATTCGCTCGAGATTGCCGACTACGGCGGGATAGCGACACCGGCCCCCTGGCTGGCGGTAGTGTTTCTCATTACCACGCTGGCCAGCATCGGCCTGCCGCTGCTCAACAATTTCGTCGGTGAATTCCTGGTTCTTCAGGGCGCCGCACAGGTGGATTTCCGCTGGGCGGTGTTCGCGGCGCTCGGCGTGATCCTCTCGGCCTGCTACATGTTGTGGCTGTACCAGCGCGCGTTTCTCGGCGAAACGCCCGACTCGGTCCGCAAGCACGTGACGGACCTCAACGCCCGTGAATGGGCGGCCATCCTGCCGTTGCTGGTTCTCATGGTCTGGATGGGCGTCTACAGCCGCAACTTCCTCCCGCAGATCAGTGCCGCCAATGCTCTCATCCTGGAGCACACGAAGGTCAATGTGGAGTTCCGCGTCCGGCAGACAGAGCCGCCGCCGAACTCCGGCTGGGTGGAGGGCGGTCCGCCCTCCATCACCGCGCCGCCGGGAACATCCTCTGCTCAGGTCACGGCCCCCGCCCAGGAGGTTTCCGGTGCCCGCTAACTTCTCCATCTCCGCGGCTGAACTGATACGCGTCCTGCCCGAGATCGTCCTCTCGCTGATGGGCATTCTCATCATGGCGGTCGAGGTATCCGCCCGGCGAGGTGGACGCAGGATTGTCGGCTACCTGGCATTGGCAGGCCTTCTGGCGGCCGGCGCCGCTACCTGGATTGCGCACATGGATCCCGGTTTCGCGTTCCGCGACATGGTCGTGGTGGACGGGTTCGCCACATTTTTCCGCGTGCTCGTGCTTGTGGTGGGGCTGCTGACGGTGCTTGCTTCGCTCCACTACTTGCGCGGTGAGAATGCCGAATCGGGCGAATACTACGCGCTGCTTTTGTTCTGCATTGCCGGCCAGTCCTTCATGGCCTCGGCCAACGAGCTCATCATGATCTTCATAGGGCTGGAGATTTCCTCCATCGCCTCCTATGTGCTGGCAGGCTACTTGCGCCGCGATCTGCGCAATACGGAATCCGCCATCAAGTACTTCCTGCTAGGCTCGTTCGCCACGGCGTTCCTGCTTTACGGTGTCGCCTGGATCTACGGATTCACCGGTTCGACGGACCTTCAGGCGATCCGGGCAACGTTGGTCGATCCTGACCTGGCCCCGCCCGTGCTCGTGGTGGGTCTCAGCGCCGCCCTGTTGTTCGTCGGTTTCGCTTTCAAAGTGTCCGCGGCTCCTTTCCAGGCTTGGGCGCCGGACGTCTATCAGGGCGCACCCGCGCCGGTAGCTGCCTTTCTGTCGGCGGGACCCAAGGCGGCTGCCTTCGCCGTTTTGCTGCGTGTCTTCATGACCGCCTTTGAGCCTTACGGCGATCTCTGGGAGCCTGTCGTCTGGGCGGCGGCCTTGCTCAGCATGGTGGTGGGGAACTTCGCGGCCCTGACGCAGACCAATCTGAAGCGCCTGCTGGCGTACAGCTCCATCGCGCATGCCGGCTACGTTCTGGTGGCGGTGACGGCACGGTCTGAAACCGGCACCGCCGCGGCCATGTTCTACCTGGCGGCTTACGCTTTCATGAATGTGGGCGCCTTCGCCGTCGTCGTCCATTTCGCGCGGCAGGGCGAACGCTACGTCAATATCGAAGACCTGGCTGGATTCGCCCACCGGCAGCCCGCCACGGCTGGCCTCTTCACGCTGTTTCTGCTGTCCCTGATAGGGGTGCCGCTCACGGGAGGCTTCTTCGGCAAATTCTACGTCTTCAAAGCTGCACTGGATTCGGATCTTCTCTGGCTCACGGTGCTTGGACTTCTGAACTCCGCTGTGGCCGCCTACTATTACTTGCGCATCATCGTGCTGATGTACTTCCACGAACCTGCTGGTCCGGCGGATACCGCGCCGCAGCCTGGCGCGCCGCTACGTTTGGCGTTGTGGGGTTCGGCTCTGGCGACGCTCGTGCTTGGCATCCTGCCGTCCTGGGTTCTGAACTTCGCCGGACGGGCGGCTGTGCTGGCGCCTTAATGGCTCTGACGGCGGGGACCGCCTGACCCATCTCAGCGTCCCACAGTAGGCCCAGCGTCTTGAGGAGGCTTAGGAGGGTGCTGAAAAAGCCGTTGGGCAAGCTGAAGTTCGCCCTGCGTGGGTCCGCAACTCGTTGGTTTGCAGCGTAGCATAAGCTTCAGCTTGTGTGCCCCGGACCCACCGGAAG
>JBBIND010000006.1:0-96203 GCA_037444075.1 Acidobacteriota bacterium | reverse complement strand
CGCGAGGGCGGCCGCACGGTCGGCGCCGGCACGGTTGCCGAGATTTTGGAATAGGTGGTTGCAATGTCGTTGAGGGAACGGATTCGCATCCGGTTGAAGGCTTATGATCACCGGGTTCTGGACCAGTCCACGACGGAAATCGTGGTCACGGCCAAGAAGACCGGGGCGCAGGTGGCGGGTCCCATCCCGCTGCCCACGGTGAAGAACACCTACACCGTGCTGCGTTCGCCCCACGTCGACAAAAAGAGCCGGGAACAATTTGAAATGCGTACTCACAAGCGGCTGCTGGACATCCTGGAGCCGACGCAGGACACGGTGGACGCGTTGATGAAGTTGGATCTTCCCGCCGGTGTTGATGTGGAGATCAAGGCCTTTGGCAAGAAGTGAGGCGTAGACGCCGGTAGCCGCCGCGGGCGGCGCCTTCGGGCGCTGCGTAGCCGGGCGGAGGCTGGCATGGCAAGGAAATGTTATGAGCCCTGGAATTCTAGGCAAGAAAATCGGAATGACGCAGGTGTTCCGGCCGGACGGGCAGGTGGTTCCGGTCACGGTGTTGAAGGCCGGGCCCTGTGTCGTGGTGCAGCGCAAGACGCCCACGGCGGAAGGCTATGACGCCGTCCAGTTGGGCTTGCTCGAGTATGTCAAGCCTAAGCACATCAACAAGCCCCAGGCCGGCCACTTGAAGAAGTCGGGCGCGGAGGGGGTACGCTACCTGCGCGAGTTCAAGCTGCCCTCCGGCGAATCCGGCCTGAAGCCTGGCGACCGTGTGCTGGTGGACCTGTTCCAGCCGGCGGACCGCGTGGACGTGGTCGGCATCAGCAAGGGCCGCGGTTTTGCCGGTCTGGTGAAGCGCCATAATTTCCGCGGCGGACCGGCTACGCACGGGTCGATGTTCCACCGTGCTCCGGGTTCCATCGGTGCTTCGAGCTATCCTTCGCGGGTTTTCCCGGGCATGAAGATGGCCGGACGCATGGGACATCAGAGGGTGACGGTGCGCAACCTGGAAGTGGTGCAGGTGGACGCCGAGGACAACCTGTTGCTCGTCAAGGGCGCGGTTCCGGGACCCAACGGCGGGTACGTGATTGTCCGCCGGTCCAAGAGGTGAACGTATGCCGGTGGTGGATGTATTGGATTTGAAGAATGAAAAGGTCGGCCAGCTGGAACTGGCTGACAGCGTGTTCGCCGCGCCGGTGAATGAGGCTCTGCTCTACGAGTCCGTGCGGCATTACCTGGCTTGCCAGCGCAGCGGCACGGCGAAGGTGAAGACGCGCAGTGAGGTTTCCGGCGCCGGACGCAAGCTGTGGCGTCAGAAGGGCACCGGGCGGGCTCGTGTGGGTTCGATCCGGTCGCCGCTGTGGCGGCACGGTGGTACGGTCCACGGGCCGGCGCCGCGTGACTACAGCTACAAGCTGCCGCGCAAGATGCAGCTTGGAGCGTTGCGCGCGGCGCTGAGCGCGAAACTCCAGGATGGCGAACTCCAGGTAGTTTCCAGCTTCACGCTGCCTGACCACAAGACGAAAACGGTGCAGTCGGTTCTGAACGCCTTCAGCGCGAGCAAGACCGTGCTGCTGGTGGACAACTCCGACGACAACAAGCTGTGGCTGGGGTCGCGCAACCTGCCGGGGGTCACGCTGCTGGCTTCCCGCGAGGTGACGCCGTACCACCTGCTGGGCCATCAGCGGGTGCTGATGTCGGAAGCGGCCGCCAAGAAGTTCTCGGAGGCCCTGGCGCTATGAACATTTACGAAGTAATTCGCAGGCCCATCATCACGGAGAAGAGTGTCGCCAAGCGCGAAGGCGAGCGGACGCTCTGCTTCGAGGTGGCCACCGGGGCCAACAAAGTGGAAATCAAGGCCGCCGTGGAGCGCTTGTTCAAAGTCAAGGTTGACTCGGTCCGGACGGCCACGCAGGCCGGCAAACTCAGGCGGCGGGGCCGCTTCTCCGGGTACCGCCCGGATTGGAAGAAAGCCTTCGTGCGCCTGAAGGAAGGCCAAAAGGTGCCGGAGTACACCGACATCTAGGGAAGAAACGCATATGCCCATTAAAGGATTTCGGCCGACAACACCGACCCGCAGGTTTCAAACCGTGCTTACGCGCACGGAGATCACCCGCGACAAGCCGGAAAAGTCTCTGACTCGAGGCAAGCAGCGGACGGGCGGACGCAACAGCTCCGGCCAGATCACGATCTGGTTCCGGGGCGGGGGCTCCAAGCGCAAATACCGCACCATCGATTTCAAGCGGGACAAGATCGGCATCGTTGCCAAGGTGGCGTCGATCGAGTATGACCCCAACCGCTCGGCGAACATCGCCCTGCTCAATTACGCCGACGGCGAGAAGCGCTATATTCTGGCCCCCCAGGGACTCAAGGTAGGACAGACGGTGCTGTCCGGCCCCGAGGCGGACATTCTGGTTGGCAACGCTCTCCAGTTGAAGTCGATCCCCGCCGGCACGATGGTGCACAACATCGAGCTGAAGCCCGGCAAGGGCGGGCAGATGGTTCGCTCGGCGGGCGGCCAGGCGCAACTGGTTTCCAAGGAAGGCGCTTACGCGTTGATCAAGTTGCCCTCCGGCGAAACGCGGCGCGTGCCGGTGGAGTGCATGGCCACCGTGGGGCAGGTCGGTAACCTCGACCACGAAAACGTCTCGCTCGGCAAGGCCGGCCGCACCCGGTGGCTGGGGCGGCGCCCGCACAACCGGGGCGTCTCGATGAATCCGGTGGACCATCCGCATGGAGGCGGCGAGGGCAAGACCAGCGGCGGACGCCATCCGGTGACGCCGTGGGGCGTGCCCACCCGCGGATACAAGACGCGCAACAACAAGCGCACCGACAAGTTCATTGTGAGCCGCAAGGCGAAGAAGAGATAGGATTATGGGGCGTTCACTGAAGAAAGGGCCGTTTACTGATGACCACCTGGTGAAAAAGGTGGAAACGCAGAAGGCCAAAAACGAGAACAAAGTGATCCGGACCTGGTCGCGGCGTTCCACCGTGTTGCCGGAGTTCGTCGGCTATACCATTGCTGTCCACAACGGCAAGAAGTTCATCCCGGTGTATGTCACCGAGAACATGGTGGGCCACAAACTGGGCGAGTTTTCGCCCACGCGGACCTATAAGGGTCACGCGGCCAAGTCGGACAAGTCTTCGCGGTCTTAGTGGAGACACGCGCCGGAGTTTAACTGATGCAAGCAAGAGCGGAAGCCAGATACATTCGAGTTTCGCCGCAAAAGGCCCGCCTGGTGATCGACCTGATCCGCGGGCAGAAGGCGGGCGATGCGATCAACATCCTGCGATCGACCAACAAGCGCATGGCGCCGGTGGTGGAAAAGGTGCTGCGTTCAGCCATCGCCAATGCCGAGAACCGCTCCAGCGACGTCGATGTCGACGACCTGGTGGTCGTGGAGGCCTACGTCAATGAAGGGCCCCGGATGAAGCGCATCCGCCCGGCCCCCATGGGCCGCGCCTACCGCTATCAGCGCAGGATGGCTCACGTGGTCGTCAAAGTGGCGACGCCGGACGAGGACGGGAGTAACTAGCCATGGGTCAGAAAGTACATCCATACGGGTTCCGGCTGGGGACCATCAGGACCTGGCGGTCACGCTGGTTCTCCAAGCAGGATTACGCCAAGCTGCTTCAAGAAGACCTGGACATCAAGAAGTCGCTGAAGGACCGCCTGCGGGCGGCGGGCGTGAGCGCCATCGAGATTGACCGCCCGGGCGCCAAGCTGCGGGTGACCATCTTCACGTCGCGTCCCGGCATCATCATCGGCCGCAAGGGCGCGGAAATCGAGAAGCTCAAGGCCGAGCTGGCGCAAAAGACCAAGCGGGAAGTTTTCATCGACATCCAGGAAGTGCACAAGCCCGAGTTGGACGCGCAACTGGTGTCAGAGTCCATCGCGATGCAACTGGAAAAGCGGGTGGCGTTCCGCCGCGCCATGCGGAAAGCCGTGGACAGCGCGCTGCGGTTCGGCTGCAAGGGGATCAAGGTCCGGGTTTCGGGCCGGCTGAACGGCGCTGAAATCGCCCGCAGCGAGTGGTACTTGCAGGGGCAGCTGCCGCTGCACACGCTGCGCGCCGACGTGGAATACGGATTCAGCGAAGCTTACACCACCTACGGGGTGATCGGAATCAAGACGTGGGTCTATAAGGGCGAAGTGCTCGACGGAGCGCCGCTGCGCGGACTGCGCCCCGAGCCGGAACCGCGCCGCAGCCCGCCGCGCGAACGCCGCGAGCGTGAGCGCCGTCCACCTGCCGCCCCGCCGCAGGCGGAACCCACGGGCGCCGTGCAGGCCAGGCCGCCTGAGCCGGCCGGCGAGCGCGTTCCGACACCGATTGCGCCGCCTCTGGCTCCGCCGCAACTGGGCTGGAAGCAGGCGACGCAGAAACCGCCGGCAGGCGAAGAGCCCGAAGGATCGGGCAGCCAGGAATAGGCCGGTGACGAGGATTCCGACGGAGAAGACAACGCCATGTTGATGCCGAAGAAAGTCAAATACCGCAAGCAGCAGCGTGGGCGCATGGCCGGCAAGGCCTGGCGCGGTTCCACGCTGGCCTTCGGCGACTACGGTCTGAAGGTAATGAGCTGCGGATGGATCACGGACCGGCAGATTGAGGCGGCCCGTGTCGCCATCTCCCGCGCCATCAAGCGCGGCGGCAAGGTGTGGATCAGGCTGTTCCCGGACAAGCCGATCACCAAGAAGCCTGCCGAAACCCGTATGGGAAAGGGAAAGGGCGCACCCGAGCAGTGGGTGTGCGTAGTACGCCCGGGCAAGATCCTCTTCGAGATGGAAGGGGTTGCTCCGGACGTGGCTGCCCAGGCGCTGCGGCTGGCCGCTCAAAAGCTGCCGTTGCCGTGCAAGATGGTGTCCCGCCTGCCCTATGAATAGGACACAGGAGGGCTGCCGGAGCAGGAAGTCAGCATGAGACCAGAGAAGATCAGAGAACTGGATAACAAGGAGCTGGACGCACAGCTCCGGGAAATCCGCGAACAGTTGTTCCGGCTCAAGTTCCAGATGGGCATGGGACAGATGGAAGGTCTGAAGAAATACCGGACGCTGCGCAAGGACCGCGCGCGCATCCTGGGTATTTTGCAGGAGCGCCGGCTGAGCGAGGCTACCCCGCAGGCCGCCGGCAAGAAAGGCAAGTAGGCGATGGTGAGGACGAAGGGCAACGTTCGCAAGAACGAAAAAGTCGGGACGGTGGTGTCCACCAAGATGGCCAAGACCATCGTGGTCGAGGTCTCCCGCCGCGTGCCGCACCCGCTCTACCGCCGGGTGATCACGCAGCGCAAGAAGTTCTACGCGCACGACGAGCAGGCCACGGCGAAATTGGGTGATGTGGTCCGGATTATTGAGAGTCGGCCGTTGAGCCGGCTGAAGCGCTGGACGCTGGGCGAGGTTGTCCGGCGGGCCGTGCAACTGGAGACGGGGCCGTCCGGGGAGGCAAGCAACGCCTAGCCGGGGTCCGCGGGACGTCCGCGGGGCCGGCCGGGTTGAGCGAAGGAGATTTTTATGATCGGAATGCGAACCATGCTCGAGGTAGCCGACAACAGCGGCGCCCGCAAGTTGCGCTGCATTCTGCCGGTGGGCAGCGGCGTAGGGCTGCGGGCCGGGCTGGGCGATATTGTCATGGCCAGCGTAAAGGAAGCGGCTCCGGAATCGCCCATCAAGAAGGGCAAGGTGGTCCGCTGCGTGATCGTCCGGATGCGGAAGGAAACCAGGCGGCGGGATGGCACTTACATCCGCTTCGATTCCAACGCTGCGGTGCTGATCAACAACGATGGCGAGCCGGTCGGAACGCGCGTTTTCGGCCCGGTGGCTCGCGAACTGCGAGACAAGCGGTTTATGAAGATCGTTTCGCTCGCTCCGGAGGTGATCTGATGGCCCGTCCGAAAGCCGCGCCGAGTCCGCGTAAGATTCGCATCAAGAAGAACGATTCCGTGAAGGTCATCGCCGGGCGCGACCGGGGCAAGAGCGGCCGCGTGCTGAGCGTGGACCGCAAGACCGGCAAGCTGCTGGTGGAGGGCATCAACCTCGTGAAGCGGCACACCCGCCCGAACCCCGCCAAGCAGGTCAAGGGCGGCATCGCCGAGCGCGAAGCCCCGATCCATCATTCCAATGTCTCTCTGGTGACCGCCGAGGGCGCCCGGACCCGCGTCGCGGTCCGCGTGGAGAGCGTCGGGGGCAAGGCGCGCCGCACGCGCGTCAGCCGCAAGACGGGTGAGGTTCTGGAGCGGAAAGGCTAGTTGAGTGGTATGAAGGCAAGATTGAAGGAGCATTATCAGAAAACGGTGGTGGCGGCGCTGACCAAGGAGTTCAGCTACCCCAACATCATGGCCGTGCCGAGGCTGGAGAAAATCAGCATCAACATCGGTCTGGGTGAAGCTTCGTCGAACCCCAAGCTGATGGACTCCGCCGTTAACGAGCTCGGCCTGATTGCCGGGCAGCGTCCGGTCATCACCAAGGCGCGCAAGTCGGTGGCCGCGTTCAAGGTGCGCGAGGGGATGTCGATCGGTTGCATGGTGACGCTCCGGGGCGACCGCATGTGGGAGTTCCTGGATCGCCTGGTGAACGTGACCCTGCCCCGCGTGCGCGATTTCCGGGGAGTTTCGACCAAGTCCTTCGACGGCCGCGGCAACTACACGCTGGGTATCAAGGATCAGTTGATCTTTCCTGAGATTGACTACAACAAAGTGGACAAGACCAAGGGTATGAACATTTGCATCACGACCACGGCGTCCACCGACGCCGAGGGTTTGGCTCTGCTGAAGCACCTTGGCATGCCGTTCGCGGGGGGGCGCTAGGCGCCTCGGGTCGGCGGTAGAAGAAGAGGGAGGATATGGCAACTACAGCCAAGATTGCCAAGGATCTTAGAAAACCGAAGTACGCCTGCCAGCACCGGAACCGTTGTTTCCGCTGCGGACGGCCTCGCGGTTATCTGCGTAAGTTCAATCTGTGCCGGATCTGCTTCCGCCAGTTGGCGCTGGCCGGGGAAATCCCGGGCGTGACCAAGGCGAGCTGGTAAGGCGACGGTTCAGTGGATGAAGTATTGAGGAAGCTATGACAACAGATCCCATTGCCGACATGCTGACGCGCATCCGCAACGCCCTGGGGGCGCGGCACCTCAAGGTGGATATCCCCGCCTCGCGGCTGAAGATGGAGATCGCGCGCATTCTGAAGGACGAAGGCTACATTGCCAACTACAAGCCGACTGAGGAAGGCTCGCGCAAGTACATCCGGATCTACCTGCGTTACACGTCGCCGGGCAACGTACCCGTGATCTCCAAGATAGAACGCGTGTCCCGGCCCGGTTGCCGCGTGTACGTCGGCGGCAGCAAGATACCGCGCGTGCTCGGCGGACTTGGCGTGAATATTTTGACTACCCCGCGTGGAGTCATGACCGGGCGGGATGCCCGCAAGTCCGGCGTGGGGGGAGAGATTCTCTGCCAGGTCTGGTAGGCGGAATGGAGTAAGCGATGTCGAGAGTTGGAAAGAAACCGATCCCGCTGCCGAAAGGCGTGAAGGTGACGATCGGGGACCGTTTGGAAGTGGAAGGGCCCAAGGGGAAACTCACCGTGCCCGTGCCCGCCGGAGTGCATTTCGAGCAGAGCGGCGAAACGCTCCGCGTTACGAGGGACAGCAACCAGCAGGCGGCGTTGCATGGTTTGACGCGCGCGCTGGCGGCCAACGCCGTGACGGGTGTCTCCACAGGCTGGGTCCGTGAATTGGATATCGTCGGCATCGGCTTCCGGGCCGACGTCAAGGGCCGCGTGGCCTCCTTCTCGCTGGGCTATTCGCATCCCATCGAACTCCTGTTGCCGGAGGGCGTGGACCTGCGCATCGACAAGCAAACGCATCTGGTGCTCAGCGGGCACGACCGGCAGTTGCTGGGCCAGGTGGCCGCCAAGATCCGCATGCTCCGCCCGCCGGATCCTTACAAGAACAAGGGCATCCGCTATACGGGCGAGGTGCTGCGTAAGAAGGTCGGCAAGGCCGGAGCGGGAGGCAAGTAGCTGTGATTAAGAAGATTTCCCGGAACAAGCATCGGGTGCGCGTGCACCGGCGGATTCGCCGCAAGCTCCAGGGGACGCAGGAGCGGCCCCGCCTGTGCGTATTCCGCAGCCTGAAGCACATCTACGCGCAAATCATCGACGACCGGCAAGGGCGGACACTGGTTTCCGCCTCATCGGCCGAGAAGGACAGCGGCGTCAAGAACGGCGGCAGCGTCCCCGGAGCCGGTGAAGTGGGCCGGCTCCTGGGGGAGCGCGCCCAGACCAAGGGCATCAAACAGGTGGTCTTCGATCGCGGAGGCTACTATTACCATGGCCGCGTGAAAGCGCTGGCCGAGAGCGCCCGCAAGGCAGGATTGGAGTTTTAGCCGCATGGCAGCGACAAACACGCGAGAGCGGATTGATCCGCAAAACCTGAACCTGAAGGAGCAGGTCGTCTCCATCAACCGCGTCACCAAAGTGGTGAAAGGCGGTAAGAACCTCAGTTTCTCCGCCCTGGTCGTGGTGGGTGACCCCGACGCGAAAGTGGTCGGGTACGGAACCGGCAAGGCCAAGGAAGTCCCGTCCGCCATCAAGAAAGGGATTGAAGCGGCCAAGAAGAACCTCCGCAAGATCCACGTGCTGGAAACCACCATCATGCATCCCGTGCTGGGGCGTTTCGGCAGCGGCCAGGTGCTGCTCAAGCCGGCGCTGGAAGGCACCGGCGTGATCGCCGGCGGTCCGGTGCGCGCCGTGATTCAGGCGGTCGGCATCTCCAACGTGGTGACCAAATCGATTGGCTCGCATAATCCGCACAACGTGGTCAAGGCCACCATCGACGCCCTCGAGCAATTGCGCGACCGCGCCAAAGTGGCTGAACTGCGTGGCATCCCGGTGGAGAAAATAGGCTAGGGAGGCGCCATGGCAGACCAGAAAATCCGGATCAAGCTGGTGCGCAGTCCGATCTGCGCCCCCGAAAAACACAAAGTCATCGTTCGGGCCCTGGGCCTGAAGAAACTTAACCAGGTTGTGGAGCGGCCCAACACGCCGGAATTCCGCGGCATGGTGGCCAAGGTGCCCCATCTGTTGGCCGTGGTGGACTGAAGGAAGTAAAGCCTTATGAATCTGAGTGGACTGAAACCCCCCGCCGGACAAAAGCGCAACAAGCGCAGGATTGGACGTGGCATGGGGTCGGGCCGCGGCAAGACTTCGGGCCGCGGGCACAAGGGGCAGCACTCCGTCTCCGGCTACCGGAGAATGCGGGGATTTGAGGGCGGCCAGATGCCGCTTCACCGCCGGCTGCCCAAGCGCGGCTTCACCAACATTTTCCGGAAGGAATTCGCGGTCATCAACGTGAGCCGCCTGGCGAAGCTCGAAGGCGACTCGTTCGACCCGCAGCGCCTGCTCGAGATGGGCGTCATCAAGAAGCTCAAGGCCGGGCTGAAGGTGCTCGGCACGGGCGAACTCGGGCGGAAGATCTCTGTTAAAGCACACGTTTTCTCCAAGGCTGCCGAGGAGAAGATCCGCGCCGCCGGGGGCGCTTGTGAAGTTCTTGAGCCTGGGCAAATGAGCTAAGCCATGAAATTCATTGATGCCGTAGCCAACGTCTTTCGGGTCCCGGACCTGCGCAAGCGGGTCCTGTTCACGCTGGGGCTGCTGGCGGTCTACCGCTTCGGAGCGTTCATTCCGACGCCGGGCATTGACACAGCGAGGTTGCAGGAGTTCTTCCAACAGCAGGCAGGCACG
Source organism: Acidobacteriota bacterium (assembly GCA_037444075.1). GTDB lineage: Bacteria > Acidobacteriota > Terriglobia > Bryobacterales > Bryobacteraceae > JBBIND01. Next base: position 86,483 of record JBBIND010000006.1, on the reverse strand, counting down.
CTGTTCGGCTTCATCAACCTGTTCAGCGGCGGGATGTTTGAGCGCATGACGGTATTTGCGCTGGGCATCATGCCCTACATTACGTCCTCGATTATTCTCCAGTTGCTGACTGTGGTGATCCCCACGCTGGCGAAGCTGCAGAAGGAAGGCGAACTGGGGCGGCGCAAAATCACGCAGTATACGCGTTACCTGACCATCGGGCTGGCCCTGATGCAGTCGCTCGGCATTGCCACGGCTTTGCAGTCCTCAGAAGGCGGATTCGTCATCAACCCGGGCATCGGCTTCATCGCCATGACGATGCTCAGCCTGACGACGGGTACGGCCTTCATCATGTGGCTGGGTGAGCAGATCACCGAGCGCGGCATCGGCAACGGCATGTCGCTGATCATCTTCGCCGGCATCGTGGTGGGGCTGCCCAGCGCCATCAGCGAAATCTACACGAACACGTTTGTCACCCGGCAGTGGCCGGTGCTCCAGATGTTGTTCATCCTGATCATGATGATCGCCGTGGTGGCGTTCATCGTGCTCGTGGAGCGGGGCGAGCGCCGGATTCCGGTGCAGTATGCCAAGCGCGTGGTGGGCCGGCGCATGATGGGCGGACAATCCACCCACCTGCCGCTGAAGGTCAACGCCGGCGGCGTCATCCCGGTGATTTTCGCCTCCTCGCTGCTGGCTTTCCCGCAGACGCTCATGCAGATGGCCTGGGTGCGTGAAAGCGCCTTGATGCGCGGCATGCTGGAGGCCATCAGCCACTCGCATCCGCTGTACTTCCTGATTTACACGCTGGGAATTATTTTCTTCTGTTTCTTCTACGTCTCGATCATCTTCAACCCCAACGAGGCGGCGGACAACATGCGCAAGTACGGCGGCTTTATACCGGGTATCCGCCCGGGCCGGAACACGGCTGAATACATGAACCGGATTCTGACCAGGATCACCATGGTGGGCGGCTTGTACCTGGCCCTGCTTTCGATCATCCCGGAGATCATGATCAGCGGCATCAAGTTGCAGCGCTTGCCGCTCATGGGCAACTGGATTGACAATTACTTCCCGCGCTGGCTGCTGGACGGTCTGGGAGTCAGTTTCTACTTTGGCGGGACTTCGCTGCTGATTGTGGTCGGCGTGTCCATGGATTTCGTGAATCAGGTGGAAGCGCAACTCATCATGCGCCACTATGAAGGATTTACGCCGCGCTCCGGGCGGATCCGGGGCCGGCGGAGCGTGTTCTAAGGCGTAGGGTGACTGGCTGGATTATAATAGGAGAGATACCCCTCCGCTGCGGGCGGCTGCAAAGCGCACGGATTCCAGGCGAATGATCATCCGTAAGAGTCCGGCTGAACTGGAGAAAATGCGAGCCGCCGGTCTCCTGGTGCACAGCATCTTGCAGAAGCTGGCAGCCATGGTGGAAGAAGGCGTCACGACACTGGATCTGGAGCTCGTCGCGGAAAAGATGATAGCGGAGGCGGGCGCCGAGTCGGCGTTCAAGGGATATTACGTTCCCGCCGTCGGCCAGCGTTATCCGTACGTGCTGTGCACGTCGGTGAACGACGAGATCGTGCACGGGATGCCGTCGGCCGGGAGAAAGCTGATCCAGGGAGACATCGTCTCGGTAGACATCGGCGTCCGGATGGATGGTTTTTACGGGGACTCCGCGGTGACCGTACCGGTCGGCGAACCGGAACCGGGCGTCGCGAAGTTGCTGAAGGTGACGCGGGAAGCCCTGGAACTCGCCATTGAACAAGCGAGGCCGGGAAACCGGCTGTTCGATGTCAGTGGCGCCGTGGAGCGGCACGTGACCGAACACGGATTTAGCGTGGTGCGGGACTACGTGGGACACGGCATCGGCACGCAGTTGCACGAGGAACCGCAGGTGCCGAACTACGTGGACCGCCGGAACGAGAACCCGCGCCTGAAAGAAGGCATGGTGCTGGCGATCGAGCCCATGGTCAACGCGGGCGGCAGCGAAAGCCGCCTGCGCCAAGACCGCTGGACCGCGGTAACGCGCGATGGCTCGTACTCGGCGCATTTTGAGCACTGCGTGGCCGTCACCAACAACGGTCCCTGGGTGCTGACCCGGCCTTGAGGCAAGTATGCCGGATGACCGGGAGAAAAGGGCGCGGGAGCCGGTGACGGCGACCGTGCTGGAGTTGATGCCGCAGGCGGTCTTCCGGGTTGAACTGGAAGACAGGCGTCAACTGCTGGCCCACCTGGCCGGGGCCAGCCGTTTGAATTTTGTCCGCGTGCGGCCGGGCGACAAGGTACAGATGGAGATTTCGCCTCACGATCCGACGCGGGGGCGGATTACGAAACTGTTGAAGCAGTCTTAAGGATCTGGATTATGAAGGTACGGGCCTCCGTCAAGAAGATGTGTGACAAGTGCAAGATCATCCACCGCCACGGGGTGGTGCGGGTGATCTGTGTGAACCCGAAACATAAGCAGCGTCAAGGATAGGGAGAAAAGCAATGGCGCGAATTGCGGGCATTGACTTGCCCAACAAGAAGCGGGCGGAAGTCGGCCTGACTTACATTTACGGCATCGGGCGCACGCGCGCCCAGTCCATCCTTCATCGGGCTGGCGTGGATTTCAACAAGAAGGTGGCCGACCTGAGCGAAGAGGAAGTCAGCCACATCCGCCAGATTATCGAGGAAGAAGGAGCCGTGGAAGGCGACCTCCGCAAGGAGGTTTCGATGAACATCAAGCGGCTCATCGAAATGGGTTCCTACCGGGGGCTGCGCCACCGCCGCGGGATGCCGGTTCGCGGGCAGCGGACCCATACCAATGCCAGGACCCGGAAGGGTCCGCGGCGCGGCACGGTTGCCAACAAGAAGAAGTCCGCGGCCAAGACCTGATCGGAAGTCATAAGCGATGGCGAAAGCATCCGGAAAATCTGTCAAGAAGAAGAAGAGTTTCAAGAAGAAGGAAAAGAAGAACGTGCCGCAGGGCGTCGTTCACATCCAGGCCACTTTCAACAACACGATTGTCACGTTCACTGATCCTGTGGGCAACGTGCTGGCCTGGTCGAGCTCCGGGTCGCTGGGTTTCCGCGGTTCCCGCAAAGGCACTCCGTTCGCCGCTCAGCAGGCTTGCCTGACGGCAGCCAACAAGGCGCGTGAATGTGGCCTGCGGGTCGTGGAAGTGTGCGTCAGCGGGCCGGGATCCGGGCGCGAGTCGGCGGTGCGGGCTCTGAGCACGGCCGGCATCGAGGTGCGCCACATTCGGGACACCACGCCGATCCCGCACAACGGCTGCCGCCCGCCGAAAAAGAGGAGAGTCTGACGGAAGCAGGAAGAAGCGCGGCGCTGAAGGCGGCGTGCGTAAACTGCACCTGTTAAGCAGGTAAGGAGGAAAGAATACGTGGCTCGTTACACTGGTCCCGTTTGCCGGAGGTGCCGGCGGGAAAGCATGAAACTGTTTCTGAAGGGCGAGCGCTGCCATAGCGAGAAGTGCGCCATTGAAAAGCGCAATTTCCCCCCTGGCCAACACGGCAAGGATCGCCGCCCGAAGATCGCCGGCTATGGCCTGCAACTGCGCGAAAAGCAGAAGGTCCGCCGCGTTTACCAGGTTCTGGAAGGGCAATTCCGGAACATGTTCGAGAAAGCGGCGAAGAGCCGCGGCGTTACCGGCCAGATGCTGCTGAGCATGCTGGAAAGGCGCCTGGACAACGTCGTTTACCGCATGGGGCTGGGGACGAGCCGGGCACAGTGCCGCCAACTGGTCCGGCACGGGCATTTCCTGGTGAACGGCCGGAAGGTCAACATCCCCTCCTTCCAGGTCCGCCCGAACGACGTCGTCGAAGTGAAGGAAAAGAGCCGGAAGAATCCCACCATCCTTGCGGCTCGTGACGCCACCGCGCATACGCCTTGCCCCAACTGGTTGGAAATCGATCGCGAAGCGCTGAAGGGCCGTGTCATCGGCATGCCCAAGCGCGAGGAACTGGTTCAGATCCAGATCAACGAACAGTTGATCGTTGAGCTGTACAGCAAGTAGAGGAGGAACGCATGCTGAAAGGTTTGCAGAAGCCCAAACGGCTGGTGGCCAATACCGAGACTCTGACCGACCGTTACGGGATGTTCTGGGCACAGCCTTTTGAGCGAGGGTTTGGTACGACCATCGGCAACGGCCTGCGTCGCATCCTGCTGAGCTCGATCGAAGGCGTGGCCATCACCGCCGTCCGCATCGAGGGCGTGTCACATGAGTTCAGCCCGATTCCGGGCGTCGTGGAGGATGCCACCGACATCATCCTGAATCTCAAACAGGTGCCCTTCAAGATGAGCGGGGAAGGCCCTAAGACCTGCCGGATCGAAGTCACCCAGCCGGGCGAAGTGCTCAGCGGACAGATTGAGTGCGGCCCCGATGTTGAGGTGCTGGACCGGCACGTGCACATCGCCACCGTGGGTGAAGGCGGCAAGCTGATCGTCGAGCTGCGCCTCAAGCCCGGGCGGGGTTACGTCAGCGCCGAGCGCAATTTCGACGAGGACCTGCCGCTGGGCTACATCCCCATCGACTCGGTCCACTCGCCTGTCCGCAAGGCCAATTATTCCGTCGAGGCTGCCCGCCTAGGCCAGGTGACCGATTACGACAAGCTCACGCTGGAAGTCTGGACCAACGGCGCTGTTTCTCCGCAGGACGCCATCGGGCATGCCGCCCGCCTGCTGCGCGATCACACCGCCATCTTTATCAACTTCGAGGAACTCCCCGAGGCAGTCGAGGAACCGGCCGAGCGCGCCCTGAACCAGATGAACGAAGTGCTCAACCGCTCGGTGGAGGAGCTGGAACTCAGCGTCCGTTCCTACAACTGCCTGAAGAACGCCAGCATTCAGACCATCGGTGACCTGGTGCAGAAGACCGAGGCCGAAATGCTGCGCACGAAGAACTTTGGCCGCAAGTCGCTCAACGAGATCAAAGAGATTCTGGCTTCCCTCGGTTTGAGTTTCGGCATGCGTTTTGACGCTCAGGGCCGGTTGGTGTCTCCCGCAGGCACGCCCGTGAGTGAAGCGGAGACCGAACCGGGGCAAGCGGATGACGAAGCCGAACAGACGGGCGATGAACACGATAGTCTTGACCTCGGGAGCTAGGAAAGCAACATGAGACATAAGCGAGCAGGATTTAAACTCAAGAGGGACCCGGGCGCCCGCAAGGCGCTCCTGCGTGGATTGGTGACCAGCGTCATCGAGCAGGAGCGCATCATCACGACCGTACCGAAAGCCAAAGCAGCCAAGCCGCTGGTCGACCACATGATTACCCTGGCCAAGCGCGATACGCTGCACACGCGCCGCCAGGCTGCCGCGTTCCTGAACACTCCGGCTTCCGTCAAGAAGCTGTTCGGCAAGCTGGGAGCCCGCTTCGGAACGCGCAACGGCGGTTATACGCGCATTGTCCGTTTGGGATGGCGGCAGGGAGACGGCGCCGAGCAGGCGCTGCTCGAACTGGTCGGCACCGAGCTGGTGAAGCGCGCGGCGGACCGCGCCAAGCGCAAGGAAGAGCGGCTGAAAGCCATTCGCGAGGGACGCGAACAGGAAGGCGAAGAGCCACCCAAGAAGTAGCGGCCCTTTCCAACGATCCAGGCGCGGGGACTCTCGCAGGAGTCCCCGCGTTTTTTGTGTTTCCCGCGGCTACAGATTGTAGCCGTTCAAGGGAATGCAGTTCTCAGGCCCCTCCTGCGCTCGCCCCGGCAATGCTCAGTCGATCCCGTGTTCCCGCATTTTGTCATAGAGGAGCCGGCGGTTGATTCGCAGCAATTCTGCTGCCCGGCTGCGATTACCCCCTGCCTGAAGCAGAGCCCTTTGCACCAGAGATCGCTCGAGGCGGCGGACATTTTCGTGAAAGCCGTCTTCCATCGGGAGAGCGTCGAACAGGCCTTTGCCCGGGGTAACGGCTTCTTCGGCCAGATGCTCGGGCAGGAGGGCGCCGCCCCGGCTTATTACCAGGGCGCGCTCCAGGCAATGTTCCAACTCACGGACGTTCCCAGGCCAGGACCGCGCCCGCAGCGCTGCTACGGAGGCGTCCGCGAGATGCGGTACAGGCACCCGCAGCCGGCTAGCGCAGCGGTGGAGCAGCGCGACGGCGAGTGGGCGTATATCCTCGCTGCGCTCTCGAAGCGGCGGTACGCGCAGCGTCACCACCTTGAGACGATAGTACAAGTCCTCGCGGAATTCACCAGCCTGCAAGGCTGCCTCGAGATCCCGGTTGGTGGCTGCCAGCACGCGGACATTCAGAGGAATCGCGGTGTTTGAGCCCAACCGCTCGATCGTCCTCTCTTGCAGCACGCGCAGGAGCTTGCTTTGAGTGGACCCGGACAATTCGCCAATCTCGTCCAGGAAGAGCGTGCCGCCATCGGCGTATTCGAATTTGCCGATGCGCCGCTGCGTGGCCCCGGTGAAGGCCCCGCGCTCGTGACCGAACAGTTCCGCCTCCAGCAACGTCTCTGGAATCGACGCGCAGTTCACCACGACCAGGCGTTGCCGTGAGCGGGCGCTGTGAGCGTGGACGGCCCTCGCAACGAGTTCTTTGCCCGTTCCCGATTCGCCGCGGATGAGCACGGTGGAATCGGTGGCCGCCACCTGGCCGATGCTCTTGTAAAGGCGTTGCATGGGCGGGCTTTCCCCCACCAGCTCGGCAAGATCGGGAGCCGGTTCGTCGCTGCGGTACATCTCCAGTTCCTGCAGACGGCGGCGGTTTTCAATGGCCCGCTCCAGCTGGATGCAGACTTCGGCAAAATGCAGAGGTTTCACCAGGTAGTCGAAAGCTCCCAGCTTCATGGCCTCAATGGCTACGGCGCTGCTGCCGTAAGCCGTCATGATCAGGATCGCTGGAGGACGCTCCTGCGTTCGCAACTCGCGCAGCAACTCCAAGCCCCCCTTGCCGGGCATCCGGATGTCTATCAGCGCAGCATCCCAGCGCTCGGCCGCGAGCAGGCGCGCCGCTTCCGCGCCGTCGGCCGCCCCGGCGGTGTCGTAGCCCTCCTCTTCGAGCAGAGCCCGCAGGGACTCACGCGCCTGCGCTTCGTCTTCAGCTACCAGAACTCTGGCCTTAGCTCGCACGGTTACTCACCTCGGACGGCAACATGACTTCGAAGGTGGTGCCCTGGGGACTGCTGGTGAAGCTCAAATCGCCGCCATGGCGGTCGATGATCTCTCGCGAGACTGCCAGACCAAGTCCGGAACCGCCCGCGCGCGTCGTGAAGAAAGCGTCAAAGACATGCTCGCGCGCGTGTTTGGCAATGCCAGTTCCGTTGTCCTGAACCTGGATGCGGCACCCCCGCTCCAGATTGTGGGCAGACAACTTAACGACGCCTCCGGGGGGTGAGGCCTCGACGGCGTTCAGCAGCAGGTTGATCAGCACTTGTTCCAACTGGGAGGCATCGGCGTGGACGCGGCATTCACGGGCGGCTTCCACGACGAGGGAAACGGATTTCTGCCGCGCTTGCTCGCGCACCATCCCGACGGCGCGGTTGAACAGGGGCTCAAGCGCCTGAAGTTGCGGGTCGAAAGGAACAGCGAGGCCAAAATGAAGCAGCCTCGCCAGAATGGCGTCCAGGCGGTCGATTTCCTGCTGCGCCGCGCTGACGTCGCTGGCCGAAGCGGACCCGCGCGTCACCTTCCGGCCCAGCAGTTCGAGTGTCAAGCGCATCGAATTGAGTGGGTTGCGGATCTCGTGTGCAACTCCAGCCACCAACTTGCCCAGTGCGGCCAGGCGGTCTTTTCGCCGCAACTCCGTCTCCAGAACCGCGCGCCTGTCCGCCATCTGGTTGACAGCCAAAGCAATTCCGGAGAAATCCCCGCCCACAGCCGGCAAGCGATAGTCCATTCTGGCCTCCATCCGGCGCAGACCCTGCTTGAGGCGCGCTAGGCCTCGCCGCAAGGAGATCCAGATGCTCACGGTGCCCGCCGCGCCGAGGACGGCGAGCAGTGTCAGGGCGCTCAGTCCCAGTTTTCGCCTTGCGGCCAGGGTCTGCAGTCCCGCCAGGCGCTTGAGCGTCCAGGCACTGCTTTGGCCGGAGTCGAGCCTCGTGATCGCGACTACCACCAGACCGTATGGTGTAGATTCACTCTGTACGCTCGATTCGCCCACGGGTGGCGCGCGCTCAGCCGCTTCGCGCACCAGACTCCGCTCTGCCTCAACGTTCTGCGCGACCGCTGCCGCCTGCTGAGGGGGACGCACGTGAGCGACTACCTCGCCGGAAAGCACAAAGCCTCCCTCCATGCCCTCATAGGCGCGCAGCACCGTTTCCGCCAGACCGCGCAGGGAAACCTCGCGGGCATCCGGAGGCAAGGCTTCCAGGGTCTCATCGCCGTAGCGCTGGCGCTCCTCAAACTGGCGCCGCAGCTCGCGGCAGGCTGTCAGCGCCTGTGCCCGGGCCTCCCCGAGCAGCACGTCCTCGGTGCGTCCCGCTACATCACGGATCAGGACCGCTACCAGCGCCGCGACCGAAAGCGTCCCTACGGCCATGACCGCCACCTGGACCCGCAGGTTGGCTGGCAGGGATGACAGTCGCATCGCCCGCTACTTTAACACCGGCGGGTCGGGGGTGCGCACGGCCGCCTGGGCGAGGTTCTCCAGTGCGTCAACAAGTCCGTCCGCGGCATCGCCGAGGTGCTGCGCCTTCTTGTACAGGCCGGCGTCATAAGCGCTGCGAGCCTGCTGGTAGAGGCTCCGGGCATGAACAACATAGGTGGGGGCTTCTTTGAGGCCGCTAAGCCGGGCGAAGTAATCGGCCTGCTGCACGCGAAAGTAGTGCCGCTGCAATTCCTCCGCCGTTTCACGGCGCTCGTCGCGATCGTGTTTGCCCTCAGGCTTCCGGCTGTCGAATACTTCTTCGCTGGCCTCCAGCAGTTCCTCCACCGCGCGGCAAAGGCGATCGAGAACGTAGGCCTCGTGGGTGCTCTGCCGGGCTCTTTCCAGCAAGAGACCTGCCTGGGCGTGCAGGAAACCCTGCACCGCCTGTGGGTCTGGCGTGGCCATCCTTCGAGAGAGCTTTTCGGAGAGGTTCTCCAGTCTCTCACGCTGACGCCTGGCGCGCTTGTCTTCAGCCGCGTAAAGTGAAACGACCGCTGCGCACACGGCCGCCAGCATCAGGATCTTCGCCAGTCTTCTCATCGCTAAATTCCTTTCTTCCGCCCTGAGGGCGGGGTACGACAACTTCGGCAACCGCCGCCAGGCGCCATACTCGAATTGTTGCGGCCAAGACGTTCAGAATTCAAACCGCAGGCCGATCTGCAAGCGCCTCGCTGGCTGAGCCGAGACGGCACGCCCGAAAAACGGCGAACTCAGATTGCCGACGAACCCAGTGTAGTTGACCTGGTTGAAAACGTTGAAGGCATCCATGGCGAAACCCAGGCTCGGACCGTCCTTCTCGCCGCCTTTCAAAGGAAGCTTCTTCGACAGCCTCACATCCACGCTCGCCCGGCCGGGACCCTGCAACGTATTGCGCGCAACACCGGGCGGGCGATCCCTGGCGCTGCCGTCACCATTGTCGTCGCGGCCCGTAGTAAGGCTGTAGGGACGGCCGGACTGCAGCTCCAGTACCCAGCCGAGATCGAACCATCGGCCGGCGCTCACGGTGGCCGCAACCTCCAACGCGTGGCGCCTGTCCGAATCCGCCCGGCCCCATTCGCCTCTCAGATCATAACTGTAGGCAGGGAACGATCCGATGCCGCCGGAGTCATTCCGGGCGCGGCCCAGCGAATAGCGCCCCGTTCCCTGCACCCACCGGCCAAGCTTTCCGCGCCAGTTGACCTGTAGGCTATGGGCTTCGAGGCCGGCGGAGGATTCGATCTGCCGGATGACGCCGTAACGCGGATCCTGCCTCAGGCGGGAGGGCCCGAAAGGCGCGTTCACGTCTCGCGACCGGAACTGCTTCACACCACGGACACCGCTGTAGGTGCCTGTCAGGCTTCCCAGCCGTGCAAGGCGCCGCTCCACTCCGATGGAATACTGCACCAGGTAGGGCGAGCGCAGCGCCGGGTCGAAGCGCACCACGCTCTGTGGGAGAGCCTGGACCGCGCCGGAAGAGGCAAAAACCACCGGATAATCGGGATTCACGATCAGAATACGCTGCGCTTTGCCGGCTTGCAGCATGAGCACGTCCTTCAGCGCGCCAGTGCTCACGCGGTCGTAGAAAAAGCCCGCTCCGGCACGGAGGACCGTCCGCGGCTCGCGCCCCGGCGCGAAAGCCAGCGCCAACCGCGGCGCAAAGTTGTTGCTGTCGGCGGGGTAGCGCGAGCGTTCAAAGCGCAACCCCGCGCCCAGGCTCAAGCCGCGGCGCAGCTTGATCTCATCCTGAATAAAGGCAGCGGCATCCCCCGTCCACCAGGCCAACCTGCCATCTCCCTCCATGCGCGAATAGGCGTACGGCCGGGCTGACAGGTAGTCTTCAAGATTGGAGAAGTAATAGGTGCCCTGCCGCTCGTCGAGGTCGGCCGTGCGGCGCCGGCTCAGGTCACGCAGCGCCGTGCCCGCCCGCACGAAATGGGAGCCGCGGACCACCGAGACGACTTGACTGAGCTCGATGCCACGCTGCCGCTCCGTGTTGTTCGTCTGTGCCCCTCCGCCGGTGAATGCGCCCGGCACCACGATCCGCGGGACGTTCGGCAATGCGCTGGTTTGGGCCTCGCTCTCCAGGCGCAGCCGCGCCTGGAGATCGTGCGCCAGGCGGCTTCCTGACAGCACCTGGTGCTTGAAGTAAAGGCTGCGGCTCAAGTCACGGGTCGATGCGGCACTCTCCGGGAGCACAAACTGGCCCACCCCGTCGCCACTCGTCGACTCCATCTCCTGCTCGAAGCGCAGCGCCAGTAGGCTCTTCTCCCCAGGGCGGTGGTTGAGACGGAGCGAAAACTGGTCATCCCGCTGCGGCGTGGGGTAGTTCTGCTGCCACAGGCCAGTGGGCGTCTGCGCGAATACGACCGCCCGGTCCCGCTCGCGATCCACCTCTCCGCTGACCAGGAAAGAAGTCTTGCGCTGCTTGCCCAGGGGGCCCGTCCAGTGCCCCTCCCAGCTCAAACGGCTCTGCGCGGGGCGCTGCGGCGCAAAGGCGTTGCGCGCGTCCAGAGCCCAGTGGCGCAGACGGTAGCGCAGCTCTCCATGATGTTCGGCGGCCTCCTGCTTTGTAAAGACCTCTATGCGCCCCCGCCCGGGGCTGGAAAACTCAGCCGAGAATGGGTTCTGGTTAATGCGCACCTCCTGGATGGCGGAGGCACTGACCCCCAGCTTGTCGGTCTCCATACCGTCGACCACCAGAGTGACGCCCGAAGAACCCGCCAGCGCCGGATCCAGGAACCGCGCCAGCGTCTCCACGACGTTGTCTCCCAGCGAGGGCAGCGTCTCGAGGGCGCGCCGGTCCAGCACCTGCGCGTCGGCGTTGGCGCCTGTCTCCGCCGACGGAGTTTCATTCCCGGCGCTTAGTGTGACCTGCTGCAGGAGATTCTCGATCTCCAGCCGCACTTCTACGCGCGGGGAGCGGTTGCCGCCGGCTACGATCCTCAGCCGCGCGGTCTGGAACGACGCTCTTTGCACGGTCAGCTCATAGCGGCATGATTCAACCAGGCCGAATGAAAACTCACCCGAAACAGCCGTTACCAGGTGCTGCACCCCGGAACGGCCAGGGCAGCGCAGTTCCACGCTGGCTCCGGGTACCGTAGCTCCGGAAGGGTCCCTCACCACACCGCTCAGCGTCGCGGACTGGAGCGTGCTCAAAGCCATCAAGGCCGTCAGTGCAATCACGGTACACCCGTCTGCACTCTGATCTCCAGGATCGGCGCTCTGCTTTTGCTTGCATTTGCAGGCCGGCCGCAGCTGGTTCCTGTGCGGTAGCCGCACAGGTGCTGCTCGGGATGGTGACGGTAGCAGGCGCGGGTCCGGGCGACGGCAGCGTTCGAACCGGGAGGGCCGATCCGTCGAGAGAGTCTGGGCAGATCACAGGGCCGGTTCACTGCCATTCCTGATTATTAACTCATTTTAAACCAATAACTTAAAGGCATTCTGCAGCCCCGTTCAGATTCTCGTAGAGACATACTTGACATAGATAAGCTCATATTTTATACTGGTAATCGAGTTAGATCTTTGGAGGTGAAACAACCATGACATGGCATTTGACACGTTACAACCCGTTCGGTGATCGGGAGGACTACCCCACGGGGATGCGCCTCCTGCAAGACACCATGAGCCGTTTGCTCAGCGAGCCCAGCGCGCGTCCGTGGACGCCCAGCGTGGACGTGCTCGAGACCGAAAACGAAATCCTGCTGAAGGCGGACCTGCCGGGCGTCGAAATGAAGGACATCGACATTCGGATGGAAGGCGGCACGCTTACCCTGAAGGGCGAGCGGCGCTTCGAGGAAGAAGAGCAGGGCAAAGGGTACCACCGTATTGAGCGCGGGTACGGCAACTTCGTGCGCTGCTTCAGCCTGCCCGAGTCGGTGGACGCAGAGAAGGTCAACGCGGATTACAAGGACGGAGTCCTGACCATCTCCCTGCCCAAGAAAGAGATTGCGAAGCCGCGTTCCGTGAAAGTCCAGGTTCGCAGCTGATACGGCGGTCCACGAAACCAATAGGGGGGCGGGCCGGCAGGCTCGCCCCTCAGCCTACCTATGGGATAATAGCCCTGGAGGTCGCCATGAACGGTATCAAAACGGTCGTTTTACTCGGATTACTGAGCGGGCTCTTGCTGGCGGGGGGGCAGGCTGTCGCCGGCAAACAGGGGCTGTATTTGGGCATGCTTCTGGCCGTGGGCATGAACTTTTTCAGCTATTTCTTCTCGGAGAAGATCGCCCTGACGATGTTCCGCGCCAAGCCGGTTACCGCTTCCGAGAATCGTGACGTGTATGCCCGCATCGGACCGATGACGCAGTCCCTGTGCCAGCGCATGGAGATCCCGGTGCCGAGGCTGTGGGTGATTCCGGAAAACTCTCCGAACGCCTTTGCCACCGGGCGAAATCCCAAGCACTCCTCGGTGGCGGTGACCGCCGGGTTGTTGGAGTTGCTCAATGATCGTGAACTGGAGGGCGTGATTGGCCACGAACTCGGACACATCAGAAACCGCGACGTGCTCATCAGTTCCGTTGCCGCCACCATCGCCGCCGCCATCACCATGATTGCCCGGATGGCGTTGTTCTTTGGCGGGCGGCGCGATGACGAAGAAGGCAGTCACCCTCTGGCCGGGATCTTCATGCTGATCTTGGCGCCGATCGCCGCCATGTTGATCCAGATGGCGATTTCCCGGACGCGGGAGTATTCTGCCGACTCAACGGCGGCACGCTACACAGGCAGCCCGGATGGCCTGATCTCGGGCCTGCAAAAACTTGAAGCGTGGTCGAAGCGCATTCCCCTGGAGGCTTCCCCGGCGACGGCGCACATGTTCATCATCAAGCCGTTCGCCGGCGGCTCCCTGATGCGCCTGTTCTCTACGCACCCAGCCACGGCGGATCGCGTGGCCCGGTTGCGGAGCTTGGTGCTGAGCGCCCCGTTCTGACCTGAACCGTCGGCCATGACCACGGTGAAGGTGAACCGGAAAGCCGCCGCCCGGGTTGAGTCCGGGCATCCGTGGATCTTCTCCGATGATGTGGTTCATCGAGGCGATGCCCGTGGCGGTGAGGCGGTGCGCGTCGATGATCCTACCGGGCGCCTGTTGGGAACAGCCCACTACAGTTCCTCCTCCCGGATTTGCCTGCGAATGCTCGCCTCCCGGCAGGCCGGCATCGACCGGGATTTTTTCCTCGAAAGGCTGCGCCTCGCGGCTGAACACCGCACCCGAGTCGTCCACTCCACCGACGCCTGCCGCCTGGTTCACGGGGAAGGCGACAGGCTGCCCGCTCTGGTCGTGGATCGCTACGGTGAATATTTCACTGTCCAGACCCTGAATCAGGGCATGGATGCCTCCCGGGATTGGATCGTCTCCTGCCTGGAGGAGCTTTTCTCGCCGAAGGGAATCATGCTGCGCAATGACTCCCCGGTGCGAAAGCACGAGCAATTGCCGCTTGAAAGATCCGTGGCAGCGGGAAACATACCGGAAAGAGTCGAAATCGGGTTGAACGGGCTGCGCTTCGCGGCCGACTTGCGGGGAGGCCAGAAGACGGGCGTTTACCTGGACCAACGAGAAAACTACGCGGCGGCAGCTGCCTATGGACGAGGCAAGGCATTGGATTGCTTCACCTCATGCGGGGGGTTTGCCCTGCATTTGGCCGCGCGCTGTAAATCGGTCGAAGCCGTCGACAGTTCTGCGCCGGCGCTCGAACTGGCCGAGCACAACTGCCGGCTGAATGAGATCAGCAACCTCAGCTTTCGGCGGGCGGACGTGTTCGAATTGCTGGCCGGCTACGCTTCAGGCGGACGCCGTTTCGACATGGTGGTGCTGGACCCGCCGGCGTTTGCCAAGTCCCGCTCCGTGGTTTCCGAGGCTCTGCGCGGGTACAGGGAGATCAATTACCGGGCCTTCTCGCTGCTGGAGCCGGGCGGCATTCTGGTGAGCTGCTCCTGCTCGCACCACGTCAGCGAGGCCATGCTGCTGGCGGCTGTGGCGGCAGCCGCTTGTGACGCCGACAAGACGGTGCGAGTGCTGGAAAGGCGCACGCAGTCGCGGGACCACCCCATTCTGCTCACCGTTCCGGAAACGCACTACCTGAAATGCCTCTTCCTCGAGGTGCTTTGAGCCGGTTCCCGGATGCCCCACTCCGGATCTGTTATCTTGTTCGAGTACGGCATGAGTCAAAGCCTCTGGCGCCAGGCCAACCGCGGACGCAATCGAAAGAGCGCCTGCAACCGAATGATGATGCGACCCGTCCCAAGTGTGTATGAGTGGCTGTGCCAGTTCATGGCCTTGTCCTGCGGTCGGGAGTCAGGTGCGGGTTCAAGCCAGCGTGAATAACCAGACCAGGGAAGAATCCGCCTTAATCCAGCGGGCCCAGGAGGGCGACGAGCGGGCCTTCCAGGAGATCGTCGAGCGGTATCAAAGCAAAGTATTTTCAATTATTTACGGCATCCTCCGGAACCACAACGACGCCGAGGATATAGCGCAGCAGGTATTTGCCAAAGTCTACCTGTCCATCCGCCGTTTCGACCGCCGCAGCAGCCTGCTTACCTGGATCTACAAGATCACCGTCAACGAGTGCTATGACTATCTCCGCAAGCGCAAGGTGCGGAAACTGGTCTACGAGAGCGATTTTTCCGAGCAGGACACGCTCCGTCTGGCGAGCGCCGCTGAGGCGCAACAACGTGAGAAGCCGATCGATACCGCCCTCGCCACGCGCGACCTGGCGAGAAAGTTGCTGATGCGCCTGCCGGAGGAAGATCGCCTCCTTCTGGTGCTGAAGGAAGTGGAAGGGCACTCCATTGAGGAACTGGCAGACTTCACCGGAATGAATCAGAATACGATCAAGGTGAAGCTTTTTCGAGCAAGGCAGAAACTGCTCGGAGCAGCCAAACGTCTCACAGGCAAGGCCTCTCAGGGGGCCGAGGCGTGAGGCAAGCCTTCAAGGAAACGAACGGATCGGATAGATCCGTTTGCGAAGCGGACGTTAGATCCGCAGACCGGTTATGTGCCGGCCGGAGTAGCGATGATGAGGGAAGGAAGCCATGCATGGGCTAATCAAGGACCGCCTTGAAGACTACCTGAGCAGCCAACCATGTGCCGGCGGCGGTAGCGGGGGAGTTCCCTCGCCCGGTTGGCTGGTGGAAGTCGAAGAACATTTGGAGGTTTGCCGCGAATGCCGTGAACTGGTGAGCAGGATGCGGGCGCAGTGCCTCACGCTGCGCAGTTTGCGTCCTCCAGTTGATTGCGGGCCTGCGCCGGGCTTCTACGGGCGGCTGATGCGCCGCATCGAAGAGCGAGCCCAAGCTTCCGTCTGGAGCGTCTTTCTCGAACCGGCGTTTTCGCGCCGCCTGGCTTATTCCTCTCTGGCTCTTCTATTGCTGCTGGCAGGCATTCTGATTTCCTTGGAGCCGGGCAACACCTATGTGGTTTCGGAGCCGGAGGCTATATTGGCTGAGGAGGTCCCCGCTCCGCCGCTCGGCTACGACCAGGAACGAGACCGGGACGTGATCCTGGTCAACCTGGCTACGTATGCGGACCAGTAGAAAGGCAAGCGCATGACCCCATCCGAGCTCAGACCCTGGAGAAATCCACGCGTCATTCTGACGCTCCTGCTGGTGTTTCTGTGCGGGGCGGCGGCCGGCGGGTTGGCTATGAAGCACGGCATGACACCGGCGTCGGCTCAAAGCGTTGCTTATTTCAGCGAAGGCGGCAAAGAACTTTCTCTCCACCGCCTCACCGCGGAACTGAACCTTACGCCCGAGCAAGCGAAAAGACTCGAAGTCGTCCTGGATGATTTCGTGAAGTACTATCACGCCCTCCAGTCTCAAATGGCGGACGTGCGCGCCAGCGGCAAGGACCGCATCCTGCGCATTCTAGACCCGGACCAGCAGAAGAAGTTCGAGCAGATGCTCGTCGAGGCGCAGGTCCGCCCGCCTGCCCGCTAGCGCGGTTTAGCCGCCCTTCAGCGGGGGCGCAGGGGCAAACGCAGTCCCTTGTGTTTCAGGAGGCGGCCAACTCCTTTCGCCGTCCGCGGAAAGCCGAACAAGTGGCCTTGGGCTCTGTCGCAACCTGCCTCGCGGAGCAGGGCGAGTTGCTTTTCATTCTCCACACCCTCCCCCACCACGGACAGCCCCATATTGTGAGCCAGGCTGACGATGCTTCGGATCATGGGCACGGCGCTGGTGGATGTCTCTATTTCGTGGAGGAAACTCTTGTCGATCTTTAGCGTGTCCACAGGCAGACAACGCAGGTAGCTCAGCGAGGAATAGCCCGTACCGAAATCGTCGATGGAGATGCCGACGCCCAAGTCACGGATGCGGGCCATGCGGCGCGCGGATTCGTCAATGTCCCGCATGACCAGGCTTTCGGTCAGTTCCAGTTCCAGCAGTCGAGGGTCCAGCCCGGATTGCCGCAAGCTTTCGGCCACCGTTTCCACGAAGTCCGGGCGTGCAAACTGCAGGGCGGAGACGTTGACCGCCACTTTGGTGGGCCGGTAGCCGGCCCCCACCCAAGCGGCGCACTGCAGGCACGCCTGCTGAATCACCCAGGCGCCGATGGGAACAATCATGCCTGTCTCCTCCGCCAGAGGGATGAAGCGTCTGGCGGGCATGCGCCCGTACTTGGGGTGATTCCAGGCGAGGAGCACTTCCAGGCTGTCCAGCCTGCCGTTCATCTCCACCTGCGGCTGGTACAGGAGCGAGAGTTCCCCGTATTCCAGCGCGCGGTGCAGGTCACTTTCCAGTTCCAGTTGAAGGTAGCGGACTGCCGCTCCGTCGGTGGCGTAAAAGCCGAGGTCGTTCTTGCCCCGGAACTTGACGCGGTACATGGCCGTGTCGGCCTTGGAGACGAGTTCGGAGGATTCCTGCCCGTCTTGAGGGAAGAGGCTGACGCCTACGCTGGCGGTGACGAACAACTCGTGGTTGTCGAGCGTGATGGGTTCCCTAATGGCATCGAGCAACTGCTGGGCCATGAGCGCGGCCTGCTCGGCCCCGCTCAGGTGTTCGAGCATCACGGTGAATTCATCGCCACCCACGCGTGCCAGGATGTCGCCGCTGCGCAGCCGTGACTTCAGGCGCTTGCCGACGCGCTCCAGGAGCAGGTCGCCCACCGTGTGTCCCAGCGTATCGTTGATGGGCTTGAACCGGTCCAGGTCGATGAAGACGACGGCCAACTGAGTCTTCTTGCGTCGCGCCTCTCCGATGGCGCGCTCGAGTTGTTGGACAAGGTTGCGGCGGTTTGGCAACCCCGTAAGACTGTCATGCAGAGCCTGGTAGGCCAACTGGTCGGTGAGTTGGCGGTTCTGGAGAGCGATGGCGGCCAGATAGCTGGCGTTTTCCAGCCAGGATGAGCAATCCACCGCGGCCGCTTCGGGTCCGCCGTAGGCGGCGACGAAACCGAGCACCTGGCGGGAAGCCGACCGGATGGGTGTGCAGCCCAGCATCGCGAGGCGTTCCTGCCGGAGTAGATCACGGTACGCAGCCGCCGGGACTTCACTGGCTGTGGCCAGGAACAGAACCCGCTGGCAGAAACCGGCGTCCGGACCGCAACAGGAGCAGCTTTCGCTCACCGGAAGAGACTCCACGGCGGACGAGAAACCGGCGGGCATCCGAGGCGCTGCAGCAGTCTCCAGCGAGCCTTTGCCAACCAGCAACACGGCTCCCCGAAGTTCCGGCTGGTGCCGCTCGATCATGCGGACAACCGCTTCCAAGCTCTCCTCGAGCGGCCGGTGCATGGCAATCATCTCGAGCACCTGATTGCGTTCGCGCTCCAGCAGACCGGCGTGCTCGCGATCCGCCCTGTCCTGCTCATCGAAAATGGCCCGGCCGATGCTGCGCGCCATCAGCTCAACAATCTCGGCTTCATGAGAACTCATCATCCCGCCGCGGGGATGCAGCGAGGCGAAGCACAGCGCGCCGAAGAACTTCTCGCCTGCCCAGATGGGAGCCCCCAGCAGGAAAGCGGCCCCCTGCCGGCGCAGGATGGCCTCGCAGGGGGCCACAGCCGAGTGACTTCGCTGGAACGCCTCTCTGCCCTGCGGCAGGGGGTGCAAGGCGGTCTCCGCCACCGGCAACTCGACGAATTGGGGGGTCCTGCTCTGGCCGGGTTGCAGCCAGCGGATGAGGCAACGATCTCCGTCAACACGCGCAAGCATGCCCGTAGGCAGGCCGAAAATCTCGCAGCCGGCGCGCAGATAGTCCGCGAAAAGGCCATCCAGGTTCTTGTATTCGGCCGTGCTCAAACGGTGCAGGCGCTTCAAATGGGAGCTGAAGACAGCCAGCTCGCGTGATTTGTTGCCAAGCTGAAGTTCAGCCTGTTCGCGCGCGGTCACTTCCTGTTTCTGTATCGTCAGATCTCGTCCGAAGCCCATCAACCCCACCGGCTGGCAGTGGTCAAAAAGCAGATGAGCGCTGACTTCGAGCACGACCTTCTTGCCCGTACGGGTCTGGATCTCCAGTTCGTAGCGCTGGGAAGCG
This sequence comes from Acidobacteriota bacterium, assembly GCA_037444075.1. Classification (GTDB taxonomy): domain Bacteria; phylum Acidobacteriota; class Terriglobia; order Bryobacterales; family Bryobacteraceae; genus JBBIND01. Next base: position 67,489 of record JBBIND010000006.1, on the reverse strand, counting down.
CCCCCGCCTAACTGCTCCAGTACCAGCTGGCTTGCCAGTTTTCTGCATGAAGGCGTTACCAGCTCCTCCAGCGTCATTTGGAGGAGTTCTTCCCGCGAGAAGCCGGTCACCCTTTCGGCGGCGCGATTGATGGCTGTGATTCTGCCGGACAGGTCGTGCGTGAAGACTACGTCCGTGGCGTTCTCGAACAAAGCCCTGTACCGATGCTCGGCAGAGGCGTGAAGGCTCTGCACCTCGGAGGGAAGAACGTCAACCAGCCGCTCGCTCAGTTGCCTGGCGAGGAAGCCGGCCATGTGCAGGAAGGTGGCGATCCACGCAGCGCGCGGCCGGCGCGGCCGTTGGTCGCCAACCCAAAGCGAGCCAAGCTGCCGTCCGGCTGGGGTGAGAATCGGGCAGACGCTCACAAACCTCGTCTGGGGCAATCCCTGTCTGGAGACGAGCCCGGCCAACCGGGTGTGCCGGGCGGTATCTGAGACGACCAACAATTGCTCGTCCGGCAGCAGGGCCGGCAAACGCAGGAACGCTGGCCAATCCCAATCCTGGTTACGGGCATACTGCAACGGCACTCCGTCCGGTGAGGGATCACGCAGCTTCAGGCAGACGGCCGGGACGCGCAGCCATCCGGCCAGCAACAAAAGAAATTTGTCCAGCGGCTCAGCGTGCAACGATCCGGCACGCTCGACGGTGAGCGGCGATAGCAGCCGCTCATCGCGGCCTTCAACGTGTGGCGCCATCATTCCAGCCTGCGGAGCAACCAACGCCCGCGCAGCCGTTGGGCGGCAAAATCGGCGGCATCCCCCGCGAGGCGGATGCCTCCAGGCGCCCCGGCGCGCATGGTCCGATCCTGAGCAGTGCGGGCAGCCGAATTTGCCTTGCAAAATTGCGGACTCACGCCGCAATCTTACTGTGTCGCGCGAAGGATCGTCAAGCGCAACTGTGCCCGTGAAATGCCACGCGGGATTATCTCATCCGGGTGGCCTGACAGCGACAAGCCACCCCCGCCTGGCGTCTGAGCGAATCCTGCCGGATCAAGCCTTCGGATAGCGCCAAGGGGCGCGGTAAGGCCGGCTCAACAAACGGTTGGCCTCGGCGTCGCCGGGGATTGTCTCCTTGGTCCCGTCCCACTGTATGCTGCGGCCCAGCCTCCAACTCAGCATGCCGAGCAGACTCATGTTGCTTGAATAATGTCCGAGCTCAATGTCACAGACCGGCCGCCGTCCGGTCTTGATGGACTCCAGGAAATCTGCGAACAGTTCCGGGATGTTGTGGTTGTCCTTGGTGTGAAGCTTGGGTTCCTCGTGCAATTCGGGCTGTTTCCGGTTGGCCGGATAAAACCTCCAGCCGTCCAGCCACCCCAAATGCAAGGTTCCCTCCGTTCCGTAGAAATAGCAGCCGATGGCGGTCTTTTCGGCGTTGTTGGCCGCGTACAAGCGGTGCTCCCAGGCGACCGTGAAATTCTCGAAATCGAAACTGGCGATCTGCGTGTCAGGCGCCGTCGTGCTGTCTTGCCGGATGTGGCGTGCAGCCGTGGAATAGACGCGCCGGGGCCATTTCTCTTCCATGATCCACAGAATCTGGTCCATCCAGTGGATGCCCCAATCGCCGAGCGTGCCGTTGGCGTAGTCCAGATGCTGGCGGAAACCCCTGGGGTGGATGCTCTTGTTGTAAGGCCGTAGTGGCGCCGGGCCGCACCACATATCCCAATCCAGTCCCGGAGGCGGTTCCGAATCGGGAGTCTTTTGGCCGGGTCCGCCCCCTGAGTGGACAAAAGCGCGGATCATGCCAATCTTGCCAAGTTTTCCGGATCGCAGGAACTCCCTGGCGGACATATTGTGTGGTGAAACGCGGCGGTGCGTTCCGACCTGCACGACACGGTTGGCCGCGCGCGCCGCATTGACCATGGCGCGTCCCTCCAGAATCGTGTGCCCAACCGGCTTCTCCACGTACACGTGGGCGCCGGCGCCGATGGCTGCAATGGTTTGAAGGGCGTGCCAGTGATCCGGCGTGCCGACAATGGCGATTTCCGGTTTCTCTTTGGCCAGCAGGTCGCGGTAGTCCTTATATTTCCGCGGCTGGTCGCCGGAAAGCTGCGTAACCTGAGCGGTGCCGTCGTTCAAGTGGCCCTCATCCACGTCGCACATGCCCACCACTTGGCATTCTCCTGACTGGATAGCACCGCGCAGGATGTGCATGCCCCACCATCCGGTGCCGATGAGCGCCGTGCGATACTTCGCCCTCTTCTGCGCGCCCAAAATACCGAACGACCCGCCTGCCGCCAGGCTGGCTTTGAGAAAATCACGACGATGAAAGGGTGTATTCATGAGGTTGATTCCGCCTTGGGTCTTGATGATACTCCACCGGGCGCAAGCCCTTCAAGGAGAGGGCGCGCTTTGGGGGAGGTGATGGACCTCCAGTTTCGCTATAATAACGGTTTTGGTCCTGCACCTTGCGCGCCCTCCTGAAACGGGAGCGGCATCCAGCACGTCTGAGGAAAGCGCAGTTTGGAAAGGAATCCGCGGTTCATGATGTCAGGCAGGCGCTTGCGCCTGGAAACTCTATTTGCAGGCTTGGTCATCCTGCCACTGGGCGGTTTTGCGCCTGCAGTGTATGCCAGCCCATGGCAGGCGCCGGCCGGGCAGCAACAACCTGCGCCGCCGCCTCCCAAGCCGGCCAGCCCGTTCGAACGAGTTCCTCAGGCAGCCGACCCAGCCAAGCCGGAAACGCCTCCCGCAAAACCTCAACAGCCCGAGCGCCCTGGCTTTGAGGCGCCGCTTCCCCCAGAGGAAGAACCTGCCGCGGCTCCGGGCGAAGTGGAGAACGTCATTGAGGCCATCGAGTTCCGCGGGGCGCGCCGTGTGCCCCAGGACACTCTGCGGGCGTTGATCTTCTCCAAGCCCGGCGATCGTGTCGATGCCGAGGCGCTCCAGCGGGATTTCATGGCCCTGTGGAATACGGGCCGGTTCGACGACATCACGCTCGAACGGGAACCCGGGAAGACTGGCTGGATCATTCGCTTCCGCCTCGTAGAGAGGCGCGTTGTCCGTTCCATCAAGTACGAGGGCAACAAGAGCATTACCATTAGCGAGATTCTGGATCGTTTCAAAGAGCGCCGCGTGGGTTTGACCGTGGAAAGCCAGTTCGATCCAAACCGGGTGCAAAGGGCCGTGGTGGTCCTCAAGGAGTATCTGGCCGAACGCGGGCGGCAGTTCGCCTCGGTGGAACCGGAAGTCCGCCAGTTGCCGCCGTCGTCTGTTGAGGTCGTCTTCAAGGTGGAAGAAGGCCCCAAGGTCAAGGTAGGCGACATCGAGGTTGTGGGCAACCAGGTGTTCGGTGACCGGGCCGTGATTCGAGCCATGCGGAACCTGCGTCCCATTGGCGTCCCGCGCTCCATCCTGCTCGAGAACATGTTCAGCAAGGCTTACGACTCGACCAAGCTGGAGGAAGACAAGGAGCGCGTCCGCAACTTCTACCAGGAGCGCGGCTACTTCACGGCGCGCGCTCTCGAACACGAAGTGAACATCCGCGACGTGGGCGGCGGCAAGTTCCGTGTGCCGCCGTTCTACATGAACCGGCCCGGCAAGCGCGCCGATATCCGGGTGAGCGTCGAGGAAGGCCGCCGCTATCATCTGAACAAGATCAACTTCGTCGGCGTCAAACTGTTCCGCACGCCGGAGACACTGATGCTCCCGCTGTTCCAGATGGCCGAAGGCGACGTCTTCTCTACGGAGAAGCTGCGCAAGGGGCTGGAGAACATGCGGAAGCTGTACGGCGAGTTCGGCTACATCGATTTCGTGCCGGAGCCGAGTTTCGATCCGCTGCCCAATTCGGACAAAATCGACATGACGCTGACGGTGGACGAGGGCAAACAGTTCTTCGTCAGGCGCATCGACTTTTCGGGCAACACCACCACGCGCGACAAGGTCATCCGGAGAGAACTGCTGATTGACGAAGGCGACATGTTCAACACGCGCCTTTGGGAAGTGAGCATCCTGCGGCTCAACCAGCTGGGCTATTTCGAGGTGCTCAAGGAAAACGAAGCGGCCGACATCAAGCGGGACACGCGCACCAACACCGTGGACATCACGCTGAAGGTGAAAGAGCGCGGCAAGAACTCCGTTCAGTTGAATGGCGGCGTGTCCGGCATCGCCGGCAGTTTCGTCGGCTTCGGTTACTCCACCAACAACTTCCTGGGATTGGGCGAAGTCCTCAGCTTTGACGCGCAACTCGGAGACCGCATCCGCAACGTCACCTTCGGCTTCACCGAACCTTATCTGCTGGACCGTCCCATCCAAACCGGCTTCACGGTGTATACGCAGCGCTTCAACTTCGACCAGGGACGCGAGGTGTCGCTATTGAGCGGCCGCAACCTGATCCCCTTGTTCAATGCGCTCGGCACGGACAACCTGCTCAACTACGTCTCCAACGGTTACGGTTTCACCACGTTCGTGAGCTACCCGCTGAGGCGCACGTTCGCGCGCGTCGGCCTCACCTACGGTTACGATCGCCAGAACATCACCACGCTCACTGAAGCCTCGCGCCAATATTTCGAATTCATCAACTTCCAGGGCCTCAGCGGGCCGAATACGTTAGCCGGCATCCGCACCAGCCGTTTCATCCCCTCCTACACCTACAACACCGTGGATCACCCCATTACGCCGAGCCGCGGACGCAGCTTGTTCATCTCCACCGCGTTTGCGGGTCTCGGTGGCAACGTACGCATGGTGGAGCCGACCGTGGACGCCAAGTACTTCCGCGCCGGCTTCAAGCGGGGTCACGTCATCGGCGTGCACGGGTTGGCGCGGTTCGTTTCAGGTTATGGAGGCCTGGCGGCGCCGCCGTTCAACCGCTTCTACATGGGAGGCGAGAACGATATCCGCGGGTTTGAAATTTGGGGCATCAGCCCCATCGCGTTCGTTCCTGGGCAGGCGGACGTGCCGGTTCTGAACGCTGACGGCTCCGCGCGCATGCAGAAAGTGATTAATGACGGGCGGGAGGAATTCCAGCCGGTTACGCAGAGGATCCCCATCTACCAGCTGATCTTCCCGGGCGGCGACACGCAACTGGTGGGCAACGCCGAATACCGCATTCCCATTGCCGGCCCGGTGGTGCTGGCCGCCTTCTTCGATGCCGGCCTCAATAAGATCTCGCGCCCCAGCCAGCTCAGGCTGAGGGACGACCGCCTGGCCGTCCTCAACTCGCAATTCCCGCAGGCCTCCTTCGATGGCCGTGCGGTCATCGCCCAGGGAACGCAGAAGGTCCGCACCTCCACGGGGCTCGAGCTGCAGATCATGATGCCGGTGGTGAATGCGCCGTTCCGCCTGTATTGGGCCTATAACCCGACCGTGCACCGCAATGTCTTACAGCCACCCGTTGTGGTGGACCGTTCTTATTTCCCCAACCAGGCATCTTTCATCAATTCTGTCGCTGCTTCGGCTCAGGCGTTCCCTTTCTTCGAACAGCGGAGGACATTCCGGTTTACGATCAGCCGTACGTTCTAATCGGAGCGATTCCAGGGACCAGGCCGGCACAATGCGTTGTTGAGAATATTGAGAGGAGTTTTTATCGTGACTAAGCAATTTGTTTGCTTGCCCATCTTGGCGCTGAGCATTTCGTTGCTCGCTTCGGCGCAGGCGACGCCGGCCAAGGTCGGGATCATCCACATCCAGAACGCCATTATCAGCACGGCGGATGGACAGAAAGCAGCCACGGCGCTGCAGAACAAGTTCGACCCCAAAAGGAAGACACTGGAGTCCAAGCAGAACGAAATCGAGACGTTGCGGGCGGAACTGAGCCGCGGCAGCAACACGATGTCAGAGGACCGGCGGGCGCAGTTGGCGCGCGACATCGATCAAAAAACGCGCGCGTTGAACCGGGATACGGAAGACGCACAGGCGGATTTCGACTTGGAACGCAACAAGATCATGCAGGATCTGGGCCAAAAAATGATGGCCTTGATCGACAAGTACGCGCGCGACAACAACTTCACGCTGTTGCTGGACGTCAGTTCGCCGGAATCCCCTGTCCTGTTCGCAGCCAATGGCATTGACATTACGCAGGATATCGTCAAGTTGTACGATCAGAGCGCGGCCCCTCCGCCGGCGCCGCCGGCCGCCCCCAAGCCCGCCGCTCCTGCGAAGAAATAGAGCGCACTGCCTTTGTGGCGCGCATGTTGCGCAAGCGGCTGATGCGCCACATTTCTCTCTCAGCAAAGCAGCCCGGTGGGCTGAACCGCCCGCCGGGATCCTTCCGCACGCGCAGTTGTTAGAAACCTGTCGCGCGAATCCAGAAGCTCTCCCGCCAGATCTGTCCGGGAGCCACCCTTTGCAGCCCATCGTAGCGTCCGGCCTCGGCCAGGTTGAAGGCGTTCGTGATGGCCGCCATCGGCTCAAAGCAAATGAACTCGCGCCCTTTCGGTGCGTAGACCACGGCCACGGCAAAGTTCCGGCCATAGATGACAGAGATCTTCTTCCCGCCGCCCTCCACGGAGAATTCAGCCCGGCCCTCGGCGTCCCGCACCAGGCCGGAGAAAACGTCATCGAGTTGATTGCCCTTGAGCGTGAGCGGGTTAGGCAACTGCGTGGGCCGCGTCTCTCCTGTCGGGGTGAGCGCTTCATTGAGCACCCACTGTTCGCGGACCGGCAGCCTGACTTCCCAACTATCGCGGGGGACTCCCGGAATCTGAAAATAAGGATGAAAACCGATGGCGACCGGCAACGGTTCCGTGGACAAATTAGCCACAACCGTCTGGACTTCGAGAGTTTCTCCCTCCAGCCGGTACGTCATTTCAACGTTGTGGGCGAATGGGAACTGGGCCATCAGGTCCGGGTAGCGCCAGAATTCAAGTCGGCTGGTCACCCAGGCTGAGCGGGCCTCCCCCTTCATATCGACAACGCGCCACAGGTTGGAGTACGCCAGCAGGCCGTGGATGGGCTGCCGATGGCCGTCCCTGCGGAAGTTGCCAAGCGCAGGGTTCAGCAAATACCGCTTACCGTTTGCCTGGTAGCTCTCTCCCTCCAGGCGGTTGGCCCAAGGCGCCAGAAATGGGTTGCCAGCCAGCGTGGGTTTCGCCTTCCACTCCGCCAGGCTGGAGAACGGCGCCCATAAGATGTTCTGACCGTTCACCTTCATCGAGTAGGCGTTGTTGCCTATGGTGGGCGCCACCAGGACTTCAACACGCGAGGCTGAGTCCGCCAGGCGTATCACTTCTGTCCCATCTATGGTGAGTCTCTCTGCGGTGTAGTTCTCGGCTTGTGATATGGATATCATGAAAAGGCACGCGCTCAATAGTCGTTTCAAGGCGCCTCCGCTTTCAGCAGTTCCAGTTCGGTCTCTTCCTGGCAGCACCAGCACTTTCCGGGCGAGTAGGTGCGGATGGAACATACCGCACACCAATAACTTACACTGAATCGGCGGCCCTCCCGGGTGACCCAGAGGGATTTGCTGTGGATGGGCCCCACGCGGAACCAGCCGTTGGATTCGAATTCCCCGAGCACTTCCAAGGTCTCCCCGCGAAGTCTCCCGTCATTCAGGAGTGCGAGAGTCGGACCATCACCTGTCAATTGGACCAAGCCTTTGTCTCCCGCCCGCAATGCGGGTCCGTCTGCCGGCATCTCCAATCGCCCCTGCAAGCGTTGGGAACCCGGCTCAGCCGAGAAGCCCAAGCAAAGGCCTAGTACCAGGGGAATTAAGTGATTCACTGCTCCTCAAGTATTACTTTAGCAGGGCTCCGAGCCCTCGGAACCGCAAGTCGAACGGCTTTTTTGACGACTACAGATAGGATTTTGCCCTGTCCATTGTCTAGTACCATTGGTACCAAAGTCGTTTGCTACCAATCGAGTGCGGGCTTGACATGGCCTGAACGGACCTTCATACTAGGTGTATCACTTTAGGCTGTTCATGCAGCTCTGGGACGGCTACAGAGAATAGAGGGAATGAGGAGAGTGGACATGAGAAAAGCGTTTTTCGTTGCATTGCTCACGCTCACGCTGGCTGCTACAGCTGCTGCCACGCCTTGCGTTGTTGGCACTGTCGTTAGCGAGTTAGGGGGTGCGGCGCAGGGGCCTTGCGTTGTGCCGGGCAGCACGCTCACACTTAGCAACTTCCAGATCAATGATACGTTCGGCAACATCGCGGATGCCCAAGTCAGTTTCACTGGCTTCAGTGTGGTGGGAAACTGGGTTTACGTTAACTTCGGCACACTGCTGGGACACCCCACGGAGAACCATGATATTGCCCTCCGGTTTGACGTGAGTTCTTCCGGACTGCCCATCAACATGGTCGATCTGGCAAACACGGGTACCCCTGGCAGCAGCATCCAGGAGACAGTCTGCTCCGGAAGCGTTGACATCCACGGTATTTGCACGCAGGGGGTCCAGTTGGCCAACATCGTTGCGTTTGGCGGCGGTGGGACGGTCTTTTCAGCGGAGTTCCAGGATTCGTGGGCCATTTCGGTGTGGAAGGATATTGGCGCTCCGGCGGGCAACGCCATCAGTGCCTTCACACAGAGCTACCACCTGGTGCCCGAGCCGGCTACTTTTGTCCTGATGGGCACGGGATTCCTGGCGCTGGGTTTGCTGGCGCGGCGTCGCCGCGCGAAGAAGTAAGAAGGCTAAAAGAAGTCTTCTTTGTGTAGGGCCGCACGAAGTCTGAAACTGGGTCGATTTCGTGGGGCAGAGAAACAAGATCGCGTGAGTTGTGTGGGGCGGCCTGGAGTCGCCCCCATTTTTTTGTGGCATTCGAGCGTTCACCTGTTCCTCCCACCATGCGCCTCGTCGCGGATGCCAGGCGATGATAGAATTGCGTTCTGATGGCTCCGCGGGCGTCACTGTTCGTCACCTGCCTTGTTGATCAGTTTTTTCCTCGCGTAGGCATGTCCATGGTGGAAGTCCTGGAACGCCTCGGCTGGGGTGTCGACTTTCCAGAAAATCAGACCTGTTGCGGGCAGCCTGCTTATAACAGCGGTTATTGGGAAGAGGCCCGGGCTGTGGCACGGCATTTCCTGCGGGTCTTCAGGGATGCTGAATACGTGGTGTTGCCGTCTGGTTCCTGCGCTTCGATGCTCCTGCATCGCTACGGGGAACTGTTTCGAAATGAGCCGGAATGGCTGCAAGCCGCGGAAAAGCTGCGCCCGCGTGTCTGGGAGTTTTCGAGGTTTCTGCTGGAGGTCGCCCGCGTTGAGGATGTGGGCGCCCGCTTTGAAGGCGTCGTCACTTACCACGACAGTTGCCACGCTCTGCGCGAATTAGGCGTTAGGGAGGGTCCACGGCGGCTGCTTTCGCGGGTTCGGGGCCTGGAACTGAAGGAAATGCAGCCCGCCGAAGAGTGCTGCGGATTTGGAGGCACTTTTGCCGTCAAGTTTCCGGCTGTTTCCACAGGCATGGCTCAGTCCAAGGTCAAGGCCATACTGGACAGCGGCGCGGACACGGTCGTGTCCGTGGATGCCAGCTGCCTGATGCAGATTCAAGGCGCTATGGCGCGAGCCGGACACACCATTCGCGGCATGCACCTGGCTGAAATCCTCGCCACACGCTAGTCCCAAGTCCATGGACCCCTCACTAGACCGGAACTTCTCAAAGACCATTGGGAACGCAGCCCTCCAGGAGGCCATCTACTCGGCCACCGGACGCCTGGTTGAGAAGCGCAGAAGCGCGCTTCCCGCGCCGGCGGTGTTCGAGAGCTGGCGCGAACAGGCTCGCCTGGTCAAGCAACATACGCTGGAAAACCTGGACCACTATCTCGAACGCCTGGAAGCCAATCTGACAGCGCGCGGGGCGAAGGTTGTTTACGCTCGCGGCGGGGGCGAGGTGGCGGATTACCTGGCCGGTCTGGCCAAGGAAAAGGAAGCGCGCCTGGTGGTGAAATCGAAGTCGATGACGACCGAAGAGATCCACCTGAACGGCCTGCTGGAAGACGCGCGGCTGGAAGTGGTGGAGACCGACCTGGGGGAGTTCATCGTCCAACTGGCCCGAGAGCGCCCTTACCACATCGTGGCTCCGGCGCTGCACAAGACGCGTTACGACGTGGCGGATTTGTTCACACGCACGCTGAACGTCGAACGCGAGAACCTGCCGGAAAAGCAGACCAAGATTGCCCGGCGCGTGCTGCGGGAGAAGTTCCTGGCCGCGGACATCGGCGTGACCGGCGCCAATTTCCTCGTAGCCGAATCGGGCGCCATTGTGCTCGTGGAGAACGAAGGGAACGCGCGGTTGAGCAGTTCGGCTCCACGCGTCCACGTGGCCATTGCGGGCATCGAGAAGGTCATTCCCCGGGCGCAGGACCTGGCGGTGTTTCTGAAACTGCTGGGGCGCAGCGCCACCGGACAGCCACTGACCGTCTACACCTCCTATCTTTCCGGTCCGCGCCGCGCCGGTGAGTTGGATGGTCCGGACGAGTTGCATCTCGTCCTGCTCGACAACGGCAGGACGAAGCTGCTGGCTGACCGCAACAAGCGGGAGGCTCTGTACTGCATCCGTTGCGGCGCCTGTCTGAACCATTGCCCGGTGTATCGCAAAATCGGCGGCCACCACTACCCTTGGGTGTACTCCGGCCCCATCGGAGCTGTGATCACGCCGCATTTCATGGGCATCCATGAGGAGCCGTGGCTGCCCTATGCCTCGAGCCTGTGCGGAGCTTGCGCCGAGGTTTGCCCCGTCAAGATCGACCTGCCCGGAGCGCTGCTTAAGCTGCGGCAGGAGACGGTCAAAGCCGAGGTTGGCGGAGTCCACGGACGTTGGGAACGCCTCGCTTTCCGTTTCTGGGCCTGGCTCATGTGCCGTCCGCGCCTGTATGAGATGGCGGGCTTGATGATCTCCATGCTTTCCCGGGACCGCGAGGGCGCAGGTTGGATGCGCAGCGCCCCCTGGCTGATGAACTTCGGACCGCTGCGAGCCTGGAGCGCCGGCCGGGATCTGCCGCCTCCCCCGGGACGCAGTTTCCGTGCCATGTGGCGAGCCCGGCTGAAGTCCGGGAAGGGGGACTGATGTCTCGCGATCACGTCCTGCACCGCATTCGCACGGCCACCGGACGGAGTGCCGGTCAGCCCTGCGCGGAGGCTCCCGCGCCGCTCTTGCAGATTCCGGGTGTGGATATGCAGGCTCGCATTCAGATGTTCGCCCAGGCGATTGAGAGCCTGGCAGGCAAATTCCACCGCGCCCCCACGCCCGAGGCGGCCAGAGCTTATGCCGCCGCCCTCATCCCCGAAACCGGCGCCATCGCGTCGCCGGCTCCGCTGCTGGCCGATTGCGGCATCACGCAGTTGCCCGGGGTCGAAACCGGCATTACGGAGCGCCGAGCACTGCGCGCTGCCTGTGCCCGAGCAGGTCTCGGGATTACCAGCGCGGATTATGCGCTGGCGGACACGGGGACGCTGGTTATGCTCAGCTCCCCCCGCGAGGCCCGCATGATTTCGCTGCTGCCTCCGGTTCACCTGGCCGTGGTGTCAGCCGCGAACCTGCTGACAGGACTTGATGAGTTGTTCACCGTTTTGCCTGATCCCGCAGCCGCAACCAGCGCCATGGTGCTGATCACCGGGCCCAGCCGCACCGCGGATATCGAACAGATTCTGGTGCGCGGCGTGCACGGGCCGGGCGAAATTCATGTAGTCTTGGTTTAAGGACCTACGGTGCATGAAGACTATCATCACTACCCTGCTTCTGTTCGGTTTTGCCGCTACTGCCTTCGCGCAAGTGGCTGAAATTGGCCTCCACGGAGGCGCCTCCCGGCTCGCCAGCAAGAACATCGGGCAGATTGTCACTGCCACTACGCCCGGCGCACGCGGCTTGGACGTCTCTTTGGCTGACGGATGGCGGTTCGGTTTCCGCCTGACGGTGAACAACTACCGTTTCCTCGGTAGTGAATTCGGCTACGCCTACAACCGGACGCAGTTGCGGTTCGAAACCACGCCGCCTCAACAAGACGGCATGGCCATCCATCAGGGCTTCTACAATTTCCTGGCCTACGCCACGCCCGAAGGCAACCCTGTCCGCCCGTTCGTGACTGGCGGCGGACACTTCAGCAATTTCGTTCCGCCGGGCGCCTCTGTGACCGAGGGTAGCGGCAACACGAAGTTCGGTTTCAACTACGGTGGAGGCATCAAGGTCCGCATTACGCCGACTCTCGGCATCCGGTTCGACCTCCGCGAGTACGTTACCGGCAAGCCGTTCGACCTGCCGAACGTTTCGGGGATGTTGAGGCAAATGGAGATCTCGGCGGGCTTCTCCCTGCTGCTCTAGACGTTCTGGGCAAGTCCTTCCGCCACAATGCGCCCCGCATCGACGTCTGGCGGGAACCGGCGATTTCAGCGTGGCGGTGGCCCTTATCAGCTCCGCCACGCACGAGGTGGAAATGTCGTTGGCTGCCCCGGCGCCGGCTCAGCGCGGCGCCTCGCCAATGGGCGCGGTCAACAAGTCCAAGCCGCAGGTCCGCAGGGGCGCGAGTGCCCCTCGGGAGAGGTCATCATGACAATGTCTAGAAGAGAATTCCTGGAATCATCGGCAGCAGGTTCGGCCGCGGCAGCTATGGCAACCGCATACGCAGGACGCCCGTTTCATGACGGGCCATCGTCTCCGCGCTTCTCGCCGGTTCCCCTCAAAGGAAATGTCACTTTTGAGGAGTTGGCTGGTGCCGGAGTCTCGGAGACAATGGCAAAGGCGGCTGCACAAGCGCCGCAAGGGTCCTGTGTCGGATGGGGCATCCCGTTCCACATCGAGCAGCCCGTGCTTCTGCGGGATCAGACTGTTACGCAGCCGGCGCCGGGCTTGAAAGCCGAGTGGCTCGTTTTCCAGCACACGACGGACTTGAAGCCGCTGGAACGCGACGCGCGCGGTTTTGCCCGGCCCATGCCCGGCGAAGGACGCCTGTCAGAGCACGTCGCCGACTACGTCATCGTGTACGCAGATGGAACGGAGGCGCGGCAGGCTATCCGCAGGCGGCACCAGATAGGCATGTTCAGGGCCATCTGGGGAGAGAACTGTTTCCAGGCTGTGGCGCACACCAAGATGCATCCGGTGCGGCCCGTGAACGAACAACCCTCCATCCTGGTCGACGTAGGCGGTGGTCTCGGCTGGGGTCAGGGCGAGACAAGGGTCCGGTCCGCGGACCGGGGGCCATGGGTGAACTGGCTATGGGCCTGGCGAAACCCGCATCCCGAAAAGGAGATTTCAGCGCTGCGATGGGAGCCCAAGCAGAGCGGCGTGGTGATCTCAGCCGTCTCCGCAGGTCCGGCATCCGCGGAGCCTCTCCGCTGGGCCCCTCGCCGTAAGGCCATTCTGAGGCTTCCAGAGAGCTTCATGTTCGACTACAAAGTGGACCGGCTCGGGCGTTGGCCTCAAGTCCAGCTAGACATGGGGCAGGTGATCTCGGCGAGCCCCAGGAACATCTACCCGGCAAGCGATTGGGCTGCCACCTACAACAACCAGGTGCCCCAGCTTTCCGCGAGCGAAGTCCTGGTTGAATACACGGCCCACCCGGACGCCCGGTTCCACTTGTGGGACGGCACACAGATCCCTGTCACCGAACTCGAACAAGCCGGCGGCAGTCGCATGGCGCCCGTGGCGCCCGCCACGCAGCGGGTCCGAATCAGCGTGCTCGAGGCCAGAAGCGGCAAGCAGGTGCCCGTCAAGCTGCACGTCCACGGCGAAAGCGGCGAGTACCTGGCGCCCGTCGACCGGCACCGGCAGCCGAACAGCGCCTGGTTTGAGGACTACGCTCCCGAGTTCCAGCATCAGGGGCGGCACCGTTGCACGTACATCTCCGGCGAAACCGTGATCGATCTGCCGCTGGGAAATGTCTACCTGGAGATCAGCAAGGGGTTTGAGATCAAGCCCGTCCGCAGAGTCGTCCGGGTGACACGCGCAACAGAGACGATTGAGGTCACCATCGAAAAAGTGCTCCCCTGGCGGGAACGCGGCTGGGTGACGGCGGATACGCACGTGCATTTCCTCTCACCGTCCACGGCGCAACTCGAGGGAGCCGCTGAAGGCGTCAACGTCGTGAACCTGTTGGCCAGTCAGTGGGGAGAACTGATGACCAACGTGGGGGACTTCGATGGCAAGACCACGTTCGGTTCAAAGCAGGCGGGCGGAGATGGGGAGTGGCTGGTCCGGGTTGGCACCGAAAACCGGCAGCACGTCTTGGGGCACATCTCCCTGCTGGGTTACAACGGCAACATCATCGCGCCGATGTGCGTGGGCGGCCCTGACGAAGCGGCTCTCGGCGATCCCATTGGCGTGTTGCTGATGGAGTGGGCTGAGCGCTGCAAACAGCAGGGTGGTCTGGTGGTGCTCCCGCATTTCCCCAATCCCCGCTGCGAGAACGCCGCGGACTTGATCACCGGCTCCATCGATGGCGTGGAGATGACCTCCTGGGGGAATCTCTACGGCGGAATCGACCCGTACTCTCTGTCCGACTATTACCGCTACCTCAATTGCGGTTACTTCGTGGCGGCCGTCGGAGGGACCGACAAGATGGCGGCTTCCACCCCCGTGGGAGCGGTGCGAACCTATGCCCTGATTCCTCCGAACCGGGAGTTCACCTACGACGCCTGGAAGGAAGCCGTGAGAGCCGGTCACACTTTCGTGTCGTATGGGCCGCTGATGGAGTTCTCCGTGGCGGGCCGACCCGCCGGCGCAAGGATGGAGATGAAGGCGGGTGGGGGTACGGTCGACATCACCTGGGAACTTGCCAGCGTCACCGTGCCCATGAGCAAAGTGGAGTTGGTGGTCAATGGCGAGGTCCGTGAAAGCCGCAGCGTTAAGCCGGACCGGGATGCCGGCCATTGGTCCACCAAAATTGACAGAAGCTCGTGGGTGGCTTTGATGGTGCGGGGTAACTATGCGGATAGGCCCGAGATCATCGCCGCGCACAGCTCTCCGGTGATGATCCGCGTGGAGGGCACCGAGTTCTTCTCCGCCGCGGATGCTCTCACCATGCTGGATCAGATCGAAGGCGCGCTGGCATATATTGACACCGTGGGCACGCGGGCCGAGGACGAAGTGTACAAGCGAATTCGAATGAAGCTCGTCTCGGCTCACCGGACCCTGCACAACGAATTGCACCGGCGCGGGCATGACCACGATCACGCTTTCGCGCCGCATTCCTAAGGGTGTTCGGCTCAGGGGGCCGTTCAGTGCTTCAAGAGCGCCGGCTTCACGGCACTTTCTGCGTGAAGCCCACGTGCAGGCGGTTGAGTCCCACTCCGCGGCATGTCCGGACGCGGGCAAAAGGTTGCATACTTGTCAGCAGGCATGAGATCCCAGGCGGCCTTTAGAGCCTGCCTGTTCAAGGAGGAAAGACGATGCTCCGGCGCGAATTCCTGGCGAGCCTGACAACCGCCCTGTACCAGGCAGGGCGGCCCACCCGATTTCAACTAGCCTGCATGACGCTGCCCTACTCGGCCTTCCCTCTGGAGCGCGCTCTGTCGGGCATCCGGGGCGCCGGATACCGTTACGTGGCCTGGGGCGTCAATCATCGCGACGCTACTGGAAAGCCGCGTCCCTTGCTTCCCGTCGAGGCGCCTCCTTCGGATGCGGCGCGGTTGGCGGACCGCTGCCGCGAACTCGAGTTGGAGCCGGTGATGATGTTCTCCACCGTTCACCTGGAAGCGCCCGTGGCGGCTGACGCCCACCTGCGCCGCGTCGAGCAGGCGGCGGCCGCCCGGATACCCTTTCTGCTGACGTTCGGCAAGACGGCTCCGGGGCAGTACGAATCCGTGATCGCCGTGCTGAAGCGCATCGCGCCGTCCGCGCAAGCCGCCGGTGTCACCGTGCTCATCAAGCAGCACGGCGGAAACACGGCCACGGGACAGATGTGCGCGCGCATTCTGGCGGAGGTCGGAGAGCCTTCCGTGCGCATGTGCTACGATGCCGGCAACGTGCTCGATTACGAGAATCAGGATCCGATTGCCGACATACAAACGTGCTGGCAGGACATCCGCGCCTTTGCCATCAAGGACCACCGCAACACGCCGAAGGACGAGGATTGCGGCCCTGGCTTCGGCGAAATCGATCACTACAAGCTGCTCACGCCCGTGATGCGGACAGGACTCGTCATGCCGCTCGCCTGCGAGAATATTTTTGAACCGCTGAAGCCGAGGCCGGCCGTGCCGGAAGGCGTCGACGCGTTGGCGCGCCGGGCCCGGGAGTACCTGGAGTCGGTTATCGGCGGGCTTGAGCACTATCTTTCTGAGAAGAGCTGATAAGAGGTCATCATGAATGTTAATCGCAGACAATTCCTTTTCGGTGCCTCCGCCGCGGCGGGGCTGGCATCGGCTCAATCCGGCGATATCATTCGAACCGCCGTCATCGGCACCGGCAATCGCGGCGCTTACCTTATGCGGGGAATCCTGGAGCAGCCCGCCGCCAAGGTCGTCGCGCTGTGCGACAACAAGCCGGACCGCCTGGATAAGGCTGCCACGGCTGCGGTCCGGGACAACCCAGCCACTTTTGCGGATTGGCGCAGAATCATCGATCTCAAGGATGTAGACGCCGTATACATTGCCACCCCGCCGCACTTGCACGCGGAAATGGCCATCGCCGCGCTTCAGGCGGGCAAGCACGTTTATTGCGAAAAGCCCATCGGCGCCACTGCGGAACAGGTGCGCGCGCTGGTAGCGGCGGCTCGCGCCTCCAACCGCGTGTTTGTGGCGGGCCAGCAAATGCGCTCCTACAAGCAGATGGGAGAGGCCGTGCGGAAGATCCGCGACGGAGTCATCGGCGACGTCATCATGGTCAAGGCACAGCGGCACGCGACGGCGGACCTGGCCCACGACGGGACTTCCGGTGACTGGTACTTCGACGTGACCCAATCGGGCGGATACCTCATCGAGCAATCCGTACACAACCTCGATGCCTGCAACTGGGCGGTCGGTCAGCGGCCTGTAAGGGCATGCGGATTCGGCGGAATCATGCTGTACAAGAACGACCCGCCGGGACGCACTATCTTCGATTGCGGCAGCCTCACCTACGAATATGCGAACGGGGTGAAGCTGTCCTTTACGCAGAACGTGTTCCATCCTCGTTCCATGCCCAGCGGCGGGCAGTACATCTATGTCTACGGCACGAAGGGCGCCGTCGACCTGCTGTCCAATCCCACCATGCACCCGCTGGGCTCCGGAGGCGCCCCGGTTGTGCTGGCGGAAAAGGAAAAAGAGAATCCGCACGCCCACACAGTCGCGTTCTACGAGTGCATACGCAGCGGCGCCCCCAATCCCGCTGATGTGACGGTGGGAGCCACAGCCGCGCTGACCTCCATCCTTGGCCATGAAGCCATGGTCAAAGAGAGGGTGGTCACCTGGAGCGAACTGGGCGTCGACGTGTAGCCGGCAAGACCGGCTGCCGGCCAAAAGCAATCAGGCCCCGCCCGGTGCATCAGCTCGAGCGGGGCACGCTTAGTGGCGCGGGTTGAAACGCGAAGATGCTGATCTTCGTGAAACAACACCTTCGCATCCTGAATTGACAGCACTGGTGAATGCGAATACGAAGTTTGCAGGGGTTACAATGAGGTTACAAAAGATAGGGTTATTGCTACTCTTTCTGGCCATAGCCGGTCTTTACGGCCAGGAATTTCGCGGCACGATCCTCGGACGCGTTCTGGACGCCAGCGGTGCGGTGGTCCCCAACGTGCCCGTCACCATCACCAACACGAGCACGAACGTCTCCGTGCGTGCAACGTCCACTTCCAACGGCAACTACACGGCTCCCTTCCTCATTCCGGGAACCTACCGGGTTTCGGCCCAGATGCAGGGGTTCAAGTCCTTCGTGCGCGAGGGGATTGAGGTGCAGGTGCAGGACCGCATTCAGGTCGACGTCCTGCTCGAGCCGGGCGTGGTGACCGAGACGGTGCAGGTGCGGGCTGAGTCGCCCTTGCTCGAAACATCGACGGCTTCGGTCGGCGAAGTAGTGGACCAGATGAAGATTATCAATCTCCCGTTGAACGGCCGAAACCCGTATCTGGTAGCGCGCATCGTGCCCGGCGTGCAGCCGACGGATGAACGGAGCTTCGCCCGGCCGTTCGACAACGGCGCTACCTCCAACATCTCCATGGGCGGAAATCCGAACGGCAGTAATGACGTGCTGCTGGACGGAATCCCCAACGTGGACGCCGGCAATACGGTGGCGTTCATCCCGTCGGTGGAAGCCGTGCAGGAAATGAAGGTGCAAACCAACACCTTCGACGCCGAGTTCGGGCGCGCCGCCGGCGGCGTAGTGAACGTCACGGTGAAAAGCGGAACCAACAGCTTCCGCGGCTCACTGCACGAGTTCTGGCGCAACGACATTCTGGAAGCCAACAACTTCTTCAACAATCGCGCCGGCCAAGGCAAGCCGATTCAGCGCTTCCACATGTTCGGAGCCAACCTCGGCGGACCGGTCTACTTGCCCAAGCTCTACGATGGCCGCAACCGTACCTTCGTTTTCGGCAGTTGGGAGAGCATCCGGCAGTCGGACCCCACCTCGCTCGTGGCCACGGTGCCCACAGTGGCGCAAAGAGACGGCGACTTCTCGCAAACTTATGACGGGCGCGGCCGCTTCCTGCCCGTGTTCGATCCGTTTTCGACGCGCGGGGTCCCTGACAGGCCCGGCAATTTCGTGAGGGACCAGTTCCCCGGCAACCGCATCCCACGCTCACGCATGGATCCGGTGGCGCTGAACATCCTGCAATACTACGGCAAGCCAAACCAGCCAGGCCTGCCTCTCTCCGGCGAAGACAACTTCTTCTGGAGCGGCAGTTCTCCGGATGACTACGATGCCTTCATCACCCGCGTCGACCACACCATCAGCGACGCGCAGCGTCTGTTCGTCCGGCTCTCCATCAGCCGCCGCCCGAGGCTGGGCGACGACGACATCTTCGAGACGATTGCCACGCAGTCGCGCTTCCTGGACCGCCTTAGCCGCGGCGCGGCGCTCGACTACGTGAACACGCTCAGCCCCAGCCTGCTGCTCAACATCCGCTACGGCTTGGTGCGCTACGGCAACATCACCGAATACCGGCCGAAGGACTTCCGGCTGAGTTCGCTCGGTTTCCCCGAGAGCCTTTCCCGGCTTGTGATGCAGGAAATCTTCCCGGCCATCTCGATGAGCGGCGTGGTCGGCGTTGGCCGCTCCGGCATGAGTGAGAGCCTGGACGACGTGCACACGCTTCAGGGCAGCATGACGCGCATCGGCGCGCGGCACAACCTGAAGTGGGGAGGCGACATCCGCGTCTACAGAGACCTCGGGCTTTCGGTCGGCACAGCCTCGGGCAGTTACTCGTTCAATCCCGCGTTTACGCGCGGTCCGGACCCCGTGCGGGACACCGTCAGCGGACACTCGGTGGCCTCCTTCCTGTTGGGGACGCCGGCCAGCGGCAGCATCCCGACCAACGTCGGCCCGGCTTTTCAGAACGTCTACTACGCTCTCTATCTCCAGGACGACGTGCGCCTGAGCCCGAAACTGACCTTCAACCTCGGCCTCCGGTGGGAGTATGAAGCCCCCCGCACGGAGCGCTTCAACCAGATGACCCGGGGCTTCGCCTTCGACACTCCCAGCCCGTTGCAGGGCAAAGTGCCCGGCTACACGCTCTGGGGCGGATTGACCTATGCGGGCGCGGGCGGGCAGCCGCGCGGGCAGACCGATCCCGACCGGCTGAATTTCGCGCCACGCTTCGGCATCGCCTACCAATTGGCGCCGAAGTTGGTGCTGCGCACCGGCTACGGAATCTTCTTCGCCGGCACTTCGGACTCCGGCGCCGGCACCGCAGCCTCCCCGGGATTCAGCGTCAGTACGCCGATGGTGTCGAGCCTGGACGGTGTCACTCCGCAGGACCGCTTGAGCAATCCTTTCCCCACGGGTCTGCTCAGTCCCATCGGCGCCTCGCAGGGGCTGTCCACTCTTCTGGGGCAAAGCGTTTCCTTTGTTGACGTTGAGCGTCCCGTCACCTATACCCAGCAATACAGCTTCGGGCTGCAATATGAGCTCGCGCGGAATCTGGTGGTGGAGACCACTTACGTCGGCAACCGCGGCCTGCGTCTGCTGAATAGCGATCTTCAGTTGAACCAGATTACCGACGAGACCCGCGCGCTCAAGGATGCGCTGCTCGTGAGAGTGGCCAATCCCTTCGTTGGACACATCACCACGGGCAGCCTGGCCAGCGCGACCACCACGCGCGGACAGCTCTTGCGTCCTTACCCGCAGTACACGGGCGTCTCCATGCGCTCTCCGGTGATTGGCAGCGCCACCTATCACGCTTTCCAGATGAAGGTTGAGAAGCGCTTCGCGCGGGGTATCAGCGTGCTCGGTTCTTACACGAACGCGAAGCTGCTGGATGATATCGGCAGCCGGCAAAGCCACCACAACCTCAAGGCGGAGCGGTCAATATCCACCATCAATCGCCCTCAACGCCTGGTGATCAGCGGCATCTACGAGTTCCCTGTAGGTCCCGGACGGCGTTACCGCGGCGGCGACGTGGCGGTGATCCGCAAGCTCATTGAAGGCTGGCAGCTGGACTGGATCACGACCTTCCAGGGCGGGCGCCCGCTGGCTGTCACCAGCAGCGTCAACAACACGAACTCTTTCGGCGGCGGGCAGCGTCCCAGCAGTACCGGCCGCTCCGCCGAATTGAGCGGGCGAATCACGGACCGCCTGGACAGGTACTTCGACATCCTCCAATTCGTGGATACGCCGGCTTTTGAATTTGGCAATCTGTCGCGGACTTTGGCCGACGTGCGCGGACCGGGCCAAAGCAACTTCGACGTGTCGCTGATCAAGAACACCTCGATCAAGGAGAGTCTCCGCCTGCAGTTCCGCGCCGAGGCGTTCAATCTCTTCAATACGCCGCAATTCGACATCCCTGGCACGTCGTTTGGCACGGGCTCATTCGGCCGCATCAACGCCGTGGCCCACCGCGCCAACCCGGCGCGCCAGATCATGCTGGCTATGAAGCTGCTCTGGTAGGGCAGCGCTGACCGCGGGGCGCGGCGGCACATGTTCCCGCCGCGCTCTCATCCGAGCTAGAATTCCAGAGTGCTGCGCATATTCTCATTACTGCTTCCGGCCGCGCTTGCTGCGGGTGCAGCTACCTACGAGGTGGGGCCGGACCGCCCCTACTCGTCCATAGGGCAGGCGCCGTGGGCCGCCCTGCAACCCGGCGACGTCGTGCTCATTCACTGGCGTCCGGAACCCTACCGGGAGAAGTGGGTCATCTGCCGGCAAGGCACAGCCGACGCCCCCATCACTGTGCGTGGCGTTCCGTCCGGCAAAGGCGAATTGCCGGTCATCGATGGCGAGAACGCGTTGACGCCCGCTCCATTGAACTTCTGGGGGGAAACTCGCGGCGTGCTCAAAATCGGCGGCGCCAACGTTCCCGCCGACACGCTGCCGGCTCACATCGTGGTCGAGAATCTGGAGATCCGGGGCGCCCGGCGGCCGCACACGTTCACGGACCGCTTCGGGGCGAAACAGACCTACGCCGCCAACGCCGCGGCCATCTACGTGGAGAAGGGCGTTCATCTCACCATCCGCAACTGCGTGCTGCGCGACAGCGGCAACGGGCTCTTCATCGGCTCCGTGGCTGGTACTCCGACGCGCGCCGTGCTCGTCGAAGGCAACCACATCCACGGCAATGGCAACGTGGGCAGCCTGTATGAGCACAACAGCTACACCGAAGCGCTGGACATCGTCTTTCAATACAACCGCTACGGACCCCTGCTGGAAGGCGCGCTCGGCAACAACCTCAAGGACCGTTCCGCCGGGTTGGTGGTGCGTTACAACTGGATCGAAAGCGGCAACCGGCAACTGGACCTCGTGGACGCCGGCGCGGAACTGATCCGGGACAACGCGCTCTACCGGCAGACCTTCGTCTATGGCAACATCCTGATCGAGCCGGCGGGCGCAGGCAACCGCCAGATCCTGCACTACGGCGGCGACAGCGGCAACACGGGGCGCTACCGGAAAGGCACGCTGCACTTCTACCACAACACCGTAGTCTCCACGCGCACCGACCGCACCACGCTGATGCGCCTTTCGTCCAACGAGGAACATGCCGAGGCGCGCAACAACATCGTTTACGCCACCGCCGGCGGCGCCAGCGTTTCCTTGCTCGACGTCACCGGCCGTCTGGATTGGCACCCCAACTGGATCCAGCCGGGCTGGCGGGTGAGTTTCTCGCAATTCGAAGGGTCGGTTTCGAACCACGGGGAAACGGTGGAAGCCGATGCGCCCGGCTTCATCGACGCGAAATCGCAGAACTTTCATCTTTCGGAAGAGTCCACAGCCTTGGGCAAGAGCGCGCCTCTGGCGGAGGCGGTGCTGCCCGCACACCAGATTCTCCGGCAGTACGTTCGTCACGTTGCGAGCAGCCCGCGCACGGAGGAAAGCCGGGCAGACATGGGCGCGCTCGGTCCCCCGGAACCGGAACCAGCGCCGGATCCCCCTTCGGAAGATGAAAAGGAAGCGGAGCGGCTGGGCCCGAGGCCTTAGCCGCCGGTTCGCGAACTGATTTCGAGCCAGTTCCGCCACATGGCGGCGAAGTCAGAGCCTTCCTGAGAGCCGGCCAGGTCCTCCAGGCTCAACCGCATCTTGCGCCGCCAGTTGGGGTACTGCTCCGTCGTGCCGGGCAGGTTGAGTTGCTCGGTTTCCTTGGTAAGGTCTTCCTGGTTCAACGCCATCAGCATGCAAGGCGTGGAAGCCAGATAACCTATGAAAGCGTTGTGAAGTTCAGGTGTCAGCGACGGGATATCCGCTACCGAGCGGGGGTAGTGGTCCGGCAGCATCCGTGCCCGGAACAGGGCGTCCAGCAGGCTTTGCTTGTCGCGCTCCCGCTGTGCGTGCATGGCCTGACGGGAGTGGTCATCCGGCAAAACGCCGGCCAGAAAACGAGCTTCGATGTCCCGTCCGAGCCAGAAACCGGCGAGCGTCGGCAGGTCGTGCGTCGTGGAAGCCACCAGAGCCTGGCGCGGGTACTCGTGCGGCAGCTTCGGAGCGCCGTCGTCATGCCGCTCGAAGTACAGCAGGCGATAGCTGAGGATGCCGCGCCTGTCCAGTTCTTCGCGCACATTGGGTTGCACCGTGCCCAGATCCTCGCCCACCACCAGCACCTTCTGGCGCACGCTCTCCAGCGCGACGATACCGAGAAGGTCTTCGTGCTCGTCCCGGACGTAAGCGCCCTGAGTCGGGTCTCCGCCCGGTGGAACCCAGTAGAGCCGGAAGAAGCGCATGACATGGTCTATGCGCAGCGCGCCGCCGTGGCGGGCGTTCTGGCGAATGGATTCAATGAACAGGCGGTAACCATCCGCGCGGTGACGGATGGAATGAGGCGGCGGGAAGGACCAGTCCTGCCCGTTGGGAGAAAAATCGTCCGGCGGGGCGCCCACCCGGCAGCCTGGCACAAAGAACTCGTTGTGTGCCCAGAGGTCGGCTCCGCGGCTGTCAGTGGCTAGCGCCAGGTCGTGGTACAGGCCTATCGCCATGCCGCGTCGGCGCACATGCTGTTGGACGTCGGCCAGCTGCAGATCCACCTGCCACTGCACGTATTGATGGAACAGGATCGAATGCCGGCGGCGAAGGGCGAAGTCGCGCACCTCCGGCGAATCCGGGTCACGGTACGGCTCCGGCCACGCCAGCCAATCCCACGCGTCCCGGTGGCGTCGATGAATCCACTCGTCCAACGCCGCATACAACGCGTAAGACTCCAGGAGCGGCCCCTCGCTTTCGAGATACTCGCGAAACTGCCGCGCCCTCTCCGTCTCCCGGCGTAATTCGCGCCACAAGAAGGTCCGGAACAGGAGTTTGAGAAACCTCCGCTTCAGGGCGCTCACGCGCTCGTATTCGACGAACTCGGAAGCGCACAGGGCCTCGATGTCGGCTTCGACGCCCGGGCTGCGCCGCAGTTGCTGCGCCGCCGAAGAGTTCTCAAAATCAGGGATGCGCTCCACGTCAAGGTAAATCGGGTTGCGGTAGTAAACGCTGACCGGGAGGTAGGGGCTGACGCTATATGGTTCGCGGTTGTGCGTAACGTGGAGCGGATTCAAGCCGATGAAATCACCCAGCCGGTTCTCCACCATCCAATCCGCCAGTCTGGTCAGGTCAGTGAAATCGCCGCAGCCCCAGTTGCGGCGCGAGCGCAGACCGTACAGCGCCACGCTGAGGCCCGCCAACCGGCGCCCGGCGGCGAGCGGTGGCGGCAGATAGGCTCTCTCGGGGCAGACGATCAGCCGAGTTGTTGACTCCAACTTTTCGCCCCCCGCCGCCTCGAGTTCGATGCGCACGTCATGGTAGCCGAGCGGCAGGGTGGGCAACTGCAGCCCCTTGGCCACAAAACTCTTTCCGCGCAGACGGATGGATGCTTTCTCGGGCAGTTCGGCCACGGCTCGGAGGAACTGCTCTCGTTCACCGGTTTCGAGAGACAGCTCCACGCGCACGTTCGCGGTTTGGCTGCCCGAGGGCAGGCGCAAGGTGAGCTCGGCCGGTTGCCGGATCTCGCTCAGGACCGCCACCGGCGGCGCGAGCCTGTTCCATTCGCTCCATTCGCGCGCTTCCAGGGCAGCATCTATCGCTCGGGCGCTCGAGCAATCGACCTCCATGGCTTCGAGGATGGAGCGTTGGATGGCCGGTGTGGTCGCGTGATAGGTGCCCCAGATGTCCCAGAAGCCCGGTTCAATGCCCCATACGCCCGCTGCCCTGCCTAGCGCCTCCGTAGTGTCCCCGGAGGGCCGGAAATCAGTTGAAGTATCGAACATGCGGACTGTCCATTTACCCATTCTACGCGGAACGTGGGATAATCCAGGGAAGTGATGGAACAGAGGCCGCAACTGGAAAAGGTCGAGGGGCTCTTTGACCGCATCGACCACCCTGAGGAGTCCGGCTTTGGCGGCGGCTTGCTGCTGACCACTGTCGACAAAGCCATCAACTGGGGCCGCAAGAACTCCATCTGGCCCATGACCTTCGGTCTGGCGTGCTGCGCCATCGAGATGATGTCCATGAGCGCCGCGCGCTACGACATAGCCCGTTTCGGAGCCGAGGTGTTCCGGGGCTCGCCGCGGCAGTCCGACCTGCTCATTGTGGCCGGCCGCGTATCCAATAAGATGGCTCCGGTCATACGCCGCCTGTACCAGCAGATGCCCGAGCCCAAGTGGGTGATTTCCATGGGCGCCTGCGCCACCTCGACCGGCGTCTTCAGCAATTACGCTTTGGTTCCCGTCAACCAGGTTATTCCTGTCGACGTTTACGTCCCCGGCTGTCCACCCCGCCCGGAGCAGTTGATTTACGCCATCATGCTGCTGCAGAAGAAGATTGAACAGGAACGGGGCACCCTGAAGAAAGCTCTGAACCTGGTCTGACGCTCCGCCCCTTCCGGTTCCGAAGAATTTTCGCAACAAATCGCCCGGCTGGCCGATAAGCACGTCAGGCAGCCTACTCGGGCTGCAAGGAGGCAATATGGAAGTCGGGAGCATCAATTCGCATATGATCGCGCCCGTCGACAAGATCGACTCAACCCAGAGCGAAGCTCTGGCCCAGAACCGGGATTTGGTCAAAGCTGTCCAGGCGCTGAATGGCGCCGAGTTGTTCGGTCAGAACTACGAACTGACGTTTGCGATGGACAGAGACTCGCACCGGCCGGTGCTAAGGCTGGTCGACCGTGATACCAGGGAGGTAATCCGCCAAATCCCGCCGGATTACGTACTCCGGATGGCGGGCGACTTGGCTGCGAAGCCTTGAGGCCCGCCTCACACGCACCCTCAAAGAACACGGCCGGGCGTCGATAAGCTGGGTGGAGGATAACGCAAGCTCATGTACAAAGACCAAGCCTATCTGGAAAGCGAGATTCTGGCGGCGGATGGCGTCAAGCTCGTGAGAATGCTCTACCGGGGCGCTATCGCGGCCGTCATCGCCGCCCGCGAGGAGCTGCGGCGAGGCAGAATCGCAGAACGATCCCTTCAGATTACTAAGGCCGGTGAGATTCTCAATGAGTTGGCGTGCTCCGTTGACAGGGAGCGTGGCGGAGAGATCGCCAGAAACCTGGTGGAACTGTACGCCTATCTCCAGAGTCTTTTGCAGCGAGCCAATAGTACGCAGACTGAACCTCCACTCCAGGAAGCCCAAAGCTTGATGGAGACCCTCCTCCAGGCCTGGGAAGCCTGCTCCTCATCCAGCTCCCATCAGGCCACCCTGCCGAATCCTGGCTTTCACCATGCACCAGAGGCTCCCGCACTTCAGATGAGCGTCGCCTGGTGAACCGCGCCGGTAGACCGAGCCGCCGGGGTAATCCCCCGCCGGTGATCACCGGCGCGGCCGGAAACCGCTGACTCAATCCCCTGCCAGCCCCCTTAAGCGCTCTCCCCGTCTCGAATCCGTGCTCAAGCGCGGCCGGAGTGGCGCCCAATGGGGCGAGGCCGCAGCCCCGTTCGGTTGTTGAATCTGCTTAAAGCGTCCGTCTACACGTGTCGTAGGCATGTCCGGATACCCCCATTGCTGGGGGGGGTGCCCTGGACCGAATTTAGGCTCATAGTGAGTTATATGGCACAGGTGAGCGGCATGCCCCACTGATAAACGTGTGCAGGGAGGGCACGTGGCTCGTATTGTGGATATTAAGTTCTTTATAATCAGAATTTTGTGACTTGGCTTGGCCGGGCGCAAGCTTGGCGCGCCAATTGCAATGACCACCTTGATGCGTGTGGTTTTTTGCTTATGTCAATGTCCACAGGAGGGCTCTAATGCAGTTTAGAAACGCAGTTTCCACCGCAATACGCGTGGCTGTATGCCTGGCAGTTGTCGCCGGAGCCGCCGCGCTGATTAGCGCCACCAACGAACCTTATACTGCCGCTGACAAGGCTTTTTACGCTGATCCGAACCTGGTGAATTTCGTCCGCCCGGGTCTGCGGATTCAGATTCTCTCGGCGGAAATCGCTGCCGACGGTACCGTGCGGACCCGATACCGGCTGACGGATCCCAGAGGTCTGCCTCTGGACCGCCTTGGAATTACTACGCCTGGTGCGGTTTCTGTTTCCCTGATGATTGCCCGCATCCCGAGAGGTCAGAACCAGTACCTCTCCTACACAACTCGCGTGCAGACGAGCCCTATCACCAGGGTGGCAGCCACTCAGGCTAGCGCCGACACGGGCGGGACGCACACCATGGTTGCGGATGGTGAGTATGTTTACACCTTCGGGACGAGGCTGCCGGCCGGCTATGACCGGACCGTTACGCATACCATCGGCGCCTGGTCCAACCGTAACCTGACGGAGTTCGATCTCGGGATCAACCTGGCGGACACCGCCTTCAATTTCGTCCCGGATGGGAGCAGAGTGACGGTGACGCGTGACGTGATCCGTACAGTCACCTGCAACAAGTGCCACCAGGACATGCGCTTCCACGGCAACACCGGCCGCAAGAGCATGGAAACCTGTGTGCTTTGCCATACACCCCAGACGACCGACCCGGATACGGGCAACACCGTGGACATGGTCGAGATGACCCACAAGATCCACATGGGCGCCAACCTGCCTAGCGTGAAGGCTGGCAGGCCGTACCAGATCATCGGGAATGCTCAAGTGGTTTGGGATTACTCGAAGATCCGCTTCCCGCCCGAGCCGCGCAACTGCATCGCTTGCCACGAAACCGGCAAGGGAGCCGCGCAGGAAAGGGCATGGCTGACACGGCCCTCCCGGCAGGCTTGCAGAGGTTGCCATGATGACGTGAATTTCGCCACCGGCGCCGGGCACGTCAACCTGCCGCAACCGAGCGACGCGCAGTGCGCGGTTTGCCATACGCCTCAAGGCGAACTCGAGTTTGACGCTTCCATTTCCGGGGCCCACACGATTGAGCGGTTCTCGCGTGACCTGCCGGGCATCGTTTTCGAATTGAACAGCGTGGCTGATGGCTCTGCCGGAAGGCGGCCCACGGTAACCTTTACCCTGAGAGACAAACGCGGCCGTCCAGTGCTCGCCAGCGAGATGGACCGGTTGGCGCTCATCATGGCGGGCCCGGCAAGCGATTACAGCAGCTACATCAGCGAAGACGCCCGTGCGGCGCGCGCGACGGCCGACGGCCGGCACACCTACACTTTTACCGCGGCGATTCCAGCCGGAGCCAGGGGAACGTACACCATTGGCATTGAAGGCTTCCGCAACTTCTTCCTGCTCGCGGGCACGGTGAAGGAGCGCTCGGTGCGTGATGCGGGCGAAAACAAGGTGATCCACTTCTCCGTGGACGGCTCCCGTGTCGCTCCCCGGCGGACCGTGGTGAGCCTGGCCAAATGCAATGCCTGCCACTTCAGCCTGAGCCTGCACGGCAGCAACCGCAACACGATTGAACAGTGCGTGTTGTGCCACAACCCGACCATGACCGATACGGCTCGCCGTCCGGCTGACCGCCGTCCGGCCGAGTCCATCGACATGAGGTTGATGTCCCACCGTATACACACTGGCCGGGCGCTGGCTTTCCCGTACTCCTTGTATGGCTTCGGCAACGTCGAACACAGCTACTCGGACGTCAACTACCCCGGTTTCCGTCAGGATTGCATCGGTTGCCACGTGAACAATTCTGAGCGGCTGCCGCTTCCGGCCAACCTGCTGCCGGTGGTTGACCCGCGTGGTCCCATCAACCCTGTCGGCCCGATCACGGCTGCCTGTACCGGATGCCACTCGCAGGTCTATGTGGCGTCCCACGCGTTGGCGAATACCAGCAGCTTGGGCGAGAGCTGTGCCACCTGCCACGGAGGCAACAGCCAGTTCTCCGTGCCTCGGGTACACGCACGCTAGATAGAAGCGTAATCACATGACGCAGAGACGCGTTCTCTGGCAAAGGGCCGCCGCTACGGCGGCCCTTTGCCTGCTTCCCTTCCTCCTGTCGGCCTCCCAAAGCCTGCCTGCCGGTTACGCCGGCAGCGAGCTGTGCATGGCCTGTCATGAAGACATTTACAAGGCCTTCCAGCGCAATGCGCACGCCTCCGTGGATAAAGATAAGAAGCGGGGTTGGGAGGGCCGGGCCTGTGAAGGCTGCCACGGTCCGGGCGCCAAACATGCTGAGTCGGCTGAAGCCGGCGACATCCTGAACCCCGCCAAGGCCAGCCCTTCCAGCGTGGACCGCAGCTGCCTGCAGTGCCACGCGAATACGTCCAGCCAGGTGGGACGGATACGAGGCGGTCACGGCCGCAACGAAGTTAGCTGTGCCGCTTGCCACACGGTTCACGCGGCGGAAACCCGCGAGGCGGGCAGCACACGCGCCGTACGGGTGAACCGCCAATGCGCCGGGTGTCACACGGACGTCTGGGCCAGTTTTCAGCGGCCTCACGGTCACAAGTTGGGGCAGGGCGCCATGACGTGCGTGGATTGTCACAACCCGCACGGCAGCTTCCTTCCGAAGAACATCCAGACCGTCTCGGCTAACGAACCGAACTGTTTCCGTTGCCATGGCGACAAGCGGGGACCCTTTGTGTATGAGCACGCTCCCGTGAGACTGGAAGGCTGCTCCTCCTGTCACGAACCGCACGGCTCAGCCAACCCGAGGATGCTGACACGTCAGGATATTGGAGCACAGTGCCTGGAATGCCATGCCAATATCGCCCAACCCACAAGTTCGGCGCTTGGCGGCCTCCCGCCGGCTATCCATGATATGCGGAGCCCGCGTTTCCGCCAGTGCACAACCTGTCACCTGAAGATCCACGGATCACAAACCAACCGGACATTGCTGCGATGAAGAGACTACTGTTTATCCCGCTGATGCCATTTCTTGTGGCCGCGCAGGACGCCCCTGCCTCCGACAAGAAGATCACCGGCAGCCTGGAAGCGGGCTATCGGTGGGTCTCCACCGTGGCCGGCCATTCCGACACTTACCGCAGCGTGGTGAATCTTGGCGAGGGGCCGAAACTCCGCGCCTTTGATTTCGTCGTGCAGGATGCCGGCGTGTTTGACCGGCTCTCGGTCTCCGGCAGCCACTGGGGCGGTGATCCCTACAACACCACCCGCATCGATGCCGAGCGGCGCGGCACGTACCGTCTCATCGTCGATTACCGGAACATCGATTACTTCAACTACCTGCCTTCCTTCGCCAATCCCTTCATCCAACGCGGCAACCTGGTGAACCAGCGGTCCTTCGATATGCGGCGCCGCTACGTCGGCATCGATCTTGAATTGCGGCCGGGAAAACGGGTTACTCCTTTCTTCGGCTACACCCGCGACTCCGGCTTTGGCACTGGAATCACGCCGTTCGTGGCCAACGGGAACGAGTACCCGGTGGCCACTGGCTTGCGCGACAAGACGAACCACTTCCGGGGCGGAGTAAGGCTGGAACTGAGCCGCTTCCACGTCACGGTGGAGCAGGGTGGCGCCTACTTTGAAGACGACCAACGGGTGCATACCGCGGGTGACAACAACCTCGGCAACCGCTCGTCTACGCTCTTCGGCCAGCAGCTGCTCCTCAGAAATCTTGAGCAGCTCTACGAGGTTCGCGGGGAGAGCATGTACAGCAAAGGCCTTGTGACGGCTTCGCCGTTCTCCTGGCTGGATCTGAGCGGGTCGTTCCTGTACAGCCGCCCGAAGAGCGACGTCGACTACAAGGCCAACGCTGCCGGACTCTTTTATTTGGGCAGCACGCAGTTTTTGAACACCTTCCAGAACCTGGTGACGGCTTCCGCCAAGCAGCCGCACTCATCCGGGGGATTCACGGCGGAGTTAAGGCCATGGCGGCGGTTGCGCATCCGGGAGTCCTGGATGACGGACCGCTTCCACAATGCCTCCTCGGCCATGCTCAGTGAGCAGATGTTGATCGGCACTGCGGCTCAGCTGGGGACGCTGTTCGGCCTGGACCGGCTGGCGCTGAATTACAACCGTCAGCAGTTGGACATCCTGCTGGATGCCACTTCCAAACTGACCCTGCGCGCCGGTCATCGGTACGTCTGGGGGGATGCTTCCACGCGCACTCCGCGAATCAGCTTCATTGGGCCGTCCAATGCCGGCGAGTTGAAGCGTCACGTGGCTCTGGCTGGCGTCAACGTGCGCCCGGTGAGGCGGGTGATGTTCAACCTGGACTACGAAGGCTCTTCCGCCGACCGTAGTTACTTCCGGACCAGCCTGCACGACTACCAGCAACTTCGCGCCAGGGGGCGTGTGCAGGTGCTCAGTTCGCTGCTCGTTTCGGCCAATTTCTCCTGGCTCGACAACGAAAACCCGACCCGGGGCATCAACTACGACTTCGAAAGCCGCGCCGGGAGCTTGTCAATGCTGTGGACACCCGGCGGAGGCAAGAGAGTCAGCCTCCTCGCGGACTACACGCGGTCGTCGCTGCGCTCGGACATCAACTTCCTGGCGCCCTTCCCGATAGCGGTCAACCGTTCCCTCTACCGCGACAACGCGCACAGCGCCACGGCGTTGTTGGACCTGACCTTGCCGGCTATGAATCAGTCGGTTCCGAAAATCAGCGTGGGTGGTTCCATGTTCGTTTCGAGCGGCAGCCGCCCGACGAAGTACTATCAACCCCTCGGCCGTTTCGTCGTCCCCGTGAGTCCGAACGTGCACGGGTTCGCCGAGTGGCGCTACTACGGCATGTCCCAGACGCTGTTCAGTTTCGAGGGTTTCCGCACGCATCACTTCGTAACCGGATTGCGGTTGGTCCTGTAGTTCATTCGTGTCTGACCAGCCGCGGGTTTGGCCGGGTTGCTAGGATAAGTAGGCGAATGCAAAGCGCCAGAAACCAGCGGCTCGGCCAGGTACCGCTGCTGGCCGGACTCACCTCCGGCGAAATCCAGGCCTTATCCCAGCGCTGCCTCGGGCGCCGCTACGGCGCCGGCGAAACGCTGTTCATCGAGGGTGAGGACTGCCAGGGAATCTACCTGATCCTCGAGGGGAGCGTGAAGATCTTCAAGACTTCTTCCTCGGGGCGGGAAGTCACGCTGGCCATCGAATCCGCGCCTTCGAGCGTCGCAGAAGTGCCGCTCTTCGACGGCGGTCCCTACCCGGCCAGCGTTACGGCGCTCGAGCCGGTCGTGGCGGCGTTCATCGGCACGCGGGACTTCCAGCAGGTGTGCAGTCAGCATCCCGCCGTGGCTCTGAAGATTTTGGGGGCGGTCGGCAAGCGCCTCCGGCAACTGGTGGGCTTGATCGAACTGGTGACGTTCGGCAGTGTCAGGCAAAGGCTCGCTTCGCTGCTTTTGGAACTCAGCGCGGGGGCTCAGTCCGAGAGGTTCCCGCTTGCCATGACCCACCAGGAACTGGCCTCGCGGCTGGGCACGGTGAGGGAAGTGGTTTCGCGCAACCTCAGCCGTTTTCAGGCGGAAGGGTTGCTGCGCATCGCCGGCAAAGAGATTCACTTGCTGAACCGGGACGGTCTGGTCCAGGAAGCCGAAACCGAGCTCTGAGCCGAGGCTGGGGTTCGCTTCGTGTGTTCGCACCAGGCTTCCAGGGAGCGCAGGCAGTGATCCGGCTCGGGTCCGGAACGCGCCGCCCGGCACTGTGCTCTCCGTGCGAGCAGCCGGCTAGAAATCTTCCAGGTGGTTTTCGACGATCTTCGCGCTGATGGCCAGCGGGCTGACGTGGTAGGCTCGCGCCTCGAGACGGTGCGAGATGTTCTCTATCCTCTGCTCGGTCATGCTCTGCATGGTCAGCAGAACGCCTGACAAATCGACCTTGTCGTTGTGGCCTCTCATGGAAGGTCGCGTGGGACGGTGCCTTGCGGTGTCCAGGCGCAGCTGGTCGACACCAGTGCCGCCGGACAAAGGGGAATGGCGAATGACGAAAGAATCAGTCATCTGGACGTCTTATCGGCCAGCCACGTGATTCCCGCTGACTTTTTGGATCCCGTTCCAGACCCTGTACCACCAGTGATGCGAGGCCAAGACCGCCTTGCGCGGCCAGAGCCTGGGCCAGATGCTGCTCCGCGAAGTCCGTCATGGAGGCGGAACTTTTCCCGCCGCCGGTCATCGCGTCGCCCTCGCCCGACTCGCGCGCCGAACGGAGCATTTGGGCGAGCAGCAGGGCTTCGAACTCGGCTGCGACGCGCTCCAGGCGCTCCCGGTCTGCCTTGGCCGGAGCGGCGGACTCCCCGGCGCCCGCCAGCAGAAGATCGCTCGAAACAGCTCCCAGTTTCACGTCAAATCACCTCCAGCTCGGCCGTCAATGCGCCCGCCGCTCTCAGGTTCTGCAAGATGGCGATGACATCGCGCGGCGTGGACCCGATGGCCAGCAAAGCCTTCACCAGGTCTTCCACCGTGGCTTCCGGCTGCAGCACAACATGGCGCGCCCGCTCCTCGCGCGCCTCCACGTTCACATCCGGGACCACGGCCGTTTCTCCGCCCGAGAACGGCTGTGGCTGGGAAACCGCCAACGTCGTGCGGACCTCCACTGTAAGAGCCCCGTGGAGGATGCTGACCGGTGCTATTTGCACCTGCTTGCCGAGGACCACTGTTCCGGTGCGCTCATTCACAACGATTCTGGCCGGCCGGTCCGCTGCCACGGTCAGGCTTTCGAGTTCGGCCACGAATTCCACCGGCCTCCCCTGAAAGGCGCCCGGCACATCCACGCTTACCAGGGCGGCGTTTTCGGCTCGCGCCACGGGTTTGCCTTCCTCGCCATAGCGCTGGTTCACGGCGGCGGCGATGCGCGCCGCCGTGGTGAAATCGGACTGGCGCAACTGCCACCTCAGCCGCTCGCCGGGCGCCACCGTCGGCGCGCCGCGTTCCACAATAGCGCCGTTCGGGATACGCCCCGCCGTGGGGTGGTTGAGGGTCTGCGAATTCCCTCCGCGTCCCGCTACGAAGCCACCCGTCACCACGGGGCCTTGAGCTACGGCGTACACCTGCCCGTCAGCGCCTTTGAGCGGTGTGAGCAGCAGCAGCCCTCCTTGCAGGTTGGTGGAGTCGCCAATCGCCCCCACGGTAATGTCGATGCGGACACCGGGCTGCGCGAAGGGCGGCAGATTGGTGGTCACCATGACGGCAGCCGTATTTCGTACCAGGATCGCCGCCGGCGGCACGGAGACGCCCATGCGTTCGAGCAGGTTGGCCAGCGTTTGCGCGGAGAACACCGTTTGCCGCTTGTCGCCTGTGCCCGCCAGCCCCACTACCAAGCCATAGCCTATGAGTTGGTTGTCGCGCACTCCTTCGAGCAGGGCCAGGTCCTTAAGGCGCGTGGCCGCTCCCAGCGGAGCGGCCACACACACCAGGCCCATCAGTTGCACCGCCACGATTCTCTTCAGTCTTTGCACGCTCACCTCACGCAATTCGCTAGGCTGGCTTCAAATCGCCGCCGCGCAATGCCGGCTACCTCCGAGCTATCCGCTGACGGGCTCGAAAGGCGGGCAACAACCGGATTCATGCGCGATCCCTAGAAAGGCAGCAAGCCCAGCAACAACCGGTAAAGGAAGTTCGGCCGCCTTACGGCATCTCCCACCACGCCTTTGCCGTTCACACGCACCTCGAGCTGCGACAGCCGGTCCGAGCGGACCATGTTGCCCGCGCCCAAATCGTTCCAGCGGATCACGCCCCGCACACTCACGTGCTGGCGTTCGGAGTTGATCCATATGTCCTTGCCGCCCTCAACCACCAGGTTTCCGTTCGGCAGCACATTCGTCACCCGGGCGGAGAGCGTCGTCATCAGGACGCTCGACCGGCTGGTTTCGCCCTCACCTTGCAGTTCGCTCTCTCCGCCCAACCGGGCGAGATCGGCCGCCCTGCCGCCCACCTCAGTCGGTCCCAGCAAGGCCCCTATGCCCGCCCTGGCGGAAGACTTGCGAGCCGAGTTGGTCGTGCCCCGAGCCACCGCGGAAGCACGGTCCGCCACGACGATGGTGACGATGTCGTCCACCTGTGACGCCCGCAGGTCACGCCCGAGATCGGCCAGACGCCCACCGGAGGCGTAAATCGATCCGGGTGAGGCCGGCTGCGCTTCCGCGCGTGCCTGGGCCTCCTGGACGTATTTTTCGAGCGGGGTCAGCCGCTCGCCTTTGCGTCCCTCGCCGGCGGGCGCCAGCGCGGTCAGCCACAGGGCCACGGCGCAAGCAAAGCATTTCCTTGACAGTCTCATCGATCTACTCCGGTTCGTACGGCTACCTCGCCGGGGGCTTCCACGGTGGCGGCGAAACGCCTGCCGCTGGCCAGGTTCTTCACCATGACGCGGTCCCCCACACGGCCGGCTGTTTCAGCCAGCCCCTCCAGGCGCAGAATCGCGCCGCCGCTGCGGACGGTCACTGCCACGCGGCTCCCGCGCTCCACGTCGTCCGGTATACGCAGCCAGACGCGGCGCAGCGTTGTCCCGGCGGGCAGCGAGCGGCGCGGCAGACTCCCCAACGCCTGCCCGGGATCCGTCAGGAAATCGCCACCCGGCGCCACCCCGGCCGCCACCTCCAACCTCACGTCTCCAGCTTCAATCGGCCGGCCCGGCTCGAGCTTCCGCGCCGCAACCAGGCGAGACCAGGTGGCGTGGAGCCGCAGCCGGACCCAGACCGGAACGGTGCGCCCTTCGCCGTGGCGCAATACGCCGCGCCAAATCACCGGGTGATTCGCTTTCCCGGGAAGCGGCGCAGGCAGCGCGGAAGGTGAAAACTCCAGCCTTCCCGCTGGCAAAGGGTGGCGGCTGAAATCCACGATGGTCGCCTGAGCCCCTAGCGGCTGAAGCGCGCTCTCCACGGCCACGCGCACCGCGTCCTCGCTCAGGCGCGAGGCCGGCCGCTCGAAACAGGCCGAAGCAGGTTGCGCGAGTTCCAGGCCGTGCCGCGCGGCCAGCCGGCGCAATTCGGGAACGCGAAACGTCCGGTGTGAGCCGGCCGCCGGCGAGTGCGCCAGGGCCAGATCCGGGTCCAGACGCGCGAATTCCGGCGCCACGGCGGCCAGATGCGAGGCCAGGATGCGGTCGCCCTCCACGCTGTGACAGGCGCCGCCGGCGAGGGCGGCCAGACTCAAGAGGCAGACGAAGAGGCGCCCGGTCATCGCGACATATTGTTGACTAGCTGGTACATCTCGTCGGCCGCCCGGACCACCTTGGAGTTGGCCTCATAGGCGCGCTGGCTCACGATCAGGTTGATGAACTCCTCCACCACGCTGACGTTGGACTGCTCAATGAAGCCCTGCAACAGGCGCCCCAGACCTTCCTGGCCGCCCGGGTTGCCGATGGTGGGCTCGCCCGAGGCATCGGTCGGAGTAAACAGGTTGCGGCCGATGCTGTTCAGTCCCCCGGGATTGGCGAAGTTGGCGAGTTGAATCTGACCGCCCAGCTGCGCCGCCGTCTGGCCGGGCAGGATGTAACTGACCGTGCCATCCGCGGCTACCGTGATGGATTGCGCCTCCGGCGGAATCGTGATCTGCGGTTCCAGCGGGTCTCCGTCGCTCGTCACCACGTTCCCGTCACGGTCCAGATGGAACGTCCCCGCGCGCGTGTACGCCAGTTCCCCCGAGGGCAGGCGGACCTGGAAGAATCCGCGGCCCTCGATCACCAGATCCAGCGGGTTGTTGGTAGACAGGAAATTGCCCTGGGTGAGGATGACCTCGTTGGCCACGGCCCTGGTTCCCAGCCCGAGCTGCAGTCCGCTCGGCACCACCGTCTGCGCCCCCGCCGCCGCGCCCGGCTGCACGAAGTTCTGGTAGAGCAGGTCCTGAAACTGCGCCCTGCGCATCTTGAACCCGGCCGTGTTGGCATTGGCCAGGTTGTGGGCGATATTGTCGACGTTCATCTGCTGGGCAGTCATGCCGCTGCCGGCGCTGAACAAAGCTCGAATCATGCGCTCCTCCTCATAAAACCTCAATCAGCTGCCCACCCGGGCAACTTCTTCCACAGCGCGGCGGTTCATTTCCCCGCCGATGGTGATGGCCTTCTGCAATATCTCGAACTGGCGCAGGATGCTCACCAGCCGGATGGCGGCTTCCGAGGCCGAAAAACTGGCCGCCTCGAGCTTGCCCTGGTGCAGTTCGGCGGCTGCGGCCGTCGGCTTGACGTTCAGGTCCGTGAGCTGGAAGTAGGCGCCGCCGCGCTTGCCCAGCGCCTGCGGGCGGCTGAAATCCACGACCGCCAGCCTGCCTATCTCTTCCCCCTGCTGCCTGAGCACGCCATCGGCGGAGACTTCCACCGGGCGAGCCGCGTCGGCCTGCAAGGGCCGGCCTTCCGGATCCAGCACCGCATAGCCCTCCTGCGTCTGGAGTTGCCCGCCCGCCGCGATCCGGAAATTCCCGTTCCGGGTATAAAGGGTCCCACCCGGCCCCTGAACCGCAAAAAACCCTTTGCCGGACAGGCCCAGATGCAGGGGGTTGCCCGTGGCCGTCAGAGTGCCCTGGGAGAAATCCGTCCAGCGTCCCTCGACCACCGGCAGGGTGGTCGGCAACGGGTGTCCCCCTGCCTGCGACGCGGCCTGCGCTTCGGCCGAAACGTACAGGCTGAACAC
This sequence comes from Acidobacteriota bacterium, assembly GCA_037444075.1. Taxonomy (GTDB): domain Bacteria; phylum Acidobacteriota; class Terriglobia; order Bryobacterales; family Bryobacteraceae; genus JBBIND01. Next base: position 30,161 of record JBBIND010000006.1, on the reverse strand, counting down.
CTCCCGGTCAGGCTTGAAGCCGGCGGTGGACTGGTTGGCGATGTTGTTGGCGAGCATCTCCAGCGACTCGAGGCGAGCTTTCATGCCGCTGGCGGCCGAGATAGTCAGCGCGTTCATAGTTCTTCCTCGCCGGTTCAGTTGCAATTTGGGGCCCGCCGGCGGAATTTCCGTAAGTGCCTGCAATCCTGACCGATAAGGCCGATGAGGGGGCCGCGCAAACGTGACGAAGAATTGTCAGCCGCCGTTGCGTGCCAAGATTCTGACTCAGCGCGCTCGCCTAACCGGCTGAAAACTAGGGCCGCGCTGCTGGCAGCCGGTTTGCTCTCCAACAGGGCGTGAACGCTGCTGCGCTCCCGCTGACGCTCTCGATGCCGGCCTCGACCGGAGCGCTCCCAGCCTCGGTTCAGGACTCACCCGCGGGCGCCGCTTCGGCCACCTTCTTTCAGGTGGCGCCCTTCGGCGAACAATTGGTGGATTTCCTCGAGGGAAGCCCGGCGGGCGGCCAGGATCCAAGTGCGGCCGAAGAACAGGCAACCGTTTCCGAACAGTTTCCAGAGGACGTGGAAGGAAGGGAGCGTCCCGGGTTGCCCGCCCAAATCGTTCTGATGAGCGGCAGCACCCCCTCCGCCCGGCCGGCCGCGGTCTTATACATTCCCGCGCCGTCCACGTGGACCCTGACCGCCGGCTCCGAACCGGCGGCCGAAGGTTCGCAGGCGCAGACGGAGTTGGGCGCATTGGCACCCTCGCCCCTACGCCAAACGCTGCCCCAGCCGGTGGAATCCGAAGTTACACCGGCGACTCCCGATGCGCTGCCTCCGGGACTGAGCCCGGAGCCTGGTTCCAGCCAGCCTGCCGGTTCGGCCACGGTGACTCTCGCGCCAGCCGGAGGCATCGTTTCCAGCCTGAGCCCCTCTGCGCCGGCGTTGCCGGTAACCCCGTCTCCGGCTCAGCCCCCATCGCAGAGCGCCCCTCCGGCTCAACCGGAAATGGGCACGGGCGCTGTGCCTCGGGACGAGCCGTCGGCCAGTCTCAAAGTGGACCACGACGGGACGGTCGTCCAGCCGCCGCAGTCAGCGGGACCTCGCCAGGGTCTGAGCTTCGCGGTGCGCCTGAGCCGGGAATCGGCGCCGCCGGCGGCTCCGGCAGCCGGGCCGCAGGGAGCGGCGCAGGGGCCGGCGGATGCCCGCGCGGCAGCGCCCGGCGAGGCGGCTTCAGAACCGGCAACCGGGGAACCGGATGCGGAACCCGCGCCGTCGCGGAGGCAGGAAGCCAAATCGCAAGGACAGGAATCCACGCCGCCCCGGCATCCCGGTCCGGGGCAGCCGCCCTTGCCCGCGGCGGAACCCACGACGTCCGCTCCGAGGTCCGCCACCCCTCGCGCGGAGGCGGCACGGCCGCCCGCCGTGCCGCACGTTGCTGAGATCCCCCTGCCTGACCAGTCGCGTCTGTCCGCGCCGCCTGCGGCTGCTTCGCCGGTGAAGGAGATTGCGCTGCGTCTGGGCCGCCCGGCCGATGCGGCCGTGGACTTGCAGGTGCGTGAGCGTGACGGGCGGGTGCACGTGGCCGTGCGCACCGCGGATGAGGCTCTGGCTGGCCATCTGCGCGAACACCTGGACCATTTGGTGGAGCGGCTCGGGCAGCAGGGCTACCGGGCGGAAGCCTGGGCCCCGCCGCGGACCGCTGTGGCCGGCGCCGCGGAAGCCGTGCGCCACGACGGGGAGCCTGTCTCCAACCATCGGGAAGGCGGCCAGGGTTCGCGGCAGGATGCCCGCGAAGACGGACGGCAGCCGAACCGGGAGGATCCCCCGCCGGGCTGGCTCGAAGAACTGGAACGCAGTCTGGATCCGCGCAAACTTCATCAGGAGGAAACCGCTCGATGGAAGCAGTTGCTAAGACCCTAAGCACGCCGGCCGAGTTAGTCAGGACGCCGGAAACCACGCGTGCCCCACAGGAGACCACGGTCTCAAAGGAGATGTTCCTCCAGTTGCTGGTGACGCAGATCCGTCACCAGAACCCGATGAACCCGCGTGACGGCGCGGAGTTCCTGGCGCAACTGGCCCAATTCACTTCGCTTGAACAAATGATGGCCATGCGGAAGGAGCTGGAAATCATCCGGCAGGCGATCACCACCGAGGCCGGTACGGCCGACGGCAATTCGAACTTACAGGAGCAGAAATAGATGTTCACCGCATTCTCAACCGCCCTTTCGGCGCTCAACGCGCACTCCCAGGCAGTAGACGTCGTGGGCAACAACCTCGCCAATCTGAACACCATTGGCTTCAAGACCAGCAGCGTCGCTTTTCGGGACCTGGTGTCGCAATCGCTGGGAGCTTCCGACGGGAGAGCGCAAGTTGGACTCGGCATCGTCCAGCCGCTGACCGCCCGCTCGTTCAGTCAAGGCGCGGTCAAGATGACCTCCGGCAGCCTGGACGTGGCCATCCAAGGGGATGGCTTCCTCGTGTTGCGCGACACCGCTGGCGGCGTGCTCTATACCCGCGGAGGGAATCTCCAACTTGATAAGAACGGCTACCTGGTGACTCTGTCCGGCGAGAGGGTTCAAGGCTGGATGGTGCCGGCCGGCGCGAGTCTGGTCGAAGGTCCGGTGGGTGACATCCAATTGCCGGTGGGCGCTTTGAAGCCCCCCGCCGCCACCCGCAATTTCTCCTTCGACCTGAATCTGAACGCGAGCGCCTCTTCCGACCCTCCGGAGACGTTCACCGCCTCGCTGGAAGTCTTTGATTCTTTGGGGGCGCCGCACGTGGTGGCGATCACCTTCACCAAGTCGGAAACGGCCAACACGTGGAACTACGCCGTCCGCATCCCGGATGCGGACGTTACGGCCCCGGTGCCGCCTCTCGAAGGTACGGTTCGTTTTGATGAGTTTGGCGCCCTGGTGGAGCCCGCCCCTGATGCCGCCATGCCGCAGTTCGTCGTTTCCGGCTTGAAGAACGGCGCGGCGGACCTGGAACTCAACTGGAGCCTTTACCGCGGGCTCACGCCGCGGCTGACCCAATACGCCCAGCCTTCCGCCCTCGCTGCCAACGCCCAGGACGGTTCTGCCGCGGCGCAACTGATGCGTGTCGGCATGGGTGATGGCGGCGTCGTCCTGGCGCAGTACTCCAACGGGCAGCAAGTGGAGATCGCGCGGCTTGCGATGGCATCCATCCGCAATCCTGAATCGCTCATCGCCGCCGGCAACAACAACTACCAGCTGAGCAGCCGGAGCGCTCTGCCTGCCATCGGACTGCCCGGCACGGGTGGGCGCGGAACGCTGCTGGCGGGGGCCGTGGAAAGCTCCACGGTGGACATCGCCCGGGAATTCGCCAACCTGATTGTCTACCAGCGCGGTTATCAGGCCAATGCCCGTGTCGTGGGAGTGGCCGATGAACTCAGCCAGGAAACCATCAACCTCAAGCGTTAGCGGCTAACTGACGATCGGAACTGGCATGCACCCGCAACAGATGATCGCGCCGCTGGCTGATGTGCCGGTGGTGATTGAAGCCGAGCTGGACCGCCGGCAGATGGCGGTAATAGAACTGCTTCGGCTGGAAGAAGGCGACGTGGTCAGGCTATGCCGCTCGGCCGGCGAGAACATCGACATCCGCGCCGGCGGCTCGGTGGTGGCCTACGGGGAGATCGTTGTCCTGGAGGACACGCTGGCGGTGCGCATCACCGACTTCAAGGATGTGGACTGAGCAAAGGCATCACGGGTGGCGCCATGGAACTTCTCCGGCAGATTCTCTCGATCTTGTTCGTATTCGGCCTGTTAGGGGCGGCCTGGGTTTGGCTGCGGCGCCGGAACGGCCTGCGTCCGCTGGGCGGGCGGCGCGTGAGCGCGCGGCTGTCGTCGGTGGAGCGGCTGGCGCTCAGCCCCCATCACGCCGTCCACCTGGTCCGGTTGGGCGACCGCTGCCTGGTGGTGGCGGTGCACGCCGGCGGCTGCACGCTGCTGGATTCCCTTCCGTGGGACCTGGTGGAGCGGCTCCCGGCCGGCTCGCCGCCGGCGCCCGGTTTACAGGAGGTACAGCGGTGAGGCCCGCAGCCGCTCTCTTCATCGGTGCGGCGCTGTTGGCGCCGTCAGGCTGGGCAGCGTCCTCCAACGCAACTGGCGGCGGGCTGTTCGGAAACACTGCCGGCGGGGCAGTACTGGGCGTGCCCATGCAGATTGTCCTGCTGCTCACGGCGCTGACGCTGCTGCCGGCGGTCATCATGGCGGCCACCCCGTTTCTGCGCATCACGGTCGTGCTGCACTTTCTGCGGCAGGCGTTGGGCGCACAAACGACGCCTTCCAACCAGGTCTTGATCGGCGTGGCCCTGTTCCTCACGCTGCTGATCATGAACCCGGTGCTGACGGAAGTGCGGCAGACAGCCTGGGCGCCGTTCGAAAGAGGCGAAATCAGCCTGGAGCAGGCGCTTGACCGCGGCCGCACGCCGCTCAAGAGCTTCCTGGCGAAATTCGTGCGGGAGAAGGACGTGCAGCTGATGCTCGAGATCTCCAAGACCGCGGCCCCCGCCAGAGCCGAGGACCTGGAGTTAAAGATCCTGTTGCCCGCCTACGTTCTGTCCGAGTTGAAGACGGGCTTCCAGATTGGAGCCGTCCTGTTCTTGCCTTTCCTGATCATCGACCTGGTGGTAGCCTCCGTGACCCTCTCCATTGGAATGGTGCAATTGCCGCCGGTCATGCTTTCGGCGCCTTTCAAGATTCTGTTGTTCGTGCTGGTGGACGGCTGGAACCTTGTGGTGGGGTCGCTCGTGAAGAGCTTCTACTGACGGGGGCGCTGGGAGGAAGGAGATCCATATGAGTCCTGAAGGAGTGGTGGACCTGTTGCGGCAGATGCTGATGACCACCTTTTGGCTGAGCCTGCCGTTGCTGGTGCTCGGTTTTGTGGCGGGCGCCGTGGTCAGCCTGATTCAGATTCTCACCTCCATGCAGGACGCCGCCTTCGGCACCATCCCCAGGCTGGTGGCCTTTCTGGCCGGAATGCTGATCTTCCTGCCCTGGATGCTGGTCCAAATGACCACTTACACGACCGCGCTGTTCGGTGACCTGAGCCGCTATGCCCGCTGAAGTGCGGCTGCCGCTGGTCACGCTGTACGGCTTCCTGCTCGTGCTGGCGCGCGTCAGCGGGGCGGTCTCTTTCGTTCCGTTCCCCGGTTTGCGCCAGGCGCCCGTAGCGGGGCGTGTTGTGCTGGCACTGGCGATCACGGTGGCCCTGCTTCCGGTTTGGCCGCGCGTATCGCCGGGCGATCCCGGATTGGCCCTGCTCGCCGGTTGGATCGCGGCGGAGCTGGCCTTCGGCGTGGCGGTCGGCCTGGCGGTCGGGTTCCTCAACGAGGCCTTCATTTTCGCCAGCCAGATCTTCGGCCTGCAGGCAGGCTACGGCTACGCTTCCACGATCGATCCGGCTACCCAGGCCGACAGCACGGTGCTGCAGCTCTTCTCCCACCTGGCCAGCGGACTGCTGTTCTTTGCGATGGACTTCCACCTGGTCGTGATCCGCATCTTCACGGCCAGCCTGACGGCGCTCCCACCGGGCGACTGGTTTCTGGGCGTTGCGGCCGGGGAGCAACTCCTTCAGCTGGGCAGCGTGATGTTCACCACGGCTGTGCGTCTGGCGCTGCCGGTCGTCGCGCTGCTTGTGCTGGTCGATATAGCGCTGGCGCTGCTCGGCCGGATCAACGCGGAGATGCAGTTGCTGATGCTGGCCTTCCCGGCCAAAATGCTCGCGACGATGGCCCTGCTGGCCGCGTTGACGGTGGTTCTGCCCACCCTCTACGGTTCAGCGGCGACGCGCATCCTGGGCGGGGTGGCGGCCCTGCTCAACCCGGAGCCTTGAGGATGCATGGCCGACAAGGGACAACGCACCGAGCAGCCTACTCCGCGGCGCATCCAGCAGGCGCGGAAGGAAGGCAACTTTCCGGTCAGCCGCGAATTTGTGACCGCGGTGCAGTTCATCGTTTTCGTGGGCGTGTTGTCGGCGTTTACGGCCGGCTGGCTTGCCGACACTCGCCACATCATCGCCTACCTGCTGACCGCAGGGCACCGGGCGGAGCTGGACCGCGGCGAAGTGCTGCGCCTGTTTCAGGACGCCGTGCTGCCGGTATTCAAACCGCTGCTGGTGGCTGCCGTGCTGCTCATGGCGGTGACCTTCGGTGCGCATCTGTCCGTCACGCGCCTCGGATTCTCGTTCAAGAAGCTGGCGCCCAACTGGAAGCGGCTGGACCCAGTCCAGAAACTGAAGGGGCTGCCGCGGCAGAACGTCCCCCAGTTTTTCTACGCCCTGTTCCTGTTGCCGCTGTTTTGCGCGGCCGTTTACAGCGTGGCCAGCGGGAACCTGCCGGCGCTACTGAGCCTTCCCCTGCTCAGCGTGGAAGGCGGGCTGGCGAAGGTGGGAATTCAAATCAAGGACCTGCTTTGGCAGGCGGCGGGTCTGTTCCTGGTGCTCGGTTCGGTCGATCTTTACCGGCAGTTGCGGCGCTATCGCAAAGATCTGTTGATGACCAAGCAGGAGATACGGGACGAGTTCAAGGAGACCGAGGGCAACCCCCACATCAAGATCCGCATCCGCCGCTTGCAGCGGGATCTGTTGCGCCGCCAGATGATGCGGCAGGTTCCCAAGGCCACTGCCGTCGTCGTGAACCCGACCCATTACGCCGTGGCCATCCGCTACCAGATGGAGAGCATGGCTGCTCCGAAGGTGGTAGCCAAAGGGAAGAATTACCTGGCCTTGCGGATACGGCAAAAGGCCCTCGAACACCAGGTGCCGATTGTGGAGAATCCGCCCCTGGCGCAGGCCCTCTACAAGTCCGCCGAAGTTGGACAGGAAATACCGGCTCATCTCTACAGGGCAGTGGCGGAGATTCTGGCCTACATCTACCGGCTGATGCAAGGGAGGCTCCCGGGATGACAACAGGAAGGAGAACGTAACGCTCCATGGCTACCAGCAGCACTCCGGTGACGCCGGTTGCCGCACCCGCGCTCAGCCATAGTGACGTGCAGGCGCGTTCTTCGCCGCTGCGCCGCTCGGGCCGGGGGGCGCCCACGACAGCGCTGCTGTTAGGGCGCCTGGCCTGGGCGGACATGGGCGTTCCGCTGGCGGTGCTGGCGGTGGTGCTGGCGATGATCGTGCCGCTGCCGCCCATGCTGCTGGATCTTCTGATCAGCGTGAACATCACGGTCAGCGTGCTCGTGCTCCTGGTGGCGATGTACATCACCCGGCCGGTGGACTTCAGCGTCTTTCCCACGACACTGCTCCTGATGACCCTGTTCCGGCTGGCCTTGAACGTGAGTTCGTCGCGGCTCATCCTCATGCACGGCAACACGGGGACCTCCGCCGCCGGCAAGGTGATCGAGGCGTTCGGCAGTTTCGTGGTGGGCGGCAGCTACATCATCGGCGTGGTGATCTTTCTGGTGCTGATCGCCATTCAGTACGTGGTCATCAATCATGGCGCGGTGCGCATTTCCGAGGTCAGCGCGCGGTTCACGCTCGATGCGCTGCCGGGCAAGCAGATGTCGGTGGATTCGGACTTGAACGCCGGATTGATCGACGATGCCGAGGCACGCTCGCGGCGCAAGCAACTGGCCGCGGAAGCCGAGTTCTACGGCGCCATGGACGGCGCCAGCCGGTTTACTCAGCGTGACGCCGTGGCCAGCATTTTGATCACGGTGATCAATATTCTGGCGGGCTTCCTGATCGGCGTGCTGCAGCATGGCATGGAGTTGCGGCGTGCGCTCGAGACCTACACGGTTCTGACCATTGGCGACGGCCTGGTGACGGTGATTCCGGCGTTGATGATCTCCATTTCCGGCGGCCTGATCGTTACGCGGGCCAGTTCGGACGCGCGCCTGAGCGCGGATTTCCAGCGGCAGGTGTTCGGCAATTCCCAGCCTATCCTGCTGGCCGCTGGAGTGATGACCGCCATGGCGGCTTTCCCGGGCCTGCCCAAGTTCACTTTTCTGGCCCTTGGTTGCGGTCTCGGTGTCGTGGGCTGGCGCATGTGGCAGCGCACGCAGAAGCAGGAGGCTGCCGCGGCTGCGCCGGCGCCCGCGGCGGCACGCGACAACCTGGAGACCCTCCTCAAAGTGGAACCTCTGGCCCTCGAGGTCGGACTCGGCCTGGTGCGGCTGGTGGAAGGTGGACAGGAGTCGCCCTTGCTGCGCCGGATTGGCGCCATCCGGCGTCAGCTGGCTTCGGAATTCGGCTGCCTCGTGCCGGCTATCCGGATTACCGACAACCTTTCGCTGAAAGCCGGCGAGTACGTGATCAGTTTGAAGGGAGCCGAGGTCGCGCGTTGCGAAGTCCCTTTGGGTTGCGAATTGGCCATTCCCCCCGCCGGGGCGGCGGTGCAGCCCCTCGACGGCGTGGCGACCGTGGACCCGGCATTCAACATGCCAGCCGTCTGGGTCAGCGGTCCGGCGGTCGAGCAGGCGCGCTCGGCCGGATACACGGTTGTCGACCCGCTGAGCGTGCTCGGGACGCACCTTTCGGAAGTGGTTCGCGGCCACGCCTGGGAACTGTTCACCCGTCAGGATGCCCGGAAGCTCCTGGACCGCGTGGCCGAGGAACATCCGCGCGTGGTGGAGGACCTGGTCCCGAAACTGCTGCCCTTGGCGGTGGTGCACAAGGTCCTTCAGAACCTGCTGCGTGAACGGGTCAGCATCCGCGATGGCGTCTCGCTGCTGGAGGCGCTGGGAGAAGCGGCCCAGATCACGAAGAACCACACTCTGCTGACCGAGTACGCCCGGCAGTCCATACGGCGCATGGTGGTCAGGCCCTATCTGAACAGCCGCGGGGATTTGCCGGCCTACGTTCTCGACCCGGCTTTGGACCAGGTGATCGAGTCGTCCGTGGAGCATTCCGAGCACACCAGCCATTTGAACCTGGCTCCGCAGCGCGTCCGCGAGTTCCTGGAACGGGTTACGGCGACCGTGGGGACCCCCACCGCCCCGGTTGTTTTGCTGACCAGTTCCGCTTCGCGCCATTTCGTCCGGCAGATCGTGGAAACAACGCAACGTAACTTGTACCCGCTGTCGCACAGCGAGATTCCGCCCGGCGTCAAGGTGGAGACGCTGGGCTTGGTGAGATGAGGCCGTCCGCCCGGCAGCCTGGTGAAGCCGCCGGCCCCCGGCTGGAGCAGTTGGGCGGGCAGAAGGAGCATTGAATGCAAATGAGATTGAAATCGTATTTCGCCGGATCGGTGGAGGCTGCCATCAGCCTGGCGGGCAAAGAGCTCGGTGAGGATGCCATGATCCTCTACTCGCGGGAGGCGCCGCCGGAAGCGCGCCACCTTGGCCGCTACGAAGTGGTGCTGGCGGTGCCTCCCGTGCAAACTCCGCCGCCCGTGGCGGTTGCCGGCGCCCCGGGCACGGCCGTCCCGGAGGCCGCCGGCCTCACCTCGGACGCCCTGGACCGCCTGAGACGCGAAATCGAGACGCTCCGCAAGCGGATGGAAGACATGGCCGGCAGGCTGGCTGCATCCCGGGTGGAGTTGCTCGGCGCGGGGCAGGGTGCCGCCTCAGAGGGGAACCAGGTTCTGGCGAAACTGGCGCACGCTGAAGTGGATCAGGAGGTTATCGACGCGGCCTTGAGATTAGCGGGGTTGGGCCGCTCACTCCCTCTCGCCAGGGTCAGTTGGGGTTTGGTGAGGGATGCTCTGTCCGCCATGGTGCGGGTGGACGCTCGGGTCGGGCACCACCACGGGGCGCCCCGGGCCCTGGCTTTGATCGGCCCGCCTGGAAGCGGCAAGACCACCACCCTGGTCAAGTTGGCGGCCACCTATGGGTTGGCCGAGCGGCGGCCGGTGCAGTTCATTTCCGTGGACACCACACGGATCGGCGGAGCCGAGCAGTTGCGCTCATTCGCTTCCATCCTCGGCGTAGGTTTCCAGGCGGTCGATACGGTCAACGGTCTGGCGCGAGCCGTCGAGGAACACCGCGGAAAGGACCTGATCCTGATCGACACGCCGGGACAATCCGGCAAGGACCTGGAAGACGCCGCCGAACTGGCCCGATGGCTGGCGGTTCAAGCCGGCATAGATGTTCACCTGACCCTAACGGCCTCCATGAAACCAGCCGATCTAAGGCATACGGTGGAACGATACGAAGGTTTTGCACCTAAGAAACTGATCTTCACGAGGCTGGACGAAACGGCCACCTACGGGTCCATCCTGAACGAGGCTGTCCGGACCGGACTACCGTTGTCTTTCTTCACCTGTGGCCAGCAGATTCCGGAGGATCTTGAGGAGGCGAACGCCGCGCACCTGCTTGACGCCATTCTCGGCTCTGAGCCTGTGCCGGCCGCCGGAGGATCTCTTGGCCAGCCTCCGGCGCTCCCGGAACAACTTGCGGATTCCTCCAGGACGGGGAGGCTGGCTGTATCGGCGGCCTGAAGGGGAAGGCGGATACCTCCACCAGCAAAGGGAACTTCATGTACCAGGTGAGCCAAGCGACAACGACGGAACAACGGGAAAGCCTGATTCTCGAGCACCTGCCCCAGGTGAGGCTCATCGCCCGGCGAATCCACGAACGATTGCCCGAAAGCGTCAACTTGGAAGACCTGATTTCAACTGGCGTTGTCGGCCTCATCTGCGCCATCGACAATTTTGATCCCACCCACAATGTCAAACTGAAGACCTACGCCGAGTACAAGATCCGGGGCGCCATCCTGGACAGTCTGCGTAACCTGGATTGGGCTCCGCGGCAGCAGCGCAAGAAGGCCAAATTGATTGAGGCGGCCATTGCGGAACAGGAAAAACAACTCCACCGGGCTCCGACTACCGAGGAAGTAGCCGCTCAACTGGACCTTACCCTGGAGGAATACCACCAGTGGCTGGTGGACGTGAGCGGGCTGAACCTGGGAAGCCTGGAAAGCACCTTCCCCGACAACGAAGGGCGCAGCTTGCTGCAATTTGTGCCGGACGTCGAGGAGAACTCGCCCGGGCAGTTGCTGGAGCGTTCTGAACTGGAGCGCCTCCTGGCGGAAGCCATTGAGCGCATGCCTTACGTGGAGCGCACCATCCTGAGCCTGTACTACTACGAAGAATTAACCTTGCGCGAGGTAGCGCAAGTGGTCAAGTTGCACGAATCGCGGGCCTCGCAGTTGAAGTCACAAGCGATCCTCCGGCTGCGCGCATACATGAAAAAACAGTGGCCCTCGGGCAAGCGAGGCTAGCGGGGGAAACGCGGCATGGGAGTAGGGGATGACGGCATCCAATAAGGAACTTAGTTCGGCTCAAGGAACCGCCTGGCTGGCTCAAGCGTGGGCGCGGCGCCTCGGAGAAGCATACGAAACAACCACGGGGCAGAAATTCGAACTGACTACCCTGGAGGCCCTGAACCCTTCCCGGTTGGAGACCGCTACCGCCGACGCCACCTGGTGGGAGCAACCGTTCAGCTCACCGTTGGATGCCACTTTGTTGCTTGCCGCCAGCGTCAAGACCAGCGTCGCTGTGGGGCAGCGGGCGCTGGAATCGGCCGGCGTCACCGGGGCGACTCCGGACGAATCTCAATCTATGTACCGTGAGTTCATCCGGCAGTCGCTGGACGCGGTGGCGGTTGACCTGGGGTCGCGCTTGGGTTCTGAAGTCCTTTGCCTGAGCGGATGGGACGCTTCAGCTCCAGCCGGACGCCCGGGTTTCCGGTTGCAGATGAAAGACCCGGAGGGCGCCCTCACGGTGGAATTCGGGTTGGTGGTCAGTCCCGCCTTGGAGAGTGCTCTTGACGGGGTTAAGGAGATTCCGGCGCCTGGGGCGAAGGCCGAACTGCCGAGTCCGGCTCCCGACGCGTCAGCGGCCGCAGACGGCCAGACTTCCATACCGCCCACGATGGACCTGGTGCTCGACGTGGAGCTGCCGGTAAGCATCAGCTTCGGACGCACCAGTTTGCTGGTCAAAGAAGTGCTGAAGTTGACCTCAGGCTCGATCGTCGAACTGAACCGCAGCGTGAATGAGCCCGTGGACATCGTTGTCAACAACTGTGTCATCGCGCGCGGCGAAGTCGTCGTCGTAGACGGCAACTACGGAGTCAGGATCAGTCAGATCATCAGCCGTCAGGAGCGGCTACGCAATTTCACCTAGAGGTCCCACTGATGCCGGCAGGCGCCATTCACGTACTTGTCCAATACCTGCTCCTGCTCACGGGGCTGGGCTTGCTGACTTACCTGTTCCTGGTGTTGAGCCGGGAGTTGCGTCGGGCGCAGCAAAGACAGGAGAAGTTGTCATCGGCCGTGGAGGCCTGGTTGGCCCGCTGCGAAGCTCGCCTGACCGAGGCTGAGACGAGGATAACGGAGTTTCAGGACTGGGCCGGCACACAACACGTGGGACCGGCCCTATGGCAGCAATCCGCCATCAATCTGAATTCCCGGACTCAGATCCTGCGGATGCACCGCCGGGGGGAACGCCCGGAGCAGATTGCAGCTGCTCTCAGCCTCCCCCTCAACGAGGTGCAGTTGCTGCTCAAGATCCACCACGCCCTGCAGTGACCGCCGAAAGTCCCTAAAGTTCGATGGACTTCTCCTGAACAACCACGCGACGGGGCGGTCGATCCCTCTTTACTTCTCTTTCTCCGCGCTGGTCTTCCAGAGTGACATTCACAGTCATTTCGCGCTTTTCGCGCATGATCGTGACGGGCAGAGCCGTTTTGGTCTTTCGGTTGCGGATCGCGTTGGTCACCTCTCTGGGCGTTGTCACCTTGGTGTCGCCCACCCTCAGGATGACGTCTCCGGCCCGCAGACCGGCTTTCTCGGCGGCGGAACCGCGCATCACGGAGCGGATCAAAACGCCTTCCTTGACGCCGAAGTACTCCGCCAGCTGAGATTCGAGCGTGTCGGCTTCGACCCCTAGCATGGTGCTGCGCCAGGACGTGTAAATGCGCGGAACGTCGGGAATCCTGATTTCAGGCAAATCGATCTGAGGCAACCGGATCACGCGCGCGCCCTCGCCGCGGTCGAATAACACACGCCCTCTGCGTTCCGCGATCGTAGCTTCCAGATTCTGCACGGCCCCTTCCCGGTTAACGGCGATACTGGCCTTGCGGCCGGCCGGGGTTTCACGCACCAGCCTCACGAACTGTGCCACGCCCTGCACGCGCTGCCCGTTGTACTCAGTTACAACATCGCCCTTCTTCAACCCGGCCTTGGCGGCGGGACTGTCGTCTTCCACGCTGGTCACTTCGACCCCGTGGACCTCTTTCAGTTTGAGTTCCTTGGCGCGTTCCGCCGTGATTTCGGCCACGCCCACGCCCAGGAAACTGCCTCCACGCAACTCGGTCACGAGCTCCGTGACCATCTTCTCCTTGGTTTGCGCTTCATCCTGCGCGGCGATGGCGGCGGTCCCCGCCACGAGCATCAAAACGGCGGTCAGATATGCTGTTGACGACTGTCGCGGACAAAATTTCATAAGATCACCTCACTGTCTTAGGTATGGTTGGCGGTTGCGGTTGGGCCAGCCGCCATTCCGGCAATTGGCTGCCATGAGCCGCCTCCTGCGGGAGGCTGAAGCAGAACTCGTGCGAATCGGCCTCGCTTATCCGGGGCCGGCACCGTTGACGCTTTTGCGTCCGTGCGGGATCGGCCAGCGCCTGGCCAACGAGATTCCGTTTCCTTCAACATCTTGAGAGGGGCTCTACCGCCACTATGGAGTTAGACGGGGCAGAAGGAGCAATGTCACGGCGCCGTAATGCGGCCGGCAGCTCTGGAATGTCCCTGAACCAACGCGCACGTCCATTCTTACGCCCTGAGGATTGATCGTCACCAGTGTGCCGGCTCCGTGCTAGAACGTGCCCACCGAGGCGTTCATCTCCCGGAGGGCCTTCTGGCTGCGCGAACGGACGTAGTCATTCTCCTCACGGCGCAGCAATTCCTGAAGTGTGCCAATCAGTTCCACTCCGCGGCTTTCGATCAACAGGTCGATAGCCGCGCTGCGGATGCTCGCGCTTTCGTCTTCAAGCAGCGTGCGCGAAAGAGCCTGACGAATGTCGGACTCGTGCGCATACGGCTTCAGGCCCTCGAGTGCCTTCAGCCGGACCGCCGGGTTGGGATCATGCTCCAGGGTGTGCAACAGGGCGCGCCTTACGGGCGCCGCTTCGGACTTTTGCTTCAGCAGGTCAATCGAATCGGCGCGCAGGCCCGGATCAGAAGTCTCGCGAGCCGCTCCCAGTAGCAGGCGCAGGATGGGCTCTTCTTCCAGCGGCCCGGATAGCACCCTCTGCCGGGTTTCTTCCAGCACGATGCGCACTCCTCCGTCGCGCGAAGGCTCAAGAAAACGGACCCGCGAAGCTACCGGATCCGCGGGAGGTGCGGGAGCCGGCGTGGGAGGCATCGTCAGGCGCGCTCCCAGAAAGCCCGCCGCAAGCAGCCCCGCGGCGGTGGCGAGCCTCCACCAGGGCGCCGGTGCTTGCAGCCAATCTCCGGCGCGCGAAAGCCAGCCTGTTGGGCGCCTCCTGGAATGACTACTCTGCAGCCGGGCGGAAAACTCGCGGCGCGAATCAGCCAGCAATGCCGGCGGAGGTTCCAGCCGGGCGCCATCCAGAGCCGTGTGCAGAGCTTTCACCCGCTCCTTCGCGGCGCGGCAGTCCGGGCAGCCTTCCAGGTGCTGCTCAATCCGTTCTTCGTCGTCAAACCCCAGCTCCCCATAGAGGAGCAGGGACAATTGGCTTTGGGCCGTTTCACAGTTCATGCCAGATCCTCCAGGGCCGCTCTCATCTTCTGCGTGACGCGGAAAAGACAATTCTTGGCGGCTTCCTCGGTGGTGCCCAATGCTTCGCCGATGGCTCGCAGCCGCCAGCCCTCGTAGTGGCGCAGTTCGAACACCATTCTTTCCCGGGGTGTCAGCGAGCCGAGGATTTCCCTCACGCGGTTTCGAAGTTCCAGGCTGAGCAGGCGGCGCTCCGGGTCGGACGCGGGATTGTCTTCCGCCATTTCCGCCGCCCGGTCCCGCGTTTCCTGTCCGGCTTGAATGACCGCGGACTCCTCGCGCCTCACCTGCCGGCGGCGCAACTGGTCCAGGCAGAGGTTCGTCACAATGCGGTAAAGCCAGGTATGGAAACTGCAATCATAACGGAAACTGGCCAGGTTGCGATGGACCCGTAGGAAAGCCTCCTGGTACACGTCCCGGGCATCCTCTTCGGAACGAAGCAGGTTGTAGGCGAGACGCAGCACGCCGGCGTCGTAGGTCTGAACGAGTTGCTCAAAGGCCTTTTCGTCGCCGCGCTGCGCGGAGCGGATCAGGTTCGCTTCTTGCTCCATCCTGGGCAATTTCCCCGCGGCGGTGGCCATGATTGCGCCGGCGCTGCTCACCACCTCGTTAGACGAGCCTGATTGAAAAAGGTCACGCGGGCCGGGCCCGATTTCGGCTCTTAGCCTGCGAGTTCTACTTCAATGCGCTTCTTCTCGGCGTCCAACGACACGATGCGGAAGGTCCGCACTTGCCCGACGCGGGCGGATTCGCCTTGAGATGCCCGGGGGGAGGTCCCCTGCTTCCACTTGGCGGAGAGCATGGCCGTCAGAGCACCGAGGTCCGGGCGCCCTGCTTCAGCAGCGGTCTCCTGACGCTCGGTCTCGGCTGAGGTCAGCCGGCAGTAAGCGCGGACGCCGTCGCCGAGTTCGACCTTGGCATCTTTCTGTCCGACTTCCACAAAACGTCCCGTCACGGTGTCGCCCACGCTGCGCTCGGCGATGTACTCGTCGGCCGAGGTGGGCTCGAGCTGTTTCATGCCGAGGCGAAGGCGCCTCCGCTCGTTGTCAATTTGCAGGACTTCGGCCCGGACCTTCTGGCCCACAGCCAGGACTTCGCGGGGATGCTCCAGGCGCTTCTCGCGCGTGATGTCGCCGATGTGGATCATGCCCTCGATGCCATCGCCCAAATCGACGAATGCGCCGAAGTTGGCCAGGTTGGCGATGGGACCTTCCACCACGCTGCCGACCGGAAACCGCTTGACCGCATCCTCCCAGGGGTCGCCCAGCGTCTGCTTCAGCCCGAGCGATATGCGGCGCTGTTCGGGATTCACGCCCAGCACGAGGACCTCGACGGCTTCGCCGGTCTTGAGAACGTCGGCAGGTTTGCGGACCTTCTTGGACCAGGACAACTCGGAGAGGTGGATCAGGCCCTCCAAACCGGGTTCAAGTTCGACGAAAGCGCCGAAGTCTACCAGCCGGACCACCGTGCCGCGGACGCGGTCTCCCTGCTTGTATTTATCCGCCACGACCGTCCACGGGTCGGTGAGTAACTGTTTGCGGCTTAATGAGATGCGTCCCGAGGCGGGGTCCGCCTTAAGGATCTTCACCTGAATCTCTTCGCCCACCGAAAGGACATCGGAAGGTTTCGTAACGCGCCCCCAGGACATGTCACCCACGTGCAGCAGACCGTCCACCCCGCCCAGGTCCACGAAGGCTCCGAAATCCGTCAGGCTGCGCACCTTGCCGGCCACGACGCGGCCTTCGGTCAGCTGTTCAAACACCTTGCGGCGAGTCTCGGCCTCTTCCTCTTCGAGCACCACGCGCCGGTCCAGCACCACGTCTTCCTTGGTGGTGTCCAGTTGGATGACACGGCAGCGTATCTCCTGCCCGACCAGTTGCTCCATCTTGGCAGCGTCCTTCACGCCGCTGCGGGAGGCAGGCAGAAAGGCACGCACGCCCACATCGACGCGGAGACCGCCCTTGATCACTTCGGAGACGATGCCGGCCACCGGCGTCTGTTCCGCGAAGGCGTTCTCCAGGGAGCTCCAATCCTTGGGCCGTTTCACTTTGACGGTGGAAAGCTCAACGTAGCCTTCCTGTTGGCGGCCCGTCAGGGCTACTGCGATGGTGTCCCCGGCTTTGATTTCGCCGGGTAACGCGCGCAAATCCTCAGCCGCCAGGATGCCTTCGTGCTTGCGGCCAATGTCAACAAACACCCATTGGTCCGTCATGGAAATGATTCTTCCGGTGAGGGTCTCGCCGGGGCTGGCCTCGCGTTGAGCGCTGCGCTCGAATTCGGAAAGAATGTCGCCAAAGGAGGCATCAAGTGAAGGAGAGTCCGCAGCTTGCGCTGGGTGCTCGGGAAGGTTGGGGTGATTCATGGATTACCGCTGCAGAACTTTATTTTGGCACAATTGAGGCGGAGATCGCTGTGTGGGCCTGAACGGGAGCGTATGGCCGCGGCTGCGCGGCGTCGTCAGCGCACAAAACGTCGCGTGGCTGCTGCTCTTCTCGGCGCTCGGAGCGGTGAGCCCGACGCGCAGTGACGCGGAACTCCAGCTTCTGGCCGTGCTGGCCGTGGTCCAGGTAGTGGAGCCGCGGCTGCGTTGGCTCAGCACCCCCGCCGGGGTGCGGTTTTCCGTGCTCCTGAAGCTCGGCTTGGGCTTCCTGCTCATGGGCGTGAGCGGTGGCGTCCAAAGCAGTTACTACCTCATCATGATGGTGCCGGTGGTCTCCGCGGCTACGCACTTCGGCGCAGTCGGGGCGCTGCTGACGACGCTGGCTGCCTGCGGATGCTACCTCTCATTCCTGCTATGGCTGGATTGGTCACGATACGTGCTGCCGTCCGCGGCGATCCGCGAGTTGAGCCTGCGCGTCGTGTTCCTGGCCATGCTGGGCTACCTGACACACCAGTTGGTGGAGGCCAACCGCGCCCAGGCTCGCCGTTACCGGCGCGTGGCTGACGAGTTGTCGGAGGCCAACCGCAGTTTGCAGGAAGCCGAAGCGGCCGTGCGCCGCAGCGAGCGGCTCGCCGCGCTCGGGCAGCTCACCGCGGGGTTGGCCCACGAGCTGCGGAATCCACTCGGCACCATCCGCGCCTCCGCCGACATGCTCTCCCGCAGCCTCCCCGCTGAAAGCACGGTAGCGGGAGAACTGGCGGGCTACATCTCGAGCGAAGTGGATCGCACCAACAACCTCGTCACCCGCTTTCTCGATTTCGCCCGCCCGATGGCTTTGTGGCGCAAGCGCGTGGAACTAGGTGAAGTGATTGACCAGGCTGTCGATCGGTTTCTGCGGAGGCAGCCGCCTTTCGAGGTGGAAGTCTTCAAGAACTATTCGCCGGACATCCGCCCGTTGGATTTGGATCCTGATCTCATGGAGAGCGTGTTCTACAACCTGCTCATCAATGCGGCGGAAGCGTCGCCTCCCGGCGCGCCCATCACCATCAAGACGCGCCCCGCGCACGAAGGCGCGGAAGTCACCGTCATTGATCGTGGCTCGGGCATCGAAGCTGTACACCTTGAGAACATCTTCAACCCGTTCTTCACTACCAAGCCCAGCGGCATCGGTCTTGGCCTGGCCATTGTAAGTAAGATCGTGGACGAGCACGGCGGTACAATGAGCGTCGAAAGCCAACCCGGTGAGGGCAGCGTCTTCCGCATCTTCCTGCCTTCCGGGGAATAGCATTATGAAGCACCGCGTTCTGGTGGTCGAAGACGAAGACAAGCTGCGGCGCGTCATCGAACTTCAGCTACGGTCCGCCGGTCTGGAGGTGGATCAGGCGCGCACCGCCGAAGAGGGCCTCCGCATGGCCGATCAGGCAGATTGCATCCTCACGGATCTGCGGCTGCCCGGCATCGACGGGCTGGAGTTCATCGCCCGTGTCCGCAGGCAGGACGCTCAAGTCCCGGTCATCGTCATGACGGCCTACGGCACCGTGGAGAGCGCCGTGGAGGCCATGAAGGCGGGCGCGCTCGACTATCTGCTGAAGCCCTTCTCGATGGACCACCTCATGGCGGTCATCCGGAAGGCGCTCGAAATGCGCGAGCTGCGGGACGAAAACAGGCGTTTGCGCGAGGAACTCGGGCGCCGCTACCAGTTTGACAACATCGTGGGCCGCAGCTCTGCCATGCAGGAAATCTTCGCCATTGTGGCTCGCGTGGCACCTACCCGCGCTACCGTCCTGCTGGCCGGCGAGAGCGGCACGGGCAAGGACCTCATTGCCCGGGCCATCCACCATCATTCTCCTCGCCGGGACCGCCCGTTCGTCAAAATCAACTGCACCACCATTCCCGAGCACCTGATGGAGAGCGAGCTGTTCGGCTACGAAAAGGGCGCGTTTACCGGCGCCACTTCGGCCAAGCCGGGTAAGTTTGAACAGGCGGATACCGGCACCGTGTTTTTGGATGAGATCGGCGACGTGCCCCCCGCCATCCAGGTAAAACTGCTGCGCGTGCTCCAGGAAAGGGAGTTCGAACGTCTGGGCAGCAACCGTACCCGGCAGATTGATGTGCGTGTTATTGCCGCCACCAATGCGGACTTGCGGGCTGCGCTGGAAGAAGGCGCTTTCCGGGAAGACCTCTATTACCGGCTCAACGTGATGCCCATCAATCTGCCAAGCCTGCGAGCGCGGAAAGAGGATATCCCCTACCTGGTAGAGCACTTCCTGGCCAAGTACGCCGGCGAAGACGGTCACCACGTCCGTTCCATCACGGACGATGCCATGCGCGTGCTGATGAATCATCACTGGCCTGGCAACGTGCGGGAACTCGAGAACGTGATAGAGCGAAGCCTTCTGCTGTGTTCCGGCGACCGTCTGGATGCAGCGGACATCCGCCTGGACGCGGCGCGCGGCCAGCCGGAACCGGGCGCACGTAGTTTCCTGCCGGATGGGATGACGCTGGCCGAGTATGAGCAGGCGCTCATCCGCGAGGCGTTGGAGCGTGCGGAAGGCAACAAGAGCCGCGCGGCGCGGCTGCTCGGGTTGACGCGCAATGCGCTGCGCTACCGGCTGTCGCAGATGGGCATCGACAGTTAGGCGGAGCCCCGCCCAGGCAGACGCACGGCGAAGCGTCGAGGGAACATGTAAGCGTGCGGCTCCGCAGGAGACATTGCGCCAAACTCCACCGGTGTTGACGGAGGCTGCCGTCACCTGCCTGCCGCGTGGAAGGACCTTAAGCCGTGAACTTGCCACGTCTCTACACTGACCTCGCCTGGCTCTGGCCACTATGGGAAAGCCTGGAGGACTACCGGGCCGAATGCGATTTCTACAGCCGGTGCATTCAGAAGCACAGCCGCATCGACGCCCGGACACTGCTCGACCTCGGATGCGGCGGTGGCAAGACCGCCTGCCATCTGAAGCGCCGTTTTCGCCTCACGGGCATCGACCTGAGCGAGGCGATGCTGTCTCAGGCGCGCGAACTGAACCCGGAGTGCGAGTTCTTGAAAGGGGATATGCGGACGGTCGAACTCGGGCGGCTCTTTGATGCCGTCTACGTGAACGACGCTATCTCTTACGCGGCGAGACCCCAGGAGCTTTCGGCCGTGTTTCGCACCGCCTGGAGGCACCTGCGGCCTGGAGGGGTGATGCTGGTCGGACCGGACCGCACCGTGGAGACATTCGTGCAGGATGAGACTCAGGTTTCTCCGGGCCAAGCTGAGAATCCTCGCCTCACGTTCATCGAATACATCCATGACCGTGATCCCAGCGACACGTTCTACGAAATGGTTCTCATTGTCTTGATCCGGGAGGAGGACAAGCTGCGAATCGAGCACGACGTGCACTTGCTGGGCCTCTTCCCGAAATCAACCTGGCGGGATTTGATGGCGGAAGCCGGTTTTGAATGTCATGAAGAGGCTTATCCGGCGGGTGTGCCGGGAGCGGTTCCAGGATCCCTCCTGTTTGTAGGCACCAAGCCGTTGGGATTGCCGCAGGGTTAACCGGTGCGCCGCTTCAAGCCGCCGCGCGAGCGGTGCTCATGCGGGTTCGCCATCGGAGTGAGGCGCGAAACGGCAGGCGCCCTTCACCGCGCGCTTGTAGCGCTCCACCGATGTGCCGTGGCGCGCCTGCTTCGTCCGGTGCAGCAGCACTTCGATTTCCCTTTTGCTCATCGGCTTGAATTCGCGGCAGGCAGTAGTGTTGTCTTCCAGTTGCCAGGTGGTCTCCACTCCGCTCACGAGAGTATCGATGTTCTGGCTCCAGGCAAACCGCAGGCATTCGGCGATGCTGGCCACGCGGTTCCGAGTGATGCCGCCCATCGCGTTGGACTTCATGCCCAACATTCCGAGCCCGCGCTTGCGAACCTCAGGCAGAACGTTCTGAATGAAACTCAGGTAGTGCGGGTCCACCAGGTTCACCGGGTGCTGAACCGTCTCCCATCCGTCGAACCCTTCGAGCAGCTTGCGATGAACCGCAGGGTCGTGATGGCCCGTGAAGCCTATGTGCCGGACTTTGCCTTGCTTCTTGGCTTGGACAAACGCTTCCAGCGCGCCGTTAGGCGCGAAGATCTTCTCCACTTCCTCGAGCGTGGAGACCTCGTGACACTGCCATAGATCGAGGTAGTCGGTCTTCATGCGCCGCAGGCTGTCTTCAAGTTGCTGCATGGCGCCGGCGCGGTCACGGCGTTCCGCTTTGGACATCAGCAGAACCTGCTTCCTCAAGCCGCCTTCAAACGCCTTGCCGTAGATTTCGTCGCTTCGTCCGTTGTTGTACTTGTGAGCGCTGTCAAAGAAGTTGACGCCCAACTCCACGGCGCGGCGTATGATGCGCAGCGCCATGTCTTCGCCCTGCACCGCCATGTGGTAGCCACCCAGGCAGAACCGCGAGACTTTGAGCCCGCTCTTGCCCAGCACCGCCATGGGCATGGGCTGTTGCGCCAGAGCATTCCATTCCAGCCCCACCGCCGCCGACGAAACCTGGAGAAACGTCCTCCTCTGCATTCTGCCTCCTCAGTAGAACAGTTACTTCCATTCTACTGGCCGCCCGCGTAGGTGCTTGTTTGCCAGCAAACGGGCGGCTATCCTTTTCTCTGAGGATAAGACTATGGAGCCATTTGCCAGAGCGCGGCGTTTACTGGCCGAGTTCAAGGGGGATGCCTACGTGCACGGCATGGGTGTGCTCGGCGACGCCGGGCGCCTCGCCGCCGGGCTGGGCAGGAAAGCGGCTCTGGTGTGCGACTCCTTCGAAGGAAGCCGGGAGAAAGCCGCGGAGATACGGGCGTCTTTGTCCGCCGCCGGAATCGAGGTGGCAGGACAAATCGAGGGCGCCGCTCCTAACGCGCCTCGCGAGGACCTGGAACGCATCACAGCGGAATTGAAGGCGCTGGCTCCGGAACTGCTGGTGAGTTTCGGTGGCGGCAGCACCATCGACGCTGCCAAGGCAGCCGAAGTGCTGAGGACGCTGGGTGGCGAAGTGGAGCAGTATTTCGGAACGGGACTGGTGACGAAAGCGCTGGAGTCCGCCTCTGCCCGTCTCTCGCCCCACCTGGCCATTCAGACGGCAGCGAGCTCGGCGGCGCACCTGACCAAGTACTCCAACATCACTGACGTCCAATCGGGGCAGAAGAAGCTCATCGTGGATGACGCCATCGTGCCGCCGCGCGCCTTGTTTGACTACGAAGTGACGCTGAGCGCGCCGCTCTCGCTCACCGCTGACGGCGCTCTGGACGGCGTTTCGCATTCGCTCGAGGTCCTCTACAGCGCCGTAGGCAAGCCTTACTACGAGCGAATGGAACAGGTAGCGCGCGAAGGCATCGGCCTCGTGTTGCGCTATCTGCCCCGGGTCATCGGGGACCCTGGCGACCGGGAGGCGCGCGAGGCGCTCGGGCTAGCCACGGACTTGGGCGGCTACGCCATCATGGTGGGCGGCACCAACGGCGCGCACCTGACCAGCTTTTCCCTGATCGACATTTTGAGCCACGGCCGGGCTTGCGCTCTGATGAACCCCTACTACACCGTGTTCTTCGCCCCGGCCATTCAGGCTCCTTTGAAGGCGCTGGCGCAGGTTCTCAGCGAAACCGGCGTGGCGAGGGAGGGGATCACGCGGCTCTCCGGACGAGACCTCGGCGTGGCTGTGGCGGAGGCGCTGATAGGCTTCGAGCGGCGTGCGGGACTGCCGACTACGCTGGCCGAGGTTCCCGGCTTCACCGATGCACATATTGACCGCGCTCTGACTGCGGCCAAGAATCCCCAACTCAAAATGAAGCTCGAGAACATGCCGGTACCACTGACAGCCGAAATGGTGGACGACTACATGGGGCCGGTGCTCGAGTCCGCCCGCACCGGCAACCTCCAGGGGATTCGGCTGGTGGGCGCTGGGTAGGTCAGGCCAGCAGTCCGGGGATCACCCGTCCGGAGGCAGCCACTTGCTGGTGTTCCGTCCGGATGCCGAGAATTCTCCCGATCGTAGCCTGCAGATCCTCAGGGCTGATGGGTGTGTCGGTCACCTCGGCGCCGAACCGGTCGGTAGCGCCCACGACCCTGCCGCCCGGAAGACCCGCTCCAGCCATGAGCACGGACCAGGCTTTGGAATGATGATCCCTGCCTCCCCGCTCGTTGATTCTGGGCGCGCGGCCGAATTCACCCGCGGCAATCACCAGCGTCGTGTCGAGCATCCCGCGTTGATCGAGATCCGCAATCAGCGCAGAGACTGCCTGGTCAAATTCACCCAGCAACGGCTCCATGCCTGAAAAGCCATCCTCATGCAGGTCCCAGGCCAGCCTGCGGGGCATGACCGCCGCGAAACGGGCGCCTGATTCCACCAGCCTGCGCGCTCGCAAGCAGCCTTCCCCCGTCTGAGTCTGACCGTACAACCGCTGCATGGCTTCAGGCTCCCCACGGAGATCGGCAGCTCGCTTGACCGAAGCAGGGAGAAGCGCGGCGCTGGTCCCGTGGCGCCCACGATTCCACACGGCGGCAGCATGGGGCGTGCCTGCATATTGTGCACCCGCGCGGCACAATCCCCAGATGTTGTCTTGAAGGTCTTCCATGCCGCCCGCCGCAAGGAGGACTTCCGGGGCGGACCGCTCCACGAACATGGATTTCGAAGCCCTCTCGTGGTTCGTTTCCGAGGAACACATGGAACGCACGATGGTCACCTTATCCATGCTCTGCGCCAGGCGCGGCAGGTGCTCGCAAATCCGGATGCCGGCGACGCTTGTCGGGATTGACCTGAACGGGCCACGATACTCGCGAGGTGCGTCAGGCTTCATGTCGAACGTGTCGAGGTGACTGCAGCCGCCGCTCTGCCAAACCAGGATGCAGGCCTTCTCCTGGCGCGCGCCCGCGCGCAGTGCGCCGGTCAGCGCCAAGCCCAGCGGGGCCAGCGTGCCGATGCGGAGGAAATCCCGTCTGGGGGTCAAGGAATCCGTCTTCTCGCGGGTCATAACGTGCGCTCATCGCGATTTTATACTAATGGGGAGCCATAAGGAACCTAACCATGAAGCGCATCTCCATAGGCGTGATTGCGGGTGACGGCGTCGGCAAGGAAATCATGCCCGCCTCCAAGAGAGTGCTGAGCAAGGCGGGTGAAGGCCGCGGCGTTCAATTCTCCTTCCAGGACTTTGATTGGGGCGCTGACCACTTCTTTGCGCACGGCAAGATGATGCCGCCGAACGCGCTGGAGTTGCTGCAACCATTCGATGCCATCCTGCTCGGAGCAGTTGGGCACCCGGACATCCCGGACCACATTACGCTCAACGGTCTGCTGCTCCCTATCCGGCGGGGCTTTGACCTTTACGCGAATGTGCGCCCGGCGATCCTCTACGACGGCGTGAAATCGCCGCTCGTGGGGCGCAAAGCCGGCGACATCGACATGGTGGTTGTGCGGGAGAACACGGAGGGGGAATATGCTCCAGTGGGTGGTTTCCTTTACAGTCATCAGCCTCCCGAAGTCGCCGTTCAGGCGTCGGTCTTTACGCGGTTCGGCACGGAGCGGATCATCCGGTACGCTTTTGACCTGGCGCGCCGCCGGGCGGGCAAGAAGAAAGTCACCTCCATCACCAAGTCGAATGCGCAGGCGTATAGCATGGTGCTCTGGGACCGTTGTTTCCAGGCGGTGGCCGCGGAGTACCCCGACGTGGTGACGGATTCGCAACTCGTGGACGCCGCCGCGATGAACTTCGTGCGGAAACCGGAGAGCTTTGACGTGGTGGTGGCGTCCAACCTGTTCGGCGACATACTCAGCGACCTTTCCGCCATCGTGACCGGGAGCATCGGGCTGGCGGCTAGCGCTAACCTCGACCCGTTGAGGCGCTTCCCCTCCGTCTTTGAGCCCGTCCACGGTTCCGCCCCGGACATTGCCGGAAAGGGGATTGTGAACCCGATGGCGGCATTCCTGTCCGCGTCGATGATGTTGGACCACCTGGAAATGGAGCCGCTGGGCGCGGCCATCCGCAATGCTGTGAAGGCGGTCCTGTCCGGTGGTCAGGCGCTCACCGCGGACCTTGGAGGCAACGCTACTACGGAGGATGTGACGAAGGCAGTCCTCGCCTGGCTGTCGTAACCAGTTGAATTCCTAATGTGGTGCCACGGGCTGCCGATGAATGCATTAAGGCGGCCCCTGTGCCGGAGAAGAAGTGATGCCGTTGGATGTTCTGGTCGTGGACGATTCGATCGCCATTCGAAAGGTCCTGCTCCGCGTGTTGGCTCAAACAGGCGCCCGGTTCGGTGTGGTGCAGGAAGCAAAAGATGGCGAGGAGGCCTTGGAAGCCGTTCGGAACCACCGGTTTCACGTGATCTTCACGGATCTCGCAATGCCCGGCATGACGGGGCTGGAATTTTTGCAGAAGCTGAAGTCGCGGCCGGAATACCGCCGGGTCCCCGTCATCGTGGTCAGTTCGGTGGCGGCTCAGTCAAAAGTCGTCGAAGCGGTCCGTCTGGGGGCCTCCGCTTTCATCCGCAAGCCCTTCAACGCATCCCAGATTCAGGCCAAGCTGCGCGAACTAGGGTTGCTGGGCGCCTGAGGCGGGCTCTCCCTGCGAGCCGGTTTCGACTGCGAAGTAAACACAGTCCGGGTGGTGGAACACCAGCGCGCTCACGCTCGCTTCGGGATCCATCATCATCCCTTCGGTCAATTCAACGCCAATCTGCTCCGGTTGCAGTAAGTCCCAAAGCACCGCCTGCTGATCTAATTCCGGGCAGGCAGGATAGCCGAAACTGTAACGCCTGCCTCTGTAACGCGAAGTGAAACGCTCCTGCATGGTCAGCTCAGGAGGGTCGGGGAATCCCCAATCCTCGCGCAGCCGGCGATGAAGCCACTCGGCGCAGGCTTCGGCTGTTTCGAGCGCCAGGGCTTGCAGGCAGTGGGCCAGGAAGTACTCGCCCGCTTCCTTGGCGGCGGCGGATTTCTCACGGATCCCCTCGCCTGCCGTCACCACGAACATGGCGATGTTGTCGCGACCGGCTTCCTGGCGCGGGAGTATGAAATCGCTCAGACACAGGCCGTCGGGACGCGGCTGCCGCTGGAAATGGAAGTCCGCCAAAGGACGGGACTCGCCCGGACGATAGACCCGCAGCGAAAGCCCCTCCGCTTCAGCTTCGAAAAACTGCCAGACTGCCTGGACTTTCATGAAGGAGGCGGCCACGCGCTTGACCTCCTCAACCTGTTCATGCAGTGTCAGCGCCTGAGGATCCCTGGCAGCCAGCAGTTTCGTGAAATGCCCTCGGAAGCCCAGGTGCCGTCCGTAGAGCATCTGCGGGTTGACGTAGGACCAGATCTCCTCCAGGTCAAAAATCCTGAGGGTCTTGCGGTCCCAATACGGGGCTGGGGCAGGCGGCACATCCAGCCGCACGCGGGAACTGCGCGTGGCTGTCTGAAATGCACCCATTGCGGCGTGGTCCGAAGGCCTGCTTTCGATTTGTACAGGGGTTGTCCTGGACAAAACCTGTACAACTCCCGAACCCAGCGTCTGGTTCAGCAGGCGCAAGCCCGTCATGGCGTCCTTGGCGTAATAAGTCGGCGCGGAGTAGGCAGGAGCGATACGGCTCACGGTGAACTTCTCGGTCAGGGCGGCGCCGCCCACTAGCAGCGGCACGGTGATGCCGGCGTCGCGCAGGTCCTCGGCGGTGGCCACCATTTGCAGCGCGCTCTTGACCAGCAATCCTGACAGACCGACCGCGTCCGGCTCGTGTTGCTGGCAGGCGCGTATGATCTCTTCGGGCGGAACCTTGATGCCAAGGTCGAAGACCTGATAGCCGTTGTTCGAGAGGATGATGTCCACCAGGTTCTTGCCGATGTCGTGGACGTCGCCCTTGACCGTGGCCAGCACGATCTTGCCCCTCGCCGCGGTCTGCGATTTCTCCATGAACTGTTCGAGGTGGGCCACGGCGGCTTTCATCGCCTCGGCCGATTGCAGCACCTCCGCGACAATCAACTCGTTGTTGTTGAACAGGCGGCCGACCTCGTCCATGCCCTTCATCAAGGGGCCGTTGATGATTTCGAGAGCTGTCGAGCCCTCGGCCAGCTTCAGGTTGAGGTCCTCGATGAGGCCCTCACGCGTCCCCTCGATGATGCAGGCTGCCAGGCGCTCATCCAGTGGAATGTCCGCGCGAACCACCGTCTGTTTGCGGACTGATTGACGGAAGTGTTCCGCCATGGCCGCTACATGGAAGCGGTTGATGGCCAGGCGCTGCTCCGGAGTCTGCTGCCTCCAGTCTTCCGGCGCATTCCGCAGCAGTGTTTCTTCCGCGTGCCCTGCGGGGACGCCGGCGGGGGGCGTGTTGAACAGCAGGTTCTCCGACAGGAGCCGGTCTGTTTCCGGCAGTGAGGCAAAGCGCTCGAGCTTCTCCGTGTTGACGATGGCCAAATCGAGGCCGGCTTTCGTGCAGTGGTAGAGGAAAACGGAGTTGAGTGTTTCGCGGGCAGCCGCGGGCAAGCCGAAAGAGACGTTGGAGATCCCCAGCAGGGTCTTCACTCCCGGCAAGGAATCTTTTATCAATCGGACTGCCTCGATCGTCTCCACAGCCCCGCCGATGTAGGCAGCGTCGCCGGTGGCGCAAGGGAACACCAATGGGTCAATGATGATGTCCTCGAGCGGTATGCCGTACTCGCCGGTGAGCAGTTCCACCGAGCGCCGGGCGACGGCCAGCTTGCGCTCGCGCGTGAAGGCTTGAGCCTGTTCGGGGTCTTCGTCGATGCATCCCACCACCACCGCGGCGCCGTAAGCCGTGACGAGCGGGCAAACCTGACGGAACTTCTCCTCGCCGTCTTCGAGGTTGATGGAGTTGATGATGCTCTTGCCCTGGCAGTAGGTGAGGGCCAGCTCGACCGCCTGCGGGTCGGTGGTATCGATCATCACCGGGGCTTTGATCTTGCGGATCAGGCGCTCGTAGAAAGTGCTCACGTCGGCGATTTCATCGCGCTCGCTGGATTGCAGGCAGACGTCGATGATGTGCGCTCCGTTGCGCACCTGCCGGCGCGCGATTTCGCTCGCCTCTTCCCACTTGCCTTCAGCGATGAGGTTCTTGAACAGGCGCGAACCGATGACGTTCGTCCGCTCGCCCACCAGCAGTGGCCGGCTGGTAGGGTCCGCTTCCACGAGATCGATGCCGGAATAGTAGGTGCGTCCGGAAGGCTGCCGCGCCTGGCGCGGCTTGCGCCCTTGCACGGTGGCGGCGATGGCCGCAATGTGCTCCGGAGTGGTGCCGCAACAGCCGCCAACGAAGTTCAGCCAGCCGTGGCTGATGAACCGCTCGAGTTGCGCCGCCAGCGTTTCCGGAGTCTCCCCGTAGCAGCCGTCCTCGTCCGGAAGGCCCGCGTTGGGATAGCAGCTGATGTGGGCGTGGCTGATTTCGTGCAGGCCGCGGATGTGGTCCGTCATGAACTCCGGCCCGGTGGCGCAATTCAGGCCCACTGCCAGAAGCCCCGCGTGCGCCAGGGAGACCCAGAAAGCCTCCGCGCTCTGCCCCGCCAGCATGGTTCCGGTCGGCTCGATGGTGCAGGAGACCATCAGCGGGATGTCCAGCCCGGTCTCGCGGCGCAACCTGGCCACGCCGAGCACGCCGGCTTTGACGTTCCGCGTGTCCTGGCAGGTTTCGATCAGGAGGAAATCCGCGCCGCCTTCCATCAACCCTGCCGCCTGTTCGTAGTAGGCGTCTCTCAGTTGTTCAAATGTGACGCCGCCGGTGACGGTGATGGCCTTGTTGGTGGGGCCCATGGCGCCGGCCACAAACCGGGGTCTGGCAGGCGACTCGAATTCGTCCGCCACGCCGCGCGCCAGGCGCGCCGCCTCGCGGCTGAGTTCACGCGCCTGATCCGCCAGGCCGTAGTCGGCCAACACGATGCGGTTGGAGCCGAAGCTGTTGGACTCGACAATATCGGCGCCCGCCTGAAAATACGCCCGGTGGATCCCCGCAATCACATCGGGCCGGCTGACCACGAGCCGTTCGTTGCAGCCTTCCCAGTGAGGTCCTCCGAAATCCTCGGCGGTGAGGTGATGGCGCTGGAGCATGGTGCCCATGGCTCCGTCGAGCACGAGAACACGGCTCTTGAGCGCATCGAGCAGCGCCTGGCGCCTTAGATTGAATGTGTTCATGAAGTTACAGGGAAAACTAACCTTATCTTAGCATCGCGGATCCGGGCCTCTCGCAGATCAGCCTTGAAGCTTACGCTGCGTGCAGGCATGCGGAAACTGGAGCTTACGCACATGTCCGCAGGCGCAAACTGAAGTTTACGCCACTTGCAGGCATGCGGAAGCTGGAGCTTACGCACATGCCCGCAGGCGCAAACTGAAGTTTACGCCACATGCAGGCGTGCGCAAGTTGAAGCGGACGCTGCGTGTTGCCGGTGGTCCGCGGGGGGTGCGCCGGGAACGCGGGCTGGCCTTTAGCGGCGGGCGGTCTGGATTACATCAGCTCTCCTCCTGGCTCTGAACCCAGCGAATCACCTCCATGAACAGTTCCAGATCTTCCTGTGCGAGCCGGGCAAGGATATCTTGAGCCGCGGATGGGTCGCGCATTATTTGCTCGATGACGGCTCTCACCTTGGGAGAGGGCGGGTCGGCCGCGTGGCCTCATCCGGCAGGTAGCCGCCGCCGCGGGCCTCGGCGTATTGCGGATCGCGGAAGTAGAAGAAGGGGCGCGGCGCCATGTCCGGGTCTCTCAGCACGCCGTGCAGAATTTCGATCTCCGTCACGCTGCGCCTGGCCACTTCCTTGTGCAGCCAGGCTTCTTCTTCCAGCAGTGCCGGAGAAAAGGCCTCTGGTTCAGGCACCCAGCCATAGCGTTGGCCCAACAGCCCGATGAAGTACGGGCGGCAGCGCTTGATTTCCGCCAGGCAGTGGCGCACCGTTTCTTTGCGCTGCGACTGCTCCTCGGTCACGCCCCAGCGCAGATCCACTTCCACGAACTCCACGGCGCGGCCGCGGCAGAGCTTGCGCAGGGCCGGCCACGCGTGCGCCATCAACTCGTTCTGGTCCTCGATCATGTCCCGGAAGGTGGAGGAAACGAACACGCGGACGACGCGGTCCGCGTCGGCGGAGTGTTGACTCAGGT